>JADCIX010000004.1 GCA_020247545.1 Rhodocyclaceae bacterium | reverse complement strand
TCACCACCAAACTTCTTCGACAATACCGTCGTGATCGCCGCCGTCAACGTCGTCTTGCCGTGATCCACGTGCCCAATCGTGCCAACGTTCACGTGTGGCTTGGTACGCTCAAACTTGCCTTTTGCCATTTCTCGTCCTCGTTAAATCTCGGTTAACAATGGATACTGCATTTCAGATTTTGCCCAAAAAATCCATGTGGCTTTGCCACCGGATTTGACTAACTAGGCCGCGAAAAAGTAGGTTTCCACTTTTTCGCGTTGTTGTTTTTGGTGCTCTTGATGCGGATTGAACGCACGACCTCTCCCTTACCAAGGGAGTGCTCTACCACTGAGCTACAAGAGCCTGCGGCCTGGTTTTCGCGGGAAATTACGGCGTTTCGCGCTTCCTCGTGTACAAACTCGTACACGTCGCAATCGCTCAACTTGCACTTTCCTCGCCCAAACGCGCCCGAACTAACGCGGTGGTTTTTCAACCACCATCCTGCTTTACCACTACAAAAATTTGGAGCGGGAGAACGGGATCGAACCGTCGTATGCAGCTTGGAAGGCTGCCGTTCTACCATTGAACTACTCCCGCAGCTTGCTCACGACATAAGACACGGAATCCACCACCATCCACCACTACATTCCCACCACCAAAAACTGGTGGAGAGAGCTGGATTCGAACCAGCGTACTCGTTAGAGGGCAGATTTACAGTCTGCTGCCATTAACCACTCGGCCATCTCTCCACGGGAACCCATCATTATCAAGACATTCATGGGAAACGTCAACCAGCGGCCTTGCCGCCTAACGCCGCCAGCAAGGGCGCGGCGCGGTGCCGGATACGCGACTAAAATGCCCTTCAAGCACTTCTCAATGATGGACGCGCAATCTCCCGGCTTTCGATAAGCAAACACTCACATATGTTAGAAATTCATGGCAGCAAGCCGTTGCGTGTCGTTGTGGTCTCGATTGGACGCAGCGGAACCTCGTTATTCGCGCGTATTTTGGACGAGGTGCTGGGCGTCGAATTTGGCGATGAGACAGACCACATCCCGCGTAACCACAACAATCCCGATGGGTACTTTGAAAACGCCGAGTTTTTAGCGTTCAACGATCGTGTGCTACAAGCGGCCGGCGGTTGGGTGCTCGACCCTCCGGCCCTCGACTATGCGGCGCGGATGGATGGCAACCAACGCCAAGAGCTAGTCGCCGAAGCTGGACACCTGCTCAATCGCTATGCCGCCGACAAACCAACTTTTGGTTGGAAAGATCCCAGACTCTCATTCACACTGCCGATTTGGCGCGCCGCTTGCCCGGAGATCGTGCCAATCATCGCCTTTCGCAAACCCTATTCGGTGTTGTCATCCATCGGCGCACAGCTCGATCGGCCGATTGAATCTCTGGCGGGACTCTGGTTTCGCTACTACCAGCATGTTTTTACCCACACTGAGGGGCTGCCGCGTTACTTCGCGAGTTTTGACCAGTTACTCACCTACCCAGCAAGCGTGGTTCGCGGCATGGCGCAACATCTTGGCCGCGAGATCGACGAAAGCGTCGTGGCTACACAACTTCTTGAAATTGTGAAACCCCTGCAATCACGGCATTCTTCAGCACAAAATGCTTCGAATCGCCCGCCAATAATAGACAGCGCCACGATGAGCGTGTATGACTATTTGACTGAATCGGTCGCGCACCAAGCCGGGCAGCCAGACCCGCAACATTTGCGGCGTCTGCTGCGTTTGTGAGTTAACCGTGGCGCTACATGCGCCCCGCGCTCAGGCCGGTAATTGCCATCATGATCGCGACCATGATGAAGCCAATCACGCCGCCGATGGTCAGAATCGCCAGCGGCTCGATCAGCACCAAGAACCGGCGCATGCGATTCCGCCCCGCTTCCATGGACAATTCTCCGAGTGTGGCCACGGTCTGCGGTAACTCGCCAGACTTCTCCCCAACGCGAATTAAGTTAACCCCGGTCGCACCAACCAGCCGGTAACGCGCTGCCGCATCGGCCAATGTAGAGCCGCCGCGCACGTCGCGAATGACCAGATTGACGCGTTCGCGCATCTTGGCAAAACGTAAACCCCCGGCAGATAACTCCAAGGCGGACAATATGGGCACCCGGTTGGCGAGCAACGCGCCGAGTGTGGTTGCCCAGCGGCCAATTTCGGCTTCCGTTAGCCATTCGCCGACCAATGGCAGCGTCGAAAGACGTGTCAGCCATTGGGTCCTGCCCGCGGCATCCCGAATACTCAGATAAAAAATCCCGGCCCCGGCCAACACCAATAGAAATAACCAAAGCCAGTTGGCTTGCAAAAACACGCCAAACTTAATCACCGCCAATGAAATTTCTGGAATATCCGCAGCGCGACTGCCTTTGACCAAGTTGGCAAATTTCGGCACCACCACCAAAAAGATCAACAATACCGCCGCAACCCCCGCCACAATCAAGATGATCGGGTAGGTAAGTGAGTTCTTCATTTCCTGCTGAATACGGTCGTCGTACTCCATTTGTTTCGCGCCATCCGCCAGCGCGCTGGAAAGTTTGCCGGTCATCTCACCGGTCGCCGCCAGTTGGAATACGTACTGCGGGAATTCGATCTTGGTTTCTTCCAGCGCCTTAACGAAGGGGGTGCCGGCGTTCAAGCTGCGATGGGCGCGACGCAGTCCCAGTCCTGCCGGGGTATCGACGCGAGATAAGGCGAGCGAATCGACCGCATCCACTAGGGTAATGCCAGCGCGAAGCAACGTCGAGAGTTCACGAATGATCAGAATCTGCTCGCCGACTTTAACCTTGGCGCTTTTGGCAAACCCCAGTATCGACGGCGCTTTTGCGGCAGATTCGGCTGAAACACCGCTCTGATCTTCGAGTTTGGTTGGCGTGAGCGCCTGTTCGCCCAGCTTTTGTAGCGCTTCTTGGGACGAAGCCGCGTCTACTTGGCCTTCGACAGTGCCGCCACGTGCGTCAATTGCTTCGTACCGAAAAAGTGCCATCGAGAGTGTTTTCTTCTAGTCGGTACTTAACGAGCCGAGTCTTCCGCCAGCATGGCGTCGTCGGCTCCAGCGCCCTGACTCTGCGATCCGGCCACGCGCAGCACTTCTTCCAAGCTGGTCAAGCCGTGCGCGGCCTTAATCAGGCCATCCTCGCGAAGAGTGCGGAATTTCCACGCGCCGGGCGCGCGTCTTGCAATCTCGGCCAATTCCATCGATGAGCGTCGCGCCACAATTGCGTCCTGTATGTCTGGGGTAACGGTGAGCAACTCATGGATGCCGGAGCGACCACGATATGAGCCCGCGTCGTCATTGCCCGAGGCAGGCGCCATCAGCGAAGCCTTCGCTGGCATGGCGTCTGGGTAACTTTTTGCGAGTGAGGCAAACTCTTCGCCCAACCAATGCGGCGTCGCCACTGGCGCGGATTTTTTTGGGTCAAGCTTACGCACCAGGCGCTGCGCGAGTACGGCACGCACGGAAGTAGCGAGCAGAAATGGCTCGATGCCCATCTCCAGCAAGCGGGTGAAGGCAGACGGCGCGTCGTTGGTATGAATTGTCGCCAATACGAGGTGCCCGGTCAGCGCCGATTGAATCGCAATCTCAGCGGTCTCGGCGTCACGAATCTCACCGATCATGATCACGTCCGGATCGTGGCGCAAGATTGAGCGTAACGCCCGCGCAAATGTGTAGCCAATATCCGAATGCGTTTGTATTTGTGTGATGCCCGACATGCGGTATTCAACCGGGTCTTCTACCGTCACAATTTTTAAGCTGCGATCATTAATCGCCGACAGTGCGGAATACAGCGTGGTACTTTTACCCGAGCCTGTTGGGCCGGTAACGAGCACAATGCCGTTCGGTTGTTTCAGAATCTCTTGGAAGGCTTTCAGAATATCCGGCGACATACCTAACGAGGCCAGAGAGAGATCCGCGCGCTCCTTCGGCAGCAGGCGCAACACCAACGACTCGCCATGCACACCGGGAATGGCTGAAACACGAATATCCATTTCAACGCCGGACACACGCGTGGTAATGCGTCCGTCTTGTGGCAGACGGCGTTCGGCAATATCCAGCCCCGAAATCAATTTCACGCGTGAGGCAATCGCATCAAACCCGTCTCGCGGTCGTGCCATCCGGGTTTGCAATACACCATCAACGCGCAAGCGCACCTCAAAGTCGCGTTCACCCGGCTCAATGTGAATGTCCGATGCCCGCTCATCGACTGCCTGCGCGAGGACGTTATTGACGAATTCAATGACCGGCGCTTCTTCGGCGAGCTCACGAAGATAATTAGCATCACCTAGATTGCCGACGCGTCTAGAACCGCTCTCTGTATCTTTGAGGATCGAAAGCAGTTTGGCGACGTCATTACTCCGTAGCCAACTAAACTCGGCACTTTGTATTCCTGAAGCGGATGTAGCGTAAGCAACCAACTCATTCAGCTCGCGATCCAGCGGGTCTTTGGCAGCCACCTTCACTAGCTGGTCGCGCAGATATGGGATGGCCTCACGAGAAAGGCACCAAGCCACATTCAATCCAAGCTGCTTCATGCCCTCTTGGATTTCGGTCGTCGTTGGCAATTGGCCAGCCGGCAGTATGCTCAGGCCTGTCTGCTTGGCAAGATGCGGCAGCAACGCATCCTCAGAAAGCGCGCCCATTCTGATAAGAACCGCGCCCAATCGGCCTGAAGGCGGACGAATCGCCGAAATAGTCAGCCCCCCAACGGCATAGGCATTGCTTGTGCCACCCATCTCACGCTGAAACGCCAATGCCTTTTCCAGATCACCTTCAGAAATTTTGCCTGCGGCGACTAACCGGCTGCCTATCCAGTCCGGATTCACTTGGCTTGTTGCAGCGGGTGACATTGTTGGCATGGCAGTGTCGAAGGTTCTTGATTAATGAGGCATGTATGAGGCATGTATGAGGCATATCTGTGAGGAACGTCTGGGGAGAAACGATTTAGCAGCATCCTCCAGTCAGCCGCGCCTGCGGAACAAGTCAGGCATGGCCAGCCACACCCGCGAATGGCTGTTGCGGTCGACAAACTAATCGCCCTAATAGCCTTCCGTGATCTCTCGCGTAGTTCCGAAGTGCAATGCCGAGCGCGATGGGTCGACGAGTTTTACACCGGCGCATCGATACGTGCCAAAATATTCTCGCACAAGCGCACCCGAGTCGTGCGGTCACCATCGATTCGCTCGTTTGCGCGCATTTCTTAAAGCGGCTTCTCAAGTTTTGCGGCATGATTGCGGCATGTTGTAATATTGCAACACAACAGACGCAAATCCACCGGAAACGCAAGCGGATTTGCAAAGTCGGTAAGATTTCTTTACCATTGTGGTGACGTCGTTATAAACTCATGGCGTCAGCTAGGCGGAGTACGATTCTTTGAAGGCAACACATCGCGCCGGCGCGATAAATAAAAAGAACGAGCTGCCAAGCTAAACCGTTATGAAAAATTTTGTTAGTACTAACACAATCCTTCAAAGGAGACAGTAATGAGAGTTTCAAAGAATCAAATCACCCTGCTTAGCGCTGCCGTAGCAGGTTTGTTTGCCACGGGAGCGACTGCCCAAGTAACCTTGTCGTCGTCCAACCCGACCGTTTCCGCAACAGCTGGCAAGGTGTACGCCGCCGAAATCAACAATAACGTTGCAATCGGTGCTGCTACGACGGTCAACACCATTCTTGGTATCGGTACATCGGCCGGCCAACAGCGCTACGTTCGGTTCGCTGTATCGGGTGGCACATTCCAGAACGCACCGACTCTCGCTGGTGCAACTTTCCCTAACATCGCTGTTGGCGCAAACATTACCCCAACGATTGCACTTGGCGGAAATGCCGGTGCGAATAGCGTAATCTTCCAGATCACAACCCCTGCTGGCGCAAATATCACAGACGGTATCGCCCTCAACTTGCCAGCCGGTATCAACATCAGCGGCACTAGCGCGCCTGCCACAGTAACTTATGAAGTCTACGAGTTCTTGTCTGACGCACAATCGCAAACGAAAGTTCTCTATGGCCCACGTACTGGTACGCTCGCCACATTCGCGCCAAGCTACGTCTTCAAAAATAACGCGACGACGGTACCTACCCAAGTAGCAACCTCGATCTCTGGCTTCACGGCGTTTAACTTTGGTGCTTCAGGATCCAGCGCATCTGCAGCCAACCAAGCCGTCATTGGCGCGTTGGCTATTGATTTAGCATCCTCCGTGCCAAATCTGCCTGCCGGTACCACAATTGCCGCGCTGGCTGATTTCTTGTCTGGTTCGAGCAACTCGCAAATTACAGTCACAGGTGACTTTGCGGCAGCCGCAGCAAATACTTCTGTCACATTGGGCTCAGCAAACGCCAACGGTGGAACGGCATTTACGGGCACACAGGCAGTGTTCAACATTAACGCCACCGCCTTCACCAACGGCACCCAAGTCAGATATTTGGTGAATGGCTCAACGCCAGTTGCTTCTGTTCCAAACGGTTACAGCGCAACGCTGTCTGCGGCACCAAACGGCACTACATTCAAGACTACAACCGCATCAATCAGCAACACTGGTACGATTACGCGCGATGGCGTTGTCTATCAGGCTCCATGGGCATCTGCAACGCCTGGCTTCCTCAGCCGTTTCTTCTTGACACAAACCGCTGGTTCGAGCGTGTCATGGAGCGCGATTGTTAGAAATGGAGACGGTCCTGTAACCGGTGGTACGTTGTCGGGTAGCCTAGAGACAGGAAAAGTTACGCAGGTCACACTGGCGTCTCTCCTGCCAGCCACCCCGCCTGCTGGGCCGTTCCAAGTGACGTTCACGATCGCTGCAGACGCCTCACAGGCGCAGGGTTCGTACGTACTGACCACGCCATCTGGCTCGGTTACGTCGGTTCCGCTGTATCGCGCATCTCAACGCTAAGAAGCTTTGGCATAAAAAAGGGAGCTTCGGCTCCCTTTTTTTTTGTAGTTTGATTTCGTAAAACTAACTTGTCCCATCCATCATGCACCCACATCTGCCTGTCCACCGCATCCTTCGGGTTTGCGGCATTTTCGCCCTCTTGACAGCGGCTCTCCTCTGCAGCCTGCCGGCCACCGCAGCCAATAATCGTGTGCTGCGTGCGCGTGAGCCCAATCTTGCGATCCTGTATGACCAACTGATCACGGAACTCAGACGCGGTGGCACCGCCGTCTTCTTTGTCCCACTCGACTCAATTGGCATCGACCAGACCAACCAGCCGGAATGGTGGAAGAGCTGCAACCTCAGTAGAATGATATCCGCGCACGGAATGGAGCAGGCAAAGACAATTAACCGCGCAATTTCGCAGCTTGAGTTAAATATCCAATTTGTTGAATCGAGCGAATTGTGCAGCGCGCTCTCCACCTATACTTTTGTATTGGGAAACGATAGATGGCTTCGTTTCTTTGTTGCTCCCAGTCTCAATCCGGTGGAGGCCCGAAGAGCTTCGGGAGTGATTGATCAAGTAACCCAAGCGCAAGTGTTAGGGCACTTGCAAACGACATTCCCGGATTCTGCTAAATTTCTCTTTGGCTCGCCATTACCTCCCTCCGCTTCGCCACATCCCATAATTTCAGATTTGGCACCCGGGGAAAGCGCAATTTTTCGCAGTGCGCACAATGAAGAGCCGGTTCTACTTGGACGGCTCAACTGGCAACAGTGGGGGGAAATGGGTAACTATTTCATCGCAAAACGCGAAAGGGCCAAGAAGTAACCAAGAAGGTGGCTCGCTTTGCCCAGGTGCAGGCCTATAAAGGCTCGCAAATAGTATTGGATTAGTGTTGCCGCTGCCACTGAGATACTCATTTCAAAAATCGACGATAAACTCATATGCGTAATAAGCCAATCAGGAGCAGCGGTTTTACCCTTATGGAAATGTTAGTGGTGCTTGCCATCATCGGCCTCATTATCGGCATGGTAGGCCCGAGGATCCTGGGCACAGTAGACCGCGAGGCTCCTAAGATCGCAGCGACACAAGCAAAGCTGCTTCGCGGCGCGGTTGAGAACTTCCGCCTAGACGTTGGACGTTACCCGACTTCGCAAGAAGGCTTATCCGCCCTCACTACTAAGCCTTCCGACCCAGCAATCGCGGCAAGATGGCGGGGCCCATATACCGATGGCGATGTGCCGCTGGATCCATGGAAGAACCCATACCAATACAGCGTACCGGGCGCGAACGGTCAACCGTTTGCCCTCTACTCAATGGGGTCCGACGGCAGACGCGGGGGCGAAGGAGATGCCGCAGATGTCGGCATACTGCCTCCGAACTAAGTCGCGCTTGCGGTCAGACGCACCACCTTCACCTTCCGATCCTCAGTCTGCAATATCTCAATCGGATACTCGCCTACCTTGATTGCGGTGCCCGGCTCAGGAATATCTTCCAACTGCTCGATGAGCAAACCGTTCATCGTTTTCGGCCCATCAAGCGGAAAGTTGTAACCCAGCTTTCGATTCAAGACACGCAGCGGGCAGGACCCTTCAACAATAATACTGCCATCGTCTTGTCGCCGAAACATGCCGGCATTCATCGGCGATTGGCTGGTAAATTCACCGACGATTTCTTCTAGGATATCTTGCAACGTCACCAGCCCTTGGATTTCGCCGTACTCGTCCACCACCAAGGCCATACGGCGCTGCTGCTCCTGAAAGTGTGTCAGCTGTTGCAACAAAGGCGTACTTTCGGGAATGTAGTAAGGATCACGCATGATCTCGCGAAGCTTCTGCTTGGAAAGCGGTTCCTTCTCCGATGCATTCAACACTTTTCGCGCGTGAACAATGCCAATCACATTGGATAAATCGCCTTCATAAACGATCAACCGGGTGTGATGCGACGTGGATAGGGCGTTGCGGATGGTTTCAATCTTATCGTCGATATCCACACCTTCAATCAACGCGCGCGGCGTCATGGTGTCGTCGACCGTCATGTTTTCAAGGTCGAACAGATTCACCATGATATTGTGGTGTTTCTGCGGGATAAAGTGGCCCCCCTCCAAGACAAGGGTTCTCATCTCTTCCATCGAAAGTGAAGCGGCTCCTTCCGCCACTGGCTTGATGCCGAACACGCGCAAGATTGCACGCACCAGCGCGTTGATGAACCACATAATGGGTGATGTGACTCGCACCATGGGGGAAAGCACATAACTGGCAATCAGCGCAAGGCGCTCGGAAAAACGTGCGCCAAACACTTTGGGCAAGATTTCCGCAAAGATCAGAATGGAGAGTGAAGCGGCACCAGTTGCGATGCCGAGGACATATTCGCCATCACCGAACAGCCGACGACAAATCTCCGCCACCAGTATCGTCGTGGCCGCATTCAGAACGGTATTGCCAGCCAGAATAAACGACAGCAACTCCTCGGTCTTGTCGAGAAGCCCTTGCGCGAGCCTGGCACCACGCGACCCCTGCTTGACCAAATGCCGCAACCGGTAGCGGTTTAGCGCCATCATGCAGGTTTCTGAAAGTGAAAAGAAGCCTGAACCGACCAGTAGTCCGGCAAGCCCCAGAAACAGCCAGCTTAAAGAGATGTCATCGGTCATGTGCGTCGTATGCGTCGTATGCGTCGTATGCGTCGTATGCGTAGATATCGCACGCGCGCTTCAACCATTGCCTCACACCCGCTTCAAAATCACTTCGAGCACAAACTTGCTACCGACGTAAGAAAGCAGCAGCATCACAAAACCAATCAAGGTCCATCTAACCGCCAGCCTGCCACGCCAACCGGCGATAAATCTCCCAGCCAGCAAACCGCCAAACACAAACCACGATAACAACGAAAAAACCGTTTTGTGATTCACTTGGAACGGCTTGCCAAACAACACTTCGGAAAAAAAGACGCCCGAAACAAGCGTTGCGGTCAACATCAGAAATGCAATCCATAACAACTGAAACATGAGCTTTTCGATACGCAGAAGGGGCGGCAGATCGCGTTGCTCACTCGCGATGTTTCCAGTCAACAACTGTCTTTGCAGAAAAAGTATGAGCAGTGCGTGCAGCGCGGCTACCGTAAAGAGTGCGTAGGCGAGAATTGCCGCGATGATGTGTGCCGCAAATGCGAGCTTTGCGCCTTCATATTCAATCCAAAGGTATGACGGAAGCCATATCACCATTGAGGCAGACAATGCGCCGACTGGTGCCAAGTAGAGATTAGCAAGCCGCGTTAGCCGCGCATCGTTACCGACCATGATGTAACTGAGCAGCGTCAGCCAGACAATTAGCGATATCGCGTGGGAGAAGCCGATGTTTATCCCGCCTTCTCCCTCGCCAAACAGTGACCAGCCCAACGACACCGCGTGCATTACTAACGCCGCCGCGAGCACGATAACCGGCCAAGCGACCGGTCGAACCGACTGCTGCGATTTCCGCGTGGCCAGCCAAGCCCCAGAAGAGGCGACGAGGTAGAGGATGGCAGTGATAAAATTCGGGTCTGTCATTGATAACTCTTCAGTGCTTTCTGAGGGGACTGTTTCCGCCAAGAGGCGGAGTCTGGCAACCAATCAAGCGTGACGTGACAATCGCCACACACCAAGTGCCAGTTTACCTTTTCTAACGCTGGACGACCCCGTACCTGGGGAGATTCGCCCAATCACCAAAGTAAGTCCCTATGCTGCACAACCTCACAAATAGACTCAATGGCATCGTCAAGCAACTGCGCGGGCAGGCGCGTTTGACGGAGGACAACATCGCCGACGCATTGCGCGAGGTGCGCATGGCGTTGCTCGAGGCTGACGTTGGCCTGCCCGTGGTTAAGGACTTCATCAGCAGCGTAAAAGCGAAGGCCCTCGGGGCGGACGTCCTACAGAGTCTCACCCCGGGGCAGGCGTTGGTCGGCATCGTCCATCAGGAACTGATTGGGTTGATGGGTGGAGACCCGACCGATGCGAGTGTGCAGCGTCTGCCCGATCTTAACAAACTGCCGGTCAATCTTTCTACCACGCCACCTGCCATTATCCTCATGGCGGGTCTCCAGGGTGCCGGGAAAACCACCAGCGCGGGCAAGCTCGCCAAACTTCTCAAGGAACGGTTCAAGAAAAAGGTGTTGGTCGTTTCGGCTGACGTCTACCGCCCAGCCGCCATTGAACAGCTTAAAACCCTGGCTTCACAGATCGGCATCGATTTCTACGCGACCGACAACAGCCAGAAGCCAGTCGACATCGCGCTCGCCGCCAAACATTGGGCAAAAACACATTTTCACGACGTTTTGATAATTGACACGGCCGGTCGACTCGCCATCGACGAGGCCATGATGTCCGAAATCAAGGCGATCCATGCGGCAGTCGAGCCAATCGAAACCCTTTTCACCGTCGACGCCATGCAGGGGCAGGATGCTGTAAACGTTGCGAAGGCCTTCAACGAAGCGCTACCGTTGACCGGCGTTGTACTGACCAAGCTCGATGGCGACTCGCGAGGTGGCGCGGCGCTATCCGTTCGCCACGTTACGGGTAAGCCGATCAAGCTGGTCGGCGTGTCAGAAAAAATGGACGGATTGGAGGCCTTCTACCCAGAGCGAATGGCGTCTCGTATTCTCGGCATGGGTGACGTGCTGTCGTTGGTGGAAGCCGCACAGCAGTCCGTGGACATGGCCGAAGCGCAGAAACTTGCTGAGAAGTTCAAGAAGGGCAAGGATTTCGATTTTGATGACTTCAAGTTGCAGCTCTCGCAAATGCGCAAAATGGGCGGCATGGGTGCGCTGATGGACAAGATGCCCGCTCAGCTGAGCCAAGCGGCGCAACTGGCACCTGACCTGCAGGAAAAGCAGTTACGACGCACCGAAGGCGTCATCAACTCCATGACGCCCCTTGAACGCCGCAAGCCCGATTTGCTCAAGGCGTCGCGCAAGCGGCGGATCGCGGCTGGTGCGGGGGTGACGGTGCAAGAGGTCAATCGCATCCTCACGCAGTTCGAACAAATGCAGAAGATGATGAAAATGATGAAAGGCGGCGGAATGGCGAAGATGATGCGTAGCATGAAGGGCATGATGCCGGGGTTGCGATAACCAATTGAAGTATGAACAGAACCCCTAAATCAAGACTAATGAGTAGTGAAATCGAACAAGTTGCAGAGGCTCAACGGCTTAAGGACTCTGGGAACCTTGCTGCCGCCGAGGAACTCTGCAGCAGACTCATCGCCAATCGACCAAGAAACGCTGGCGCACTGCACCTGCTTGGCGTGATCTTGCACCTGCGAGGTCGTCAACAGGATGCGATTAAGTTACTCCAGCAAGCCATCGAGGCAGAACCCAAAAACGCAAGTTATTTAGTAACGCTTGGAGGAAATTTTGCCATTGCGGGGCAGATGGATAAAGCGACAGCTTGCTTCCAAAAGGCGGTCGCGACCGACCCCTCTTCTGTAGAGGCTCACTACAATCTGGGGCTTGCGCTCAAGCATCAAAAGCAGTTTGCAAACGCCGAGAGCTGTTTTCTTGAAGCATTGGCGTTAGCACCTGCATACGTTGACGCCATTGCAAATCTCGGCTTCGTCGTACTGAATCAGGGCAGGCCTGACGAGGCAAAGGAGATATTTTCTAGGGCGTTGATCCTTGCGCCAACCAATCCCCTGTCGTTGACCAGCCTCGCGAAAATCCTTGCTAAGGAGGGCAAACGAAACGAAGCTGAAGCGCTGTTGCGCGCGTTTGACCCAGAGCCATCAGAAGCGAGCCTTTATCAACTTGCGAGCGCCTACGATCATCTTTCAAATAACGCGCTGTCCATTAGCGCGTTGCGACATTTAGTAGCGAAATTTCCCCACTCCGCCGAGGCCCATGCCGCCTTGGCGACAGCTTTAGTCGGTGATCTACAGATGGCAGAAGGGATATTGATCGGCAAGAAAGCCATTAGCCTCGATAACAAGTCCGCCAGTGCCTGGTGTTCATTAGGTATGGCCTACCAACACAATGGCCTATACGATGAAGCCTACGAAGCCTTCACAAGAACCTTGGCGCTTACGTCCGCGATTGGGCCGAGGGTCATGCGGGACTTAATGTTGCCTTGCATCATGGGAACCAATGACGAGGTACAAAAATCTCGCCAGACGTTTGAACGGAATCTTGACAACCTTATTTCCGAAAATTTGATTTCCACAAACCCGTTTGCCGAGATAGGCTTTACCTATTTTTACTTGGCCTACCATGGTGTAAATGATGTTGATCTACAGAAAAAAATTGCACGTTTCTATCAGAAAATTGCGCCTTCCCTAAACTTTGTTGCTCCACACTGCCACTCCGAGCAGCGCCAGAAAAAGCGGCATGTTAAAACCCGGGTCGGGTTTTATTCCCACTTCATCTCGACTCATTCTGTGTCAGTTTGTTTTGCAAAAGTCCTGGAGGGATTAAGTGTCACGGACGAGTTTGAAATTTATCTCATCACTGACGCCCCGGTGACCGACAAAGGCGTTGCGAAGATGTATCCGTCTCTGAAAAACCGGGCGGTTCAAACAGCTAGGGATTTGTTGAGCGCGCAGAACATGGTGTCTTCGCTCGAATTAGATGTCTTGGTCTACTTGGACATCGGCATGGACCCGCTGACGTTTCTTCTTGCGTTTTCGCGGCTCGCACCGGTTCAATGTGTAATGACCGGGCATCCGGTTACTACTGGCATCAGCACAATTGATTACTTTTTGTCGGGAGAACTGACAGAACCGCCGGATGGAGACGATCACTACTCTGAGAAATTGATTCGCTTCAAACATGTTGGGTTTGTTTTTGAACGTCCAGAGATGCCGCAGCTCGTCAAAACTCGCACTGAACTTGGAATGCCCAATTCGGTACGCTTGTATACCTGTCCCATGATGTTGCAAAAGATCCACCCGGACTTCGATGAGGCCATCGAAAAAATTTTGAAGCTGGACCAGAATGGTGTGGTGCTCTTTGTTGAGAGCGCCCAATCCCCAGCATGGGGTCAACTACTCAGATCGCGCTTTGACAAAACAATTGATTCGTCATTGCGTAATCGTATTGTGTTCATTCCTTGGTTGTTGAATCAACAGGACTTCATTTGTATGATCGCCCAAAGCGACGTAATCTTGGATCCATTCCACTTCGGTATCGGCACCACAAGCATCTTTGTCTGTGCTGCGGGTACACCCTTTGTGACAAAACCTGGCAAGTTTATGCGCGGCAGAGCTGGCTACGCATACTGCAAATTGGTTGATATTCCTGAGTGTATTACGTCCGACGTGGACAGCTACGCCGCGATGGCGACACAAATTGCGTCCGACGGTCCTCTTCGCGCACGGCTCAGAGCAACGATCTTGCAAAACAACCATCGAATCTTTGAAAACGACGCTGCAGCGCCGGAATTTGCACAGACAATAAGGCAGCTCGCCGCAGACCATGTTGAGGCCATCTAAAAATGTCGACCATATCCATGCAACAACATCTTGCCCACGCGCAACAACTACAGCAAACTGGAAATTTAGCTGAGGCAGAGCGGATATGTCGCGCTGCGTTGCTCATGGCACCTGACTCACCGGAAATGCTTAATCAACTAGGGATAGTATCCAGCCAGACGGGGAAGCATGATGAAGCTTTGGCATTGCTCCTCCGCGCGACAGTACTAGCCCCTAGTAAACATACCTATTTATTCAACTTAGGCACGGTCTATGCGGCCAAAGAGCAGTTTGTTGCGGCTGAGGACTGTTTCCGAAGAGTGCTTTCAATTTCCACGAACCTTCCGGAAGCGCATTACAACCTAGGGAACGCACTCAAGGATCAGGGTCGACTCCTCGAGGCGGTAGACCACTATCGGAAGGCAATCCAACTCAGGTCGAGCTATGCGTCTGCATGGAGTAACCTCGGCTCAGCCTACATTCAACTTGTAATGCCCACCGACGCAAAGGCAGCGATGGAGCGGGCAGTAGCGCTGAACCCCAAGTCCCCATCAGCGTTAAACAATTTGGCTACCATCGCGCGCAACGAAGGCAATCTCGATAGCGCGCTGAAAAATGTGTTAGCTGCGCTAACTTCCAACCCGCAATACGTAGATGCTTATTTCACACTTGGCTCAATACTGCTTGCGTCTCTAGACTATCGAAATGCAATCATCGCCTATGAGAAAGGGGTTGCGCTCAAGGGAGCTTCGAAGTCAGCTCTTAGCGAACTCGCAAATGCCTATGCCGCAGTCGGTGCCTACGCTGGAGTAGTAGACACGATGCATCGCTTGCTGCAAATCGACCCCAATGATGCACGCGCACAACTCTATCTTGGCATCACACAGATGGAACGGGGCTTTTACGATGAGGCCGAACATGCTTTTCAGACTTCACTGGATCTGGTAGACGACCCGGCGGTTCGTATTCGCCAGGCATTGACCATGCGTCCGATAGTCGAGTCAGCCAACGAAATTGAAGAAATTAGGCGGCGTTTAGACGCAAGATTAGACGACCTTCTTGGTCAAACAGGACTCATTGCCGATCCGTATGCAGCGCAGCTGGGGACCAATTTTTTCCTTGCTTATCACGCGAAAAACAACCGCTCTCTTCAGATCAAAATCGCACGCGTCTATCGAAAATTTGCGCCCTCGCTGAATTTTGTAGCCCCACACTGCGTTCAGCCTAGAAAGCAGAGGGCGCGAATTCGGGTTGGTTTTCTCTCTAAATTTATCTACCGGCACTCGGTCACAATAGCATTCAGCAAAGTCATCAAAGCGCTGTCCAAGCTGCCGGACTTTGAAGTGTTCGTGATTTCCACCACTAATTTCACTAGCGAATCAGTCAAGGAAGCCTACGCAGGGTACGATGGTGCATTTGTTTGCATACCCGGGTCTTTACCGTACGCCCAGCATGCCATTGCCTCACTGGAACTTGATGTATTGATCTATCTCGATCTCGGAATGGACCCATTCACGTTACTTCTGGCCTTCGCACGATTAGCTCCCAATCAGTGTGTCGCAACTGGCCATCCAGACACGACTGGTATCGATACGATTGATTACTTCATCTCGGAAGACGCTGCTGAGCCGGCTGATGGAGATAGCCACTACTCGGAGAAGCTCGTTAGATTGCCATCCGGCGGATTTGGATTCCCGCGTCCTCCACTGTCAACCTCAACGAAGACTAGAGCAGATTTCAACCTGCCAACTGTCGGCACCTTATATCTATGCCCGATGATGTTGCAGAAGTTACATCCCGATTTCGATCTTGCCGTGTCTGAAATACTTGAGTTAGACCAAACCGGCTACGTTGTTCTATTCGAGAGTTTTCAGCATCCCAAATGGGGCGAGCTGGTGCGTTCCCGCTTGGACAAAAATATGGCTGAAGGAGCACGGGGACGCGTCTTATTCATCCCATGGATTCACGACCCCGATGATTTCAAGCGGATATTGGCGCTCTCAGACGTGATCCTTGATCCGTTCCATTTCGGAATCGGAACCACTGGGGCGTTCGCGTTTGCTGTTGGCGCGCCGGTCGTCACGCTCCCCGGCGAGTTTATGCGCGGCAGGGTTGGCCTTCAGTACTACAAAGCGCTTGGGGTAATGGATTGTGTTGCCGCAAGCAAAGAAGACTATGTGCAGAAGGCCGTAAAGATCGGGACTGATCCGATACTGCATGAAACGATTAAGCAAAAGATCCTATCAAATAACCATCGAATCTACGATAACTCTTTAGCCTACCAAGACTATTCAGACTTCATCCATCGCATCGTGCCTAATGCTTGAACTGCATTAACCGCAACAGTGGTCATCACTGGTAAATTGATGCTACGTTTCTCAGGCTGCTTCGATTCACCGCATGATGGCCGCCCAAGCTGATTCTAGGCGAGTTACTGCTCAGGCTTTGTGCAACGAAACAAATTTCCATATCATTTTAGTCGTCAGAATGAAGAGGCTTGTTATTGGGTTCAGTACCGCTTTAGGGACAGAGCGCGGCAATTGCCAATCATACAAGCGGCGCAGCCTGAAGGCCGCTAGGCGATATTTGCGCTAAAGTAACAGGTATGAGAACCAGCTCAAAACCATCACTTTTTGTTTACTGCGCAGGCGGATATGGCAAGGAAGTCATGGACGTTGCGAATCGCTTCAACACAATGCGCAGCCGTTGGCAAAGCATCTCGTTTATCGATGACGTGTGCAAGGACGACGTTCGGTATGGGGCTAAGGTCTTTGACTTTGCGCAAATGTGCGAGTTCTTGGCAAGAAATGCCGGGGAAGTCATCATCGCAAATGGCGAGCCAGCAGCACGTGTCGCGCTGCGTAACAGGCTCGAAGAAAACGGTATCCGCTTGGGACAGTTGGTCGATAATTCCAGCATTGTGGCACCCACTGCACGTCTTGCTGCAGGCGTGATTGTCGCTCCGCTTTGCTCGATTTCGAGTGACGCCGATCTGGGAACCAACGTTTCCGTAAACACGATGTCTATTGTCGGTCACGATGTGGTTGTTGGCGAAAATACGGTGATTTCGTCGATGGTCAACATCGGCGGTAGTAGCATTATCGGTAAAGACTGCTACATTGGCATGGGCGCTTTGATAAAAGAGGGAATTAAGATTGGCCATGATGTCATTATCGGAATGGGTTCAGTGGTCTACAGCGATATCCCGGACAACGTCATCGCACTAGGCAACCCTGCGCGTGCAGCGCGCCCAAATGCAGACAAACGCGTATTCAAGTAAAAATAGGTAGGCAGTAATGAGCAATAAGGAAAAATACGATAACGTTTTCATTGAATGCTTCGGCGTCACATCGGACGTTCTCAATGAAAAATTCATTTATCAGTGTGTGCCCACTTGGGATTCAGTGGGCCACATGGGAATGATTGCAGCCCTAGAGGATGCATTTGGCATCATGATGGAGACCGACGACATCATCGATTTCGGCTCTTATACGATCGGCATTGAAAAACTCCGCAAATACGGGGTTGACGTTCTTGCATGAGATTTTTTCGCGCCGACGAATTAGATTCGGCGGCACTCTACCTGGAGAACGGCAGATGTATCAACTACGCTGAGCTGAGTCAGGAGGTTGATGCCTTTAGTCGCGCATTTGGTGAGAGCGGAATCGTTTTTTGCTTGTGTAACAACGATTTTCCTTCGCTCCGCTGCTATCTCACGACGCTCCAAGGTGTGGCCACCGCACTGTTGCTACCCGGTTCTATTCAGAAGCCACAGCTGGATACCCTGTTAGCCGCTTACGCGCCAAGGTATTTGTTCCACAATCGCCCTGATTTATTGGACTATGGCGCTACCATCTGGAACGCCGATGGCTACTCTCTGGTCAAATGTCGAGGGAGTCACCCCTATGAGATCCACCCCGACCTTGCCTTATTACTGGCGACCTCGGGTTCTGCTGGATTCCCTAAGCTTGTTAGGCTATCTCGGCGCAATCTCGAGGCCAATGCCGACGCGATAGTCAAGTATCTCAGTATTGATGCTGGAGAGCGCGCCATCAGCTCGCTGCCGATACATTATTCTTATGGCTTATCTGTCATTAACAGTCACCTGAGAGCGGGCGCATCCGTGGTGCTAACCAATCGCTCCATTATGGATCCAGAATTTTGGCGCTTGGTTCGTCGGCACAAAGTGACAAGCTTTTCAGGAGTTCCCTACACCTACGAAATGCTGCTTAAGTTACGCATTGAGCGCCTGGACATGCCAACGATAAAGACAATGACCCAGGCTGGCGGCAGGCTGGCCGCCGACAAGACAAAGTTGGTCGCAGAAGCGTGCTCAAAAAAGCATATCCGTTTCTTCAGCATGTACGGCCAGACCGAGGCAACCGCGCGAATGTCTTACCTTCCCCCCGAACGTGCATTCGACAAGGCTGGCAGCATTGGACTCCCGATACCCGGCGGCAGCTTGTGGCTCGAAGACGAGCATGGCAATACCATCGCACAACAGGACGTGGTTGGGGAACTTTGCTTTCGCGGCCCGAATGTTTCGCTGGGTTATGCCACTAGCTACACCGATCTCTCCGTGGGCGACGTTAACTTGGGCGTGCTTAAGACGGGCGATCTCGCCAGTTTCGACGCGGATGGTTACTTCCAAGTGGTGGGCCGTCTTAGCCGATTCTTAAAAGTCTTTGGCGTGCGAGTTTCGCTTGATGCGGTGGAGTCATTGCTTGCCAACCAAGGCTTTCACGCTGCGGCATTTGGCAACGACGATTCCCTCAATGTGTGTCTTTATGGCCCGAACGCTGGTGATCCCAAGTCTATTCGCACACAGTTATCCGCTAATCTAATGATCAATGAATCTGCCATATCGGTTTTTCGAGTAGCGGAATTGCCGCGCCTATCCAACGGCAAAGTGGATTATCAAACACTAAGTAAAGAGCTGATCCGATAATGATTGACGTCGCCCCATACGGCCTAGAACAGAACGCCAAACTGGAGTACCTGCTCGCCGAACTCAATCGTCTCTCTAGGCTACATTACGACCACTGTGTGCACTACCGCAGGTTGCTCGATGCACTTCACAACGGTTCCGCAGCGGCAGGTACGCTTGACGCGGTGCCGTATCTCCCAGTACGCTTATTCAAGCATCACGAGCTATTGAGCGTGCCCCAACAAGACATCGTTAAAACAATGACCTCGTCTGGCACTGGAGAACATGGGGTCTCGAAAATTTTTCTTGACCGATTCACCGCCAGCCTACAAATGAAAGTGTTGGCAAGTATCATGTCGAGCTTCATCGGCAAGCAACGCTTGCCAATGCTCGTCATTGATACCCCGTCGACAACCGCTAATCGACAAAAATTTTCAGCTCGAGCGGCGGGCATTCTCGGTTTTACGATGTTCGGGCGTGATGTTACGTATGCGTTAGACGACGCTATGAAGCTCGATCTGGACAAGATTGCTGCGTTTCTGACACGACACGATGGGGAAGACATATTGATTTTCGGCTTCACCTCGCTTGTCTGGGAGCATATGATTCAGGCACTGGGGCCAGAGGGCCTGAAGCTACCCCTATCGCGGGCCATCTTGCTACACGGTGGAGGCTGGAAACGGCTGCTTTCTCTCGCCGTCTCCAAAGAAGAATTCAAGTCGCGGCTCTTTGGCTGCACGGGCATCACTAGAGTACACAACTATTATGGTATGGTCGAACAAACTGGATCCATCTTCATGGAGTGTGAACACGGACATTTACATTCGTCCTCTTTCTCTGAGGTCATCATTCGCGACCCCATTGACTTCAGGGCGTGCGACGTCGGCGAACGCGGACTCATCCAGTTGTTATCGTTGATTCCACATAGCTACCCAGGCCATTCGCTTCTTAGTGAAGACATTGGCGAGGTAACTGGAATCGATGACTGCCCCTGTGGCAGAAGAGGTAAAACATTTATCGTACATGGGCGAGTTAAGAACTCGGAAGCGCGGGGCTGTAGTGATACGATACCCCGGTAGTGCCGTTGGCGAGGTGCAGTGTTTGCTCGGAGATCTTCAGGCGATTGAGGATGCTCCAGAACAGCTTTTCCACCCTTTACGGATCGACTTTCTAGCAGAACTTTCTAGAGCGCTGATGGCTGACGTAAGTGCCAAGGGCTTCCCCGATGTTGTCACATTCGCATTTTGGTGCCGCCGAGCCAACCTCGAAGCCCTCGCCAAAAGCTATGATCACACCAGCCTCCGCGTCGGCCTCGGTTTGGTTTTTCACATCAGTCCATCCAACGTACCGATCAATTTTGCCTACTCTCTAGTTCTTGCGTTCCTGTCAGGAAATAGTAGCGTCGTGCGCCTGCCCTCGCGCGAATCGCAGCAAACTGATCTGCTGATTAGAGTTCTCGGAGAGGTATTGTCACTCGACAAATTTCGCGATTTGCGTTCAGCAGTTCACTTGGTGCGCTACAACCGAGCCGACCCGATTACGGAGTTTTGGCTTCAGCATTCTCTCGGTCGTATTGTTTGGGGGGGGGACGCCACGGTAGAGCACATACGTTCGCTAAGAGCGCATCCGAGATCCCGTGAGGTGGCGTTCGTTGATCGATATTCGCTATCCGCGATTGCGGCGAAGAGCGTTCTCGAAGCCGGCCAAGATTGCCTAAGAAAGCTATGTATCGGGATCTTCAACGACCACTATTTGATGGACCAATACGCGTGCTCCTCCCCGCAGTTGCTAGTGTGGGTGGGCAGCCCAGAGGAAGTCGCCGATGCGCAGTCTAGGCTCTGGCCAGAGGTTGTTGCGATCGCGCATCAAAAATATTTCTTGGAGCCCGTACAGGCCATGGACAAATACGTCGCTCTGTGTAGTGAAGTAATTGAACACGAGAACATCGGACAGGTATGCCGGGATTCTCCCCAGTTAACACGCATTGGACTTACAAAACTCACTGCTAATCAATGGACGCAACGCGGGCACTTTGGCACTGTGCACGAATACACGGTTAACTCACTAGATGCTATTGCACCAGTAGTCGACTCTCGCTTCCAAACACTCACTACATTTGGCTTCGGACACCAACTACTGCGAGACTTCATTACTTCCAACCGTCTTGCAGGAATAGACCGGGTAGTACCTATCGGTCGTGCTCTCGACATGGGGGTTTTGTGGGATGGCTTCGATGTTCTGGCCAGCCTAACACGCGTCATCGACATCCAATCCTAGGCTGCCGCGATGACGCCCATAAGCCAGGGGTAAGGCTTTCGCTAAGCGGGAATGCCCCAAGTCAGTAGCGGCAATCTGTCAAAAACCTGCTCGTCAGCCGATTCGGCGGCCTTACGATAAGTGGTCTAATACTGCTATTCGCTCTGAAGCCACTCACCTTTAATTGCAAACGAAGAATTCTGGAACTTATATGGAGACTTTCTCGCTAGATTGCATAGAGCTGCAAAACTATCAGCCGAATCGTTACCCTTTTTTGATGATCGATCATGTCGACGCGGTATGCCCAGGTAAATTTGCACGCGGTTACAAGCACCTAACGCTGAATGAGTGGTATTTTCCGATACACTTTCCCGGTGCGCCGAATATGCCTGGCGCGCTCCAGCTCGAAGCGCTGGCGCAGATGTTGACAGTTGCCATTACTACCCTCCCCGGCCTGAAAGGTATGGTGACGCACGCCTTGCAGCACACGGTGCGCTTTAGAAAGGAAGTGTTACCGGGCAAGACGTTTGTCATCGAAACCGAGGTGATTTCTTGGAAGCGCGGCATCTGCAAGGGCAAGGGAATTGGTTTCACCGATGGCGAGGTGGCTTGTGAGGCGGATATGCTCATCACAATTCCGGAAATTCTCGAACAATATCTCCCCAAGAAAAATAGTTGATGTCGGATATTGCCGATATTCTTATCGTTGGATCTGGAGCCAGCGGCGCCGCAGCGGCTTGGAGTTTGGCTCATGTGCCGGGAGTGAAGGTGGTGTGCCTCGAGCAAGGGGCGGCAACCCTGCCGGAGCATTATCCCAGCATCGCGGCGGATTGGGAGCTTCGGCGACAGGATAGCTACAACCCGAGTCCGAACGTCCGCCGGTTGCCCGCAGACTACCCGATTGACGACTCTTCTTCGCCAATCGCCATCGCCAATTACAACGCCGTCGGCGGAAGTACCATTTTGTATTCAGGCCACTTTCCTCGGTTTCATCCTTCTGACTTTAGAACCAAATCGCTTGATGGCGTGGGCGATGACTGGCCCCTCTCGTATGCGGAGCTTTTGCCGTTCTTCAAGCAGAATGAAGGCATGATGGGCGTGGCTGGTTTAGTTGGTGACACCGCCAATCCAGATTACGATAACCTGCTACCGCCAGTGCCGTTAGGTCCAGTCGGTCGCAGAATTGGAGACGCTTTCAACAAGCTTGGCTGGCACTGGTGGCCCTCCTATAGCGCAATTAACACTCACAAACATCAGGGTCGCGCTCCTTGCGTAAACCTTGGCCCCTGCAATACTGGTTGCCCCCAAGGAGCGAAGGCAAGCGTTGACCGCACCTACTGGCCAGCAGCGAAGGCGATGGGCGTTGCTCTAATGCCCCATGCACGCGTAAGCCACATCACGCTGGATGCTGCTGGGCGGGCGAGTGGCGCGCTGTACATCGATGCCGACGGGCGGGAACACCATGTCACCGCGCGCATGGTAGTTTTGGCTTGCAATGGAATTGGTACACCGCGTTTGTTGCTCAACTCGAAGTGCCCCGCTTTTCCCAATGGGTTAGCAAACGATACGGGATTAGTAGGCAAAAACTTAATGCTGCACCCACTCGGCTTTGTAGAAGGCGTTTTTGAAGAAGACCTTCACTCTAGCCTCGGCCCGCACGGTTGCTGCCTACTCAGTCAGCAGTTCTACGAAACGGATCGCGACCGGGGTTTCGTTCGAGGGTACACGATGCAGGTTTTGCGTGGAGCTCCCGCAGTTGAAACAGCAACTGCCGGACTCTTGCGACGACAGATCTCAATCGGCAAAAATCATCATCGAGACTTTGGGCGGGTTTTCAATAGAACGGCGGGTATCGCCATCATTACTGAAGACCTGCCGGAGACGCATAACAGCGTCGAGCTGGATCCAACAACCAGGGATTCTAATGGCTTGCCTGGCGTAAAAATCCGATATACCCTGAGCGAAAACTCAAGAAAAATGCTCAAGCATGGGATCGAAACGGGCAGGCAGGTATTCGAGGCAGCTGGGGGCAAGGTGATTTCCGCTGTTTCGCCGGTTCGGCACACAGGATGGCACTTAATGGGTACCGTTCGCATGGGGGATAAAGCGGACAACTCCGTCGTCAATCGACACGGACAAACACATTCAGTCAAGAACCTGTTTGTTGTTGACAGCAGCATATTCGTGACAGCCGGTGCAGTAAACCCGGTCGCCACGGCACAGGCCTTGACTCTATACATCTGTGACCATATTAAGCGCAATCTATCGACACTCCTATAGAACCTATGGTCGATCAAATCCTTGACACAATCATTCCGCAGGACGAGGCGTTGGGCTTGCCGTCTGCCGCCCGGATAAACTTCGACGCATATTGCGCACAGTACGGCATCCAAGACCTTGTGGCCCGCTACGGGAACTTGGTGGAGTTGACTGCTGAGGCAAAGCTCGGCAAGCCATTTCGGCATTTGGATGCGGACGAACGATTTGCAATTATCACTGCCACCAGCGCCAAGAACTTTCGCCTTTATTCCAGCTTCGTAATACACGTCATGCGAGCCTACTACACTCACAAACAAGTCCTCTCCCAAATTGGTAGCGGTGCGGTTCCCCCGTTCCCTACCGGCAACATCATTGATCAAGGGGATTGGGATTTGCTGGAGCCTGTATACGAACGTGGCCCAATCTATCGTGCAATAGAGGACTTTTCATGATGATGCTTTCCGGCAAGACTGCGGTGGTAACGGGCGCAAACCGCGGCATCGGCCGGTCGGTAGTCGAGACCTTCGCGGCGCATGGATGTAATGTACTGGGCTGTGTCCGCATTATCTCGCCAGAAACTCTTTCCGACTTCGAGTCTCTTCAAATCCGACACGGCGTGATCATCAAACCAGTCCAGCTGGATTTAGCCGACGACGACTCAATCAAGACGGCAGGACGCGAGATCGTCGGACAAGCTGGCTCGCTAGATATAATTGTGAATAATGCAGGTATTGCAAGCGGAGGACTGTTTCAGATGACGTCAGTGACCGACATGCGAAAGCTCTTTGAAATTAACCTATTCTCCCAACTGCTATTGACACAAAGCTTGGTGCGCAAAATGGTTCGCCAGAAATCCGGCTCAATTATAAATATCGCCTCCACTGCGGCGCTTTTCGCGGACCCTGGAAACTTGGCTTACGGCAGTAGTAAGGCTGCCTTGACACGAGCCTCTGAAAGCATGGCAACTGAGTTAGGTGCGTTCAACATTCGGGTCAATACGATCTCGCCGGGGGTCACCCGCACTGAGATGTTCGACCAGATGGCGGAATCGGCACGTAACAGTTTGATCAACCGTAGCGCCCTCAAGCGCGCAGCTGAACCGCAGGAAGTTGCCAATGCCGCCTTGTTTCTTGCATCTGAACTCTCTGCCTTCATCACCGGACAAACCCTCCGCGTTGATGGGGGAATCGTCTAGGGCACCACAATGGATCTTGAGCGAATCAGTGCTGCCGCGCGCTTTATGCGCACGAAAATTCTCGAAGTTAGCCACCAGTGCAATCTTAGTGCGCATTTGGGGGGCGGTCTGTCCATGGTGGAGGTCATGGCGGCCCTGTACACGGGTAAGATGCGCCTGAGACCGGAAGACCCGCGCTGGGAAGATCGTGATCGTTTCATTCTGAGCAAAGGACACGGTGTGCTTGGCTATTTCACCGCATTACTCGCGGCGGGTTTGATTACAGAAGAAAAGTTCGCCACCTTCCAGACCAACGAAAGCGATCTAATCGCTCACCCAGTAATGAATCTCGATCTTGGGGTCGAGTCATCCAACGGTAGCTTGGGACACGGACTTTCAATGGCCATCGGCATCGCCCTAGCCGCAAAGAAAAAGGCCAAGGACTTTAAGACGTTTGTACTTTTAGGCGATGGCGAGTGCAACGAAGGGTCAGTGTGGGAGGCCGTGCTGTCTGCTGCACAGCTGAGGCTAGATAACCTCACCGCAATTGTTGATTACAACAAGCTTCAAAGCGATGGTGACAGTCGACAAATTCTCGATTTGGGGGACCTAGCAGGCAAATTTTCTGCTTTTGGCTGGAATGTTTGCGAGATTGACGGCCACGATATTACTGCGGTAGTAACTGCGCTTGAGCAGAAATTTGATCGCACGGCACCCAAAGTCATCATCGCAAACACAGTCAAAGGTAAAGGAATTTCCTTCATGGAAAACAACAACGAGTGGCATCACAATCGCCTAACAAAAGCCAATTACGATCTGGCGATGGCTGAATTGGGGCCCACGAGTGCTTGAGATTACACCTGCCAATGCCCGCACTTGGTCTCGCCTCGGTTCCAGAGGTGTGTTTGGGCAAGCAATACTTTCCATCGGCGGCAGCCACCCCGATCTAATGGTTATGTCCGCTGATTTGGGCAACTCGTCTGGTTTGGATCGCTTTAAGGCTACGTACCCGGAAAAGTTCCTGAATATCGGTATTGCTGAGCAAAATATGATCGGTGTTGCCGCTGGGTTAGCCAAGGAAGGTTACAACGTTTTCGCTACTAGTTTTGCCCCCTTCATTGCGATGCGCTCAAGTGAGCAGATTCGGATGAATCTTGGCTACATGGAGATGAACGTCAAGGCCGTTGCCATAGGCAGCGGTGTTGTGATGGCCTTCCTCGGCAATTCGCACTATGGAATTGAAGACGCGGCTGTAATGAGAGCCATCCCGAATCTCACCGTCGTTTGTCCAGCGGATTGCGCGGAAATCGTTAAGGCCGTTTATGCCGCAGCGGCCCATAAGGGGCCGATGTACATTCGATTGACCGGCGGCCCGAATAACCCGATCGTTTACAGCGATGAATATGAGTTCACCATTGGAAAGGCGATCAAGCTGCGAGAAGGAAACGACCTTACCTTTATCGCACATGGCACAATGGTTTATGAATCGCTTGAAGCGGCAAAAATACTTGAGACTGAGGGAATTTCCGCAGCGGTGATCAACATGCACACGTTGAAACCAATTGATACGACAGCAATCGATTCTGCTCTAAGCTTCTCGAAAGCAATCGTGACCGTTGAAGAGCACTCCATTATTGGTGGGTTAGGCGCTGCCGTCGCCGAATACACCGCCAAGTTAAGTAAGCGCCCTCCGCAGCTCTCTCTTGGGCTGCCAGACGCGTTCATTGATGCAGCGGAGTACCGGTTTATGTTGACCCGTGAGGGTTTGGTTGCACCAAAGATTGCAGCATCGGTGGGAAGTTTTCTTAAAGAGATCTAGTCAAGGCCGTTCTAGGTAACTTCCGAATGAACGCAGATTTTGACTGCGGGATCGTGAATCACCGCTGGCCAACCAATCCCGACTCACCCGACGAGCATTAACCTGGGGCTACGCCAGAAAATGGGCCGCGCCATAAATAGTGCCTCCTGATGGATAGAAGAGGTATTGTCAATTTGTTTAGGGGCTCGACATTCAAAATCGCCTACAGCTTAAACTAAGCTAGCCGGTATCGAACAATCGTCAAAGTAAGTCACGCTGCGGCGAGGACTCTGGCAGCCGAGCAAGTTTCTAGAAACAAATTAATGCGCAGAAGAAACTATTCTGCAAACGACTTCCTGCGTTTGCGCATCTAGCCGGGGGTAAATTGGCAGGCAAAGAACTTGACCAGCGGCGTTTGACGCGATGGGAAGATTCGCGGAGTGTGCGCTAGGAAATTCCCGGTACATCGGGAACTCGGTGATCAACGGATAGAAATAACGGCGCGCAAAAATTTGATGCTCCTTCAGACGGTCGTAGACCTTTTCTCGATCACGCCCAGGCTTTGGCTCGATCAGGATTGGAAAATACGAGTAATTGCTCTTGGATGCGGTATTCGGGAGACACGTCACACCGTCAATACCTCGCAACAGCTCGCGATATCTAGCGTCGATCGCTCGTCTGGCCGCAATCGCAGCGTCCACGTGTTTTAGTTGCGCTAACCCAAGTACAGCGTTGAATTCACTCATCTTGCCGTTGATTCCCGCTGCAATCACCGTCGTCTCATCGACAAATCCAAAGTTCTTTAGCTGATCGATGCGCAGCTTCGTCTCTGCGTCCGGGCTGACGATAGCCCCGCCTTCGAAGGTGTTGAACACCTTGGTTGCGTGAAAGCTGAGCACGGAGAGATCACCGTGATTCAGGACGCTACCGCAGTGGCAGTTGACGCCAAAAGCATGCGCCGCGTCGTAGATGACGCGCAGATTGTGCTTCTTCGCGATGGCATCGATCGCATCAACGTCACACGGATTGCCATAACAGTGAACGGGCATGATCGCAGTGGTCTGCGGGGTAATCGCCGCCTCTATTTTGGTCGGATCAAGATTCAGCGTTGTCAGCTCAATATCAACAAAAACTGGTTTGATCCCATTCCACAGCAGCGAGTGCGCGGTAGCGACGAACGAATAGGGGGTTGTAATTACCTCCCCCGATATTTTCAGGGCTTGCAGCGCCGTAATCAGGCCGATGGTTGCGTTGGTGAATAGCGAAATATGCTTCACCCCAAGGTACTCGCATAGGGCCGCTTCTAACTGTTGGTGAAACTTTCCACCATTGGTAAGAACCCGGCTATCCCAAATTTCACGTAGTAGCGGTTCCAGCTCCTCAAAGGGCGGCAGCTCTGGCCTTGTAACGTAAATTTTTTCCATAACGAAGTTTACTTTGTCCGCAGGATGGTTGCCGAAGGCGCTTGTCACCTCGCACTTTGGAGCGCGCGCTCGGTACAAGGCGTTTTTCACCCAATTGAAGACAGGCCTTGCGCATAAGCCTTTGTTTTGGTTATAATTTCCCGATTTCCCGCAAATCTTGCCCAAAAAAAGGGCGAATTTGTGGGAGCTACTCGTTCCCCGTTTGCAATGGGGCCGTTTCCGGTTCTCAATCGGATGATTCTCTAAACCTTAGGAGTTAGCATGGTCGTAATCCGTATGTCTCGCGGTGGTTCGAAGAACCGCCCTTTTTACAATGTCGTCGTGGCTGATTCACGCAATCGCCGCGACGGTCGTTTCATCGAGCGCTTGGGTTTTTACAACCCGACCGCTGGTGAGTCCGAAGAAGGTTTCCGCATCGCCATGGACCGCCTGACGTACTGGCAAGGTCAAGGCGCAAAAGCGTCCGACGCTGTGATGAAGTTGGTCAAGCGTGGCAAGCAAGCCGCAGTTGCCAAGTAAGGTCCAGGCCACATCCCTTTCTGATGCCGATGCAGTCGTAATGGCGCGCATCGCCGCGCCATTCGGCATCAAGGGCTGGCTAAAGGTGCAAACCTTTACCGAGCACGCCGACAGCCTTGATCAATTTGCTTCTTGGTTCGTGTCCTCCGCAAATGGCTGGCAAGAGATCGAGGTCGAGGACTTTGCGGTGAATGTGAAGTCGGTAGTCGCAAAGCTGAAAGGCATCGACGATCGAACCGCAGCGGAAAAACTCGGCAAACGCGACATTGCAGTACCGAGAAGTTGGTTGGATCAACCCGATGGTGACGAGTACTACTGGATTGACTTGATCGGCACCAGCGTCGTAAACGAAGCCGGTGAAGTCCTCGGAACGGTCGAGACATTGATGGAAACCGGTGCGAATGATGTGCTGGTTGTACGGTCAGGTAAGAGCGCTGGAAGTACTGAAATTTTGATTCCGTTTGTCAGCGAGTATTTGGCGAACGTGGATCGGCAGAACAAGGTGGTCACAGTTCGTTGGGAACGCCACTGGCAGGAAAACGATTCCAAGGATAGAAAGTAGCAAACCGGGAGCGGTGTGGTGAAACGATACGACGTAGTCACCCTGTTTCCGGAAATGTTTGATGCGATTGCCGATTCGGGCGTGACGCGTCGGGCGTTGGACGAAAACGTGTGGGAACTCAAGTGTTGGAACCCGCGCGATTTTGTTGGCAATGTGCATAAAACCGTCGACGATCGTCCCTTTGGTGGGGGGCCCGGGATGGTGATGAAGGCGGAACCGCTGCATCAGGCAATCGAAGCCGCAAGGCAACGCCAGCAACAGTTTCAAGTCGTACCGCGGGTGATTTACCTTTCTCCGCAAGCAAGACCATTGAAAGACGCTGACGTTAGGCGGCTCTTGAAGGAGGAAGGGTTGATTTTCCTCTGCGGCAGATATGAAGGCATTGATGAGCGCGTTGTTCAAGCGCATGTCGATGAAGAAGTTTCTATCGGCGATTACGTACTTTCCGGCGGCGAGTTGGCGGCGATGGTCGTGATCGATGCGATAGTGAGATTGTTGCCCGGCGTGTTGAACGACGGGGCTTCAGCGGTAGAAGACTCATATTCACCGGCACGCGACGGCTTGTTGGATCATCCACACTACACGCGTCCGGAAGTTTGGGATCTTGCTGAAGAGCATTCTGTTGTGCCCCCCGTGCTACTGAGCGGGAACCATGCCGAAATCGCCAAATGGCGGCGGCGCATGGCAATCGAAAGAACATGGCGACGTCGCCCGGAATTACTGGCCGGGCTGACGTTGAGTAAACAAGAGCTGCGATGGCTTGCGGAAATTAAACTATCGCACGAGCCTTAAGAGTTGTAGAAGCAAGCAGTACCAAAGCAGGCACACATCAACGCAGATTTTGATTTTGTGATCGAGCGTTGCGCTGTGTGAATAGGTCGATCGGAGTGGGGCCGCTTTCTAACCCACCTCCATCACCATTGATAAACGAAAGGAAACAACATGAATTTGATTCAACAACTGGAACAAGAAGAAATTGCGCGCCTCGGCCGCAAGATTCCTGACTTCGCTCCTGGCGATACGGTGATCGTTAATGTGAACGTGATAGAAGGCGAGCGCAAACGCGTTCAGGCCTATGAGGGCGTGGTTATCGCCAAGCGTAACCGCGGCCTCAACTCATCGTTTATTGTGCGCAAAATTTCGTCTGGCGAAGGTGTCGAGCGTACGTTCCAAACTTACGCACCAACCATCGCCTCCATCGAAGTGAAGCGTCGTGGTGACGTTCGCCGCGCAAAGCTCTACTACCTCCGCGATCGTTCCGGCAAATCGGCACGTATCAAGGAAAAGCTGGACTACGTGTCCACACAGACCAAGGGCGAGTAAGCTGCGGCTGAAAGGTATCATCAAGAAAAACGGCGTCCTCGGGATGCCGTTTTTCTTTGTATTCGTTTCAATCTCTACGAACAAAATAGCAAGGAAATGATGCGGAACCAAAACTTGTTAAGCACCATCGTTTTGAATTGGAATCGTGTCTCAACGTTGCGAGTCACTGTTGAAAGTTATTTGGAAACGATTGAGGGAGAGTATGAACTCTTCATTGTCGACAACGCGAGCACCGACGGATCGAGGGAATATCTGGAAGCCTTACAGGCGCAGGGCCGGGCGAGTGTCATTTTTCTGGAAGAGAATATTGGCGGACTTGCGTACAACAATGTACTGCCCCTGACCAAAGGTAGCCTCATCCACCTTTCTGAGAATGATCAACTCTTTCTCCCTGGCTGGAGTGGGCATGTCCGAGATGCGTTTGAACTTTTCCCCGACCTGGGTCAGCTCTCGTTGTTCGCGGATATCCCAACGGACTACGAAGGCTGGGGGCCAAAACCGTCAACGCGCTTAAGGTTCAAAAACGGCAAGGTGCTGTACGAGGCGCAGTACAACCTAACAACGTCTGCTATCGCCAGAGCAGAGCTCTTCTTCGAGCATGGCGTTCGTGTTACCAACTTGGAAGGGCTTGACTATAAATTCCCTGCAGATGGCAAGCTCTCTGCCGACATTAAGGCTGCGGGATATTGGTGTGCGTGGTCTGACCACTACTACGTACGTAATCTCGGGCACGAAGTCGCCGAGTACGAAGCTGACCCCGATTACTATCGTGCAAACTATGCGAGCAAACCGTGGGTGGGAGTTGACGGTTGGCTGGAGCGAATTTCGTTGCAGAAAAAGCAACCAAGCTTAACCAGATCGTCTATTGTTCATCGTACGCGAATGGTTAGCCCAGAGAAAGCCGAACAACCAGTGGGGGACGTTCCATCTCGTCTTTGGTCTCGGTTTGACTCTGCCAGCGCAGAAACAGAAGTCATCGACTTTGTTTTTTCCCTGGTGCGATTACTCAAGCCAAGGCTGGCGCTCGAAACTGGAACCTGGATCGGCCTTACTGCGATTGGCATAGGAAAGGCAATGAAACAAAACGGCCTCGGCCACTTAATATCTGTAGAGCTTGACCCGGAGGCGCAAGCGACTGCAGCCAAAAACATAGCTGACGCGGGCTTGCAAGCGCAGGTAACATCCCATCATGCCTCCACTCTCGATTTCCCCTTAGAGACTGCATTTGATTTCGCCTTCTTTGATACTTCGACTGACATAAGGCAAGCAGAGTTTGCGAGATTTTTTCCATCTCTAGTAAAAGGTGCAACCATCATATTTCAAAACACGCGGGAACCCCAGACCGGGAAAGTACTAGCGTTGGAAGATTTGATAGCGAGATTTGGAATAGTCGGTATCGACCTAGCAACCCCGAGGGGCCTATGGCTGGGGAGGAAGTGTTAATCAATCTTGGTATTTCTCGAAGACCAGTTTCACCGAATCGGAATGTGCACCACCCATAGTTGCCGCCCGACACTCAACCAAAGCGGAATCGACAGCATCCCGAACAGCGTGCTCACTGTGATCCCTTGCGCGACGACTGGGCCATCGCCGCCCATCCGCACGGCAAGAATGTAGGCTGATGTTGCCGTCGGCAGGGCACCGAACAATACGACCATATCGAAATAGATACCACTCACGCCAAGCCACTTTGCCATGCCAATCGCCACCAGCGGCATCACAACCAGCTTGATCAGGGTGTTGTAGGTAATCAACGCCGCGTTAGTGCCAACATTTACCAGCGTCAGCGCCGCGCCTACCGCGAGCAGGCCACAGGCCAGCGAGGCGGCACCCATACGCGAGATCAGCATGTGCGCGACTTCCGGCAACGGTAGGCCGGAGAGTGAATACAGCACACCGCCAACGGTGGCGATGATCAACGGGTTTTGCACGAGCTCCTTGACGATGGAGGCTTCCGCGTGTTTGGCCAACATCCAGACCGAGGCGACGTTACACAATGGCACAACAACGCCAATCACGATCCCAAACGCGGCAATCCCTGCTTCACCGTGGAGTCGCCCGGCGATGGCCAATCCAATGTACGAATTGAAGCGAAATGCCGTTTGGAAGCTGGAGGCATACGCCTTGTTGTCGCTTTTGACGATCCACTTAGCCGCATAAGCGATCAGAATCCCCACCACCACCGTGACGATGGCGGTCTTTAGTGCGGGGGCCGCCGCCACGAAATCTAGCTTCTGTTTGGCAATGGAGTTAAACAGCAGCGCCGGAAACAGTACGTAGTAGATGAGTTTTTCCAGCCCAGCCCAAAAATCTCGCCCCCAGTTGGTGATGCGATTTAGTGCAAACCCAAATAGGATGAGTGCGAAATCCGGAATCAGTAGGATTGCTAAAGACATTCAAAATTATAGGGCGCTGACGCACCAACCAACCGCACACTGCTATCGATGTTTTATCTTTTCGGCTGACACGGCAGGTTGGAGTAAATTGTTCACTTCGCAGATCAATTACTCCAATCGTGTCCTCTACCGCCTCGATGTTTAACCAAGCGCGTGCTCTTGCCCCTGGCACGACAGCAGCAGTTGTTATTGCTATTGCGGCGTTGTTTCTTGCTGAACACTACGGCGCATCAGCGATGTTGTTTGCACTACTGCTTGGGATGGCACTTAACTTTCTTGGGCAGGAAGGTCGTACCGTGGTTGGTGTGCAGTGGAGCGCGTCAACACTTCTGCGTATCGGCATCGCCCTACTTGGCCTCCGCATTACGGTGACAGAAGTATCGCAACTAGGCTGGCCGGTCACCGCGATGGTCGTTGTCGCCGTCGTACTGACGATTGGTGTAGGCGCTTTTCTTTCAAGATTCACCACCGGCGCAAGAGATTTTGGTGTTCTCACCGGAGGTGCCGTCGCTATCTGCGGTGCGTCTGCGGCTCTGGCAATCTCGGCCGTCCTGCCGCGCCACGCCCACTCTGATCGCGACACCACCTTTACCGTCATTGGCGTAACGGCCCTGTCAACCATTGCCATGGTGATCTACCCGCTTATCTCACATGCACTGGGGTTCAGTGAACGTCACGCCGGCGTTTTTCTTGGTGCCACGATCCACGACGTCGCACAGGTCATTGGTGCTGGCTTTTCCGTTTCGCCCAATGCTGGCGAAACCGCAACGATCGTCAAACTACTGCGTGTTGCGATGTTGCTGCCTGTTATTCTTGTGTTGTCGATCATGCTGCGGCGTGGTCAAGATCAGGCTGCGGCAGCAGGTGCCGGTAAGCGGCCGCCGTTGTTGCCATGGTTTGCGGTGGCCTTCGGTGTTTTGGTGTTGGTCAACAGCTTGGTCGTTATCCCCAAAGGAATCAGCGGATTTTTCGGCGAAATTTCGCGTTTTCTGTTGGTCACCGCGATTGCGGCGATTGGCATGAAAACGCAGCTGAAAGAACTGACAGTGCTGGGATGGCGACCAGTCATCTTAATCGTCTCGGAAACACTTTTTCTCGCCATACTTATCGTGTTGGTCCTCCAATGGGTACGCTGAGCCAAGCGGCACTCGACAAATTTGATGCGCGTTTGATTGCCCCATTTGGAACTATTGGCATCAACGCCGATGATCAGGCAGTGACCTCGCTTGTGTTTTTAGGCCCTGATGTCAGCGCGAAGGCACCGACGAAAAACACACTCGCGCATCTTGCCTGTGTACAGCTGATGTCGTATTTCAAAAATCCCAAATTCACTTTTGATTTGCCGGTTCGACTTTCAGGTAGCAAACACCAACTCGATGTCTGGCACGCCATGCAGAACATCCGCGCGGGCAACACCCTGACCTACGGCGCGCTGGCAGAGCAAATCGGCTCAAACGCGCGGGCGGTGGGGACCGCCTGCGGGAAAAATCCGGTACCGATTGTAGTACCCTGCCATCGAATTATTGCGGCGTCCGGGCTCGGCGGCTTCATGGGCGGCAAACGAGAAGACCCTCTCGCAATCAAGCGCTGGCTACTGACGCACGAAGGTGCCACGGCCGTTTCCACAGTCGGCGGCAAGGCTGCTGGCAAGATGGCCGGCAGCCCGTCCTTGTTCTAGCGCCTTCGATGTCCGATCGCCACTACGACGTTTTGATTGACCAATTTACCGACAGCCTTTGGCTGTCTGATGGACTGTCCAAAAATACGATTGAGAGTTATCGGCGTGACCTCGTTCAACTAGACACTTGGCTGATTAAACTCAGCGGCGAAGACCCCCTCTCGCTCACTACACTTGATAGTACGGATTTGCAGGCGTACTTTGCGCATCGCATCGGGGTTGATCGCGCCAGTCCGAAAACCACCGCGCGATTGACTTCAACACTCAAACGCTTTTACCAGTACCTCCTCCGAGAAAAGCTGATGGAGGTTGACCCAAGCGCCGCCATTGATGCGCCGAAGCTGCCACGCGGGCTGCCGAAGTCGTTATCGGAGACGGATGTTGAGTCCCTGCTTGCCGCCCCCGACGTGGAAACCCCGCTTGGCCTCCGTGATCGGGCAATGTTGGAGACTCTGTATGCAGCGGGACTGCGAGTGACCGAATTGGTTGGTCTGCCGCTCGCACAGTTAAGTTTGAATCAACAGGTTGTTCGTGTGATGGGCAAGGGTAGCAAAGAGCGCCTCGTGCCGCTTGGCGAGGTCGCTGCTGAATGGTTGACGCGTTACATCAGCACTGCGCGCAACCAAATTCTTGATGGTCGTACTTCTAACGATTTGTTCATCACTGTGCGCGGCGCAACCATGTCACGACAGATGTTCTGGAACATCATTAAGCGTTATGCCATCAAGGCAGGCATTTCTGCGACAATTTCGCCGCACGTGCTGCGCCACGCGTTTGCGACACACTTGATCAACCACGGCGCGGATCTGCGTGTTGTGCAACTACTGCTCGGCCATGCTGACATCACCACCACGCAGATTTATACCCATGTGGCGCGTGAACGTCTAAAGGCGATTCACGCCGAACATCACCCTCGTGGCTAATTCATTTCTAATGTCCGAATGAGCAAACACTCCGAAACACCCGCAACCATGATGCTGAAAGAACATGGTGTCAGTTACGGCGAACATATTTATGACTACGTCGAACATGGCGGTACCAGTGTTTCATCGAGCTCACTAGGCGTGATCGAACATCACGTCGTGAAGACGCTGATCTTCGAAGACCACAAACGCGCCCCAATGTGTGTGCTGATGCACGGTGATCGCAAAGTCTCGGCCAAGGAACTAGCCCGGCAAATCGGTGCAAAACGGGTCGCGCCCTGCAAGCCCGAGGATGCCCACCGTCACTCCGGTTATCCGGTCGGCGGCTGCTCGCCGTTCGGGCTGCGTAAACCCATGCCGGTTTACATGCAGAAATCTGTTCTGGATATCGAACGCATCTACATCAACGGCGGTAAACGTGGCTTTCTGGTGTCGATGCCGCCGTCAGAAATTGTGCGGGTCGTCAAGCCGACGTTAGTTGATGTGGCGTTAATCGAATAGGTCAGCGTTAGAGGATTCGCAAAATCAGCGTGAACAACAACGAAATCAAGATCGTTGTGGTGATGGGCAGATAGATTAGCCTCCCTCTAAAGCGAAACTGCAAATCGCCCGGTAGTCGACCCAAACCCAGCCTGTTGAGTGTTGGTGCAAGCAGCCCGAGCAAGACCACCCCGGCCACAATCACCAATATCCACTTCAGCACACGTTAGCTCGAGGACGGATTCGACTTTGCGACACTAGGATCATGGCGCGAACGCGCAATGGTAACGCCGACCTTCTTCACGCCACGCATATGACCAATTTTGGCCACACTAATTTTTACCCACTCGGCATGAAAATCACGAAATAGCACTTGGGTAATGTGCTCGGCCAACGCTTCGAGCAGTTTGAACTTCGCCTCTTTTAGGTCGCTTCGAACTCGCTCGACGACCTTGCCATAGTCAATCGTGTCTCGTATCGAATCGCTGCTGCCGGCCCGGTGGGTGTCGAGTCCAATATCCAGATCGAACTCAAGGGTTTGCGGTCGCTGCTGCTCCCATTCGTACACTCCGATCCACGCATCGGCACGAAATTCACGTATAAAAATGATGTCCATTGGTTGGATCAGAAGTGCATGCCAAGAGAGAGCATGATTGGTATCGGAAGGGACGCAGCACGAAAGCGGGAAACGCGCGATTCGTTTGTATTACTTATAACTGGCTATTGTAAAGTAGTCACCCATGAATACCTTGATTGCCGTCACTGTCGCGTACCTCATCGGCTCACTTTCGTTTGCCGTTATTGTCAGTAAGCTTATGGGATTACCCGATCCCCACTCCTATGGCTCCGGTAACCCTGGCGCAACCAATGTCTTGCGGACCGGCAAAAAGCTCGCGGCGCTGCTCACGCTGATGGGCGACGCGGGCAAGGGCTGGTTTGCGGTTTGGTTGGCGCAACGCGTTGCCGTGGACTTTGTGCTGACAGACGCCGCCATCGCCGGCGTCGCGCTCGCCGTATTTCTCGGACATTTATTCCCGGTCTTTTTCCGTTTTGAAGGCGGCAAAGGGGTCGCCACCGCAGCAGGAATTTTGCTTGCGATCAATCTCTGGCTGGGTCTGGCAACCCTCGCGACATGGCTGGTCATCGCCGTGTTTTTTCGTTACTCGTCACTCGCCGCGCTAGTGGCGTCGATATTCGCACCCTTCTACACCGCGTATTTGTACGGCTTTTCCGCGTACCTGCCTGCGGTATTCATCATGTGCATATTTTTGATTTGGCGGCACCGCGAAAACATCACCAAGCTGATCAATGGCACCGAATCAAAACTTGGCAGCAAGAGGCCTCCGGTCGAGGCACCTTCGGCTATTGAATAGCAAACTCTCCATTCGACAGGCGTTTTCAAGCAAAACTGGCTGGAAACGCCCGTGTTCACGAGACTTTCTAGCTTTACCTGAGAGGCACATTCGACGGTCATCCGTCGGCAAATCATGCCGCTTAGTCCGGCGAAAACGCAGTTTATCGCGCCGATAAAGAAAGGCTCATGAAACACTTGCGAAACGCGATAAACGTCCATAGACTTCGACGCCTAACCTTTCACCCAAGTACCATTTCCTCACTTTTTTCAGGGCTATTTATGAATCACTCTGCTAAATCGCTACTACGCGTGTTTTCAGTTGCTTGCGCCGCTTGGCTCTCGACTGGTGCGATGGCACAAACAACGACAGAAAGCCTAACGGCCGAGGCTACCGCCATCAAGGCGAGCGCCATCCCGCTAGAAACGTTCTTGCGGCGGCCTGAGTTTCAGGATATGTCGCTTTCACCAAGCGGTGATTTTTTGGCCGCCGTTTCCCCGTTCAAGGGTCGTGGCAACTTGGTTGTCATCGACCTTGCCCAACGCAGCCGCCGTCTCTTGACCAGTTTCGAGACGACTGACGTCGTCAACTTTTACTGGGTAAACAACAAACGTATTTGTATGCGTGTAGCCGATGGCCAAGATGTAACTGGTAACTTTAGCTATCGCGGTACATTTTGCATCAACACTGATGGAACAGAGTTTGCTGATTTCACCCGCATCGACAAGAAGAGCAGTATGGACCAAGGTCGCGCAATCTTGTTCCGTCCCGTCCGGGCCGTCGGCCCTGATTCGGTTGAGTACATCATTTCCATGCCCGCACGAAGCAACCGATCGAATGATCTTTATCGCTTTAACACCATCACTGGCCGCTACACTTTGCTCACGTTCAACAGTCCAGGTGACGTCGAGCGCTGGGTACTCGACCGCAACCAGGTACCAAGAATTGCGGTCACTAGCGAACCACGTCAAGGTAACGAAACCTTCACGCGTATCGGCATCTGGCATCGCGAAAGCGCTGACGCAAAGTGGGAAAAATTGTATGAAAATCGTCAGACATGGGGCGTCACGGTTGGCGACGCAATTTCACCGATTGCATTCGACTTCGACAATACAACCGTTTACATGGCATCTAACATCGGCCGTGACAAGATGGCCATCTTCAAATACGACACCAAAACCAAGAAATTCGGTGAGCTTGTTTTCGAACACCCGCTGATCGACATAGAAGGTGGCCTGCTATTCAGCAACGAAAGGAAGAAGCTGGTGGGGATTCGGTACAGCGCAGAAATGCCCGCTACCAAGTGGCTCGACCCCGAGCTAGAGACACTCCAGAAGCAAATTGATGCGGCGATTCCGGGTAACGTCAACAACATCGGCGTGGTTGAAGAAAAATCCAAACGATTACTGATAATCTCGGCTTCGCCAACCAATCCAGGCCAGTACTTCCTATACGACAACGAGGGCAAGTCAATCGAGCCGCTGGTGAAGCGTCGTGACTGGCTTCCACCATCGAGCATGCCAGAGCGCAAGTTCATCAAGTACAAGGCGCGTGATGGCATGGAAATCCCTGCATGGGTCACAATTCCGAAGGGTACTAGCGGGAAAAACCTGCCTCTAGTGCTTCATATCCATGGTGGCCCGCAAGTGCGTAATTACTACGGTATCCAGTGGCAAGGCCGCACACCGATCGCACAGTTCTTGGCGTCGCGTGGCTATGTTGTTCTTGAACCAGAGCCCCGCGGCTCGACTGGGTTTGGGCGCAAACACTACGAATCGTCTTACAAGCAGTGGGGCCTAGCGATGCAAGACGACCTCACCGATGGTGCGTTGCATCTAGTCAAGGAGGGCCTAGTTGATAAGAACCGTATGTGCCTGTATGGCGGTTCCTATGGTGGTTACGCAAGCTTGCAGGGGGTAGTTCGTGAGCCTGAGCTGTGGAAATGCACCGCACCTGTCGTGGCTGTCACAGACTTGTTCCTGCTACAGCAGGTGCAACACTCCGACATCGCTGAACGAGGTGATAATTCGCTCGACACTGAGTTCACAGTCGCGGTCGGTGACAGCAAACGTGACGAGGCCCAATTTACCAAGACATCGCCCGCAAGAAACGTCGACAAAATTAATATCCCAGTATTACTATCGATGGGCTCTGATGACCGTCGTGTGCCGATTATTCACGCCAACGACTTCGTCAAGAAAATGCAGGCTGCTGGGCGTGGGAACTTGGTTGAATACGTTGTCTACAATGGCGAAGGCCACGGCTTCAACAAGGACGCTAATGTGCTTGATCACTTTGGTCGTCTGGAAAAATTCCTCGCCAAAAATATTGGTGACGAGTCACAGAAACGTCAGATCGCCTCCAAGTAAGAATCTGACCGACAAAACTGCGAAAGGGCACTCTTCATGGGTGCCCTTTTTTTCTCAGCCCCTAGCAAATCAACATCTTGTTCACTGGAGACCTCGCCGATCATGAAACTCAAGAACCCTGGCCAATGGCTATTGGCGCTATGTTCGTCGCTAATGGCACTGAACACAACAGTAGCAGTTGCGTCACCAGTAACGGACGCGGCAAAGGCAGCCGTCAAAATTTCGGTGACACAAAACACCGCTTATGAATTCATAGTGAACGTTGATCGTGAGAAGCAACGATATCGGTTCGTTACATTCATACCCAACTTCGAGTCGCCGTCCGAAGGACTCGCCTACCAGCGCTCGCTGATGGGATGGAAGGGTGATTACTTGTTTGTCCGTCATCAATGCGGCCAAGTTGCCGAGTGGCGTTGTATTGTTGACCAAGTTTTTACCGTCGCCAACAACCAACTTATCCATCTGGGTGCTGTTGAAAGTGCGGCGTGTAAAGAACCCGGATGCAAATACCAAACTGCGACGGGCATCTTTACCGATTTGTATGACGTCTACCAAGTCAACCCGGTGACAGGCGCTACCGATGCGCCTCCGCTAAGTATTGCTCGTCGTGCCAAGGACGGCGCACTTGTCACCGACCTCGACGAAACATGGAAAATGAATTCCTCGCTATATCAGGCAAGTTTGGCGTGTCTGAACCAAGTGGCGATATCGGGATTTGAAACCCCATGCGCCAGCAAACAGTCTGCATGGAGCGCCCTCGTAACCGCCGCCAAACTCGCACACTACACAAACCGAACCAGTGAACGCGAATCACTATTTACCGTGCAAGCCGTCGGCTACTGCGCCAAGTCTGCCGATACACGATGTCAATGGCGCGTAGCGGGCGTGCAGGACTATTTTCAACGCTTCCAGCCGGGGGCGGCACCAAGCTACATGCCCTCGCCAGTAACAATCGTCAGTACGACAATGGCTGAGCCGAAGACCACGCAAGTTGAAAAGCTTGAAACTGGCAAGGCGATCAAACTCAAGTTATAACGGCCGCTTGTACGGAAGTGCTTCGTCTTGCGGAAGTAAACCAGACTCCCCTGTGATCATTTGCAAGAAGCGCAACTGTGCGTAGAAGACAAAGTTACGAACAACGGGGTCGCCCGAAGCGCCTTCACTGCCGATTGAAATTTGCCGCGTTGAATCTGGCGTCAATCGGCCATTCGTTTCCTGCACGACAAACAGCAGCATGGGCGCGCGGTCTGGTATCGGGGGGCTTGGTTTGTCGCCGAGAAAGATACCAGCAGCGATTCGCGGCAGCCGCTGGAGAACACTCATAAAGGTCTGCAGATCATCTGATGGCGACGCCTGCAAGATGACTCTGTCTGCGTTGAGCATCGCCTGTTCGCCGATGCGATCGATCAGCGTCGGCATACTTGAGCGCGCAGTTTCACCAGCGCTCGGGTAACAAACGGCGATGCCGAGTTCATTCAACAAGAACTGATACTTGCCGATGAAACCACGAGGGGACTCTATCGCGCTAGTCGCTGGGAGGATGACAAGCACCGGACGTCGGCCTGGAAAGCGCGCCGGATCTGGCAAATACAATTCCGCTTTGGCCGTGCGATTGTCATCAAGCTTCCAACTGAGGGGCGATGGCTCAGCAAACTGAAACGCATTGAGGCCAGCCACCGCGCCATTAGTCCAGCGCACCAATTTGGTTGTCTCAATATCGTAGACAAATAACTCTCTCGGCGCGCGGCTTGTGGCAAGACTAAATCCCAATTGAAAACCCGCTCTGGACTTTAGCGGCAGATTTGCGCCGCCGGCCGGGCTATGCATCGGCATCCAGCGAATTCCCGTGATCTCGCCGGGCAGTAACGCCGGCCTCAACAACTCTTTGCGGGAGTCAAGGTCAAAAAAACGTAACACTGACGAACCATTTTCGGTGGCGTTGACCGCAATCCGTTTCGCTGAGACCGAAATGGCAAACTCGACGACATCGGCGCTTGGGCTAGTCGGCACGGCGGACTCGGCACCAGCAGCGATGTCGAGATAGACCAATTGCCTTGGTATGGGCATGCGTTTTACGGTCAGCCATAAGCCACTGCCATCTGAAGAAAACTGCGGCGCACCGTATCTGGTGGGTGGTGCACCTTCCGCAATTTTTCTGCGCTTTGTCGTTTCAGTGTCGTAGATCCACAAACTGTCAGCGTCCAGCTCTTCCTGCACATAGACGACCACTTTTCCGTTGGGCGAGAACTGTGCGTCGCGCCACTTGCCGATCTGCGCTGAGGTGACAACCTTCATCTGCTCCGGCAGCCGCGGATCACCGGTGTATAACTTGCTCGGTGTTGTAGACGTGGTGAAAACGACACTCTCACCAGATGTGTTCCATACACCCGTTCCCGCTGATTCGTCAGCCGGTGAAATACGCGACAGCTTTCGACTCGGTAGGTCCAAAAGCGAGAGGCTCGATTTGCCATCGTTGGCGAGTGTTCTTACCAATACATGGTTGCCGTGAAGCGGTTGGACTGTTGCTTCCAGAACACGATCGCGTTGCGTGATCAACAATTCAGGTGTCGCGCCAGAACCTGCCACGAGGTGTAGTTGCTCGGTTCCCGGCGATTGTGTTGCCGTGAAGATAAGCGCGGCGGAAGTGTTGGGATGCCAATCAAGTAGTGTCGACGATCTAAACTTTGTATACGGCTCGGCACGTTGTACGAGTGATTTTGGAATGGGCGGTACTCCTGCCGCTTGAACGCCCGCTGGCACGGGCAGTGTGGCTTCTGCCGTCGCCATCAGCGGGCAGAACAACACACAAAGTGAAATCGCGCGAATGAGCAACGCGATTCTGCCTCGCATCAAGTGCTCTTTGCTTTTGATGCCGGCCCCACAACCATCGGCCGGGAGGGGTCTGCAATCCACTCACTCCAAGACCCGGCATATAAACGAGACCCCGTGAGGCCTGCATACTCCATCGCAAAAATGTTTGCGCACGCTGTCACACCAGATCCACATTGGTGGACAACTTCACTTCCTGCATCCACGAGGTTGGTAAAAGCATCGCGCAGTACTTCGGGCGATTTCATTGTGAGATCTGCATTGAGATTCTCTTTGTAAAACCGATTTACGGCACCCGGAATGTGCCCGGCGACGGGATCAATCGGTTCCACATCACCGCGATAACGTTCGGGTGCACGGGCATCAATGATTGTGAGGCCCGGACGATTGATACGCGGCAGTAACTCGTCCACACTTGTGAGCATCGACGCATCTGCACGGCCACTAAACGGCGCAGGGCGCGCCTGCGGTAATGCGCTCTCAAGCGTATACCCGGATGCAATCCAACGCTGAACCCCGCCATCAAGCAACGCGGCATTGCGTAACCCCACCCAGCGACAGAGCCACCACAATCGCGCGGCAAACTGCCCACCGACATCATCATAGGCGACTAGCGTGGAGTGCTGGGTGACGCCGTGCCTTGCCAGAAAGGCGCTGAACGCTGCAGGCGAGGGCAGCGGGTGCCGCCCGTTAGCGCCGGTCTTCTCACCGGACAAGTCGGTATCGAGGTTGACAAAGAAGGCACCAGGTACGTGCCCCTCTCGGTACATGCTTTCGCCCCTACCGGGATTCATTAGGTCATGTCGACAATCAAACACAACCCAGTCAGGGTCGTTGGCATGCGCCGCAAGAGTCTTAGGTGAGACCAACATCGCAACGTCTCCAATCAGTGGGAAGCAAAAATATCGGGCTAATCTTCTTCTGCGGGAAGCGTAGGTCTACCCTTCACCGAAGCGGGCTTTTCGCTTGCAAACTTTGCCATAAGTCCACTCGCCACGATTATCGCCATACCGAGCCAAGCCATCGGTGGAAGTTTTTCATCAAAAAACACTAACCCGAATATCGCAGCGAAGATGACGGTGGAATAGGCAAACGCTCCAACTACCAGTGTGTTGCCGCTGTGATAAGCCCGCGTCATCGCCAATTGTGCGATGGTTGCTGCCACACCCAAGCCGAGCAGCGGCCAGATGTTGCTGGTATCGACCGGATGGAATTCTCCTTGCCAGATGGCTTGTACCAATGCTGAGCCAACAAATCCGGCCAAACCAAAATAGAACACCACCCGCCATTCAGGCTCTCCTGCTTCGCCTAACTTCTTAACATTCACGTATGCACAGGCGGCGAAGAAACCGGAGCTCAAGCCGATCAAACCGGCATGGAGGTTATCGTCCGAAAACGTCGGTTGCAACAGCAGCCCCACACCGACAAAGCCGAGAACGATTGCAGCCACCAGCATCGACCGGAAGCGTTCACCGAGCAATAACGTAGAGAGCGCCGTCAGCCACAATGGCGAGGTGTAGTTCAGTGTGATTGCCGTTGCAAGCGGGAGCTGGGTCATGGCATAGAAATAACCGACCAGCGAGATGGTGCCGGTCGTACCGCGCCAGAAGTGCCCCTTCCAAAATTGTGTCGCCAGCGACTGCCGCCGGATTAACACGACCACGCCAATGGCCGTCAACGCAACCAGCGAGCGGTACATGGACAGCTCAGCACCAGAGAATTGTGTGCCGAGTAGCTTGGCAAACGCGCCCATCGTGGCGAACAGGGCGCCAGCCACCAGCATCCATGATGAGGTCATCGGTTCCCTCGGCTGGCGCTACCTGTCCGCCTTCGCGGTCGCATCCCCGCGTCGCAGGGCCCCGGCTCCGCGCTACGGCGTCCACCAGCTACCAACATCCATGATGAGGTCATCGGTTCCCTCGGCTGGCGCTACCTGTCCGCCTTCGCGGTCGCATCCCCGCGTCGCAGGGCCCCGGCTCCGCGCTACGGCGTCCACCAGCCGCCAGCATCCACGATGAGGTCATGGCGAGTCAACGATATCGCGCCTATCCCGCGATTTCAAATTCATTTAGCGCTCAATTCGCGCCGCACAAACTCGTGAAAATGCAACATGCCGTCTTCATAGGGAGTCTGGTAGGGGCCCTGTTCGTCGCGCCCCTCACGCCACAACAGTCTGCGACCGTCATTCATGCGCTGGCAGATTTCCTCATCCTCGAGCGCAGTCTCTGCATAGGCCTTTTGTTCCGCATCGACAAACTCACGCTCAAACAGCGCGATCTCCTCGGGGTAGTAGAACTCGACAATGTTGGTGCACTTGTCCGGACCATCAGGAAGAATGGTGGATACCACCAAGACATGTGGATACCACTCGACCATCACATTTGGATAGATGGTCAACCAAATGGCACCATACGGTGGTGTTTCACCGTTGCGATACTGCAGCACCACGTCGTGCCACTTCTGATACGTCTCCGAGCCGGCGCGCGTCAGCTCATTCTTTACCCCAACGACCTGTACGCTATACCATTCACCAAAATCCCACTCGAGGGAATCGCAGTCAACGAACTCGCCGAGCCCGGGATGAAACGGCACGACGTGGTAGTCTTCAAGGTATACCTCGATGAAGGTCTTCCAGTTGAAGTTGTAGTGTGTCACCTCGGCTTTGTCGAACGTAAAGCCGGAGAAATCTAATTCCTTTGCCCACTTGATTCGCGCCAAGTCGTCAATGATCGCATTCGGGCCTTCAAACAACAGCCCATTCCACCGAGACAGCGGCTTGCGAGGCAGATGCAGGCAGGGCTGCTCCGCAAAGTGTGGGGCACCGAGAAAATCGCCTTTGTTATCGTAGGTCCAGCGATGAAGCGGGCACACAATATTTGCTGACGCCAACTGTCCGGCACCTTTAAGCATTAACGCTTGGCGATGGCGACAAATATTGGAAATCATTTCGACCGACTGGCCATTGTTAACCAATGACCAAGCACCGCCGGTTGCATCCAACGTACGATAGTCGTTTTGATTCGGCACCATCAGTTCGTGCCCGACATATACCGGGCCACGTTTGAACATGGTGTCTAGCTCGCGCTGATGGATGGCCCCATCGAAATACCAGCTGATCGGCAACTGCGCCGTAGGCGCAAAGGGCTTGGAGAGCTCGCGCTCGCCCATTCGTTTGGACATAGTCCTTACCTCCAATTAACACGCGCGTAGCTTCAAACTGCCGCGCATCAACCAAAGTAAAAACAACACCCGGGCGATCGAGAAACTAGCTTTTAACTCTGCTTGCTCCGTCCCGACAAGGCTCCTTTAGCGCGCAATGAAGATACGATTTGCGCAATAAAAGAGGGATCACGATTTTGCCCAAATTTCCCCCGGAGTGCAACTTAAATTGCGCTGCTGGTGAACACCGGAAACTACCGAAGCTGCCCCATGCCCAGCGGATACGTTGGGTGCGCGTGTCTTGGTGCGCCCGCGAGCACCATGACGATGCCGCGTGTAAACTCCAGCATACGTCTCCCGATGCGCAATCAAGACGCTTCCCGGTATCTTCTGCTTTCCCAAAAAAGTGGCCCAAAATGCCTAAAATGATCGAAAAAGAACCAAAAAGCTTCGAGGCCGCGACCGCAGAACTCGATGCTCTGGTTGAGAAAATGGAAGCAGGACAGCTCCCGCTTGAAGAATCCCTTGTCGCGTACCAGCGTGGTACCGAGTTGTTGCGCTACTGCGAACGCGTCTTAGCCGACGCAGAACAGCGCATTCAGGTCTTGACGTCGGCGGCAGATGGCACAACCTCGCTCAAAGACTTGGCCGAGTAATGTCGGACCAAACGCATGACAGAGGCGGCTTGAAGGCGACATTTAATGAATGGGCCCAGGACATTGCCGGGCAGATGGAAAAAACGCTGGCAGAACTTCTGCCAAGCTCGAACACGCCGCCGACCCGATTGCACGACGCCATGCGATATGCAACGCTCGGTGGTGGAAAACGCGTCCGCCCCATGCTGGCTTTCGCCGCCGCCAACGTATCGGCGGCACCCCGTGAGCGGGTAAGGATTGTCGCGGCCGCCGTGGAAATGATCCACGCCTATTCACTGATCCATGATGATCTGCCCTGCATGGATGACGACGTGCTGCGCCGAGGCCGCCCAACGTGCCATATCGAATTTGACGAGGCCACTGCGCTCCTTGCCGGCGATGCTCTACAGGCAATGGCTTTTCAGGTTGTAAGCACGCACTCTTTGACGGAAGAAGCGGCAAATCAAATCGAGTTGGTTGGACTTTTTGCAGAAGCTTGCGGCTCACGCGGTATGGCCGGTGGCCAGGCGATTGATCTTGCGAGCGTCGATCGGGATATCTCCCTTCCTGAGCTCGAACACATGCACATGCTCAAGACTGGTGCGTTGATACGTGTTTCGGTGATGATGGGTGCACTCTGTGGGCGAAATCTAAGCGCGACGGAACGCCAGAAACTCGATCACTACGCCAAGTGTATCGGTTTGGCCTTCCAAGTGGTGGACGATATTTTGGATTGCGAGTCTAATACCGAGAAACTCGGCAAAACTGCGGGCAAGGATCAGGGCGCGAACAAGCCGACATACGTGAGTCTGCTCGGGCTCAATCCTGCAAAACAGTTTGCTGACGAGTTATTGCAGGACGCGCACCAAAGTCTTCAGATGTTCGGCGTTTCCGCTCAACGACTGCATGAGTTGGCCGATTTCATCGTTCGGCGAGATTATTAGCATTAGAAGGCCCAAGTATGGCAACCGTATCCCAACCATCCGCAAAACAATATCCGCTGCTTGAGACCATCGACGAGCCAAGGGATCTGCGCAAGCTCGACCGCCGCGATCTTGGGCGACTTGCAAACGAGCTACGCGATTTCATTTTGCACTCGGTGTCGACCACTGGCGGCCATCTATCCTCCAATCTGGGTACGGTTGAACTTACCATCGCTCTGCATTACGTGTTCAACACACCGGAGGATCGTTTGGTCTGGGATGTCGGTCACCAGACCTATGGGCACAAGATTCTGACGGGTCGACGCACATTGATGTCAAAGCTACGCCAGAAGGGTGGCATCGCCGGTTTCCCGCGTCGCGAAGAGTCCCCGTACGACACCTTTGGAACAGCTCACTCCTCGACATCTATCTCTGCGGCGATCGGCATGGCGGTGGCGGCTCGGACCGCCGGCATCAAACGTCATGCCATTGCAATTATCGGTGATGGCGCAATCACTGCGGGCATGGCGTTCGAAGCCATGAACAACGTCGGAAAGGAAAACGTGATCGTGATCTTAAACGATAACGACATGTCCATTTCGGAATCGATCGGCGCGCTCAATAACTATTTTGCCAAACTGATGTCGGGGCGTTTCTACGCCACCACAAAAAAGACTGCGGAAAAAGCGTTGCAATACACGCCAACCTTCAAAGAAATCGCCAAGAAGCTGGAAGAACACGCCAAAGGCATGATCATTCCTTCAACGATGTTTGAAGAGTTTGGCTTTAACTACACCGGCCCGATTGATGGCCACAACGTTGACGTGCTGCTCGACACGCTAAACAATATCAAACAACTGGATGGTCCGCAGTTCTTGCATGTGGTCACCCGCAAGGGGCAGGGTTACAAACTTGCCGAGGACGATCCGATCAACTATCACGGCCCGTCGAAGTTTGATCCAAAGATTGGACTGGTAAAAACGGCTGCCGCACCCGACGCCAAACCGAAGCCCACGTACACACAGATTTTCAGCGACTGGCTGTGTGACATGGCTCGCGCCGAGCCCACGCTGATCGGCATCACGCCAGCAATGCGGGAGGGCTCGGGACTGGTCAGATTTTCCCAAGAGTTCCCCGAGCGTTATTTTGATACCGCCATCGCCGAGCAACATGCGGTCACTTTCGCCGCAGGACTTGCCGCCGATGGCATGCGGCCGGTACTGGCCATCTACTCGACCTTCCTGCAACGCGGCTACGACCAACTCATTCACGATGTTGCACTACAAAATTTGCCAGTCGTTTTTGCGCTGGACCGGGGTGGCTTGGTTGGTGCGGACGGACCAACCCATCACGGTGCATTCGATCTATCCTACCTGCGCTGTATTCCAAACATGGTCGTGATGACACCTGCCGACGAAAACGAGTGTCGCCAGATGCTCACGACCGGCGTCAAACTCAATCAGCCGTCGGCGGTTCGCTACCCACGTGGCGCGGGACCGGGTGTTGCCATCGACAAAACACTCACCACACTTCCGGTTGGTAAAGGGGTAATCGTCCGTGAGGCAAAAGGCTATGCGGTCGGAACACAAAAAGTACGTGTTGCGATGCTTGCCTTTGGCTCCATGGTGAAGCCGTCGACCGACGCTGCAGAGGAACTAAACGCAACCGTGGCTAACATGCGCTTTGTCAAACCACTCGACGATGAACTTGTGTTCAAACTCGCCACCACCCACGATCTGATTGTGACTGTCGAAGAGAATGTGGTGATGGGTGGCGCGGGTAGTGCAGTTGCCGAATCACTTTCGGCGCAGAACTTGACGCTGCCGGTATTGCATCTCGGTCTGCCAGATCACTTCGTTGAACACGGCGACCCCGGCGTGCTGTTGGCTGACTGCGGACTGACGCGGGACGGTATCGTTACCAGCATAAAAAAATGGCTCGCAGAAACCGGATCGACGGCAACAAGCACACGCGTTGCCGGGTAACTCGCTGCCAAACGGATCTTCAACACTATTTGACCAACGCCATGAGCTTCCTACTGTCCTGCGTCTCGCTGTCGTTGTTTGTCGTGCTCGCATCTTTCGGCGCAATTGCACAAGATAAAAAGGCTCCAGAAAAGGCAACGGGTGCAACGGCGTCGACGGCGGTACCCAAACACAATTGTGTGCGTCCCGATGCTCCCGGCAAGTTCGAAAGTGATGGACAGCAGAAATTATTTGTCAAACAAGTGGATGGTTATCGCGACTGCCTAATGGCGTTTCGCAATGATATGAACAAACTAGCGCAGGCACATATTGATGCCGCCAATGCGGCCATCGAAGACTTCAACAGCTTTGTGAACACGATCAACAAGAAGTAATACTTCTTGGATCGATTTGCATCTAAAAGGCCGCTGAATAAGCGGCTTTTTTCATTTTATGACCGACTTGTCTTGCCCAAACAAAACCTTCTTTTGCGCGTCTGTCATTGCAGGCGGCGGCGTTGGGTTGATCTGTTTTGCCCTGGCATAGGCGCGCACAGTCGCCGGGCGCGCTTTAATCGCCGCATGCCAGCGCGCAAGATGCGGGAAGTCTTGCATATCTTGTCGCTGACGCTCGGCAAGTATCCATGGATAGGCCGCCATATCGGCAATGGTGTATTGCCTACCGGCGATGAAGGCGCGGTCGGCCAATCGCTTGTTTAACACACCGTAGAGTCGCGACGTTTCTTTGACATAACGCGCAATTGCGTACGGAATTTTTTCCGGCGCGTAGTGGGCAAAGTGATGGTTCTGACCGGCCATCGGTCCGAGTCCCCCCATTTGCCACATCAGCCACTCGAGCGTCTCCACCTGGCCGCGCAGGTCCTTGGGCAAAAACTTACCAGTTTTGCCAGCGAGGTAGAGCAGGATCGCACCCGATTCAAACACGCTAATCGCCTTCTTTCCATCTGTAGGCGCATGGTCGACGATGGCGGGCATGCGATTGTTCGGCGCGATCTTCAAAAAGTCTGGCTTGAATTGCTCGCCAGCGCCGATGTTCACACCGATAAGTTTGTATGGCAGTTTTGCCTCTTCCAAGAACATCGTAATTTTGTGGCCATTTGGTGTGGGCCAATAGTACAAGTCGTACATTTGCATTCCTTTTTGTAGTTCGCCTGCGCTATGCTACTGCGCGTTGGCATCTTGGCGTTACTCGCTCGCCGTACTCGTCGCTGCATTACACATACTATCTCCTCGTCGGCTTCGCTCGCGCCTGAATCTGCCTACGCTCGCTACGCACATCGAAGGCGATGAAATTTTTGCCCCATTGCGGCCAGTCCACTGACGCCGGGACTCAACCGGCGAGATTCAGCACGAAGTTCGCATTGATCGAAAGATGCAAGCCCCCGACATCCCTCACTTGCCGAACGCGTTGACCGCGCCACGTTTGTACTGGTCTGGCCAATCGACTGCGACACCGAGTTCGGTCGCAGCGCGCAATGGCCAGTAGGGATCACGCAATAGTACACGCGCCAAGAGTACACAGTCGGCATCACCATCGGCCACAATTTGTTCAGCCTGCACGGGCTCGGTAATCAAGCCAACCGCCCCCGTCGCAATATCAGCCTCTTGGCGAATCGCACGCGCAAATGGAACTTGATAACCCGGGCGGATGGTCATCTGCGCATCAGCCGCCGCGCCACCCGACGACACGTCGATAAGATCAATGCCGCGTCGCTTCGATTCTTTCGCTAACACAATCGATTGCGCCACATCCCAACCACCCGCTTTCCAATCAGTTGCGGAGATACGTGTAAACACCGGCAAGGATTTTGGCCAAACCTCTCGCACTGCGGCCGACACCTCCAAGACAAAACGCATGCGGTTCTCCAACGATCCGCCGTACTGATCGGTTCGTAGATTCGATAGTGGCGACAAAAACTGGTGTGCAAGATAACCATGCGCCGCATGAATTTCAGCCACCTGGAAGCCGGCTTCCAAAGAGCGCTTGGCGGCTACCGCGAACGCATCAATGGTCGTGCGAATTTCGGTGACAGACATTTCGTGCGGCTGCGGATATGAGTCAGAAAAGGCGTTAGCGCTGGGGCCAACCACTTGCCACCCCCCCTGCGCCACATCGACTTTTCCACGTCCTCGCCAGGGCGCAAAGGTCGATGCCTTACGTCCGGCGTGCGCAAGCTGGATGGTCGGCACGGCACCGTTGTTGCTGATAAACGCGGCGATGGGTTTCCACGCATCTCTCTGCGCATCACTCCAGATACCGGCATCTTGCGGTGATATGCGCCCCTCCGGCGTCACCGATGCGGCCTCTGTCATCACCAGCGCAGCCCCGCCGATGGCACGTGTACCAAGATGGACCAAATGCCAGTCGTTAGGCATGCCATCGACGCAAGAATACTGGCACATGGGGGAAACAAATATGCGGTTTTTGAATTCAAGCTTGCGAAGCGTAAAGGGTGAAAACAGTAGTGACATAACCCAATCCCACAAAGAATTTGCAATAGCGGCAGATTGCCAGACAGCAAACCGATATACCCCCAATATGTTGGGATAATAAGGCCAATCTCTACGATCCTGAGGCATAAGCGTCTTGACAAAAGCATGGATTTCGCCAGAACAATGGCGCGAATGCGGCGAGTACTTTCCCCACCGCAGCCACCGCATCTTCTATCGCCGCTCCCGCCCCGATAGTGCTGGCCAACCTGCGGGCAGTTCTCTGCCAAACAAGCCAGTGCTGCTATTGCTCCACGGTTTCCCAACCTCGTCTTGGGATTGGTCGCCGCTATGGGAAAACCTGACACCACACTTTCACGTCATTGCACCCGATCTGTTGGGTTATGGCTTTTCAGCAAAACCAGTGGATGACAAATACAGCATTCTTAACCAGGCTGATCTTTGTGAAGCGATGCTGACAAAGCTTGGGGTGAGTGAATTCCATATCCTCGCGCATGACTACGGCGATACTGTTGCACAAGAGCTACTGGCGCGGGCGCATGACGATTCTGCGGCAAGCGCGCTAAGAAGCGTCTGCTTCTTGAATGGCGGGCTTTTCCCAGAGGCTCACCGCCCACGCCTAGTGCAACGGCTATTGTTATCGCCGCTTGGCGGTATCGTCGCGAAACAAATGGACTTCACGCGCTTTGCCAAGAGCATGACGTCGATCTTTGGCGCAGGCACGCCGCCCTCGCGCGCTGAGCTGGAGGCGATGTGGTCCATGGTTGTTGAAAACAACGGCATCCAGGTGATGCACAAACTGATCGGTTACATACCGGAGCGCAAACAGTATCGCTCGCGCTGGGTGGGAGCGTTGACCAATGCGCGTACTGCCAATATTCCACTGCGACTAATCAATGGCGCTGACGACCCCGTATCTGGCCGACACATGGCAAAACGCTACGCCGATTTAGTGCCGGGCGCGGACATCATGTTGCTCAACGGTATCGGCCACTATCCGCAGATTGAAGCGCCACAAGAGGTGCTGCGTGGTGTTATCGGATTTCACGAGACACGCGTTGTGAAACATCGTTCATCATGAGCTCCCTCGATATTCAAGCGGGTCACAAAGCAATCGAACACATCCGTCGGCATGGACTAAATCCACATGACATTACAATCGTGCCGGGGGCTGCGGGTGGTCCGAAAGGACTCGGACTGGCAAAGCTCGATGAGTGGCTGTTTGCCGAATGGTTGCCGCAGGGATTCGAGACACGCACCACGCCAATTGACCTCATTGGTGCCTCCATTGGCGCATGGCGATTCGCGGCCGTCTGCCGGGGTGTGCGTGATGGCGTTTTTTCCGCTGCGGATACTCGTGCTGCACTGACTGCGTTTGCCAGTGCTTACAGCCAGCAACACTATCCCCGCAAAGTCACTGCCGCCTACATCACCGCCTACGCGCGCGACCTCATCAGCAATCTCTTCAAGGGTCATATTGCGGGCGTACTTACCCATCCCAGTTACCGATTGCACGTGCTGGCGGTGCGGGGCAAACACATCCTTGCGCGTGAACAACGCGGACGCACACACGTCGGCTATGCGCTGGCGGCGCTGGCAAACGCGGTCGGAAGAAAACATTTGCGGTACTTTCTTGATCGCACCTGGTTTTACGCAGGGGACCATGCCACGCCACTCTTTGCCGATGGAACTTCGGCGCGCGGCGGCCAATTCGATCCGTTCCGCACCGCCTATTCGCGGCTGACCGAATCAAACTTCGGCGACGCGCTAATTGCTTCCGGATCGATACCGCTAATACTGGACGGTGTACGCAACATTGATGGCGCGGCGGAAGGCACCTATTGGGATGGCGGCATCATCGACTATCACCTGCATCTGCCTTATGCACAGCGTGAGGGCTTGGTGCTGTACCCGCACTTCACCAACAAAATTGTGCCTGGCTGGCTGGACAAGATGCTGCCGTGGCGCAAAGCAAAAGATGAATGGCTGGAGAACGTCGTATTGATCTCGCCATCACAAAAATACTTGGATCGACTGCCGATGAAAAAGCTGCCGGATCGTGGCGACTTCACACGATTTGTCGATGACTACGAAGGTCGCCTGAAGAACTGGCGATTTGCGATGGACGAGAGTGCACGTCTGCGTGACGAGCTGGCCGAACTTATCACGAGTGGAGAAATCACAGCGCGGCTTAAGCCGCTCTAAGC
>JADCIX010000039.1 GCA_020247545.1 Rhodocyclaceae bacterium | reverse complement strand
GTCTTGGGTGCGATGCGTTGAGTGTCGGACGCGTAAGCAGGGGCCCCGAGTTCGGGGATGCGTAGCGAAGACACGAAGCGCGGAAGCAAGTGGGGTACTTATCAGAATCAATTGTGCAAGATCTTGGAAAGGAAGTCTTGGGTGCGATGCTTTGAGTGTCGGACGCGTAAGCAGGGGCCCCGAGTTCGGGGATGCGTAGCGAAGACACGAAGCGCGGAAGCAAGTGGGGTACTTATCAGAATCAATTGTGCAAAATCTTGGACAGGAAGTCCTGAGTACGTTGTTTACGCGGCGAACCAAAGAACTCATCCTTGGTGCAATCCTCCAAGATCGTGCCGCCTTTTTCCATAAAGATGACGCGGTTCGCCACTTTTTTGGCAAAGCCCATCTCGTGCGTCACCACCATCATGGTCATGCCTTCTTTAGCGAGCTCGACCATGACGTCGAGCACTTCGTTGATCATTTCGGGATCGAGTGCCGAGGTTGGTTCATCGAACAGCATACAAATCGGGTCCATCGACAGCGCGCGTGCAATCGCTACCCGTTGTTGCTGTCCGCCTGAAAGCTGTGCCGGAAACTTGTCTTTGTGTTCGATGAGTCCGACGCGGTCAAGCAGCTTCAGGCCTTTGTCGCGCGCCTCTTCTTCGCTGCGACCGAGAACCTGCGTCTGTGAAATGGTGAGGTTTTTGGTCACACTCATGTGCGGGAACAGCTCGAAGTTCTGGAACACCATCCCCACCCGCGAGCGAAGTTTGGCGAGGTTGACGTTTTTGCCACCGACGGACACGCCATCAACGAGGATTTCACCTTTTTGAAACGGCTCCAGGCCGTTGACGGTTTTGATCAAGGTCGATTTGCCAGAGCCGGACGGCCCGCAAACCACCACCACCTCACCTTTGGCGACATGCGTGGTGCAATCCACCAGCACCTGTTTTTCGCCATACCATTTGCTGACGTTTTTGATTTCAATCATGCTGCTCATGAGTTCTCCGAAGTTGCGATGAGGGGCGGCTAAGCGCCGCCAGGTCTGATTCCGGGGCCGTTCAAGGTAATGTTCATTTTGACCGTTTGCTGCCGTGCAGGATCCATGCGGTTCTGCAGGTACTTGACCAGCCGCGATGCGCCGAAACAGATGATGAGGAACACGAGTGCCACAAAAATGTAGAGCTCGACGATGCGCCCCGATATCTGCCCAGCCTTGCTTGCTGCGCCGAGGAAATCCTTGAGGCCGACGACGTAAACGAGCGAAGTATCCTGGAACAAAATGATCGCCTGCGTCAGCATAATCGGCAGCATGTTGCGGAAGGCCTGCGGAAGAACGATGTGCCCCATTGCCTGCCAGTAGTTCATGCCGAGTGCATAAGCCGCCCACGGCTGACCTCGCGGCACCGATTGAATACCGGCACGGATAATCTCCGAGTAATACGCGGACTCCACCATGATGAACGCCACAACCGCCGAAGTGAACGGGCCTACTGCTTCGCCCTGCTGGCCGGTAATTTTTCCGACCAACATCGGTGTGAGGAAGTAAAACCAAAAAATCGCCATGATGAACGGGATCGAGCGGATCAGATTCACAAAGCCGGCGGAACTGTAGGACAAGATGCGCCAGCTCGACAGCCGGGCAAGCGCGAGTAGGGTGCCGAAGAAAATGCCACCAACCAACGCGATACAGAAAAGTTTTAATGACAGTAACAAACCGTCCCACAGAAAGGGAAGATTGTTGATGATGATTTTGTAGTCAAAATCTCCCATGATCAATGGCCCCCTTGTGAGACGTAGCCGGGCACCGCGACCTTTTTTTCCAGCAGGCGCATGGCGAACACTACCGTCAGCGTAATCACGACATAAATCAATGTCGCAGCGGCGAAGGCCGGGAATGTTTGGAAGGTGTATTCGTTGATTTGGCGCGCCTGCGCGGTCAGTTCAAGAACGCCGATGGTCAGTGCCGTCGAGGAGTTCTTGAAGATGGTCAGGAACTCGGACGTCATCGGCGGAATGATGAGACGGTAGGCCATCGGTAGGATCACATAGCGATAAACCTGTGGAAGTGTGAAACCCATCGCCAGTCCCGCGTTGGTTTGCCCTTTTGGCAACGACTGGATACCGGAGCGAACTTGTTCCGCAACCCGTGATGCGGTGTAGAGACCGAGACACATCACCGCAGCGGTGAACTCCCAGAGGCTGAATTGCGCAAATGGTAGCGTGATCAAATTGGGGTAGGTCTGTTTGAGCCAGTCGCCCATACTCGTCGGTAGTATTTCCGGCATCACGAAGTACCACAGGAACATCTGCACCAGCAACGGAATGTTGCGGAAGATCTCGACGTAAATTGTCGCGCCGAGGTTGAGCCACTTCAACGGGGTGGTGCGAAGAATGCCAAGAATAGAGCCAAGCGAAAACGCGATAACCCAGGCGCAGATGGACACCAACAACGTCCACATCACCCCCGAGCCCAGCCAGCCGAGGTACGTCATGCCTCCCGAAGGAGCTTGTTCCAGAAAAAATTTCCATTCCATGGTGCGCCGTCTCCCTTGGCTTTTCGATGGACCGATGTGAACACGAACGTAGACGCGAACCCGCGCACTCCGTACCCAATTTCCGCAAAATTACTCACACACGCCGATTTGTTTCCAATTTACCTAGTGACCGATAGCCCCTTGCCGCGCAGATGCAACAAAAAGGGGAATCAATTGCTCGATTCCCCTCATCTTACTGGATACTTGCGTGCTTGCTACCAGACGCAAATATTGGCTCGTTAACTTACTCTGGCAGTGCTTGGCTCTGGAATGCGGATTTGAGCAATGGGCTCATTGGCATGCCCATCGTTGCGCCGTCAGGCAGTTTGCCAACGAACCACTTGTCGTAGATCTTGTTGATGTCGCCCGACCGGAACAAGGCAGACAAGGCGCGTTTCACCGCTAGCGCGAAGTCAGCGTCGTTGCGACGATGCATGATCGCGTACGGGTCGTAGGAGAGGTAATCCCCGACCACGGCGAAGTCAGCTGGCTTCTTCGATTTGGCAACCAGGCCATAGAGAAGAACGTCGTCCATCGCAAAGGCGGCGGCACGACCGGATTCGACGGTCAAGAAAGATTCGCCGTGGTCCTTGGCCGACAGGAATTTCATGCCGAGGTTCTCGGCGTCGTTCAAGGCTTTAATCACGCGTTCGTTGGTGGTGCCTTGAGTGACAACCACTGTCTTGCCCTTAAGGTCTTTGTAGCTCTTGATTTTGGATGACTTCTTCACCACCAGCTTGGTGCCAGTGACGAAGGTGGTCGGTGCAAAATCAACCTGCTCTTGACGCTTTAGCGTGTTGGTGGTCGAACCGCATTCAAGGTCGATGGTGCCGTTAGCCATTAGCGGAATACGCGTCTGCGAGGTGACTGGATTCATCTTGACCGCCAGCGTCGGCATGTTCAAGGTCTTTTTAACCTCCTCGACGATTGCCATACACAGATCCATCGAGTAGCCGATTGGCTGCTGCTTTTCGTCCAAGTATGAGAATGGAATGGAGGTTTCCCGGTGACCGATGGTGATGGTGCCGCTATCCTTGATTTTTTTCAGTGTGCCTGTCAGTTCTTGGGCTACCACTGGAGTGGCGAGTACGGCACCGGTAAGTAGAGCCGCGCTAATTTTCGATAGTCGCTTAAGATTCATCATGAGTGGAACTCCTCGTGTTGATGTGAAACCACATGGGTGATTTTGTTGTTCTATGTCGAACCGGAAGACCGGACACAACAACCCGTAATCCGGGACGCTGTAGACACAAAATGCGCTGGACACATTTCGCTACTGAGTTTACTAGCTTTCCGTTGCTTGGGAATGGCTTGTTTGGCTGGGCGGCTTGGCATAATGGCAAGGTAAGCTATCTTGTTGGCGAGCCGCGTCTGGACAAAAGGGGAAAGTATGGAGTTAGTATTGTGGCGCCACGCCGAGGCCGAAGACGAAGCGGCGACCGATCACCTACGGAATTTGACGCCCAAGGGACGCCGCCAAGCGAAAAAAATGGCCGATTGGTTCGCGGGGCAGATCGGAGGCCAGTGGGCTGATTGGATGCTGATCGCCAGTCCGGCCAATCGGGCTCAGCAAACAGCCGAAGCGCTCGGACAGCCGTTCGTCACTGAGCCACAGATCGCACCTGATGCCTCGGTGGAGGCGGTGTTGAAAGCCGCTGGATGGCCATCCGGTGGGGCCGGCCGAAAGATAATGGTGGTTGGACACCAGCCAACACTAGGCATGGTGGCGGCACAACTCCTCGATGGCAGCAGCAGTTACTTGAGCGTCAAAAAAGGTGCCATGTGGTGGTTTGAAACACGCCATCGTCAGGCAGCGATGCAGACAGTGCTCAAGGCGATGGTGACGCCTGAAACGGTCTAACCGGTTCATGCCGGTGCAGCCAGCTCACTTCGCTCAATGGCGAGTGTCACCCCCAGCGAACGCCACTCAGCCACTTCTTGGGCTAGCTCATAATCGGTCAGATCGTGGTCGGCCAGCCAGGTGCCATCCACAGATAAGCCGAAGCTATCTGCGCTCGTCGCCCGGGACAGCATAAATCTTTTGGTCGAGACGGCGCGCCGACTGCGAGAGAGCAGGACAGCGAGTCGGATACACAGTGCTTCCCGGACAAAATCCTCGCCGATGCCGGTGTCCGTGACAAGCTTGCTTAACTTGCCGCGTTGGGCGAGAACCAATCTTGCCAGCGCCGCCTGTTCGCGTTTCGAAAAACCCGGCATGTCCGCGTTGGCGAGCACATAAGCAGAATGTTTATGGAAGCCTGCTTGCGCGATGGTCATGCCGATCTCGTGTAAGCGGGCCGCCCATGCCACGCGCTGCCTCGACGAGGCAATCAGTGTCCGTTCAAGTTCAGAGGTGGCCGGCGCATGGATCTGGTCGAAGAAATGAAGCGCCAAGCTAAGCACCCGGTCCGCCTGTGCTTGATCGACGTGATAACGACGTCCAAACTGTTCAACGGTCGATTCGCGGACGTCGCTCTGGTGCGCACGACCCAACATATCGTACAAAACGCCGTCGCGTAGCGCCGCATCTACCGGCAGCATTTCGGTGAGATCGAACTCCTCGAAGATAGTCAGCATAATCGCCAGCCCACCGGCAAGTACCGGGATTCGATCTGCCTTGATGGCAAGGCCCAGCCGATCAAAGCTGCCCGCCTTGAGCGCACGGTCGCGTAGCGATTCGAGCCCTTGTCGGGTGATTGCGCCTGCCGACATGCCCTGATCACTGATGATGCCGGCGAGCGCTTTGGCGGTACCCGATGAGCCAAACACCTCTCGCCAGCCTTCCTTCTTGAAGCTCGCACGAATCTGCTCCAACTCTTTTCTCGCCGCCAGCTGCGCGTCTTTCATCCGGCGTTTGTCGATTTCGCCATTGGGAAAGTAGACAGATGAGTAGCTGACACAGCCCATATAGAGGCTGTCGACGAGTTTTGGCTTGAGGCGGTGACCAATGATGAATTCGGTCGATCCCCCGCCAATATCGACGACCATACGATTGTGGCTCGAAGGCGGCAGGGTTTTTGCCACGCCCACATAAATGAGGCGAGCTTCTTCGCGGCCCGCAATCACTTCGATCGGAAAGCCGAGAATTAGCTCTGCTTGGCGGACAAACTCATGCGCGTTCTTGGCCACCCGCAACGCGTTGGTGCCGACCACCCTGACGCGATCCTTGGACATTCCGCGTAAGCGTTCGGCAAATAGGCGCAGAGTGGCAAGGGCGCGTTCCGCCGTCGGTGCGTCGATATCCTTGTTGTCGGTGATACCCGCTCCCAGTCGCACGGTTTCCTTCATCGAGTCCAGCGGGTAGAGCACGTCGTCCACCACACGGGCAATTTGTAGGTGAAAGCTGTTGGAGCCGAGGTCGACAGCGGCGAGGGTAGTAAGAGACATTTCTATTGTCGTTCTTTTAGTGCCTCAGTATCGCATAGCGCATTCTGCTTTCCGCTATCGCGTGCTGTCAACAAACTGCACTGTCAAAAAACTGCAATACTAGTGCCTTATGGTTGGGTCAACACAAGAACGAAAGCAAGGATCTAAGATGGGTACTTCGCGCGCCGCGTCGCCTACATCACCACGCGCTACGTCCCGAGCCGTCATGCGTGCTTCCGCGAAGTTTCTCAACCGCGAACTGCAAATGTTGGCGTTTAACCGGCGCGTGCTCGCACAAGCAGAAAATGAATCGGTGCCGCTGCTCGAACGCCTGAAGTTCTTGTCGATTGTGTCGTCCAATATGGACGAATTTTTTGAAATTCGCGTAGCCGGCCTCAAGGAACAGATCAAACTCGGTTCTTCGACGCAGACGACCGATGGCCGCACCCCGAAAGAGGTTTACCGTCTTATCGTTTCGGTCGCCCACGCGATTGTCGAGACCCAATATGCACTTTTGAACGAAGTGGTGTTACCCCGCTTGGCCGCTGAGGGAATTCGCTTTATCCGCCGGGCGCAGTGGAACCCGGAACAGCGGGCTTGGGTGAAGGATTTTTTCTTCCGCGAGATGATGCCGGTGTTAACGCCGATCGGACTCGACCCGTCCCATCCATTTCCGCGGGTGTTCAACAAGAGTTTGAACTTTGCCGTGGAGTTGTCCGGACGCGATGCGTTCGGTCGCGACTCAAAGCGGGCTATTGTCCAGGCACCGCGGGTACTGCCAAGGGTGATCAAGCTGCCTGCGGAAGTTACTGATGGAGAAAACGACTTTGTTTTTCTCAGCTCCATTCTCCATGCACATGTCGGGGAATTGTTCTCCAGCATGGAAGTGCTGGGGTGCTATCAGTTCCGGGTAACCCGAAACTCAGACTTGTTTGTAGATGAAGAAGAAGTAAAGAATCTGCGCCTTGCCCTACAAGGTGAACTCCCGCAGCGACATCTGGGGGATTCGGTAAGGCTGGAAGTGGCAGACAACTGCTCTGAAGACATGGTGCAGTTTCTTCTTACGCAGTTTGATCTGGCGGAATCAGACCTCTACCGAGTCAACGGGCCGGTAAATCTCGTCCGACTGATGAACGTACCGGATCAAGTTGCTCGGCCAGACCTTAAGTTTCGAACATTTGTCCCCGGCCTGCCGAAGGCACTACAGAAGGTTGCCAAGGGGAAGGACATCTTTGACGCGCTGAAGAAACAAGACATCTTGCTACACCACCCTTTTGAGAGTTTCACGCCGGTCATCGAGTTCATTCAGCAGGCCGCGCGCGATCCCTCGGTGGTGGCGATCAAACAAACCGTGTACCGGACGGGAACCGATTCGGTCATCATGGAAACGCTGATCGACGCTGCGAGCCGCGGAAAGGAAGTCACCGTCGTGGTTGAATTGATGGCGCGGTTTGATGAAGAAGCCAATCTTAACTGGGCCTCCAAACTGGAAGAGGTCGGTGCCCATGTGGTCTACGGCGTTGTTGGCCACAAGACGCACGCCAAGATGGCGCTAATCGTACGACGCGAACTTGTGGACGAAGACAGCGGCAAACACGTGCTGCGCCGCTATGTTCATCTTGGAACCGGCAACTATCATCCGCGTACCGCGAGGCTTTACACAGACTTCGGACTGTTGACGGCCAATGAGGCGATTTGCGCAGACGTAAACGAGGTCTTCACCCAGCTCACCGGGCTCGGCAAGGCGACAAAACTTTCGCAGGTCTGGCAGTCGCCGTTTACCCTACACGCCGGTGTGATAAGGTCAATTGAGCATGAAATCAAGTTTGCGAAACCAGCGCCATCCCGCCGCAAGGCCGTCGGCAAGGCAACAGCGGCGACGCCGCCGAATGCAAAGACGTCGGGACGCATCATTGCCAAACTAAATTCGCTAGTTGAGCCACAAGTCATTGAAGCGCTATATCGGGCGTCGCAGGCTGGGGTAAGAATTGACCTGATTGTGCGCGGAGTGTGCGCTCTTCGGCCCGGCGTGAAGGGGCTTTCTGACAATATTCGAGTGCGTTCTGTCGTCGGTCGGTTTCTAGAGCACACACGCGTCATTTACTTTGGCAACGGTGGTGATCCGGTGGTGATGCTGTCAAGCGCCGACTGGATGGAGCGCAACTTCTTTCGACGCATCGAGTTGTGTTTCCCTGTCAACGATAGGAAACTAAAGCGTCGTGTGATCGAAGAGGGCTTAAACGCCTATTTGTCGGATAACGCCGAGGCGTGGGAGATGGATAGCGACGGCGTGTATACCGCAGCCACGCCGCGTTCCGCTAAACAACGCAATGCCGCCCAGGAAAACCTGCTTCTGTTGTTGGCCGATACGGAATAGTTCGCGGCGACGCGCTATTCGGTGTCAATTGCCAATTCACTCGTTGCATCAGTTGTCTTATACGGCTGGTGCTCGTTAAGTTCGTCAACATAACCCTCGATGCCGTTGGATTCACGACGCAGGAAATCCGTGACCGCGCTCGCAAATCGCGGATCTTTGATCAAGTGCGCGGAAGCGCATTTTACCGGCACAAACCCGCGCGCAAGTTTGTGTTCGCCCTGGGCACCGCCCTCAAACAATGTGAGACCATTTTCGATGCAGTATTCAATAGTCTGGTAGTAACAGGTCTCAAAGTGCAGCCCGGAGACAAACTCGGTCGCCCCCCAATATCGACCGAACAAGGTCGTTTTGTTCACTAGGTTGAGGCTTGCGGCAATGGGTGCACCGTCTTTCTCGGCGATTACCATCAAGACATTTTTGCGCATACGCTCGCCAATCAGCGCGAAGAATTGCCGGTTGAGATACGGCGTTGAGCGATGAGCGTGGTAAGTGGATTGATAACAAAGGTAGAACAGATCCCAGTCAGCGCTGGTCAAGTTAGGCCCCGACACCCGGCGTAAAGTGACCCCGGCACCAATAACGCGCCGCCGTTCCTGCTTAATTCGTTTTCGCTTATCGTGGCTCATGCGCGAAAGAAAATCTTCGAAATTGCGGTAGTTATCGTTGCGCCAATGAAATTGCACCGCCTGTCGCGCCAGTAAGCCGTGTGACGCGATCAATGCCTGCTCATCTTCTGCGGGGAACAGAATGTGCAGGGATGACACATCGCTTTGTTTGGTGATTTGAATCGTCGCAGCGAGCAGCAGTTCGCGGTCTTGCCGGTTTGCGGCGAGTAGTCTCGACCCGGTGCAGGGGGTAAACGGTATCGCGCAGAGCAGTTTGGGGTAGTAGTCGAGCCCTGCGCGTTGGTAAGCATCGGCCCATGCCCAATCAAACACGTACTCGCCGTAGCTGTGAGCCTTCATGTAAAGCGGCACTGCACCCGCCAGTTCGGCTGTGCCGGCCACATCACGTTCGAGCAGGACAAATTGCGGTAGCCATCCGGTTGCGGCAGTCGTGCATCCGGCATCAATCATCGATTGCAACCAAGCGTGTTTGAGCGTTGGATTGTCCGCCGTGAAAACGTCCCACTTATCCGGCGAGACAGCCGCAAGTGAATCAACGACGCGAATGGTGAAATTTGCCATCCTCCAATTATGCGTACTTGGCAGTCCTATAATGAACTCAACTCACTTTTGCGGAGTTTTTCTGGGGGCTATATGAAAATCGCGATTGCACAGGTCAACCTGATGCTCGGTGACCTGAACGGAAATGTCGACCGTTTGATTGCCGAAGCCGTAAAGGCGCGAAATGCCGGGGCGTCGCTGATCATCACTCCTGAGTTGGCGCTGTGCGGCTACCCGCCGGAGGACTTGCTGTTCCGCCACGACTTTCGTCTTGCCTGCGCCGGGGCGCTCCAACGGCTCTGTGCCGCCATTGATGGGATCGCCATGGTGGTCGGACATCCGCACCTAGTTGGGGTGCCAGAGGAGGGCCGCGAGCGGCTGTTTAACGCGGCGTCCTTGATCAGAAATGGACGCATTGTCCACAGTTACCTGAAGCAGCGACTCCCGAACTATCAAGTTTTTGACGAAAAACGCTATTTTGAGACCGGCCACAAGCCGTTTGTGTTTGAGCTCGACGGCCACAAGATCGGTGTGCTGATTTGTGAAGATGTCTGGTTTCCGCAGCCGGTGGCGGCGACGGTGAAGGCTGGTGCTGAACTCATCGTGGTGCCAAACGCCTCGCCCTACGATATTCAAAAGCTTGAGACGCGCTACGATGTGGTCCGACGCCGTGTCGCGGAAACAGGTGTGCCGATTCTGTATGCGCATTGGACCGGGGGGCAAGACGAGCTCATATTTGATGGCGCTTCCTTTGGCGTTAACGCGGACGGTGGTGTGGGGTATCAGGAAAAATCGTTTGAAGAGGCGTTGGGGCTAGTCGAGTTTGTTGATGGGGCGATACAGGGTGCCGTTCATCCAACGCTGCCGCGTGTGGAGAACGTCTATCGTGCATTGGTGGTGGCGCTGCGGGACTATGTCAATAAAAACGGATTCCCAGGCGTGCTGCTGGGGCTGTCTGGGGGGGTGGATTCGGCTCTGACACTCGCCATTGCGGTCGATGCGCTTGGGGCATCACGGGTGAGGGCGGTGATGATGCCATCCGCCTATACCGCGCAGATTTCGCTCGATGATTCGCGTGAGATGGCCGCCATCCACGGCATCACGTACGAGGAAATCACAATTACGCCTGTGTTCGAGGCGTTCAAGACCGCCCTATCGGAAGCGTTCGCCGGGCGCGCCGAGGACACGGCGGAAGAAAACATCCAGGCCCGGATTAGGGGAACAATGTTGATGGGGCTATCAAATAAATTCGGCGCGATGGTCGTGACCACTGGCAACAAGAGCGAGATGGCGGTCGGTTATTCAACCTTGTATGGAGACATGGCGGGCGGTTACGCGATTCTCAAAGACGTCGCAAAAACACTTGTCTACGAGCTTTGCCGCTGGCGTAATACCCGGTCGCCAGTCATTCCCGAGCGCGTAATTACGCGTCCGCCGTCAGCGGAGCTACGGCCGGACCAGAAAGATCAAGACTCGTTGCCCGACTACGCGACGCTCGATCGGATTGTCGAGCTGTACATGGAGCAGGATCGTGCTCCATCGGAGATAGTGGCGGCGGGCTTCTTGCAGGCCGACGTTGATCGTGTGACCAAGTTGCTAAAAATCAACGAATACAAGCGGCGTCAAAGCCCGGTAGGCGCTAAGATAACGCGTCGCGGGTTTGGCAAGGACTGGCGGTATCCGATCACGTCGAAGTATTGGCCCAAGTAAAAGAAGACCCCAAATAATCCCCACGGTTCCGGAGAACCTCATGAAAAAAATTGAAGCTGTCATCAAGCCATTCAAGTTAGACGAGGTTCGCGAGGCGCTTACTGTGCTCGGCTGTTCGGGATTAACGGTCACCGAGGTAAAGGGATTCGGTCGACAGAAGGGACACACCGAGCTCTACCGAGGTGCCGAGTACACGGTGGATTTCTTGCCCAAAGTTAAAGTGGAGGTGGTTGTTGCCGATGAGTTAGTTGAGAAGGCAATCGAGGTCATTATCAATACGGCTAGGACGGGTAAGATCGGAGACGGTAAAATCTTTGTTTTGCCCGTCGCACAGGTGGTGAGGATTCGCACCGGTGAGGTCGGCAATGACGCGATCTAGGGGCGGCAAACGGGAATCGCCTGCGTTATGCTATTGTCTCGCAACGCGCGGAGATTGGGTTTTCCGAATAATAAGGAGAAGCAATGTTGCTCGCAATTTTTTATGTGTTCGCCATTCTTTGTATCATCCTGTACTACACGGGGCATTTGAAGCGCTGGAAATGCGAATGGATCTTGCTTGTCCTCGCGATCGCCGTCTTCCCCGCCGTACTGCTTCTCTGATAAAGCCCCCGAGATAGGTTACCAAAAGAAAAAGCCCGCTCCATTCATAGGAATGGTTGTTCTGACTTCGGTTTGGGGGTCGGACTGGCCGAAATCAAAACCCCCTGTCCGGTGGCCGTTTCCAACTGATTTTGCTCGAAACTCCCCGTCCCGCCTAGAGTTTATGGGCTAGCCGACCCGCCGGATCCTGTCTGTAGAACAGCGCAAGCTGTGCATATACTTCTGGATAGGCCCGTTTGATTTGCTGTGGCAATTCAAAAAACGCTTCCGAGACTACAGCGAAAAACTCTGCCGGGCTTTGGCTTGCGTAGCGATCCATCGGTAGCACTGATATAGCCTCACCGCCTTCATCCGGTTCTGCGGCATCAGCCTCGTCCGTCTTGGCGCAAAAGTCCAGATAGGCGGCTTGAAACACCAGTTGCCAATGTTTGTTCGACATCGTCTTGTGTAATGGAGGAAAACCGTTTGCGTCACCGTTCAACATATCGAGCTTGTGCGCAAATTCGTGGATGACGACGTTGTGTCCGGCGACGGCGTCCGCCGAACCAACACGCGCGACGTCTTCGTAAGACAAAATGATTGGCCCGCCTAACCATGCTTCACCCGCTAGCGTCTCGCGGGTGGTGTGCACCAAGCCAATGTCATCTATCACCTCTCGTTCTGGACGAAACTGCCCGGGGTAGACGATGATGTCCGACCACCCGCTGAAGTAGTCGATACCCAGTTCGAGAACGAGAATTGACGCCTGTGCGGCGATTTCCACGCGCATCTTGTCTGTGACAGGCATATCGGCCGTGCCGACGATCGATTTTTGCGCGAGGAAATCTGAGGCGACCAGCCGCAGCCGACGATTTTCCTCTAGGGTGAGGCCATGCATAAATGCGTATCCAGCCGTCGCCTCCCGCCAGAGCGACTCGTCGATGACGGGCACCGGCTTCTTTACCCAGGCAGTTAGTTTACGTAGTAGGCTCATTGCTCTGCCGCCACTTCTGCCGCAGGGGGCGTCAGGATATCGGCAATCGCCTCTGCCAGTTTTTCCACTGATAGCGGCGCGCAACCTTCTGCTTTGTTGTTGATAGTCACAAAGCTTGCGTAGCCGGCACGGGCGGCGCTGGCGACAGCGATGGCAAGTGCTGAGCGGCTCCCCATGTCTTCGTCAACCAGTCGGTTAAACGGGGAATACCGCGCCTTTGCATCCGTGTATTGAAACCCGGCGTGTAATGACCATCGGCAAATGAAATCACCAGGCGGCATTTGCGCTGTCATCAGTTGGATTTGTGCGGCGGGAGAGGGCATCTTGGCATGACTTGCTACGCAAAAATGCGTCGCGGTGGTGGTCAGGCACTTGAAAAAGCGAGAGGTCAGTAACTCCCGATCGCGTACTTCAACAGCGTAAGGCAAACCAGGGGGCAGTTGATTGAGAAATCGATACAGCTGATTGATAAACGGGTCGGGATTGGCGGTAATTCGTCGACCTTGCGGCGGAAACTGAAAAACCAAGGGGCCGGTTGTAGCCCCAAGCCCGGCAGAGCAAGGGGCGATAAACTCTTCGATGGCGTATTCAACATTCAGAAAGTAGGGGCTTTCAGAGAATTCCCCCGTTTCACTGCGCACGTAGCTCGATGTGATCGCCATGGGCGCTTTGACCACAAACCGAAAGTCGGTTGGGACTTGTTCCGCATACTTCGCAAATTCGTGCTCCGCAAGGGGGGCATAAAAGGTTCGATCAATACTGACCGTACGCAGCAGTGGGTGAGCGGCATATGCGGCCAGCCCATCTTTGGCCAGCCGTGATTGCGTATAGCGGCTGCCGTAGACTAAACCTGCCCATCCGGGAAAAGACCAAGACGACGTGCCCAGCCGTATGTCGCCGGGAAGTCTCGCCGCCAGCATAGAAGCCGATTCCGTCGGCGTTGCCGCGACCGGCCGGCCGCCTGCACTATCCCCCGCTCGCCTGGCGCTGGCGTCCCTACGTGATTTTTGTGCCAGGTCTTCCTGCGATAAGCCGAACAGATCTGTCGTTGTTGTCTTGTTGGTCATCGTTGTACGATTTCGCCGCCTTAGCAGAAGACGACGACCGGGTATGTTAAGAGAATGGCTTGGCAGAGCCACTATTGCAAAGCCGTGAGCCGTGAGAACATGCACGCTATACGTGATGAGTCTGGAGTAACAATGCAAGTCAAGGATCAATCGGCTCGTATGCAGCGTGGTGTTGGGTGGGTGCTGGTGTCCTTCTTGACGACATGGTGGGTATTCTGCCATCCAAGCAAAGCCATTGCCGATGTCGTTCCTGCGGCACCGGCGAGCGACCTTCGAAGCGTAGTGCTCACCGGCAAGATCGTGACCATGAATGCGGCGAGAGACGTTTGGCCGGAGGGCGCAGTATGGGTACACAACGGCGTCATCGTTGCCGCTGCACCCGATCGTATGGCTCTCGAGGCGGCTATTGCTGGCACGCCGCAGGTTCAGGCGCTTCAGGCAGCACCGGTGGTGAATGTGAACGGAGTGATCTATCCTGGGTTGATTGATCTACACAACCACCCTGAGTACGCTATCTACCCCCTGCTACCTATCAAACGCAAGTACAAAGATCGTTACGAATGGCGCTTTTACGACGACAACTATGCCCGCCGCATTACTAACCTGAACACGTTGTTGACGGCACCGCACTACCTTGATCTTGGCCTCGAAGTTGGCCGCTACGGTGAATACAAGGCGTTAGTTGGTGGAACCACATCCTTACAGGGGGCGCGGGCCAATCTCGCCTATGCAAAAGAGGAGTGTCTGGTGCGGAACATCGAAACGAGCCCGGTTGCCAGCCGCCTTGCTTTTTCTAGGGTGGATATCGGTCGCGACGCTGCCGAGTGGCAGCGGATGCTTGAGGAGCGTAACGCGGGCATCTTGGTGGTGCATTTGGCAGAGGGGGTCGGGCTGCGGATGGCAAACGAGTTTGAAGCGTTAAAGCGCAGCGGGCTGCTGGGGCCTGAGCTCGTGGCGATCCACGGGGTTGGACTCACCGGCATGCAATTCAAGGAGATGGCCCAGGCGGGGGCAAAACTTGTCTGGTCACCACTCTCCAATTTTCTCCTTTATGGCCAGACGGCCGACATTGCCGCAGCACGTGCCGCAGGTGTGAAGCTCTCGCTGGCACCCGATTGGACGCCATCTGGGTCAAAATCCATATTGGGTGAGCTGAAGGTGGCGGACTTGGTCAACATCTACCAGCTCGGTGGGGCGCTCTCAAACCGCGAGCTGATTGAAATGGTCACGATCAATCCGGCGGAGGCAATGGGATGGCAAGGTAGGCTCGGCGCAATTGCGCCGGGTTACCTCGCAGATTTGGTGATCGTGGATGACACCGTGGATGATCCGTATCGAAATCTTGTCCTGGCGACAGAGAACAACGTCCGTCTGGTCATGATTCGCGGCGATGCGCTTTACGGCGATCAAACGCTGATGGGGCTGTTTCGTGTCTCTGCGGTCCTTGAGGTGGTAACAGGAGGTGGACCGAGCGCCCCATCACGCGCCTTGTCGCGTGTAAAGGTACTCGCACCCAATTGTCCCGCGACTAGCCTGCCGACGATGAGCTTGCAAGAAACAACTGATAGATTACGACAAGCCTTGGCGCTGCGCCCGGCAGACGTTGCCAGACGCATTTCCATCGAGCAGTTCAGCAAAGATTTTCTTATTTGTGGTGCCGGGAAGCCAAACGACGTTCCCACTGCGACCGATGCGAAACGGTTGTTAGCCTGTCGATTTCAGTTGCCGTTCGAGACCACCCAACTTAGCCCGCTGACCACGAGTGCAGATCGGCAATTCTTTAGCACCCTTGTGAAAAATCCGAACATCCCAGACTATCTCAGGAAACTGCCGACGTACTATTCTCACGATCAGGGTGCCAGGCGTTCAACGATCCAATCGCCAGCCGGTGGCAGTCGGTGATTCATCTCGAGGCTGTTGTGCCGACGATATTGAATACGGTCGTGCAGTCGGCTGGCACGTCCTTGCCAGAATTCGAACAGCGAAGGGACTAACCGGTACCCGCCCCAAAATGGCGGGCGCACTGGCGCGTCGCCATATTGTTCAGTAAATTCCGCGACGCGTTTTTCCAGCGTTTCACGCGAATCGATCACCCGGCTTTGCGGAGAGGCCCACGCACCGATGCGGCTGCCAAGCGGGCGGACAGCGTAATAGGCGTCTGACTCGTCAGCGGCAACCCGCTCGACAATGCCCTCCAATCGAACCTGCCGTTCCAGTTCCGGCCAGAAAAATACCAAGGCGGCATGTGGATTTGCGGCGAGATCGTTGCCCTTGCGGCTTGCATAGTTGGTAAAAAAAGACGCTCCGTGTTCGTTGAAGTCCTTGAGCAACACGATGCGCGCGGCGGGTCGGTTTTCGGCATTTATCGTCGCCAATGTCATTGCATTAGCTTCCAAAACCTTGGCTGACAGGGCTTCGTTAAACCATTTTTCAAACTGTTTGAACGGCGACGGGTCAACATCGGGCTCGTTAAGCGAGGCGAGCTGGTAGTCTTTGCGGATGTCTGCGAGTTCCATTTTCTTCTCAGCGATTCAAAAGTTTTCTGGCCATACGTGCGATGCCAGATTCCACATTACCACTGGCAAGCATCGATATCTCAACCCAACGGAAGCCTGACGATTCGTCAGAAATCGTGATGTCAACAGCGGCGGCCACTAACAAGTACCGCAGGTCGTAGTGCAAGTGTGCCGGCTCGAGCGTGCCAAGTTTGTTGCGTGCCGGAATTGCATGAACATCGATGTCAAACAGCTTCGACGAGCCACCAACGATGGTCGCACCGGTCTCTTCCAGTGTCTCGCGGCGGGCAGCGGCAGCCGGGTCGAGGTCGCTATCGTCAACGTGGCCACCTGGCTGTAGCCATTTGTCGAGTGTGGCATGGTGGAGCATCAATGCGTGGGAATGATCCTTGTTTACCAAAAACGCTGAGGCAGTGATGTGCCCGCTTTGGTTCGTTCTGCGCCAGAAATAGTCTGGATTTTGGCGGACAAAGTCCAACGTCTGCGTCAGATGCCTGGACTCTACCTCGTCAATCGTACGGTAAGTTTGCAGTTGGCTGACAACGTCTCGATGATTCACAGAAATACTTTCAACGGCAATAGTTTGCGGTTTTGCATAGGGGAAACGGCTTTTTTGACGGTGATTGCTGCGCGGGATTACAACATGGATTGTGTGCTGCGCGGGGCCGGGAAAGATTTTTCTACATCGAAACAGGAGTCTCGCAGACAGCAACAGTCGGTTGGATAGGCGTACGAACGGTTTTTTTCCTATGAAACGGCTGGTGTAGTTAAAACAAAAATCTCAATAACCACTTGCACATGACGCAAAAGAATGCGTTATATTTGCGCCGTGGTACGCATTTGCACTATGAAAGTCGGTTGCTTTTGACGGACATCGTGCAACATCCGACCGCTGCATTTTCAGGGATATCCTTGACAACACACTGGAGGAAGTACATGGCCGCAAAAAAACCAGCAGCAAAAAAGCCAGCAGCGAAGAAACCAGCTGCTAAGAAGCCAGCAGCAAAGAAGCCTGCCGCAAAAAAGCCAGCAGCGAAGAAACCAGCCGCTAAGAAGCCGGCTGCAAAGAAACCAGCGGCAAAGAAACCAGCGGCGAAGAAGCCTGCCGCCAAGCGTAAGCCAAACGCAGCGTTCATGAAGCCAATGACACCGTCTGGCGTTTTGGCGGCTGTTGTGGGCGCTACCGCTATCCCACGCACTGAAGTGACCAAGAAGCTTTGGGACTACATCAAGAAGAACAAACTCCAGGACGCCGTTAATCGCCGCATGATCAATGCTGACGAAAAACTCAAGGCTGTGTTTGGAGGCAAGAAGGTGGTGTCAATGTTTGAGATGACCAAACTTGTCGCATCACACCTGAAGTAGTAGACCTGCCTTCGATAAAGCCGGCTGTGCGCTCTGCCGCACACCGGCTTTTTTTGTTTTCTATGCGCCGCCCGGCCCATCGCATGGATGCGGGCCTTGCTGTTAACGGAGAAACACCATGACCACCAATCGCACTGTTCGCTTGATCGCACGCCCAGTGGGGGAGCCCAAACACAGCGACTTCGCGTTTGCCGATGAGCCGCTCCCCGCGGTCGCGGACGGTCAACTACTCATCAAGAATTTGTACCTCTCGCTGGATCCGGCGATGCGCGGCTGGATGAACGATGGCAAATCCTATATCGAGCCAGTCGGGCTGGGTGACGTCATGCGGGCAGGCGGCATCGGGCAAGTGGTTGAATCTAAAAATGCCAAGTTCGCACCGGGGGATTATGTCTCCGGGATGGCGAACGTTCAGACGTACTGTGTGACTGATGGCAAGGGGTGGGTCAAGGTCGATCCGAACTTGGCACCGCTGACCACTTATTTGAACGTACTGGGCATGCCAGGCATGACCGCCTATTTCGGGTTGCTTGAGTCAGGGCAGCCGAAGGCGGGTGAGACGGTGGTGGTATCGGGCGCTACCGGTGCCGTCGGCTCGACGGTCGGACAGGTGGCAAAGATCAAAGGTTGCCGGGTAGTTGGAATTGCCGGTGGTGCGGAAAAATGCCACATCGCGGTCAAGGAACTTGGCTTTGACGCGTGCATCGATTACAAAAACGAGGACGTTCGGATCGGTCTGAAGCGCGAGTGTCCGAACGGGATTGACGTCTACTTCGATAACGTCGGCGGCGAGATCCTGGATACCGTTTTGACCCGAATCAACCTGCGCGCTCGTATTGTGATTTGTGGTGCCATCTCTCAGTACAACAACACAACTGCCATCAAGGGGCCATCCAACTATCTGTCCTTGCTGGTGAATCGTGCGCGGATGGAAGGGATCGTTGTTTTTGACTACGCGCCGCGTTACAAGGAAGGTGCGCTTGCGATGGGCGCGTGGCTCAAGGAAGGCAAGATGAAATCCAAAGAACACATCGAGGAAGGTATTGATCGTTTCCCCAAGGTGCTGATGAAGCTTTTCAAAGGTGAAAACTTCGGCAAGCTGGTATTGAAGGTCGGCTAGACGGAAGGCGGGAGCTTTTGGTGCACATCCACAAACCGCAGCATTTCCGCCAACCGTTCTTCGTTCACCGGATCAAAGCCGCACGTTGCAGAAAATTCGCGCGGGTTTTCGTAGGTGCCGAATAACATGTCCCACCAGACGATATCGCCGTAGTTGTTTTTGTGGCGCCCGTATTGATGGTGAATACGATGCATCTCCGGACGCTGGAAGATGTACCCGAACCAGCGTGGCGTGGTGACACTCGTGTGGTAGAAAAACTCGCCCAGCGCGGTACAGGCGGTATACACCGCGCTCGCTTCCAACGAGAGGCCTAGAATGGTGAAGATCAGCACACTGCCAATCAGTGAGTTGACGATCATTTCCAGCGGGTGTTTGTAGAACGAGGTGATGAGTTCAATGCGCTGCGGGCTATGGTGGATTTGATGAAATATCCGCCACAGGATGTCTGATTCGTGTCGCCAGCGATGCCACCAGTAGAAGACAAATGTCGCAAAGAAGTAGGCAAGCGCACCAGCAGCGTAAGGCGGCAGTGTGTTGGAAACGGCGAATATGGACTGGGCTTGTAGCCAGCGTTCCCATGTCAGCCCGGCCAGCAGTACCACACCGAGTTGCACTAAGTTGGCGGCAACGACCCGCCACGGCCAAGTTGATACTTTGGGTAACGCCCAGCCGGGGCGACATCGTTCAAGCGCCATGCAGGCTGCACCGACCAAGATAATGTAGCCAATCATGTCGGCCTCCTAATGCGCCGGTAGACGCAGCTTGCGCAGCATCTCCGCCGTCAATACCAGCGCCGCGACGCTGGCCAGAATGTGTTTCAGGGTGTGCCCGCTGACCCAGCCGAGCAGCGCATGGAGCTGGGCATCGTTGAGTTCAGCGAGTTTGGCAAATACGTAAAGCAAGACGGCGTAACCGAAAGCCGCGCGGTCCTTCGTTGGTTTGTCACTCGCCCACTGCCAAAGTGGAATCAGGATCAGCGGTGCGGCTTGCAACGCAAGATAGGGGCGCAGATCGCCAACACCGAGGCGCTCGCTAACGGCCCACCAAATCACGCTGACAACGGCGACAAGCAGCATCACGGGCAGCGCCAACTTGTGGGGCTGCCCGTGGGTTTCGGCGTAACCGCCAACAAGTAACGCGCCGCATGCAAGGGCGATAGGCAAACGATCCCAAACAAGACGCGCATTGTCGGGGGCCAAGTGGTAGTAGCCAGATCCAAACGCTGTCAGTATCAGCGCCACCATAAAGGCAAAATAGGCGGAACGAGCGATGCTGGAACACAGAGTGTCGGGGATTGAATTGAGGGACCATAACCCCCATACACCGAGGAGCAGAAAGCCGACGTTGGATAAAACATCAAGAGCGTTTGGCAGGAATAAAAGGCCGCGTGTATCGGCAAAGGCGTGGTAGTCGGCGGGTTGCGGGATAGGGCCGTAGTAAAGCAGCGCGAGGAGACCAATGACCACGGTGAGCGTCGGAGCGAAGCGTTTGATTGGGTGCATAAGACTTTTTCGGTGTGCGGATGTATGCATCATTACGCAAAGAGGCGTATCGTCCTACCGCTTTTACAAAAGCATCTTCAGCTCAGCCGGGAAGTTGCAGAGTTTGCTACTAATTGCTCGGCACTGCACCAATGAAAAAACGCGCACACGGCGCGTTTTGTTTCAGGATAAAGACTCAATCGTGAATTTAGCGCCGTTGAGGAGTTGTTATGGCTTGTCGATTTTTTTGCGACCGAGGAGTGCGCCAACCGAACGCGTTTGTGGCCGGTGTGAAGGCGGGGAGGCCGACGCGACGACTGCAGATTCAACCTGGGTATCTTTGCTCGGCGCTTCGTAGGGCTTGCTGAAATCGAAGTGCGGATAGGGGAAAGGGGCTTTGAGTGGCGGCACTGGACTGTCACCAGCTTGGTACGGTGCACGGCCTGCGCGGGCGGACTCTTTGGCTTCGCGGACACGGCGTTGCTCACTGCGTTCGCGGCGTTCTTCTTCGCTGAGAGGGGCGGCGCTTGTCCGAGTTCGGGCGGCTGCGTCGCGCTCGCGTGGTGGTCGGGTATCGCGTTCACCGCCGAGTAACGGCAGCGGAAGGCGCGTAATTTGCCGCTTTAGCAACTTTTCAATGCTGGTGAGGTAGTCCATTTCTTCCGGGCTGACCAGCGAAATCGCATCGCCGGGTGAGCCTGCTCGACCGGTACGACCGATGCGGTGCACGTAGTCTTCCGGCGTATTGGGGATTTCGTAGTTGATGACAAACGGCAGTTGGTCAATATCGATACCGCGCGCAGCAACATCGGTGGCGACCAGTAACTTAACTTTTCCCGTCTTGAATTCATCGAGCGCCAGGCTGCGCTCCGATTGGCTGCGGTCGCCGTGGATGGCTGTTGCCGATAACCCGTCGCGCACCAATTGGCGTGCTAACTTATCCGCATCGCGTTTCATGCGGCAGAAAATGAGCACCTGCTGCATATCGCGCGTCTTAACCAGATGCGCCAACAGTGCGTGTTTTTTCAGAGCTGGCACTTCGTACACCTGATGCGTCACGAGTTCAGCGGGGGCGTTGCGGCGGGCAACCTCGATCATGGTCGGGTTGCGCATAAAGCCGTTGGCGAGCTTCTTGATGTCTTCGGAGAAGGTCGCGGAGAACAGCAAGTTCTGACGTATTGGTGGGAGTGCCGCGAGAATGCGTGTGATGGCCGGCATGAAGCCCATGTCGAGCATACGATCCGCTTCGTCAAGCACCAGCATTTGTACTTGAGAAAGATTGATGCTCTTCTGTTCGAGGTGGTCTAATAGCCGTCCGGGCGTTGCGACAACGATCTCCACGCCACCTTGTATCGATTTAATTTGCGGCTTGATATCCACACCGCCGTAGAGCAGCGCTGTTCGCAACGGCAGATATTTGCCGTAGGTGCGAACCGACTCTTCGACTTGCGCTGCGAGTTCCCGTGTCGGTGTCAGCACCAACGCTCTGACGGGATGTTTGGCAGGAGACGTACTGCTGCTGGCAAACGGGACGAGCAGTTGCAACAGTGGCAACGTAAAGCCCGCAGTTTTGCCAGTGCCGGTTTGTGCGCAGCCCATGATGTCGAGCCGATTCAAAACGGCTGGAATGGCTTGCGCCTGAATCGGGGTGGGCTCGCTATAGCCCTGTTCGTGTACCGCGCGAAGGATTTCTGGTGCGAGATTCAGTGAAGCGAAGGACATCTAGGGGCCTAGGGCAAAGGTGAGCGTACAAAATCGTTGGGCGGGCCCGCCTCGGTTGTCAGTCCGAATGCGGCGGAAACTCCACGTAGTTTACTCTGCCGACCCGAACAAGCCGAACTTCTGCATTCTACGAGTCGCTTGACAGGATCGCAGCTGGCGGTCTAAAGATTCAAGTGCAACACCCCATATATGACTATTTGGAGGTGTTGATGGAAGCTGAGACGGAGAAAACGTATTGTCATTTGGATCAAGTTGAGCGGGAACGGATTGGGCTGGGACTGCTTGGCGGGGAGAG
>JADCIX010000038.1 GCA_020247545.1 Rhodocyclaceae bacterium | reverse complement strand
CGTCGTGCGATCACAACGAGGGACGCCGTACTTGAGAGCCCTTTCGCCCTGTAGTGCTCGTAGATTGGCTTCCAGGTCTTGGTCTTTTTCGCTGACATGGCAGCGACGTACAGTAGCCGACGAAGTTCAGATGGTCCTCGCTTCGACAGTCGCCGCTTGCCGCGGTATCGCCCCGATTCATCCGGCCGTGGATCGAGTCCGGTAAAGGCAACAAATGCGTCAGCGCTCTTGAGCGGCAAGCGTTCCAAAGCGTTTATCAGTGACGGTGCGACCACCCTACCCACGCCATCGAGTGTGAGCATATGCTGGACATGCTCTTTGCGCTTTGGGTCTTTATCCGTCAGTTCTTTGACCCTGGCGTCGATGCGCGCAAGCACTTGGTCGAAGCGCTTGCGCATGGACTTAAGGTCTGCACCAAAGCCATCGACCCCAGAGAGCGTTTGTCCGAGCGATTGGCGGAGTGAGCTCAGCTTGGCGCGGCGATTGAGTAGCTGACCGATCTCCCTTTGTTCGGGCGTAGGCGGCACCCAGACATGCAGCTTCTCATGTTCGCGCGAGATCATGCGCGCTAGCATTTCGGCATCAACGCGGTCTGTCTTGCCGCGTAAGCCGATCGCTTTAGCGTAGTTGCGGGCGTCTTTAGGGTTAAGTACGTAGACAACAAAGCCTAGCTTGTAGGCCAAGTTCGCCAAGAGCTCGTGATAAATCCCAGTGGACTCCAGGCCGAGACGGCTACCGGCGGGCAGGCCCTTCAGAAACGCGGTTAATGCAGCTTGCTGCTTCTTGATGGGGTGGAACACACCTGCGTTAGCTTGCGGACAATTCGGCGGTCGTGGCCGCTAGATTCCTCATCGACGCTGGGTGGTGTGGGTGGGGGAATACTTTTGGAGTCTGTCTCTCGGTCAGGAGAGCAGATGCCGACCTTGGCCCCTCCACCCCGGCTTCTCTACTGTTACAGAAGAAAACCGTTAACACCAGTGCAACCATACAAGCCGTCATTCGCTAGGCACTCACCTCAAAAGGCTCTTGGCAGAAAACAATTTACACCCTTGGGTTCAAGGCGACGTTTGGCCTTTGAGCGCCTACAGCGCCTTGCTTACGCGCTGTTTCGACCAGCAGGCAATACTGGTGGAGAGCGAAGGAACGCGCGCAGCCGCCAAGCCGCAACTGCCGCCGACAATAACGCCAGCATGAAATACAAGCCAAACTCGTCGTACCGTGCCCACCAGGCAGATTCAAACGCCGCCGCAGACGAAAACTCCCCTGCGTGGAGACGGCGGCGCAGCGATTCGATCGCGAACAGGTTGTAGACCGCGTATGCCGCGAGGGGAAACACTGGCGCGGCAAGCCAAGCGGCATGCGGAAGGTGCAGTTTGTCGGGCGATGCGACGTCATAGCGATGCAGCATTCCGGCAAAAGCCAGCAGCGCCGTCGACGTGTATACGGTTACGCACTGCAGCCACGCGCCAACATTGCTCCTTAGCCCAAAGAAAATCGCCGCGAGACCGAGCATGCCGACGAGCCAAAACGCGAAGCATCCCCGCGCAAAAACACCCGCGAGTGCGGGGTTCAGTTGGTCTCGATGCCAGCCCGGAGACAGCGACAATAAGCGTTGTGCCTGGAAGGTTGAGCGCACCACTCTTGACGTTCCATAGAACATCCCCAGCAAGTATCCGCTCATGAGTGCGGTCCACATGAAGTAGCTTGCGGCAGACTCAATAGCCATTTGCGGCGAGGACCGACTCATATCGAAGTAACCAAAAACCACGATGCCGGGCAACATGATGCAAGCAAAGGTCCAACGCACACCCGGACCAAAGGCGAGTCCTAAACGCACGCCGAAACTACTCGGTTGCGAGACGACTTTGTCTAACCAACGTCCATATGGCGATAACTTTCTAAACGGCAGCGTCAGGAAAGTGATCTTGCCGTAGCGGCCCGCAGACATGCCGGCCCCTCTTGTTTTGGATGAAATGCCGCCGCGACCTTGATGCCAAAAAAGTCCGTAGAACATGGTGCCAAAAAGTATCAGCGCAAAGATGCAACCCGCAAATGGTTGCGTTGTCGCGTCAGAAAATCGATTCGTTAGATGAGCAAACGTCACGCCAAAGAGCTGTACGCTAAACGCGGGAAGCGTAAACCACGCTGTCGCGATCGCGAAGCCAAGAATCGGATACACGCGAATCGTCCCGACCAAGCCTAGCGCGGTCGCGTGGACAAACAGCAAGTCACCCCACTTATCGAAGTTGCTTCGCGATGGATCCGGCAGGAGCAGTGGATTGCCAGACGGAATCAGATTTGCGATGCCGCCGATATGCAGCGCGAGCAGCATTGCGGCCACGGCAAGGATCGCTACCCATCGGAATCGCAAGTTTCGAACGGCTGCTGCTCCCAACAAAAGTCCAAAAACCGCCCAATACCATTCTTGCCCCGTAAGCAGGACCGCCGCAAGCGCTGACGCGGCTAACCAACCGGCTAAAGTCATCACCATCATCGTCCGACGCAAATGTGGCGTCAGCACCACCGACTTGCGCTCACTTTGAAGCTTGACCAACCCCACGAACTGAAACCATACAACACCAATAACCGCCCAAGCGATAAAGCTCATTGAAATGAACAGGACGATAGGTTCGCCATTCGTTAGGGCGACAAGTGACGCAATGAGGGCGGCTAGCGCCCAATAGAAAGCGAACCAGTTCACTTTCCAACCCTCAGAAAGTCGCAAGTACTGTCCAGCACCTTCCAAAAATGAGCTTAGCCACATCTGTGGGGACGAACCGCGCGCCACCATCATTTGGTGACCTCAATGAAAAAATCTTCGAGAGACAAGCTGTCGAGAACGAGCTCGTGATCTTCTGTTTGGACAGATGCTTGGATGGCTTTGGGAATACGCGCGACGAGCTGGCCGGGTTCGCGGCGGAACGGCTCAACCCCGTATTTTGCGAGCGACGTCAACGCCTGCTCGCTGCCGGTCGCAACAAACGTTTCTCCCGCCAGCGAGTCGAGCTCGGCGGTTAGCAGGATTTTTCCGGCGCTCAGAATAGACACATCCATCGCGACCCGCTCAAGGTCGCTCAGGATGTGCGTAGAAAAAAGGATCGTGACGTCCCGATCAATGACCACATCGATGACCTCACGCAGAAAGTCTCTGCGGCCGGCTGGGTCGAGGCTCGACGCTGGCTCATCCAAAATGAGGAAATCCGGCTCATGCGCGAGCGCGCGAATGATCGCCAGCCGCTGTTTTTCACCCGCAGACATTTTCTGGATTTTGATCTCGCGTGGAATCGCCCAGCGATCCAGCAGCGCGGCAACTTTGGCGTCATTCCACTTCTCGTAGAACGCTTTGAAGTAGGCCAACATTTGTGACGCAGTCATCCACGGGAACAGCTCCGTTTGCTGCGGCACATAGCCTACGCGGCCCCGCGTGGCTTCGCTGAGTGCTGCGGGATTTTCACCGAGCAGCGAAATCTCGCCACCACCAATCCGGGCGAGACCAAGCGCACAGTCGAGCATGGTGCTTTTACCAGCGCCGTTGCGACCAAGAAGGCCGATGATCTTTCCTCGCTTGATGGTGAAATCGAGTTGATCCAACACTAACCTGTGGTCGAAGGACTTTGATACGCCGCGCATTTCAAGTACGTTCGCAATCATCTTTTTCCTTTCAGCACTTTTTCGAATAGCGCAATTGCTGCGCCGTGATCAATGTGAAGTTGCGCCGCTTCCTCAGCCGCGCGCTCCAGCGTTGGCCTCAATAGAGCGAGGCGGTCCCGTATCGCCTGTGTTCCGGTGGCGTCTTGTGAGACCACCATTCCCATGCCGCGACGACGAGACAGCACACCCTGCGTCTCGAGCAGGCTGTATGCCTTCGATACCGTCATCGGGTTGATCGCCAAGGTCACTGCAACCTCCCTCACCGAAGGCAGTGGCGCTCCCCCAGCCAGTTGCCCGCTTGCGACCATGCGTTTGATTTGATCCACCAGTTGCTGATAGATCGGAATGCCCATACTCGGCGAAACAACAAAGAGAACTTTTGGGTCGCGAGGGAAAGCCATTAGCTGGGGAACGAAATGGAGTTTTGGTAATGGGAGATTCGGATATTATGATATTGGTGTATTAGTACAATAATACACACGATGATTCTTTGTCAAGCCCAGGCAAAACGAGGGCCGCCAACTGTGCAACAACATTCGAAGTCGCCTCCTATGATCGGCCGATGCGCAAACGTGTCCTGCTCTCCGGTCTCTTGTGCGGCATCCTGATTGCCGGCCTGAAGTTCATTGAGTACCGGTGGCTGGTGGTCGAACATTCAATTGAGACCTACGGTGGCCTGGTGGCGGCCGTATTCGCGGCGGTCGGCATCTGGCTGGGACTCAGGCTCACGCGTAAAGTCGGGACGGTCGTGGTGCGCGAAGTCATGGTCCCCGCCCCGGAACACTTCAAGCGCGATGAAGCGGCGGTCGGCGAGCGATCGGCTGAAATCACTATGCCTGTGAGCTGTCCTGTACTCTGCCGCTTTTCTGAGGACATCCTCGCGGCCATCGTTTGAATCGCCGCAACCAATGGCATGCAACCCAAGGGGTCACATTGTTTTTCATTTGATTCGGTGGATCAAACGATGAAATCAGAAAGCGCTCGTGAATAGCCGCTTGTGGCCGGTTTCAACATGGGCCCACTTTAGTTCGCCTATCGGGATCGCGCAAACGAACTTCGCAAATTAAGCGCAAGCCGTCGTAACAAGCCGAGAACGAAAATCAAAGAGCGCCTATCCACAGGCAATTTCAGGCAAAAAGGCCGGAAAACTACCGTCCCTTCTAGACTTTGACGTTTGAAAGTCGAATGAACTCGGTCACGCTCAACGTCTCTGCGCGACGCGCAGGATCTATATCGCATGCGCTGATTTGGGTGGCCGAAATAAATGGCTTCAACGTATTGCCGAGCGTTTTGCGGCGCTGACCGAATCCGGCAGTGACCATCGCAGCGAAGCGCACGTTGTCGTCTGCGGTGGGCCGATTGGCTGGAAGTGGGGTCATGTGCACAATTGCCGAATCCACTTTAGGCGGTGGTGTGAAAGCGCCAGGCGGCACCACGAACAGGCGTGCCATGGAAAATCGATATTGCAGCATCACCGAAAGTCGCCCGTAGTCAGGTGTGCCGGGACCAGCGACCATCCGATCGACAACTTCCTTTTGCAGCATGAAGGTCGCGTCGATGAGTTCGTCGGCGAATTCGCCCAAATGGAATAGGAAGGGGGTGGAGATGTTGTACGGCAAGTTGCCAACACATCGGAATCGCGATGCGAGTACCGCAAAGTCAAACGCCAACACATCCTGTTCGTGCAGGCTGAACTTCTCAGGTGAAAACCGGGTGCGCAGCGCAGCGCCAAGGTCTCGATCAATTTCCACCGCGTGTAGATGCGACAGTTTTTCCAGTAACGGTGCCGTCAGCGCGCCGGGACCCGGACCAATCTCGATCATCACGTCCTCGGTCTTGGGTGCAATTGCAGTGACGATGCGGTCAATGTAATGCCGGTCCGTCAAGAAGTGCTGCCCAAACTGTTTTTTTGCGCGAGGCAACATCAAGGGATCAATAGTGTTGTCGACGGGTGGCGAGATCGCGTGCAAGTGCAATCGCAGCGGTAATGCTACCGACGTTGATCGCCCCCGCCTTACCGGCGATGTCTAGGGCAGTACCGTGATCAACAGAAGTGCGAATAATCGGCAGGCCAAGCGTAACGTTTACACCTTGGCCAAAACTTGCGTGTTTCAAAACTGGCAAGCCTTGGTCGTGATACATTGCCAGCACGGCGTCAGCTCGCGCCAAATGTTTGTGTGTGAATAGTGTGTCCGCGGGCAACGGTCCTTCCACCTGCATGCCCTCGTGCTGCAAGGCGCGAATCACGGGCTCGATGACGTCAATCTCCTCGCGCCCGAGGTGGCCCGATTCGCCCGCGTGTGGATTTAACCCCGCCACCAAAATTCGCGGTTGCGCGATGCCGAATTTTGTCTTTAAGTCGTTGTTGACGATATGCAGGGTGTCAATCAGCCGGTGTCGGGTGATGGCTGCTGATACTGCCGACAGCGGCATGTGGATTGTCACCAGCGCAACACGTAAGAGTGGATCATGTCCACCCACGAGCATCATCACCACGAACGGTGCGCCGGTCTTTTCCGCGAGATATTCGGTGTGCCCGGTAAAGGGAACACCCGCGTCGGCGATGACTGATTTCTGAACAGGTGCCGTCACCATCGCCGCGTATTCGCCGGATTGGCAGCCTGCGACCGCGCGGTCCAATAGTTCCAACACGTAGCGCGCGTTAGCGACGTCAGGCTGCCCCGCAATAACTACGTTTGGCGTCTTGACGTTTTCAATGTGCAGGCGGGAAATATCGCAGCCGTGAATGACTGCGCGGGACGCAATCAACTCCGCATCGCCGAGAACGCTGATCTCGCCGGAGAACGGACCACTAGCGAGCAATGCGCACAGATCGGGGCCAATACCTGAAGGCTCACCCGAGGTTACGGCAATCTTCATTCGCGTCTCAAACTCAAGGGCTCATTAACTCAAGCTGACGACAAGTAGGTACGCTTATTTTTCTTCGAGGCGATATTCGACAAAGGCGCGATCGCGTGTTTGTCGGAGCCAGTCGTTGTAAGCCTCATCGGCTTTGCGTGCACGAATTGCGTTTCGAGCGACGGCGCGCTTGCGGTCTTCCGATAGTCCTTCGCTACGGCGCTCCTGAACTTGCACAATGTGCCAGCCAAACGGCGACTGGAAGGGTTGCGAAATTTCGTTATCGCGTAGTTGATTCATTGCGCGCTCAAATTCCGGCACGGTATCGCCAGGAGACATCCAGCCCAAGTCACCACCTTTGCTGGATGAGGGGTCATCAGAGTGAACCTTCGCCAACTCGGCAAAGTCGGAACCGGCGATGATGCGTTCACGCAGGCGCTGCAAGCGTGATCGGGCTTCGTCATCAGTCAGGCCGTCTTTGTTACGGACCAGAATGTGTCTACCGCGGGTCTGCTGAATCGACGGGGTGGCATTCTTGCCGCGTTTGTCCAATAGTTTGACGATGTGAAAGCCATTTGGTGAACGCAGGATATCTGAGGTCTCACCCGGCGTAAGTGTGTTGATCGCCTCAACAAAAATTGCCGGCAAACGGTTCGCGGCTCGCCAGCCGAGGCTGCCACCCTGCAACGCATCGGGTGCGTCAGAGAACTGCGCGGAAATTTGCGCGAACTCGGCACCCCTGCGCAATTCAGAAAGCGCTTGCATCGCGCGCTTGCGCCGCGCTTCTATCTGCTGGGTGGTCGCTTGTTCGGGCACCAGCACCAAGATGTGCGCCAGCCGATATTCTTGATCCGTAGTTGCCTCGCGCGCCTCTAGCGCAAGCTGCGTATCAACCTCGGCTTCGGTAACCCCCACTGAGCTATCGACTTCACGCTCTCGCAATCGCGACATGATGACCTGACCGCGAATGTCTTCCCGAAACTTGGACCAGACGATGCCATCTTGTTCAAGCAAACGTCGAAATTCGGTCATTGAAACGCTATTCTCGTCGGCGATTCGCTGCAGCGTCTTGTCGAGTGTGGCGTCGTCAACTTTAATGCCGGTCTCTTTCGCTTCTTGGATTTGAATGAGGTCATTGATCATGCGCTCGAGCAGTTGTTTTTGCAGCGCATCTTGGGGTGGCAGAGCGGTCCCCTGTTTTTGCAGGTTCTTTGCGACCATCGACATTTGGTCGGCGAGTTCGCCCTGGGTGATTACTTCGTTATTGACGATCGCGACGATGCGGTCAAGCGGCACGATGCCATTGGGCCGCGCTGGCGATGTGGGCTTGGCGTCTGGCTTTGGCGGCGCACCTAGCAGTGGATTAGCCTGCGCGGACGGCAGAATAGGCGACTGGGCAAGGGCGGGAGAAAGATTCAAGGCGGCGCATACTACCGTCACTGAACCGACGCCATTGCGTGAGAAAAACTTGTTTAACATGGGCGCTAGCGACATCTTCTTTACTTCCATCAGGAAATCATAAGGCGGTCGACGGTCGAGACATTTCGGCGGCATCAAATATACGGTCTTTGATTTCTGGGTAGTGTTTCAGCCTAACGCTCGTCCGACCGACCCGACCGACGATACCCGGCGATGTTTTGCTTAATGGTCTCGAAGGGGTTGACGCCCAGTTTCGATAACCCGTTTAGCTCCAACTGGAACTGGAATGAGTTTGAATATTGGTTGGTCGCCGTCGTAAATCGATGCGCAACTAAGCGAAACTCCCAGCATCCCTTATTATACTCGACGCCGAATAGACCCTCTAATAGCCGACGGTCGCGAAGGGAGTGGTTTGCACGTGCGAGCAATGTCCAGCCGGGTGCGGCTTTGCTAAACGGCCATTGCGTTGAGATATCGATTTGTTTTAAGTCGGCGCGAGTATACCGGTACGAAAAATTGATGAGCCGTCCAGCGTCCGCGTTGTAACGCGCTGAGATGTTAGATTTTTGGAAGCTTGAGGCAGAGGTTGAGTATTGGAAGCTCGAATCAAGCGACCAGGCATCAGTCAGCTGCCCGCCCACAGCAAACAATAGGTCGGACTTGCTGGCGGTGCGGACGGCCCCGTCGTTTGAAGCTGACGGTGTAATGCCCAGCGCGGTGCCGGACAGCGTGACTTGCTGCGGACGGAAGTAGTAGCGTTGCCCGATCACCGCACGCAGCCGTTCAATGCCGGTAGCATCATCGATGAAGCGAGTGGTGACCGCAGCTGTCAGTTGCTTTGCGTCCGAGATGCGATCACCGCCAACAAACAGATTTTCGTTAAATATCTGTGCGAAGTTGAAGTCAGTCTCCGAAGTTGAAAACTGCGGCAATTTTGTCTGATTGCGGTACGGGACATAGAGATAAAAAAGGCGGGGTTCCAGCGTTTGGGTAATGGCGCGACTAAAGAACTGCACGGGACGCTCGAAGGCGAGTCCGGAGTCGATGCTGATGATCGGCAAGGCGCGGTTGCCGCCTTCAAATCCCGTCTCGTTCTTGGTCAGGTCGTAGCGTGTGACGTGGTAGCCAACCTTCGGCATGATAAATCCGAACGGGCGGGTGATCGCGTACGACATGGAAGGGTACATTAGTAAACGTCGCCCGTTTACCAATGTCGGGTGACGGAAATCGGAATACTCGCCGAAGGTGTTGAATTCGAAGCCTTGCATGCGTGCAGGGCGTGCATTAAACGCCAGCTGCGGTTGCAGTTTGTAAGGTGTGCCTATCGGAGCGAGTGGGTCTTGGAGGGTTTGAAAGTTCAACGTGCGAAAGTTGAAGTTACCGAAATCCGACGCGTACGCAATGCTGGCGTCGCGCGCAAGATTGGTCTGCGTGGTATTCGAAATGCGCGTGGAGAGGTCGCGGAAGTAATTGTCGTCCGAGACTTTCTGCGCGTTGATGGAGCCACTCCAACCGCGACCAAGGAACGGACTGAGATTCTGAAAGTGCCGCATGGAAAGCAACAATCGATTTTTGTCCGCTTTTCTATCATTGGGAAGAAACTCAGCGTCGAGTTGGCCGAACGCGGAGGGCCGCAGGTAGCGCAGCTCCGCGCCAAGTTGAACCCCGCGCTTGGTGAATAACTTCGGCGTAATCGTCGCGTCCGTTTCATTCGCGATGTTCCAATAGTAGGGAATTGCCAGCTCACCACCGCTGTTGGACGAGGAGCCGATGGAGGGGGGCAAAAAGCCCGACTTGCGCTCATTGTTCAGCGGAAAGGTCATGAAAGGTACATACATGATCGGTAGGCCCTTAAACTCAACGTAGGCGTTGTATCCCGTACCGATGTTTTTTGCGCGGTCGAGCCCGAGTTCACTTACCTTTAAATACCACTCGTTCTCGCCGGGCCTGCAGGTCGTATAGGTGGTTGTGAACAGGCGCTCCTGCTCCGGCCCCTCCATGCGCATACGTACCGCTTCCCCGCGTGCCTCGAAGCGTTGGGTCGGGCGGCCCGGACTCCTGCCGAACAAGAAGGTAGGGAGTTCGACATATCCAATATTGGTGTCGAGTGCTAACTCCATCGACGTGCCGGTGAAGATATCACCGCCACGATCAAGCCGAACATTGCCTAGTGCTTTAGCGGTATCTGTGGGGCGGTCGTAGTCAATGCGGTCTGCGGTGAGTGTCAGATTGTCCTGGGAGAGGACGACATTGCCGGTCGCCGTCGCCCGTTTCTGCATGATGCCCTCGATTCGCTCGGCTTCGATGACCTGCGGCCCGCTTTTGCCTTTTTGGTCTTTTGGACGCAGCGCCGCGCCTGGGGCCGGAAAGGGGCGGTTGATCTTTGGGCCCTCGCTTAGAGCGTCATCCAGCTCTGTCTGTGTCGGTGCTGTCGCCTGCTGCGCCCGCACCGGCACACACGCAAAGCCTATGATTAACAGGCCCAGAACCGCCATCGAAGCAGGCTTGAGCCTGCTGTGCTTTGGTGCGCTTTGTGGTGCGCACTCGGGGACGGAGAAGCGGCTCAAGGTGATCGAGACGCTGTTGAGATGATAAAATTCGCGCAATTTTCGTGGGAAGCAGATGAAATCAATTGAGGCGGAAGACCTGCGTTTGCGCGAACTATCGGATTGGCTTGCGACCGATGACATCAAATCAGCGCTTGGTGCTAACGTGGCGGAAGGTCAACTTGCGCCAGCATCAGCAGATGCAAGTTTTCGTAGGTATTTTCGCATAACCCACGACGGTGGAACGATCATCGCGATGGATGCGCCGCCTCCCAAAGAGGACTGCCGCCCGTTTGTTCGAATTGGCCGCATGATGGCCGATGCCGGACTGAATACGCCGACTGTTTTTGCGCAAGACCTTGAGCGGGGATTTTTGTTGCTCACCGACTTGGGGCGCGAAACCTATCTCGATGTCATCAACGTGGATAATGTCAGCCGCTTGATGCGCGATGCCACCGATAGTCTTGTGAAGTGGCAACTGGCCACCAAGCCCGACACCCTGCCAGCCTACGACGAGGCGGTGCTCAGGCGGGAAATATCACTGTTTCCTGATTGGTACGTGGCGAAACATTTGCAAATCGAGCTTACCCAACAACAGCGCGAAATCATGGAGTCGGTGTTCTCTACGGTGATTGCGTCGAATCTCGCGCAGCAACGGGTCTACGTTCACCGCGACTTTATGCCGCGAAACTTGATGGCATCGACCCCCAACCCGGGTGTGCTCGATTTCCAAGACGCCCTCTACGGCCCGATCGGCTATGACATCGCATGTTTGTGGCGGGACGCGTTCGTTTCGTGGGAAGAAGAGGTCATCCTTGATGGCACAGTACGTTACTGGGAAAAGGCCAAACACGCCGGGCTGCCCGTGCCGCATGATTTTGGTGACTTCTATCGCGACGTCGAGTGGATGGCATTGCAGCGCCACTTGAAGGTCATGGGTATTTTTGCGCGCATCAATTACCGCGATGGCAAGCCGCGTTATTTGACCGATGCGCCACGATTTGCGCGCTATATCCGTAGGTGTTGCGAGCGTTACAGCCAGTTGTTCCCGTTGGCCCGACTGTTTGATCAGCTCAAGATTGAGGACGAATTGGCTCGGACAAGCGGGGTATCGTTTTAGTGCGGGGCGGTCGAAAGTTGTTGAAACAATCCTATTGGCGGGCGTTTTCAGACATTTATGCCTCAAGATGCCCGTTTTTTCATGAGTTTTGCTGTTGAAGTATCGGGTGATGATACTCGGTGCCGGTCTCGGCCTGCGCATGCGGCCACTAACAGACCACACGCCGAAACCACTGCTGCACGTCGCTGGTCGGCCGATGGTGTTTTGGCAAATAGAGTCGCTGGTGAAGGCCGGATTCGTCGACATTGCCATCAACACGTCGGTGCACGCGGCGCAGTGGATTCAGGCAGTCGGCAACGGGAAGCGCTTTGGCGCACGCATTTCACTTCTCAACGAGGGCGATGTGCCTTGGGAGACCTTGGGCGGCATCCGCGGAATGCTGGCGCACTATTCGGCTGACAAGCACGCGATGTGCACGCCGTTTGTGGTCGTCAGTGGCGACGTGGTCACGGATTTTGACTACCGCACTCTGCTGCCTGCTCTCGCAAGAATCGAAGCGGGCGACGTCGATGCACACTTTGTACTAGCCGATAATCCAGCGTTCCATCCGACTGGCGACTTCGCCATTCACAACGGCCTAGCGACCCGGCCGGGAAAACGGTTGAATTTTTCGGGTATTACCTGCTGGCATCCAAAGGTTTTTGAGCAAGTGCCGCAAGGCACACGCGAGCGTCTATTTCCGTGGGCGGATGTGCTCGTCGCTCGCCACCGCGTTTCCGCCGAACACTATCGCGGGCTTTGGGAAAATGTCGGTACACCCGAGCAACTGGAGGCGCTGGGTCAGCGTCTGAGCGCTAAAATGTCTACCTAGTCCCGCCTGGGATTCTATGGTCCGTCTAACAACACGCATTCGAAAGCACGCATATGAAACGCGAATCCTTGCCGTTGCCCGTCGTTGTTCCCAAAATCGCGCCGCACGTGAAGCGTCGCCAGCGATTGGCGAAGTTGCTGAAAGAAGGCTTGATGTTGCTGCCGACATCGCGCGAAGCTACGCGTAATGCCGACGCGCATTACGATTACCGCTGGGACAGCTATTTCTACTACCTCACCGGCTTTCGCGAACCGGAAGCGGTGGTGGCGATTGCCTTGGGCCAGAAGCCCCGGCACATTCTGTTCTGCCGAGAGAAAAACCTCGAACGCGAGATTTGGGACGGCTTCCGTTTCGGGCCGACGATGGCGAAGGAGATTTTTAGCTTTGACGAGTGTTACCCCATTGCTGATCTTGACCGACTCGTACCAGACTTGATGAGCAATCAGGCAGTCATCCATACACCCGTCGGTGCAGATGCTGAGTGGGATGCATCGATTGCGAAGTGGCTCAATGCGGTGCGCGCAAAAAGCCGCCAAGGCATCACTGCACCGTCAGAAGTCCACGATGTTCGTCGGCACATCGACTTTCAGCGCTTGATTAAAGACGAGACAGAAATCGACATCATGCGCCGTGCGGGCAAGATCTCGTCGGACGCGCATACCCGTGCGATGCGGATGGCAAAACCGGGCATGTACGAGTACCAAGTCGAAGCCGAACTGCTGCACGAATTTGTCCGCAACGGCGCACGGCAGCCAGCGTATGGTTCAATTGTTGCCGCTGGCGGTAACGCTTGCGTGCTGCACTATCGTGAAAACAGCGCGCAGCTCAAAACAGGCGACCTCATGCTCATTGACGCCGGCTGCGAGTTGGAAAGTTATGCGGCAGACATCACGAGGACGTTTCCGATTGCTGGTAAGTTCTCGCCCGCGCAGCGTGATGTTTACGAGTTGGTGCTTGAGTCCCAATTGGCGTGTATCAAAGCAGTGAAGCCCGGAAATCCCTTCGGCAAGTATCATGAGGTGGCGGTTAACGTGCTCGCGCAGGGCCTCATCGATCTGAAGTTATGCAGGGGCAGCCTCGCAAGCGTCGTCGAAACCGAAGCCTACAAACAGTTCTATATGCACCGCGCGGGCCATTGGCTCGGGCTGGATGTACACGATGCGGGTAACTACCGCCAGGCGAATGGCAAGTGGGTGGAGATGGAGCCGGGCATGGTGGTAACAGTCGAGCCTGGCATTTATATCCGCCCGGCAGACAAGGTGCCGAAGGCGTTTTGGGACATCGGGGTGCGCATTGAGGACGATATTCTGGTGACGAAGGCGGGCAACACAAATTTGACGGCGTCCTGTCCCAAATCGGTCAAGGATGTTGAAGCCGCAACCGCGATGGCGGCGGGTTAACGAGCCCGTGCCGACGAGATGATCCGATGTCTCATATTCTCGTAATCGGTGCCGGACCCGTCGGCGCAACTTTTGCGCTACTGGCAAAGGCCCACGGTCTGGACGTGTCGCTGATCGATGCGCGCAAGGGTCCCTCCACGGAAACACGCACGTTGGCGCTCTCACACGGTAGTCGTGTTTTATTAGAACGCGCCGGCGCATGGGGACAAGGTTTGCCTGCGACTGAAATTCATCGCATCCATACATCCCAGAAGGGGGGCTTTGGCCGGGTGATGCTCGATCGTTCTGAACTTGGTGTTGCGGCGCTTGGCTATGTGGTGCGCTACGCGGAGCTTCAAGCCAAGCTCGATGACAGGCTGATGGCGGAAGGGATTTCTGTTGTCTATGGTGCCAGCGTAACCGCAGTTCAATCCCGCGAAGGGATTGTCAAATATGCGAACAACGATGGTGAGTTTAGTACCGCTGCCGCCGTGGTCGTGATGGCTGATGGTGGGGCGAATCTCGACAAGCTCGAAGGCGTCACTGCCGTTGTCAAAGACTACGGGCAGTCGGCCATGCTGGCACACGTCGCCACTGATCGTCCGCATTTGAACGTGGCTTACGAACGATTTACACCAGAGGGGCCCGCAGCAATGTTGCCAACCGTTGGCGACAGTTGCGATTTTTCGATGGTCTGGGTCGCGGCGCACGAAAAAATTGATCGGCTAATGTCACTTAGCGACGAAGACGCAAAAGAAGCGTTCCAGACACACTTCGGTAAGCGCGCAGGCCACTTTACGAAGCTCGTCAATCGGCGACATTACCCGCTAAAGCTCAAACAAGCTAGCTTGCGGGTGGTCGATAAGGTCGCCATCATTGGCAATGCCGCGCAGGCAATGCATCCGGTTGCAGGCCAAGGCTTTAATCTCGGCTTGCGCGATGCTTCCGCACTCGCCACCGCGCTCGCTGCAACGCATGCTCCGACAGGTGTCGGCAAGTTCCGACCGTCTTCCGACGTAGGCGATGTGCTCGGCAAGTACGCGGCGATGCGTGAAACCGACATCAAACGAGGGGTTGGATTTACCGACTTACTGGCCAGTGCATTTCTGTCCGACGCCGCCACGCTTCGATGGCCCCGCGGGTTTGCGCTTGCCACGGTGGATATGCTGCCCTTCGCCCGCAGGGCGCTGGCGGACCGCATGTTGTTTGGAGCGCAATCGTGAATCGCATTGTTGTTGTCGGCGGTGGGCCTGTCGGGCTGGCGTTCGCCATTTGTGCGGCCCAATCGATGAGCAATACTGAAGTCGTTGTGCTGGAAAGGTCTCCCGGTCATATGGCATTGACTGATCTGGCGGATGAACCGGTCTACGACAACCGTGTGTACGCCCTTTCGCCGCAGTCAATCGCATTATTGGAGGGCATCGACGTTTGGTCTCATCTGCCGAGTGAGCGTATCACTCCCATCGATGAAATGCGGGTTGCAAGCGACGCCGATAACGTCGACGCCGACAACATCGCAACGGCTGCCGCAGTTGTGCTGCCCAGTATTCGTTTTGCGCGAGGTGCGGCGCTCGCGCATATTGTTGAGCACCATCAACTGGTGGCAGCGCTGAATCGGGTCCTGACCGAGAACGATGTGGTGATCAAATATGGTACGACCCTCGACTCGATGACAGTCAACGGTAGCAGGCGCGTCTTAGCATTGACTGACGGCACGAGCCTTGAGGCCGACCTAGTGGTGGCGGCAGATGGCCGGCAATCGGCTGTTCGTAAACTCGCTGGGATCGATGCGCATGTCAAAGATTACGCCAGTGTGGGTATTGTGGCTAACTTCACCTGCGAGATCCCGCACGCCAATATCGCGCGACAGTGGTTTACGCCCGACGGCGTACTTGCCTACCTGCCCTTACCAAAACAGCAGGTCTCGATTGTTTGGTCAGTCGCACACGCCCATGCAGCTACCCTGCCGCAACGTGATTCCCCGGACTTTGCAGACGCGGCGGCCTCTGCCGGTCATCACAGCCTCGGCAGGCTCACGTTGAGTTCCTCGGTTGAGGAGATTCCGCTAAAGCGCATCACCGCGCATCGTGTGGTCGCGCCCGCGCTTGCGCTCATCGGTGATGCTGCCCACGCCATTCATCCTCTTGCCGGGCAGGGCGTGAATCTGGGATTTGCAGATGTGCAAAGCCTGGTCGATCTGCTTGCTAGCCGGAGTGAGTTTTCGGCGGTGGGGGATTTGACAGTCTTGCGGCGCTACGCGCGGGCGCGCTCGGAGGCGGCCGTTGCGATGGGTGAGGCAACCGATTGTTTGCATGCACTTTTCTCGCGGAACGATAATGTGTCAAAGTGGGTCAGACGGGCAGGATTCAGTTGGTTTGATCGCTCAACATGGGCTAAACGCGTGGCAACAGAATACGCGGCGCGGTCATGATGCATCGGCCAAGCGAGGCGGTGAATGGAATATTCAAACAGAGAGTTGAGCTTATGAAGAAGGTGTTTATCGCACTCGCCGCAGCGTTTTTTGCAGTTTCCTGCGGCGTGCAGGCCAACCCGGATGAAGTCAAGAAAGAACTGGCAAAGAAATTTCCGGACCTGAAGACGGAGCGGATCACAAAGACCGCTTATGGCGGTCTGTTCGAGGTATTCACCGGCACAGAAATTTTCTATACTGACGAGAAGGCGACCTTTGTCGTGACGGGCAACCTAATCGATACCGCGACACGCGCAAATGTGACTGAAGCGCGGGTAAACAAACTTACCGCAATCAAGTTTGATGAACTGCCATTTGAAAACGCGATTAAGATTGTGCGCGGTGATGGCTCGCGACGTATCGCGATTTTTGAGGATCCGCTATGCGGATACTGCAAGAAATTCGAAGCGGACGTAAACTCTCTGAACAACATCACCGCATACGTATTCTTGTACCCGATCTTGGCGCAGGATTCGTTTGTCAAATCAAAGGCAATCTGGTGCGCTAGGGATAATGGTGCGGCATGGCAAGATTGGATGCTGCGTGATAAGGCCCCGCCATCACCTGCCCCGGAGTCGTGTAAGACTCCGCTTGATCAGAACGTCGCGTTGGGGCAAAAACTCCGTATCAACGGCACGCCGGTGACATTTTTTGTTGATGGGGAACGTATTGTTGGGGCGCTCCCGCTGGCCACTATTGAGGCGAAGCTGGCGTCCGCCGTGCCCCCCACATCGAACGCGGCCTCCCCGCCCGCAGCGGCGGCACCAGCGGTTCCGGCAAGAAAATAGATTGCGATCAATCACCTTGTACCGCAGGTACTTCGGCGGTAGCGATTCGACAGACGCGTCGCGGTTCGAGGCACAGTTACTTTGGCACAGTCGAGTTGTTGGCCCCATTCGGGTCATATCCATTCGGCAGCAATACCCATTTTTCGCCGCGCTGTTTCATGCGACCGGCTTGGGCACCAGCGTCGTCGCCAAAGCCCCAGAAGAAATCCACCCTCACGGCACCGGCGATAGCGCCGCCCGTGTCTTGCGCTACCATCAGACGATTCAGCGGCTGATTTGTGCCGGGAAATGTTGTTGATAGAAACACCGGTACGCCAAGCGGGATGACTCGCGGGTCCACCGCAATCGAGCGCTCCGCCGTCAACGGCACACCAAGCGTGCCAATCGGGCCCGTGCCACCAGCGTCGATTTCCTTAAAAAATACATAACTGGGATTGGTGTGCATGAAATGGTGTAACTTTCGAGGATTACGTTCCGCCCATGCCTTTATTCCCTGCATGGACGCGCGCTCGGGCTTTATTTCGCCGCGACGTATCAAGGCACCGCCGAGTGAGCGGAACGGATGTCCGTTTTGGTCCGCGTAGCCGAGACGGATACGCGAACCGTCGGGCAGTTGCACTTGGCCCGATCCTTGAATTTGCAAGAAGAACAACTCCACCGCGTTGTCGACCCAAACCAGCTCTAGACCCTTTAGCGGCGCTTTGGCAGACTCGATTTCGGCGCGGTCGTAATAGGGCACCAATTTGTTGTCAACCAGCCGACCGCGCAGACGCCGGAACTTAAGATCCGCGTACACGTCAGCCAGATCAACGGTTATCAAGTCCGGTGGCTTTGCGTATATCGGGTACTTAAACACGTTGGTGCGGGTGCGTGATCCTTTGAGCAGAGGTTCGTAATAACCGGTGACCATGCCGCTTGCCGTTTCATCGGCATTGATGACGCGAAACGGCTGAAAATTTTCGCGAAAAAAACTTGCGGCTGTGGCTCTGTCAAATTTCGCCGCGACTAGCGCCGAGGCACGTGCGCAAGCTTGCTGCCACTCAGGACGATCACGCAAAATCGGGCAGCCTTGTTCGAAGGCGGTTAGCGCTTCGCCGGTATCGTCGTTGCTCCACTCGCGGAGCCCATCCCAAGAGCTTTTCTCGAGCCGACCTCGGGGCACTTCTGGCGTTGTTGAAGGTGCGGTGACATCAATGAAGGGCGGCTCTTGTGGAACAACCGGGCAGGTCGGGCATACCGGGCAGGTCATGCCGGAAACTGAAGCAGGTGCCGGGCATACAGTTGCCATGTTTGCCGACGCCGACGCTGTAGCAGTGGGCTGCGGCGGTGGCCCAGATGCGCAGCCCGACAGCGCCAACAGAATTATTGCGTTGGCAGCCAAGCGAGCGGCTTGCGGCCTGGCTCGTGCCAAAATATGGACGATGCTAGTATTACAGCAGACGGGCGGGCGGATCGCGAGTGGCATAGTCGGTCGTGAAATCCTGTATCGACGGGTGGATCAAGGGGCGTGAGCGATGGCTTGGGTGTTGTTTGAGGTGCTGCTGGCGTTTGGCATCGCAATTTTCATTGTCTGGTGGACATTTCCGAAGAAGAAAAAGAAACCTGATCGTCTGATAGATAAGCGCCAAGAGTCGCCACCAGCAAACGATATCTAGGCGGTGCCTAGTGCAGCACGCGCGGAACGGACAGGGTGAACTCCGGCACGATGGCATCAAACCGAGTGCCATCCTCGGCCAGCATTTGATATGCGCCACGCATGGTGCCAACGTCGGTTTCCAGCGACGAACCGGAGGTGTACTCAAACGACTCGCCCGGCTTCAGTTCAGGCTGCGCACCGACCACGCCCATGCCGCGCACCTCTTGCACCTTGCCATCCGAGTCGGTGATGATCCAGTGGCGCGAAACAAGCTTCGCTGTGACTGCTCCGTTGTTGGTAATTTTGATGGTGTATGCAAACACAAACTGATCGTTTTCCTCGTCCGATTGCTCGGGCAGATAAAACGCATTCGCGGATACCTTTATGTCATATCGTTTTCGCTCGGCCATGGCGGGATGCTATCACGCCGTCGCTTGTCACAATCATGTCGAATTGATCCAACTTACGCGTAAAATTTGTTCATGATCAATCGAATTGCTCCTTCTATTCTTTCTGCGGATTTCGCCCGCCTGGGCGAAGAGGTGCATGCCGTCATCGCGGCCGGCGCGGATGTAATCCACTTCGATGTGATGGACAACCACTACGTTCCCAACCTGACGATTGGTCCGATGGTGTGTGAGGCAGTGCGGCCCCATGCGGTGCGGGCGGATGGCAGTAAGGTGCCAATCGATGTACATCTGATGGTCAAGCCGGTAGACCGCATCATTCCGGATTTTGCCAAGGCCGGTGCCGACATCATTTCGTTTCATCCGGAGGCCAGCGAACATATTGATCGCACCTTGGCGCTGATTCGCGAATGCGGGTGCAAGGCCGGCTTGGTGTTTAATCCCGCCACACCTTTGACCTATCTCGACCATGTAATGGACAAGGTCGATTTGATTCTCATCATGAGTGTCAATCCGGGCTTTGGCGGGCAAAAATTTATTCCGGCCGCGCTTGATAAGTTACGCGATGCTCGCGCACGGATTCAGCAGAGCAGGCGGGACATTTGGTTGGAGGTCGATGGTGGCGTTAAGACCGACAACATTGCGGAAATCGCGCGGGCCGGGGCTGATACATTCGTTGCAGGCTCGGCTATCTTTAACGCGGCCGATTACGCCGCGACTATCACTACAATGCGCGAGCAACTTGCCACCGCCTGATCGATGATGTCTTTGTCAGAACATCCACACTCAATGCAAAACACAAGCAAAGAAGGGCGTCTTGGGGCGGAAGTGCTTGAAAACGACCAACTGGCGGACACTTTGGTCGGTGATATCGCGGCAAAGGCGGACGCCAAGAAAATTCGGTACCGCGCCAAACCGAAATTTCCGATGCCTGTTACAGCCAAAGTATTGCTGCTCGACCTTGACGGCACGATGCTTGATACCGCGGGCGACATTACCACCGCAGTAAACCGCATGCGCGCCGCGTTTGGCTTTGGCCCGCTTGACTTGCCGGTGGTGCGAAACTTCATCGGCCGTGGGATCGCAAATCTGGTTTCGCAATCGATGAAAAGCTCGGTTGGTGAACTTGGCGCGACTGCCTCCAAGGTTGCGATTGCACAGTTTGAGAAGCAGTACGAGGCGTGCCTCGCCGATGTTTCCCGTGCCTTCCCAGGCGTTTTTGAGGGGCTCGAATTATTCCGCGAAAAAGGCTTTCGCCTCGGCTGTGTGACCAATAAGGCGGAACGGTTTACGCTGCCCCTCATGGAAAGAACCGGACTGGCACCGTATTTTGAGCTGGTCTTGTCGGGTGATTCGTTGGACGAAAAAAAACCACATCCGCTACCCCTCCAACATGCGGCCGATTTTTTCGAGGCCAGGATTGACGAAGTCATCATGATTGGCGACTCAATGCACGACGCCGCCGCCGCGCGTGCCGCCGGCTGCCCAGTGTTTATTGTCCCCTATGGCTACAACGAAGGGCAGGAGCTGCGAGGGCTGGATTGTGATGCGTTCATCGATGATCTACCGAGCGCCATGAAATACGTTAAAGTTGGGTCGTAATTCTTTGAGAGTGTTGTTTTCATGATGTTTGTCGACAAAACTAACTGGTCGTGGCGATGGCAGAACTGGCGGTGAAATCACGCGCCGGAGTATTGCGGTAGTCGCTGTCGTTGTTGTGCCATTTGTTTGATTGTCTTTGTCGAGAACTTTCCATGATCGAAGCCCAGTTTCAGCGCCTCGCCGCTGAAGGCTACAACCGAATTCCCGTGGCGCTCGAGACCTTTGCGGATCTCGACACGCCACTTTCCATTTATCTTAAGCTCGCGAATAAACCGCACTCCTATCTGCTGGAGTCGGTGATTGGCGGCGAGCGTTTTGGGCGCTACTCCATCATCGGTTTGCCCGCGCGAGAGTGGCTCGAAGTTCGCGGGCGCGAAGTCGTTGTCTTCCGCGCAAAAACAGGCGGTACGCCAGAGAAAGTGGAACACAAGTTTGTTGAAGATCCGCTGGCTTTCATCGAAAAGTACCAGGCGCGATTTCGAGCTGCGCCAATCGAAGGTGCGCTGCGATTTGCCGGCGGCTTGGCGGGTTACTTCGGCTACGACACGGTGCGCTATATCGAGCCCAAGCTCGCAAAACATCTTGATGACAAGTTTGTTGCGAAGCCGGATGCGTTAGGCACGCCGGATATCGTGTTGATGGTGTCTGACGAGCTGGCGGTGGTGGATAACCTTTCGGGTCGGTTGACCATGATCGTCTATGCCGATCCTGCCGTCGAAAATGCATTTGAAAATACGCAGCGTCGCTTGACGGAACTTAGGATGCAACTGCGAAGCCAAGCGCCACTGCCGGTGTATGTCCCCTCGGGACGCAAACATGAGCCAAAATCGGAAATCGGTAAGGAACGCTTCCTCAGGGCGGTTGAGCGCTCCAAGCAGTACATCGTGGATGGCGACATCATGCAGGTACAGATTTCGCAGCGCATCTCGCAGCCCTTTGACGCGCCGCCGATCAATCTGTACCGCGCCTTGCGATCCATCAATCCCTCGCCGTATATGTTCTATTTCGATATGGGTGAATTCCACATCGTTGGGGCTTCACCGGAAATATTGGTCCGGCAGGAGGGTGAAAAAGTCACTGTTAGGCCGATTGCTGGCACTCGGAAACGTGGCGCGACGCCCGAACTCGACGCAGCCCTCGAGGCCGAATTGCGTGCCGACCCCAAAGAGCTGGCGGAACACTTGATGTTGATCGATCTGGGGCGCAATGATTTGGGGCGGATCGCGAAGATTGGCAGTGTAGAAGTTACCGAGCATTATGTCGTGGAGCGATACTCCCACGTGATGCACTTGGTCTCCAATGTCGACGGCAAGATACGACAGGACGTCTGCCCGATAGATTTACTGCGAGCGACCTTTCCTGCGGGTACGGTAACAGGCACGACCAAAGTGCGAGCCATGGAAATCATCGACGAGCTCGAACCATCAAAGCGGGGTATCTACGCCGGTGCGGCTGGATATCTCGGTTTCAACGGCAATCTTGATCTGGCAATCGCCATTCGAACTGGTGTAGTCAAAGACGGTGTGCTGTATGCTCAAGCAGCTGCGGGGATCGTTGCGGATTCTGTGCCAGAGCTTGAATGGCAGGAGACTGAAAACAAAGCACGGGCATTGCTGCGTGCCGCCGAGATGGTGGCAACCGGCTTAGATATGACCAGTTAGCTTCAAGGGCCAACAAATGAAAAGAATTGATCTCAGAAGCGATACCGTCACGCGGCCAACCGCGGCGATGCGCGCCGCCATGGCAAGCGCGGAAGTTGGGGACGATGTCTTTGGTGACGACCCCACGGTGAATGCGTTGCAGGAAAAGATGGCCGATATGGTGGGCATGGAGGCCGGACTGTTCTTGCCTTCCGGCACACAAAGCAATCTCTGCGCATTGATGGCGCATTGTGCACGCGGCGATGAATACATCGTTGGTCAGAATGCACACACCTATAAGTACGAGGGTGGCGGCGCAGCCGTGCTCGGATCTATCCAGCCACAGCCGATCGAAAACGCGCTGGATGGAACGATCCCGCTGGAAAAAATTCGCGCCGCAGTCAAGCCCGACGACTCACACTTTGCGATCACGCGGCTTATTGCGTTGGAAAACACTATCGGCGGCATGGTGATCCCTGAAAGCTACATGGCCGAGGTGAGCGCCCTCGCAAAAGCACACTCGCTTGGCATGCATCTTGATGGGGCGCGGCTATTTAATGCGGCAGTGAAAACCCAGCGCAGCGCGAAAAAGATCTGCGGTTACTTTGATTCTGTCTCTGTCTGTTTATCGAAGGGGCTTGGCACCCCGGCGGGCTCGGTACTTTGTGGAAGAAAGCCGCTCATAAAGCGCGCCCAGAGGCACCGCAAAATGCTCGGTGGGGGCATGCGGCAGGCTGGTATTTTGGCCGCCGCCGGCATCTACGCTTTGGACCATCACGTGGATCGCTTGCAAGAGGACCACGAAAACGCGATGCGGCTTGCGGGAGGTTTAGCGGGGATCAATACGCTGACCGTGCACATGCCGCAGACCAACATTCTGTTTGTTGATGTGCGGTCGGCAGATGTCGCCGCGTTACAAGCATATTTGGAAAGGAACGGCATTATTACCATTGTCGGGCCTCGTACCAGACTCGTTACGCACCTTGATGTTGATACCGCTGATGTGCAGCGTGTCGTGGACGTATTCGCTGCCTTCTACGCTGGTCGAGTGAGTTAAAGGGGCGATGCATGCTGCTAATGATCGATAACTAATACCTTGAACCGGATTAGTCCAAAGTAGGCCGGAAGTGCTGAAAATATCAATGAAATACAGATAGTTATGCGCCGGTATAGGCCGCATTAGTCCGTTGCAAGCCACAAATAAAGCGGGTATCGTAGCCGGTATCAATTCACCGGTACCCGCAAATGGCACTCACGACCTCAGAAATTGAAGCTGCAAAGGCCGGCGAACGCAAAGCGTAACTCTGATTGGTGGCGCGAAAGGCGTTGCAGAACGCCCATATGGAGAGCGTTAATGGTTACCAAGACGGATTGCTAGGTTTCAAAATCAAACCGATATAGTCCGCGAAAAGGAAAGGATTTCTAGCTGTTCATCTGGGGATCAATCTGTTGCGTACTGGTTTACGCTTTGAACCAATTGCTCACCATAGTCTCAAAACGTATGACGCTATGGCGTTATGCACTGAGGTTTTGGAGGTTAACGTTGTGTTTAGAAATTGAAATTTACCGTTATTAATCAAATGGTTAACATGCAAAGCTTATGCTTTACATCTTGGATTACATCAAGATATACTTGTTTCAGTAACGTTCTGAAGTTGTTTATTGCCTGCGGATGCGGGCGTCATGAGAGGAAAGAATGAATATCTCATCGGCTACATTGTCGGCGGAAATGCAGGCTGTGGCACGAGTAGCTGGTAGCACGAGCATTCACGTAATTGATCAAATCGAAAATACAGTGGATGCATACGTCCGCGCCACCGAAGCCTTTAACAGTATCAACGAGCTTATTGACGTAACTTGTACCAAGCTCAAGGCTTATCCGGTTCAATCCGGTGTGTACCTTGATCCTGACGACAAAATCATTGGTACGTTTGAACGCGCATACAAAGTTTTGGAAGCGGAATTGCCAAAGCTTTTGCTCGCGAAAAGTGCTGAACAGGAACGTCGCGACATTCCGCAAGAGTTTGTCGAGCCACTTGTTGACGAATTCGACAGGCTTATGCAGGCTGTCGCTACCACGGTCGAATCTCTGAAAGACCTAAGAGCCGGAGTCATAACGCATGACCTTAAGGCTGAGCCACGTGACCCTGACGCATACGGCTCTATGGATCAAGTTATTTCAGCCCTTCACAACTAATTTGCATGACGGTTGTTGGTTCGGGCGGAGTAGTCCTAAGTCGTTGGGCGAAGTCGAGGCGGTTTCACAAGGACTACGACAAATTGGATCACACCATGCGCAATCTGGTTGATTCCAAACTTCAAGACCTAACTTTGTCTTATAGACCGCCCGGACTTCGGTTCGAAAAATTGTCGGGATATTCAAATCCCGACATATACACTATTCACGTGAATGGTAACTACAAGGTCTCCCTTGAAGTGACTGGTGGCAACGCTTTGCTGAGGCGCGTAGCGCCGCACGATGAAATTGATCGAGCGCCTTAACCAATTTTGGCCAAAACTTTTGCGGGTTCGCTAATCCGAAAAATTCGGTGCAATAATTTGATTACGAATCGCAGAAATTCTTCAAACCTCTCCCGCTCTTGGCGCTGGCGCAAGCCAATCGCCTGATATTTATTTTTCTTTTGCCGGGCTTCCGGCCTGCTAGTTTTGACCGGATCGAACCGGCCTAGCAACGAAAAAAGCGGGTATTTCAGCGGGTATCAAAGCAGTAACCCGCATTGAAAAATTGAAAATAATCAAATTAAATCAAACGGTTAGGGTTTGAAATGCTGCTAATGATCGATAACTATGATTCGTTTACCTTCAACCTCGTGCAGTATCTTGGGGAGCTGGGTGAGGACGTACTCGTGAAGCGCAATGATGAAGTCACGCTTGGCGAAATCGAGAAACTTGCGCCGGCAAAGATCGTAATTTCTCCGGGACCTTGTTCACCCAGCGAGGCCGGCATATCTGTCGCCGTGATCGAAAAATTCGCGGGAAGAATCCCGCTGCTTGGCGTATGCTTGGGTCATCAGGCCATCGGGCAAGCCTTCGGCGGTCGAATTGTTCACGCCAAGACGTTGATGCACGGCAAGACTTCCCAAGTGACTCACACTGGGCAAGGAGTGTTTGCTGCGTTACCGTCGCCGTTTCGTGCAACGCGTTATCACTCGCTGGTCATCGAGCGCGAATCGTGTCCCGATTGTCTTGAGATTACCGCCTGGACGGACGACGCGGAGATCATGGGTGTCCGTCACAAGTCCATGCCAATCGAGGGCGTGCAATTCCACCCTGAATCGATCATGACCGAACACGGGCATCAATTGCTCGGAAATTTTTTGAAGGCCCATTGAGCGAAAAAGTCGAAAGCGATCCATGTTTACACCGCAAGAAGCCATTAACCGACTTTCCGATAAACGAGAGATTTTTTTCGATGAGATGCTTGACCTGTTCCGCCAGGTGATGGAAGGCAAGGTCACCCCGGTTCAATTGTCGGCCATTTTGATGGGCTTGCACGTGAAGTCGGAGTCGGTATCCGAAATCGCCGCCGCCGCCCAAGTGATGCGTGAATTTGCGACGAAGGTCGCCGTGAGTGACGCCACGCATCTTGTTGATACCTGCGGAACTGGTGGCGACAAAGCGCATACTTTTAATATCTCCACCACTGCCGCGTTTGTGGCCGCTGCTGCCGGCGCTAAAGTGGCGAAACACGGCGGTCGATCTGTTTCGTCCAAGTCGGGCAGTGCCGATGTGCTCGAGGCGCTGGGGGTGAATCTCGCCCTGACGCCAGCACAAGTTGCTGAGGCCATTGAAAAGGTTGGTATCGGGTTCATGTTTGCGCCGAGTCACCACCCGGCGATGAAATACGCCGCCCCCGTGCGCAAGGAGTTGGGCATGCGGACCATCCTCAATATCTTGGGGCCACTAACCAACCCTGCCGGTGCACCTAACCAAGTGATGGGTGTTTTTCACCCTGACCTTGTCGGCATTCAAGCCCGCGTGTTGAAGCAGTTGGGTGCCAGACACGTGATGGTGGTGCATGGCGAAGATGGACTGGACGAAATTACCCTAACGGGGAAAACGCAGGTAGCCGAGCTCAAGCACGGTTTTGTGACCGAATTTATGATCGAGCCAAAACAGTTTGGCTTGGATTTGGCATCGGTCGACACCATTCGGGCCGCGGACGCCGACACCTCAAAGTCAATGTTGCTCGACGTTCTCAACAATAAGGCGGGGCCGGCCAAAGACATTGTGATGCTCAATGCCGGGGCGGCGATTTATGTCGCCGGCCTCGCGACTGACCTGTGGGGCGGTGTTGCGCGCGCGCGTGAAATGATTGAGAGCGGATTGGCGCGAAAGAAGCTAGATGAGTTGGTTGGGTTTACCACAGCCCTCGTGCCAACGACGCAGAAAAGATGAGAAATATCCTCGAAGAGATACTGTGGAAAAAACGTCGAGAGGTCGAGGTGGCGGCGCGCAAAATTTCGCTTGCTGCGCTTCAGGACGGCATCGAGCGTCTGCCGCCAACACGCGATTTTGTGGGTGCGCTGCGGGCAAAACACGCGGCTGGCCGCGTCGCAGTAATTGCCGAGATCAAGAAGAAGAGCCCATCGGCCGGGCAGTTTCGGCGCGATGGCGACTTTAATCCCGCACGGTTTGCAGCAAGTTACGAGGCACACGGGGCAGCATGTTTGTCGGTGCTGACCGACCAAGATTTTTTTGGCGGGTGCGCCGCCGACCTAGTCGCGGCACGAGCAGCGTGTGCTGTACCCGTTTTGCGCAAGGACTTTATCGTCGATGCGTATCAGATCTACGAAGCGCGGGCGATGGGTGCTGACGCGGTGTTGTTCATCATGGACGCGGTGCCGATCCATGAATTCTTGCGGCTCGAAGAACTTGCCACTGCTCTAGGGCTTGCTGTGTTGGCAGAGTCACACAATGCGGCGCAGCTGCAGCAGGCACTTTTGCTCGAAACACCCCTGATTGGCATTAACAATCGAGATTTAACGCGCTTTAAGACGGATCTTGAGACGACCAGAAATCTCGCACCGTTGGTGCCCGAATCGCGTATCGTAATCACCGAAAGCGGAATCGAGACCCGTCAAGCTGTTGATTTTATGAGAACAAATAATGTCAACACGTTTTTGGTGGGCGGCGCGTTGATGCGTGAGGAAGACCCGGGCGCAGCGTTCGCGTCTCTTTTCCCAAACTAACTGGAGGCTTTGCACACGCCTTACGGGCCGACATGACAGGGTGATGACCCGACCCAAAGGCAGGGATGGCGTGTTGTATTGGCGCAACATGCAGCGGGTGCGGGGGCAATTTTCATAGTGTGAGCTTGAGAGAACCTGCCGCTTTTGGCAAACTACCGGTAGCTTCTCGAAGGAACTCATTCATGCGGAGAAGTCGCGTCGGTCCGAATTGAACGCTGGAAACACAACGTGGCGGTCGGCGACAGCTCCAGCCTAGAGGTTTGCATTACACGCGGTAACTAGAAATCAAACAGCCTCATCGTTAAACCCAAAGGAGATTTTTGATGAACAAGAAACTAATCGCTCTTGCAGTTGCTGGTGCCACATTGGCTCCGGCTGCAATGGCGCAGACCGCTAACCCGGTCACACTGTATGGCCGCATCTGGGTGGCGTTTGAAAACGTCAAGGCCGATGGTGGCACAGCGGCTCCTATCGGCAGCCGTAACCGCGTGAGCAACAATGGATCGTCACTGATCGGGTTTCGTGGCACGGAAGATTTGGGCGGCGGTTTGAAGGCCTTCTTCCAATTAGAAACGGAAGTGCGTCCAGACCAGAATGACTCACCTTTCTCTAATCGCAACAGCGGTGTGGGTTTGCAAGGTGACTTCGGTAGCGTGTTGTTGGGCCGTTGGGACACCCCGTTCAAGCTCGCTAATTCATCGATAGACCCGTTCGGCACGACCACCATCGCTGGCTACACCTCGGCGATGAGTGACCGTGGCAACTTTGACCGCCGCGAGCAAAACGTTGTTCAGTACTGGTCGCCAAATTTCTCAGGATTGACTTTCCGCGCCAGCTATTCGGCGAACGAAGGCAAGACAGCGACGGTTAATCCTGTCGTGACGTCGATGAGTGCTGTCTACTTTCAAGGTCCGATTTATTTGTCGACCGCTTGGGAGAAGCATAAGGACATCTTCAAGAACTACACGGGCGCGGTTGCTCCCGTTTCTGGTGCTGACGAAACTGGTGTTTCGTTGGGTGGTCACGTGACATTTGGCCCGGTGCGCGTTGGTGCATTGATCCAGAATTTCAAGAAGACCGGTGGCGGCACAACCGTGACTTCCGATCAAAAATCGCAAATGTTCAACCTGATCTATACCGCTGGCAAGAACCAGTTCGTGTATCAGTTGCAGCGTTCGAAAGATGGCGCAACCCGTGCAACGGCAGCAACGGCGGTGACTGAGCCAGATACCAAAGTGAACTCCATTGCTCACCTGTATAACTTCTCGCGTCGCACCACGTTGTTTACCATCTACACGATGACCAAGAACAATGTAACCGGTTTAGGTAACTTCGGTGCAAACACTTTGACCATTTCGCCTGACCAAGATCCACGTGGTTTCTCAATCGGCTTGCGGCACACGTTCTAAATTGCACTAAGTCGTAGGGCATCGCGAAAAGATGTTCAGCGGGCACCCTCGGGTGCCCGTTTTGTTTTGTAAAATGCTTTGATGAAGTTGATCGACAGCCTGATTTGTGAGTTGGATGCGGGGTTGCGCAATGTGTTTGCCAAACCCCTTGCTTCTCGGCCTTTACCAGTCGGGCAGGGTGCGCCTGAGACCGCGCCGATGGCAGCCGCAGATTCCGCCGAGAGTATGCGTCTCATGCGCGTCAATCACGTGGGAGAAGTGTGTGCCCAGGCGCTTTATCAGGGCCAGCTCGCCGTCGCCCGTAATCCACAAACGCGCGCAATACTCGAACATGCGGCGCGGGAAGAACGCGACCATCTGGCTTGGTGTGCAAGCCGAGTGGCTGAACTTGGCGGAAAAACCAGTCTCTTGAGCCCGCTTTTTTATGCGGGTGCTTGGACGATGGGCGTGGTGTCAGGGCTCGCCGGTGATAAATGGAGCATGGGCTTCCTGGTGGAAACTGAGCGGCAGGTGGAGACACACTTGGACCAGCACCTTGCTGCACTGCCAGTAACCGATTACCGTACAAGGGCAATTGTTGAGCGCATGCGTCTGGATGAAATTGAACATGGCAACAGCGGGGAGGCCGCTGGTGCAATGCCGCTACCGTTACCGATCAAAGTTGCTATGCGCGCCTCATCGCGAATCATGACCGCGACCACTTATTGGGTCTAAGGATGACGGTCGCGCGAGTACGGTGAACATAAGCGCGAGAAAGGGCACCAATAAGGGCCGTTGCTTTCGCTAACCCTCGATCAGTTCGAAATCGTGGGTAATGTTTGCGGTCTTGGCGAGCATCGCCGAGGCAGAACAGTAGACCTTGGCCGATAAAGAGATAGCGCGCGCAACCTTGGCAGCGTCTAGGTTTTTGCCCGTGACTACAAAGTGGAAGTGTATGCGAGTAAACACTTTCGGATCTGTCTTTGCACGTTCGGCATCTACGTCGACGTAACAGTCGGTAACCTGTTGCCGCGCTTTTTTCAGGATGAGGATAACGTCGATCGCGCTGCATGCGCCGGTGCCCGCGAGCACCGCCTCCATTGGCCGTGGCCCAAGGTTGTTGCCGCCTACGTCCGGCGAACCGTCCATCATGAATTTATGGCCGGAATCCGTTTCGGCTTCAAAAGCAACGTTATGCTGCCATCGAATGCGTGTTTTCATGGTGAACACCTTAGGTTATCGTTAACGTCAACACAGTTGGATTTAAGTTGACGGCATGCTATTGAATACATTAGAATTTTGGGTTCTGCTAGTCGTTTATCCCCGTGCGCGGTTACCAGCGCAACTAACGAGTCCGATAGTCAGGTGAGGTTGCGACGGAACCGCAACCGGGCCGGATGGACAGAGCCGAAACCGATTATTTAAGTGAGTACATTATGAAGACCTTTTCCGCCAAACCGCATGAGGTGGTACACGATTGGTTGCACGTTGACGCAACTGACAAAGTGTTGGGCCGTTTGGCCGCAGAAGTTGCTAGCCGCCTGCGTGGCAAACACAAGCCGGAATACACGCCGCACGTTGACACGGGTGATTTCATCGTTGTGACCAACGTTGAAAAATTGCGCGTCACTGGCAACAAAGCAGAAAACAAAACTTACCACCGTCACACTGGCTATCCAGGCGGTATCTACGAAACAAATTTCAACAAGCTGCAACAAAGACATCCTGAGCGGGTCCTTGAAAAGGCCGTCAAAGGCATGTTGCCAAAAGGACCGCTCGGCTACGCGATGATCAAGAAACTCAAGATCTATGCTGGCAATTCGCATCCGCACGCTGCGCAGCAACCTAAAGAACTCTCGATTTAAGGAACCCGAAAATGGTCGGTAAATATCACTATGGTACGGGTCGCCGCAAAAGCGCGGTTGCACGAGTTTTCATCAAGCGCGGCAATGGCAATATTGTTGTCAATAACAAGCCAATCGACATCTATTTTTCTCGGGAGACCGGTCGCATGGTCGTCCGCCAGCCGCTAGAGTTGACGGGAAACGCCGATACGTTTGACATCATGGTCAACGTTTTTGGAGGTGGCGAATCCGGGCAGGCTGGCGCTGTACGTCACGGCATTACCCGGGCACTTATCGATTTCGACGCAACGTTGAAGTCGCAGTTGTCAAAGGCGGGATTGGTCACGCGCGATGCACGCGAAGTGGAACGCAAAAAAGTTGGATTGCACAAAGCCCGTCGTCGCAAGCAGTTCTCAAAGCGTTGATTGGGGATTCGGCAACGTGGAAACAATGCAAAAAGCCGCTTTATGCGGCTTTTTCCACTTCGAGGTGCCAGCTTTTGCTGCGTCACAACGACTATGATCGCCTTGTCATCCTGTGGCCGCATTCATTTTGCTCAACTAGGCAACGATACTAACCAAACATGCTGAGCCAGATGAAGTTACGCGGGTCTTGGCGCAAGATCCGCTCAAAGATAGGCATTCGCTCTGAAAAGTTAGCGATTCGATCACATGTACCGTGGTACGTGAAGATCGGTGGATATGGCTTGGTGATGGGGGTGGCCGGCGCGATTGCTTGGGTGATTGTTGACAATAGCTATAGGATCACAGGGTTTAACCGTGAAGAGGCCAAGGCGCAGATTGAAGCGCTGAAAGCAGAAAATTTTCGTCTCAAGCAAAGTTACGAGACGACTAAGTCCGCGCTGAATGAGAAAGAGAGTCAGCTAAAGGTGGAAACTGCGGCACAAGCTGAGCTGACGAAAAATCTGACGCAGCTTCAAGAGGAGAACGCGGGGCTGAAGGAAGACCTCGGCTTTTTGCGCAACGTAATGTCTGCCGGGAGCGTTCCTGATGGCATTACTATCCAGAACTTTAAAGTAGAAGCCGATGCACTACCGAATGAATTCCGCTATCGACTGTTAGTAACGCAGGGCGGACAACGCAAGCAGGACTTTAAGGGCAAGGTTCAGGTCATCGCGCGGGTACAGGGGCCCGGTGGGGCGGCACCAACCGTACTGAGCTTTCCAGAAGAGGCCCAGTTACGCGCGGCAAGCGGTACAATCGAGTTCCGTTTTTACCAAAAAATTGACGGCAGGTTTAAAATTCCGGAAGGTTCGCAGTTAAAGAGTGTGCAGGTCCGAGTCTTGGCGCTCCCGAGCTATGAAGTTAGGGTGCAGCGTAGCCTCAACATGTAAGAATTAGTGAGGAGTTACCATGTTCAACGCAAAAACAAACAAGCCCAGCCCCATCGACAGCCTTATCGGTGCCGGTTCGGTGATTACGGGCGACATCCAATTTACGGGAGGCTTGCGCGTGGATGGCACGGTGAAAGGCAATATCAAAGCCGTTGGTGATAAACCCAGTACGCTGGTGCTATCGGAACTGGCGAAAATTGAGGGCGAAATTGAAGTCGCCCACGTTGTTGTAAATGGCTCCGTGGCTGGGCCAATCAAGGCTCGCGAGTACGTAGAGCTCATGCCAAAAGCGCGCGTGACCGGTGACGTGACCTACAAAATCATTGAGATCCATGTTGGTGCAGTAGTGATGGGGCGTATGGTGCATGAGTCTGATGCGCGCGCCAGTGATAAAGTCATTGAGTTCAAACCAGCACAAGGCGGAATCTAAACGTGATGCTCGATGATTAGCCTGCTGTCCCGAAATACTGAAGTAAGGAGATTTAAATGAATGATATGTCGATGATGCCCGCTCCCCTGGTGTTTTCTGATAGTGCGGCCGACAAAGTCAAGGCGCTTATTGTTGAAGAGGGCAATGATGACTTGAAGCTTCGCGTGTTCGTGACTGGCGGTGGGTGCTCCGGCCTGCAGTACGGCTTTACGTTTGATGAGATTTCTAACGAAGACGATACGGTCATGGAAAAGAATGGCGTCAAATTACTCATTGACCCGATGAGTTATCAGTACCTGATCGGAGCCGAGATCGACTACTCAGAAGGTCTTGAGGGTGCGCAGTTTGTGATCAAGAACCCAAACGCCAGCAGCACGTGCGGCTGCGGATCGTCCTTCTCCGTTTAGCGTGACTCGCCGTGCACCATAGGAGCCTTCGGGCTCCATTTTTTTATGAGCCCTGCCAGTCGTAAATCAGGGCGGTTAATAGAACCACTTTTGCGCTTCGTCGCAAATTCATGGCGTGGCCCCGCCGAGCGGTGGACAGCGCCTTTGCAACACTCAGCCCGTCTTTCAGTCAGGCCGAACTCATCATCGTTTTACACCACCAGCGAAGGAACCCCAATGCAGTCGTTTCCAAAGGCATCTTGCGATTCGTTGTTTCCGCTTGTTCATAAAACCCTCCTCGCCGCGGTACTCACGACGCTGACAGCAGCCGCTATTGCGCAGGCACCAGCCGCAGCCCCAGCTGCTCCGCTCGGCGGGGCTTCGAGCGCACCAAGTGCGCCTGCGGTTGGTGCGCCAACGCCAAGCACCCCGCGTCCTTTCCGCGAGATCATCAAAGACGCGAAGGTAACGCCAGGTTTCTTTACGACCTACCAGAAAGATGAAAAAGTCTGGCTGGCGATTAAGCCGGAACAATTTGACAAGCCATTTTTCTTTACCTACAACATTCCGCAAAGCGTTGGAGAGCGTGGCCTGTATGGCTCGCAAATGGGTGGCGCTGAGCTGGCGGTGTTCAAGAAGATTGGCAATCAGGTTCAACTTCTGGCGAAGAACGCCGAGTTTTATGCGACACCAGGAACGCCGCAAGCGCAGTTTGTCTCTGAGAGTTTTTCTGATTCATTACTCTCCAGCGCGGTCGCGGCATCTGCAGCAGACCCCGAGTCCAAAGCGATTCTGATTGACGCGAGCGCCTTATTGTTTGCCGATATCCCTGGCTATTTGACGCGTCTTGAGTTTGCCTACCGCATGCCGTTCGCGCTGGATACCCGCAACACCAGCTTTTCGCAAGTCACCAACAACGACATGATCACGGCGATGAAGGTGCAAGCACATTTCAGCGTACCAAAACTATCGGCCCCGCCGCTCACACCTTCGCCGACGCCAATGCCCACGCCGCCGCAGGCAACACCAGACCCGCGCAGCTTGTTTGTCAGCTTTATGTATTCGTTTGCCAAGCTGCCGGATGAGCCGATGGCCCCCAGAATTGCTGACGAGCGTGTAGGTCATTTCGTGAGTACGCGGGTGAGTTATGACGAAGATTTATCTGCCAAAACGAAGCAGCATTTTGTGAAGCGTTGGCGGTTGGAGAAGAAGGATCAGGACGCGGCGATGTCGGAGCCGAAACAGCCGATCTTGTTTTGGTTGGACAAGAATATCCCGAGCAAATATCGCAAGTCGGTAGAGCTCGGTGTACTCGAATGGAACAAAGCGTTTGAGAAGATTGGCTTTAAAAACGCAATTGTCGTTAAACACCAAACTGACAAAGACGACTTCGATACGATGGATGCGCGTCATGCGTCCGTACGCTGGTTCACCGGGGCCGATGTTGGTTTTGCCATCGGACCATCGCACATGGACCCGCGCACCGGCGAAATCTTGGATGCGGACATAGGGATGTCAGATGTCTTTGGCCGTGGCGCACGCCGGCTGGTTGTCGAAGACATTGGCAAGCCGTTGGTGTTTGATGCGGCGCTGGCCGGAGCGATGGCACCATCTTTGAAACAGCAGGCTCTCTACATGCAGTGCAACTACATGTCGGAAAAGGCGCAAGACCTCAACTTTGCGATGGATGTTTTGGAAGCCCGCGGGTTGGACATGGGCTCGCCGGAAGCCGAGAAACTCGCGCAAGCCTACGTGCTTGACGTCATCATGCACGAGGTGGGGCATACCCTCGGTTTCCGTCACAACTTCCGTTCATCGATGATATACACCACCAAACAAATCCAAGATCCGAACTTCACGAAATTGAACGGCATCGCAGGATCGGTGATGGAATACAACCCGTTTAACCTAGCCCTTAACGGTGAGAAGCAGGGCGAATACGTCATGTCGACCCTTGGGCCTTATGATTATCTGGCGGTCGAATATGCCTACAAGCCGCTCGACCCCAAGACAGAGAAAGCCGATCTTGCCGCGATTGCAATGAAGGCAACAACGAATCCGTTGCTCGCCTATGCAACCGATGAGGACGCGATCGCAGGGATGGACCCCGAAGTCAACCAACGCGACTTAGGTGCGGATCCGATCGAGTACTACAAGAGGCGAATGAAGTTGACGCGTGAACTTTGGGATCGCGTGCAAACGCTACAGTTGAAGCCAGGCGAAAGTTATGAACGCCTGACCCGCTCCTTTTCATCTGGTTTCCGCTCACTCAGCCAGATCACACCATCACTGGCGAAGTACGTGGGCGGTGTGAAACACGTGCGTGATCGTGCTGGCAGCCCCAATGCCCTCTATACGCCGACACCTGTGGCCAAACAACGCGAAGCGCTGCAACTGGTGACAGACGGTATCTTTAAGGTTGATAGTTTCAAATTCAAGCCCGAGTTTGTGTCGCGCCTGTCAATTGATCATTTTGATCGTTGGGGACCGGGTCGCGGCAATCCAGACGTTTCGATTGCCAACTCAGTGCTTAACTTGCAACGCGGGACGTTGGATATCTTGTACGCGGACGCAGTCGCACAGCGCCTCTTGGATAGCCAAGACAAGGTGGCAAAACCTGCTGATGCGATGAAGTTGTCCGAGGTGTATGAAACCCTGCAAAACGCGATTTGGTCAGAATTGCGCACCGGTGGCGACATCACCACTATGCGCCGGAACCTGCAACGCGAACATATCAAACGTATCGGCAATGCACTCACCCGTCCGGCGACGAATAGCCCTGCGGACGTTCGCAGTCTGATGCGCGACGGCGCTGGTCAGTTACAGGCGCAAATCCGCGCGGCGATGGCAAAGCCGATGAGCAAGGAAGCCAAAGCGCACTTGGGAGAAAGCCTGAGCACGCTGACTGAAGCGTTGAAGGCATCTCTACAGCGCGCGGCAGCTTAACTGGCGGAAAAAATTCGGGCGGACTGATCTGCCAGAATCCACTATAATTCAAGGCATTCGAAAATATTAATTACCTTTAGGAGTCACCATGGCAGGCGAACGCAAGCGTACCCGCCGCAACACGCTAGAGCGTCGTTGCTTAGGCAAATACTTCAAACGTCTTTTCATCGGCGCAAACAAGTCGACGTTTAAGATGCTGGAAGCAATAAAGAAGAACTAGTAAGAAGAACTAGACTAATAAGAAGAACGAGTTTCTTCTGCATTTCAAAAAAGCCGCTCAATGAGCGGCTTTTTTTTGGCCCAAAGTCGTTTATTTACGCGGCTTTTCAGTCATAAATGCTCCAAAGTGCACGTCAGATGGACACTCTGACAGTTCGAAGGGGATAAATCGCATCGGACTGCTGCATTGCAACATCGATTGTGATTGACACCTATCTATAAGTGGTAATACGCTTGTTTCAAACACTCGTTTGAACTTTTTGCTTTTCCCATATAACCCACTGAAATGATTAGACAATGAGCCAACCGGTCGTACGTCGACTGCCCGTAGAAGTTGTTTCTAGTAGCACTGGTGCTATCCCAGCGACCATTGCCATCAGTGTTGTTGGCAAGCTGACGGACAAACCTGCCGATGCGGGCGATACCAAGCGCCGGATTCTCGACGCTGCAGAAGAATTGTTTATGGAGCATGGCTTTGAGGCGACCAGCCTGCGTCTGATCACCACGGCAGCGGGCGTAAATTTGGCGGCGGCAAACTACCACTTTGGCTCCAAGGAAGAGTTGTTCCAAGCGGTGTTTACCCGGCGCTTGGATCCCATGAACAATGACCGCATGGCACTGCTGGCTGCCTACGAGGCTGCAGCGGGTGGCGAGCCGCTGACCTGCGAGCGGATCATATCCGCCATGTTCATCCCAGCGTTGAAGTTGGCACGCGACCACGAGCAGGGCGGCAAGAACTTCCTTCGCCTGCTTGGGCGCGCTTATGCGGATCCAGCGCCATTCATCCGAGAATTCCTCTCGCGGCAGTATGCGGAGATGATTGGTCGTTTTCGTGCCGCGTTTGGTGAGGCTCTACCCCGCCTCCCGCGTGAGGAAGTCTCTTGGCGCCTGCATTTCGTGATGGGCGCGCTTTCCTACACGCTGGCGGGAAGTGATGGCCTCAAACTGATTTCGCAGATTCAGCCGGAAGACGTCGATAACGATGAACTGCTCCTGAAACGGCTTGCCCCGTTTCTTGCCGCCGGGTTGCGGGCACCTGTTGGTACGGCCCAAGACCAGCAACAATGGTTTTCAGAATCAGACTGAGAGTTACCTAGAAAGTAGATGTTGCTCAGTATCACCGACCTATTACGCTTTATCGAAAAGGAATCACCATGCTGACTTTCTTCATCACTGTGTTTGTTGCCCTCGCCATCATTTGGGCGCTGGCGTACCACTCGGCCTCGGCATTGATATGGTCGGTTGTTGTCGGGGCTGGACTCGTTGTTGGGTCCGTAACGGGGGCGATTGGCGGTGTGTTGGCGGGGATGGTCTGGCTGGCCTTCATCGCCTTCGCGGTGATTGCCAACAGTAAAGCATTACGCCTGGCGTTGCTGTCGTCACCGATGTTTTCAACGTACAAGAAGTTGCTCCCACAAATGTCATCGACTGAGCAGGAAGCGCTCGAGGCCGGCACGGTTTGGTGGGATGGTGATCTTTTCTCTGGCAGGCCCGATTGGAATAAATGGCTCGCAGTGCCACGCGCAACGCTATCGGCTGAAGAGCAGGCGTTTGTCGATGGTCCAACCAACGAGTTGTGCAGCATGCTCGACGAATGGAACATCACCCATGAGGCACACGACTTACCACCAAACGTCTGGCAGTTCATCAAGGATAACGGCTTCCTCGGCATGATCATTCCCAAGGAATATGGCGGCAAGGGTTTCTCCGCCTATGGGCACAGCCAGGTGGTGATGAAGATTTCAACGCGCTCCTCGACTGCGGCGGTCTCAGTCATGGTGCCGAATTCACTGGGCCCAGGTGAATTGCTGATGCATTACGGTACCAAGGCGCAGAAAGACTACTATCTGCCGCGACTCGCGAAAGGTCTTGAGATTCCCTGTTTTGCACTCACCGGCCCTGAGGCGGGTTCTGATGCCGCATCGATGCCGGATGCGGGTATCGTCTGCAAAGCGATGTGGAATGGCGTCGAGACACTCGGCCTGCGCCTGACATGGGAAAAACGCTACATCACCTTGGGGCCGATCGCCACTATTCTCGGCTTGGCGTTCAAAGCCTACGACCCTGACAGGTTGTTGGGTGGTGAGACTGATCTTGGCATTACGTGCGCCCTCATTCCCACCAATCATCCCGGCGTCAACATTGGACGCCGTCACATGACGCTCAACGCCGCGTTTATGAATGGACCAAACTCCGGTAAGGATGTGTTCATCCCGATGGATTGGATCATCGGTGGCGAAGCGATGCTGGGACAGGGTTGGCGCATGCTGATGGAGTGTCTGGCAGCAGGCCGTTCCATCTCACTTCCTGCACAGTCGATAGCCGCTGGCAAAGTGACCTCATTTACGTCGGGCGCATACTCGCGTGTTCGTCAGCAGTTCAAAACAGCAATTGGCAAATTTGAGGGTATCGAAGAGCCGCTTGCCAGAATCGGCGCGATGACCTATTTGATGGACGCAACCCGCACCATCACCGCAGGCGCATTAGACCTAGGCGAGAAACCTTCCGTACTTTCCGCAATCTCAAAATACCACGCAACCGAGCGCATGCGGCAGGTGGTGGTTGATGCGATGGATATCCATGGGGGCAAGGGAATTTGCCTCGGACCAAACAATTATCTCGGGCGCGCGTATCAGCAAGTGCCAATCGCGATCACTGTTGAAGGAGCAAACATTCTCACGCGTTCATTGATTATTTTTGGTCAGGGCGCCATCCGCTGCCACCCATGGGTTTTGAAGGAAATGAAAGCGGCGAGAGAAGATTCACTCGACGCGTTTGACGAGGCATTCTGGGAACATCTCAAGTTCACCATCTGCAACGCCGCTCGCTCACTCTGGCTAGGAATTACCGCAGGTGTTGGCTTGCCCGCTCCTGCATGCCCGGAAACTAAACGTTACTACCAGCAGATGACGCGCTTCTCATCAGCGTTTGCATTGCTGGCGGATGTTTCCATGTTTGTGATCGGCGGCTCGCTAAAGCGTAAGGAAAAACTTTCCGCCCGTCTGGGCGACGTCCTATCCTACCTATACCTGTCATCGTGCGCACTCAAGTTCTATGACGAACGTGGCCAACAAAAAGATGAGTTGCCGTTACTCAAATGGGCGCTCTACGACTGTGCGTTCAAGATTCAGGTGGCGATGGACGGCATCATCAAAAATTTCCCGAATCGTCCGATTGCTTGGGTGTTGCGCCGGTTGGTGTTTCCGAAAGGCATGACTCTGATCCAGCCGTCCGATCAGCTCGGCCACGAAGTCGCAAAGATTCTGATCACACCATGTGCGGCTCGTGATCGCCTCATTGCCGGTATGTACCTGCCGGATGATGAGCAGGACATCATGGGGCAGCTAAATGCCGCGATGAACGCCGTGATGGCCGCCGAGCCAGTCGAGGCGAAGGTGCGGGCGGCGCAAAAAGCCGGCCGCATCACAGCAAAAGCACAAGATGCCATTTTCGAAGAGGCAAAATTCCTTTCGGTAATCACCGATACCGAGCTGGCACTCTGGAAACGCGCCCGCGTGCTGTCGAAAGAAGTTGTACGTGTTGATGACTTTGATATGCATTTTGGCGTGACAGTCGCGCAGTCGACCGGCAAGCCGATTACCGGCTTAACAAAGTACGCAGAAGCGGCAGAGTAGGGGTTCGTGATGAAAAAAGTCTATGTCGTTGATGGCGCACGCACGCCATTTCTAAAGGCCAAGGGCAGGTTGGGCCCGTTTTCCGGGGCCGATCTTGCGGTCGGCTGCGCCAGAGCATTGCTGGCGCGTCAGAAGTTTTCGCCAACTGCATTTGATGAGGTAATCGTTGGCGCGGCGATGCCGTCCGCCGATGAGGCGAACATCGGTCGCGTAGTGGCACTTCGCGTCGGCTGTGGCGACAAGGTGCCGGCATGGACCGTGATGCGTAACTGCGCCTCTGGGATGCAGGCGCTTGACTCCGCCTATGTGAATATCCTTGCCGGTAAATCTCATCTTGTGCTCGCCGGCGGAACTGATGCCATGAGCCATGCGCCGCTCTTGTTTGGCCCTGCGATGGTGAATTGGCTTGCCGATTGGTACGCCGCAAAGTCATTTGGTCAGCGTGCCAGCGTTGCGACAAAATTCCGCTTGAGTTATCTCGTTCCGGTCATCGCAATTCTTAAAGGCCTGACGGATCCGATTGTCAAACTGTCGATGGGTGCGACAGCGGAGATTGTCGCCAAGCGCTTCGGTATTACGCGTGAGATGATGGATGCGTTTGCGGCAGAGTCGCATCAGCGAGTGTTGGCCGGGCGGGCCGCAGGTCACTTTAGCGAAATAGAGCCGCTGATTGACGCAAAGGGCATCGTATACAGGGAAGATGATGGTGTGCGGACCGATTCAACCAAGGAAAGACTGGCTAAGTTACGCCCCGTCTTCGACAAGACCTATGGCAACGTAACAGCAGGCAATGCATCACAAGTCACCGACGGCGCGGCGATGTTGATACTCGCGTCCGAGGAAGCGGTTGCGAAGTACGACTTGACGCCGCTCGGCGCGATTGTTGATTCGCAGTGGAGCGGGCTTGATCCTGCGGAAATGGGCTTGGGTCCAGTGCACGCGATTACGCCGATGCTATTGCGCAACGGTCTGGGCCTTAAGGATCTCGATTGCCTTGAGATTAACGAAGCCTTCGCCGCCCAGGCGCTCGGCTGTCTCGCGGCGTGGGAATCGGAAGCCTATTGCAAAGAGAAGCTCGGCTTGAGCGGCGCATTCGGTACAGTGGATCGCGCCAAGTTCAACGTTGACGGCGGGGCGATTGCCATCGGTCATCCCATAGGCGCATCCGGCGCGCGTGTTGTGCTGCATGCGTTGAAAACTCTGGAACGCACTGGCGGAAAACGTGCGGCGGCTAGCCTTTGTATCGGTGGCGGCCAAGGCGGCGCAATGTTGTTGGAGCGGCCGTAGTCCCGCTTTCAAAACTCGCCTATTGGTGCGCGTTTTCAAGCATTTGTGGCTGAAAATGCCCGCCGACAGGCGAGTTTGTCGATGAATAATCAAGATATCGCACTACTCGGAGCAGCGCATGCAGAACTGGAAACACTGGCACCTTCAGGTTGAATCCAACGGACTTGGCTTCCTCACATTTGATCGCGCCAAACCCGACGGCTCGACAGATTCCACCAACACATTTTCATCCGAGGCGCTGCGCGAGTTGGGCGATGTATGCAGCTATCTGCGAACCAACTCGGTCAAAGGCCTCGCCATCCAGTCTGCCAAAGATAATGGCTTTGCGGCGGGCGCAGACATCGATGAATTCACCAGCTTCAAGACCGTCGAAGAAGCCGGTGCGATGACCAAGCTCGGACTCGATGTGTTTGATCAGGTTGAGGCGCTTCCCTTTCCCACCGTTGCGTTGATTCACGGCTTTTGTATGGGCGGCGGTACCGAGTTAGCACTCGCGTGTCGTTACCGAATTGCCGACGAGGGTCCAAAGACCAAGATGGCGCTTCCTGAAGTCATGATCGGCATCGTCCCGGGATGGGGTGGTGCGCAACGCATGCCACGCCTGATTGGCGCGGGTCAGGCGTTGGGGCTGATGTTGACGGGGCGTGCAGTCAACGCAAAAACTGCCAAGCGCATGGGGCTGGTAGACGTCGTTACACCGCGGCGTCACTTCACCAATGCGGCGACCATGCTGCTGCAAAAACCGCCTGCACCACATCACCCTGCGCTAAAGGATGCGATCACAAATTGGCCGTTCATTCGCGGCCTGGTGGCCAATGCGTCGCGCAAACAAGTCGCAAAAAAGGCGCGGCCCGATCACTATCCCGCGCCCTACGCGATTATCGATCTGTGGGAGAAGTACGATGGTGACCCGCGTAAGGTACCAGCCGATGCCAACGCTTCGATGCAGAAGTTGTTTGAACATCCAACCGCGCGCAATTTGATTCGAATTTTTAAGCTGCAGGACCGACTGAAGGCGCTGGGCGCGGGTTCGTCGGATATCAAACACGTACACGTCGTGGGTGCTGGCGTGATGGGAGGTGACATTGCGGCATGGTGCGCCTTCAAGGGGATGACCGTTACCCTGCAAGATTTGGATCACGACCGTATCGCACCGGCGATCAAGCGTGCGGTGGCGCTCTACAAGAAAAAATTCAAGGAAGCGCATCTGATACAAGCCGCAATGGATCGCTTGATACCCGACGTGAAGGGTGACGGTGTTGCGCACTGCGATTTGGTGATTGAAGCGATCATAGAAAACGCAGAAATCAAGAAGACGTTATACGCATCAATCGAGCCGCGCCTGAAGCCAGGCGCTATCTTGGCGACCAATACCTCGTCGATTCCACTGCAAGAACTATCAACCAGCCTTGCGAGACCTGAGCGGCTGGTTGGTATCCACTTCTTTAATCCCGTTGCGATGATGATGCTGGTCGAAATCGTGCAGGGACCGCAGACCTCCGATGAGGTGATGCAGTCGGCGCAAATTTTTGTGAAGAAGATCGAAAAACTGCCTCTACCAGTTAAATCCGCGCCGGGCTTTTTGGTCAATCGTATCTTGACGCCCTATATGACCGAAGCACAGGTGATGTTGGAGGAGGGTATTCCGGCGGAGACCATCGACGCGGCGGCAAAAGAATTCGGCATGCCGATGGGGCCGATTGAATTAGCCGACACGGTGGGACTCGATGTTGGTCTCGCGGTCGGAACCGAATTGCACAAACCCGGTAACCCACAGCCAAAGAAGATTCAGGAACTCGTTGCGGCCAAAAAGCTCGGAAAAAAAACCGGCGAAGGTTTTTACAAGTGGGTGAACGGTCGTCCACAAAAGTCGAACGGTTCGGGTACGGTTGATTTGGCACCGCTGTGGATGCGTATGACGCTGCCGGCAGTGAATGAGGCAGTCGCGTGTGTGCGTGAAGGCATTGTTGCTGATGCGGACCTTTGCGACGCCGGTGTGATTTTTGGCACCGGCTTTGCGCCACACCGCGGTGGGCCGATCAACTATCTTCGCGCTGCGGGTAAAGATGTATTGCTCGCGGAGATGAAGGCACTACAAGACAAACACGGTGCGCGGTTTGCGCCGGATGCCGCTTGGTCGTCGATCTAGTTGTGTCTCGCAAGATGAATCGAGTACTCAGTTTGTGGACCTCGCTTTCCACTAAGCCCCTTGGCAAGTGGTTTTTCTCACGCATTATCTGCTGGAAGGCACCGTACTTCGCGACGATCAGACCGCGTTTCGAGGAGCTTCGGCCGGGGTTCTCCAGCGTTTCAATGCCGAATCGCCGTGCGGTCCACAATCACATTCACACCGTGCACGCCATCGCGCTGTGCAACCTCGCCGAAATCGGTGCAGGAACCATGATGGAAGCAAGCCTATCAAAAGATATGCGTTGGTTGCCGAAAGGCATGAACGTGAAGTACTTGAAGAAAGCGGAAACGGATGTTGTGGCGCACTGTACCGCGCCCGATATTGCGGATGGCGAGCCGCGCGAGTCGGTGGTAAGTGTTGATATCAAGGATCAGCACGGCGTGACGGTATGCCAGGCAGACGTCATTATGTGGGTGAGTCCTAAAAAGCCAAAGACAACCGGGTGATGGCTTCGGCTTTGCGGTGGGCTGCCACGTATAATCGCGCACACTCAGCAAGAAGCGGGGTTGCCCCGACACCTCGCTTCCAATGACGAAAAACGACTAGTCGCGCAAGGAGTTCGGTTGGCACCAACATCATCCCAACAGCCTGTATTGCAGAACCGCCGCGGTACACGCTACCTGATGTTTGAGGACAGCGCGACCATCGCTGACGTGTTTGCGTTGCGTTGCCGGACCTCACCCAATGCTCCGGCGTATCGCGAGTATGAAAGCGCGACCAAAGAATGGCGCGGCGTCACATGGCGGGAGATTGGTGAGTTGGTTGCTCTGGCGCGCGAAGGGCTTCGCCGCGATGGTTTGAGCGCTGGTGATCGTATCGCGATCATGATGAAAAACAGCGTCAAATGGGTGCTGTTTGATCAGGCGGCGTATGCCAACGGCATGGTGCCGGTGCCCTTGTTCGTTGATGACCGGCCCGACAACGTCGCCTACATCCTCAACGACGCTGAAGTCAAAGCAATCGTCATTGACGGTGAAGAGCACTGGAAACGCTTGAAGACCGTAAGGGAACAGTTGGGCGGTTTGCAGCGAATCATTTGTATCAAACCCGTGGTGGACCCGGACGAACCGAAGCTCATCACGTTTGCGGACTGGTTACCGTCGACACCGGGTAGTTTTGATCGTCCCGCGATCGAGGCCCAAATGCTGGCTACGATCGTCTACACCAGCGGCACCACAGGGCGACCAAAAGGGGTGATGCTGTCGCACCGCAATATCCTGGCAAATGTCCGGTCGGGCCTAGCCGTGTATGACGTCTACCCTGAAGATGTGTTCCTGTCCTTTTTGCCGCTCTCACATATGTTTGAGCGTACCTGCGACTACTATCTGAACGTCGTTTCAGGTGCGTCGATCGTCTTCTCCCGCTCGATCCCACAGCTTGCAGAAGATTTTCGTGTTGTTCAGCCGACGGTGATTTTTTCGGTGCCGCGCATCTACGAACGCTTTTACGCGGCGATTCAAGAACAGTTGAAAAAAGCCTCGCCGATTCGCCGCCGATTGTTCGAGTTTGCGGTCGGGACAGGTTGGGCGAAGTTTGAATACGAACACGGTCGTGGCAAATGGAAGCCGCAGTATTTTCTCTGGCCGTTACTGGAAAAATTGGTCGCAAGGAAATTGCTCGATCGGCTTGGCGGCAAATTGAGGTTTGCTATCTCAGGCGGTGCGGCGTTATCGCCGTCGGTGGCGAAGGTGTTTATCGGTCTTGGGTTGCCAATTTGCCAGGGCTACGGACTGTCCGAAGCATCCCCGTTGTTGACGGTAAATCTGCTGGAGAAAAATAATCCGCACAGCATCGGCCCGGCGGTTCCGGGGGTGGAGCTGCGTGTGGGTAACAACGGCGAGTTGATGGCGCGTGGCCCAAACATCATGATGGGCTACTGGAAGAACCCCGAGGCAACGCGAGCGGTATTGTCTGACGATGGTTGGCTCAGCACCGGCGACCAAGTTGCCGTTGATGAACACGGCTTTGTAACCATCACCGGGCGCTTGAAAGACATCATCGTGATGGGCAACGGCGAGAAAGTACCGCCAGTGGATATGGAACTGGCGATTCAACTCGACCCAGTCTTCGAACAAGTGCTGGTATTTGGCGAAGGCAAACCGTATTTGTCAGCGGTGGCGGTACTGAACGACGACGAATGGGCGCGCGCCGCAGCCGATGCAAAAGTGGATCTCACGACCGATAGCAGTGACAAGGCCGAAAAACTGCTTGTTCAACGCATTGCAAAACAAATCAAGGGTTTTCCTGGCTACGCGCAGGTGCGCAAGGTAAGTGTGGTTAAAGAAAAGTGGACGATTGATAACGGACTTATCACACCAACGCTGAAGCTAAAGCGTGGCGTGATCGTGAATAAGTACGCGACGGCGATTGAATCAATGTACAAAGGGCATACCGTCTAATGCGGTGCGTCGCACTTCACTCCAAATTAAGAAAAGGTAGTTTGTACAAATGCGAATCTCCACCGTGGTCACACTTCCAGCGGATAAGCAACCAACCATCCGCATCATCCCGATGCCGGCTGATACCAATGCGAATGGAACAATCTTCGGCGGCTGGGTCATGGCACAAGTTGATTTGGCGGGCAGTGTACCGGCCGCCCAACGCGCCATGGGAAAAGTGGCAACGGTCGCCGTGAATTCCTTTGCCTTTAAGGAGCCGGTGTTCGTGGGTGATCTGGTGAGTTTTTATGCCGCTGTCGTCAAGTCGGGGCGCACCTCGATCACCATTGATGTTGAGGTGTATGCGCAGCGGCATCGCATCGGCAGCGAAGTGGTGAAAGTTACCGAAGCGCAACTGACCTATGTTGCCATAGACGACAACGGCAATCCGCGCGAGCTGCCGACAATTTGAATCTCTAGCATTGACGGGCAGGTTTAGGCATTTTGGCTTGAAGGTGCTCGATAAAAGCGGTGTTTATCTTTTTCGAAACGTAGGAGTCTGAATTGAGTAATTTCCATATTCGTAAAGTTGCCGTCCTCGGCGCGGGTGTGATGGGCGCACAAATCGCTGCACATCTCACCAACGCAAACGTGCAAACCGTGCTGTTTGATCTGCCCGCAAAAGAAGGGCCAAAAAACGGCGTGGTGACGAAAGCGATCGACGGCATGCTGAAGCTCTCGCCCGATCCGTTCGCCGTGAAAAGCAAGGCTGCCCAAATTGTGCAGGCGAACTACGACGAGCATCTCGAATTGCTGCGCGGCTGCGACCTCATCATCGAGGCGATTTCAGAGCGCATGGATTGGAAAAAGGCGCTCTACGAAAAGGTCGCTCCATTCATCTCTGAGAAGACGATATTTGCCTCCAACACATCGGGGCTTTCGATCACCGAATTGTCAAAAGTATTTCCCGAGGCGCTACGGCACCGCTTTTGCGGCATCCACTTTTTTAATCCGCCGCGTTACATGAAGTTGGTGGAACTTATCCCCACCGCGCAGACCGACGCGTCGATCCTCGATCAACTCGAAACGTTCCTGGCGAGCACCGTCGGCAAAGGTGTCGTGCGCGCCAAGGACACCCCCAACTTCGTGGCGAATCGCATCGGTGTGTTCTCGATCGCCGCAACCATGCATCACACGCAGGCGTTCGGTTTGCCGTTCGATGTGGTGGATGCGCTCACCGGGCCTGCCATCGGTCGCGCCAAGTCGGCGACATATCGCACGTCTGATGTGGTCGGCCTCGACACCATGTCGCTAACCATCAAGACGCTCGCGGATACTCTGCCGAACGATCCGTGGCACAAGTACTATCAAAGCCCAGCGTGGTTGCAGGCGCTGCTTGCCAAGGGCGCGCTCGGCCAGAAGACAAAGGCGGGCATCTACACCAAAAAAGGTAAAGACATTTTGGTGTTGGATCTCGCGGCACAAGACTACCGCCCATCCACCGGCAAAATGGATGACGAAGTTGCGGCGATGCTAAAAATCAAAAACCCAGCGGAGCAAATTGCCGCCCTTCGTGCATCGACAAATCCACAAGCGCAATTCTTGTGGTCTATCTTCCGCGACCTGTGGCACTACTGCGCGGTGCAACTTGCTGATATTGCCCACTCGGCGCGTGACATCGATTTTGCCATTCGTTGGGGATTCGGCTACAAAATGGGGCCGTTCGAAACCTGGCAGGCGGCGGGCTGGCAACAGATTGCCGCTTGGATCGCCGAAGATATCGCCGCCGGTAAGGCAATGGCAAATATCCCTCTGCCAGCGTGGGTGGCGGAGGCCGGTCGCCTCGGCGTGCACTCGCAGGAAGGCTCGTACTCGGCATCTTCCAAATCGACGGTAGCGCGTTCATCGCTGCCGGTGTATCAGCGTCAAATTTTCCCGGAACTCCTGTTAGGTGAGTATGTTGGCAAAAGCGCAGACAAGGGTACAACGGTTCTCGATAGCGAAGGCGTGCGCGTTTGGACAACGAAAGGCTTCGAAGACGTCGCCATCCTTTCCTTCAAATCCAAGATGCATTCGCTGGGCGAGGAGGTACTTGATGGTGTGTTGCAAGCACTCGAACTTGCTGAACAGAGCTTCAAGGCTGCCGTTATCTGGCATGAAGCGCCGTATGCCGTCGGGGCGAATCTTGTAAAAGCGCTTGAAGCGCTGCAAGCCGAGAAATACGATGAGTTTGAGACCATGGTGGCTAAGTTCCAGCACACCTCAATGCGCATCAAGCACTCGATGGTACCGGTTGTATCAGCCGTTGATGGCATGGCGCTCGGCGGCGGCTGCGAGTTTGTGATGCACTCGAACAAAGTTGTTGCGTCGATTGAGAGCTACATCGGCTTGGTTGAAGCCGGCGTGGGTTTGCTGCCGGCAGGTGCGGGTTGCAAAGAACTCGCGATGCGCGCAGCACTCGCAGCACAGGGTGGCGATGTCATGCCCCAGCTGCAAAAAATCTTCACGCGCATCGCGATGGGCGAAGTCTCCAAGAGCGGCGAGCACGCCAAAGAGATGGGCTACTTGCGTGAATCTGATCGTATCGTCTTCAACAAAGACGAGTTGCTCTACGTGGCACTGACCGAAGCGCGCGCGATGGCGGAAGGCGGCTGGCGTCCTGCGCTGCCCGCAGCACCCTTCGCAGTCGCCGGCTACACTGGTGTGGCCACACTCAAGATGATGCTCATCAACATGAAACAGGGCGGCTTTATCTCGGAGCACGACTACGAAGTGTCATCGCGCATTGCTGAGGTGCTGTGCGGCGGCATGGTTGAGCCGGGCTCGTTGGTTGATGAAAAGTGGATGCTCGATTTGGAACGTAAACACTTTGTCGCGTTGGCAAAGATGCCGAAGACCCAGGAGCGCATTGCGTTTATGCTCAAAAACGGCAAGCCGTTGCGGAATTAAATATGCGGGACTTTTCAATCACGAACGACCACCTTAAAACTGTCGTTCCGGCGCAGGCCGGGACCCAAGTTAGTCGCGCCTCGACGAAGCGTCTACTTTTTTCGAACGCCGATGCCGGGGGCGGGTTCGCAAACACGCGGCGGCTACTCACTTTCTTTGCTCCGACAAAGAAAGTACGCAAAGAAAGGTGCCCCCGGGTTTGTCGCCCTTCGGGTTCCCTGCGCTGCTCGCCGCCGCAGGCCACTCGCAAAACTCGGGCTCGTACGTCGTGCCTCGCAAGAGGTTTTGGTTTGGCTCGCCCTCAAACATTGCTCGCGGAAAGCCCCTGCGTCTGCTGCGCTGTTCGGCGACTCGCACAGGCATGCTCACTAGATAAATTGGCGTTACGGTGCCACTGAAACAAACTGGAGAAATGAAATGACCAAACAAATTCAAGACGCCTACATCGTTGCTGCCGTGCGCACCCCGGTCGGCAAGGCACCGCGCGGCATGTTCAAGAACGTTCGCCCCGACGATATGCTCGCGCACGTGTTGCGGGCTGCAATGGCAAAAGTGCCGGGACTGGATCCCAACGATATTGGGGACGTCATCGTCGGCTGCGCCATGCCGGAAGGAGAACAAGGCATGAACGTGGCGCGCATCGGCGTGCTGCTGGCGGGATTGCCCGACAGCGTGCCGGCGGTCACGATCAATCGCTTCTGTGCGTCAGGCGTCCAGGCGGTCAGTATGGCTGCAGATCGGATTCGTTGTGGTGACGACGATGTGGTGATCGCTGCCGGCACGGAAAGTATGTCGATGGTGCCGATGATGGGTAATAAGATCGCGTTAAACCAAAACGTGTTTGCCAACAACGAGCACATCGGCATTGCTTATGGCATGGGTATCACGGCAGAGAACGTCGCAAACCAGTGGAAAGTCACACGCGAAGAGCAGGACGCGTTTGCGGTGGCGTCCCACCAAAAGGCATCGAAGGCCATCGCGGAGGGTTTATTCCGCGAAGAAATCGTCCCATACGAAATTGATACCGCATCACCTGATCTCGCTACGGGTGCGATAAAGTACATGAAGAAAACGGCAGAAAATGATGAAGGTCCAAGACCTGACTCGACGATCGAATCACTCGCAAAGTTGCGCACGGTGTTCGCGGCGCGCGGCAGTGTAACGGCGGGGAATTCTTCGCAAATGTCCGACGGGGCGGGCGCGGTGATTTTGATGTCAGAGCGCGCGCTGAAAAGGTACAACATCACGCCGCTGGCTAAATTCCATTCTTTTGCCGTCGCAGGTGTGCCACCGGAGATCATGGGCATCGGCCCCATCAAGGCCATTCCCAAGGTGCTCAAGCAGGCCGGCGTTCATCAGGACGACCTGGGATGGATCGAGTTAAACGAGGCTTTCGCAGCGCAAGCGCTGGCAGTGATGAAGGACTTGGGCCTCAATCCCGACATGGTTAATCCGCAGGGCGGCGCAATCGCGCTAGGGCATCCGCTCGGCGCGACTGGTGCCTTGCGTACCGCAACATTGGTGTACGGGATGCGGCGTACCCGACAAAAGTGGGGGGTGGTAACTATGTGTATCGGTACTGGTATGGGCGCTGCTGGTTTATTCGAGGCACTTTGACGGTAGTGCTTCCCACCGTAGTTTCAATAAACTAGCCTTGCTGCATCGCAATATAAATGGTGGCTTTGTCATTGTTGCTGACTAGCCGGTCAATTTGTGCGCTGCCGCATGAAATCCGCTGTCTTTTCGTGCAGGAAAACAACACCTGTTGCAGACTTTTCCGGTAAAGTCGTCGCTGATATGTTGGGCGTGTTTCGTGTTGAAGTATAAGGTTAAGACACCCGCCCGACCACAAGAATTTTTTCATGAATCCGCCGAGGAGATTTAGAGATGTCCCAAACCCAACGCACACGCGTTCATTTTGTTGCCCCCACGCTGAAGTTATCCGCCCTCGCCATTTGTCTTGCATTGGCCGGTGTCGCCGGCGCGGAGCAGTTCAAGTTTGACAATGGTCTGTCCGGCAGCTTCGATTCCACGTTCTCGTACGGCCTATCGATCCGCACGAGTGACCCCGACAAGAGCCTGATCGGTTTGGCGAACGGCGGAACATCGCGTTCGGTGAACGAAGACGATGGTACGCGCAACTATCAAAAGAACCGCCCGTTCGCGCAAGTCGTCAAAGGCACGCACGAGCTTTCCGCTAAGTGGGAAGACTGGGGCATCTTGCTGCGCGGCACGTACTTCACCGATTTTGAGAATCGCAACAACGACAAGCTTGGCCCGATCGCGAAGCGTCGTATTGGCCAAGATGCACGCATGCTCGACGCGTTCATCACCAAGAGCTTCGATGTCGCAGGCAAGAATGTCCGCCTCCGTGGAGGTAATCAAGTGATCTCTTGGGGTGAGTCAACTTTTATCCCGAACGGTATTAACGTCATCAACCCAGTTGACCTTGTCAAGCTGCGTGCACCAGGCTCCGAACTGAAGGAAGCATTCCTTCCGGTGTCGAGCTTGTGGGGCTCGTTTGAGTTGACCAAGAACGCATCGCTCGAAGCATTTGCGCAATTTAACTTTGAGAAGACCAAGATTGATCCACGCGGTTCGTACTGGAGCAACAACGACTTCGCATCCGACGACGCCGATCGCGTGTTCGTTGGCTTCGGTCGTCGCAACGACATGACTGGCCGTCTGCCTGGCAACATCGTGCCGCCAACGGCGGGCGCGCTGTATACCGCGTCGGTTCCACTCTACGGTACGTTTGATCCCGCCGCTGCCGTCTGGGCACCGCGCGGGGCTGACACGCCAGCGAAAGATTCTGGCCAGTACGGCGTGGCGCTGCGTTATCTCGCACCGGCGTTCAACAACACCGAGTTCGGCTTCTACTACATGAACTACCATAGTCGTATCCCGTTCTTCTCCGGCATCAAAGGCTATCCGACCTCTGTTGTTACCGGCGGCCCACTCGCTGCCAGCATTTGTGGTGCGGTTGCGGGCCCCGGCGGCATTGCGCTGGCCGGCCTCTGCCAACAAGCGTTGGTTAGCGGTCAAGCCGACCCGACCGCAGGTGGTCGTCCGGCTGTGAAGGCAACCTACTTCGCTGAGTACCCAGAGAACATCCGTTTGATGGGCTTTAGCTTCAACACGCAAGGCCCATGGGGTGTCGCGCTGCAAGGTGAGTACTCGTATCGCCCGAATCAGCCGCTGCAGTACTCTACGCCTGAGTTGTTGCTTGCTGCACTGGGCGCACCTAACCTCACGACAGGCTTTGTCACCATTCCTGGCACGGTTGACGCTGCTGCCGGTCGTCCGTTCGGTGCATCCGCTGCTGGTCTCGTTCCAAACGGCACGTATCAGCGTGGCTGGGATCGCGTGAAGATGAGCCAGTTGCAGATGACTGGTACGAAATCGATCCCCTCGATTCTCGGCGCGGAACAAGTCGTGCTCGTCGGTGAATTCGGCTACACGAAGTACCACGGCCTGAACCAGAGCCTCAAGTACAATGGCCCAGCCGTGTTTTTGCCTGCAACATTGCAGGGCGCGCTCGCGACCCAATCGGGTTCTACGCTCTCGAGCGTTCAGACCGACGGCTTTGTAACCGAAACATCCTATGGGTATCGTTTGGTTGCGCGTGCTGAATACACCAACGCGTTCTGGGGAGGCAACATCGCGCCGCGCCTCGCGTTCAACCACGACGTGAAAGGTACATCGCAGACCTTCAACGAAGGCGTGAAGTCCGTGTCGGTTGGCTTTAACTGGGATTACCAGCGCAAGTTCTCGGTCGACCTCTCCTACAACAATTTCTTCGGTGGCAAGACCTACTGCGGTACCGATGTTGTCGATCCGCGCCAGACGTCTTTGGCGCCACAAGTTGCGGCGCAGGGTGCCAGCTTCTGCTCGTCAGCGAACCCGATCAAGGATCGTGACTTCGTCTCACTGGTCGTGTCCTACTCGTTCTAACTGTTTGAAACTACCGGCTTCGCAGCGGCGGAGCCGGTATTCGCTCTATAGCCCGCGTCGACGTGTTGGAGCAATGCAAGTTCTAAACCGATAATTCTGGAGGATGATAATGAAAGCGAAACAACTTGCGGTAGTACTGTCAGCGAGCTTGTCCGTGTTGGCGCTGTCAAACGCCGCTCAAGCACAACTCTCCGCCGCTGATGTGGCCAAGCTTGGCACCACACTCACCCCGATGGGTGCCGAGAAGGCTGGCAACGCAGCAGGCACGATTCCGGCATGGGATGGTGGTTTGACCAAGGTTCCAGCTGGTGTGTCGTTCAAGGCATCGGGTTATTACCCTGATCCGTTTCCAAATGACAAGCCGCTCTTCACCATCAGCGCGGCAAACATGGACAAGTACAAGGACAATCTCTCGCCCGGACAAATGGCGATGATGAAACAGTTCCCCAACTACAAATTGCCGGTTTATCAAACCCGCCGTACCGCTGCATATCCAGAGGGTGCCTACAAAGAAACCAAAGAGTGTGCTGCAAAGGCCAAGTTGGCGACCGGCGGCAATGGCGTGACTGGTTGCACAGGGGGCACACCGTTTCCGATCCCAAAGACTGGGGTTGAGGCAATTTGGAACCACATACTTCACTACAAGGGCGACACCTTTGCGATGAACTGGTCGCAAGCTGCGGTGACCGCATCGGGTGACTATGCGCTGGTAAAGTTTGAGTATGAATACGACCTCGCCTACGGCAACCTGTCCAAGCCGGTCGCACAACGTGAGCCAAACCTGATCCTCAACTACCTGCAAGAAGTTACTGCACCTGCACGACTGGCAGGACAGATCTTGCTGGTAAAGGACACAGTGGACCAAACTAAAGAGCCACGTTCTGCTTGGACTTACAATCCCGGGCAGCGTCGTGTGCGTTTGGCACCAAACGTCGCTTACGACAATCCTGGTACGGCTGCAGACGGCCTGCGCACTAACGATGACTTCGGTATGTACAATGGCGCGACCGACCGTTACGACTGGACGTTGGTCGGCAAGAAAGAAATGTACATTCCGTACAACTCATACCGCCTGACTGACCCTAAGGTTAAGTACGCTGATTTGCTTCGCCCTGGTCATATCAACCAAGATCTAACACGTTACGAGTTACATCGCGTATGGGTGGTGGATGCCAAGCTCAAGGCCGGCACATCACATATCTACTCACGTCGCACCTTCTATATTGATGAAGACAGCTGGAACGTCATCATGGTCGACAAGTACGATGGCCGTGGCCAACTTTGGCGCTTCGCAGAACTCCATAGCGAGAACTGGTATGACGTTCCGATGTGGTTTGGTACCATCGAAGTGCATCATGACCTTCAATCACGTCGCTACATCGCGATGGGTCTGCGTTCGGAAGAAAGTAAAATTTACCAGCCAATCAAGCGTACAGCGGCAGACTACACGCCGCAAGCACTTCGCGGAGCGGGCACACGCTAAGCTGGTCGTCAGCAATCAAGCCTATGCGATTCGGGGACAAGCAGGTGTTGTCCCCGAATCGTTTTCAGAGTAGTGTGAATTGCAGATGTCATAGCTTTGCACAGACTCCATTTGTGCCTTAGTCAAAGTGATCCGATCATGAAACGTGTTGGTAAATTCTTTCTCACCGTCTTGGCAAGTGGCGCGCTGTCGGCGGGTGCGACCTTTGCACAGATCAATCCATCTGTTATGCCAGCGGTTGGTCCGCTGACCAAACAGACGATGTCGCGACTCTTGTTGACCGATGTGGCGCGTGAAGGCAAACGTATCATTGCCGTGGGCGATCGTGGCTACATCGTTTATTCGGACAACGACGGAGAATCTTGGCAACGCGCAAAGACTCCGCTAGGTCTCGCCTTACTCAACAGCGTGTATTTCTCGGACGCCAATACGGTCTGGGCGGTCGGTCACGACTCGGTCATCCTGAAATCCACCGATCAAGGTAAGGAATGGACACAGGTCTACTCGTCGGCCAAGGATCAGCGGCCTTTGATGGACATTTTGTTTGTCGATGCGAATCATGGTTTTGCAGTGGGCGCCTATGGCGCATTTCTGGAAACCTTAGACGCTGGTAAGACTTGGACTTTACGCAAGGCGATTCCCGCCCTTGCCAAACAGAAGCCGTCGAAGTCAGGTCGCGGAGGTCGTGATGCTGGGATGGAAGTTGAAGATGACGCTGATAAGTCGGCCGACGAGGACAAGCATCTAAACGCGATCATTAACCTTGGTAAGGGCAAATTGTTTATCGCTGGCGAAGCGGGAACAATGCTACTTTCCAACGATAAGGGCAAGACTTGGGAACGAGTTGTGTCACCGTACAAAGGCTCATATTTTGGCGCGATTCTCGCCAACGATGGTGGTGTATTGGCGTTGGGGTTACGCGGCAACGTTTTTCGCGCTGCAGATTCGGGCCTCAAAACATGGACACCGGTGGCTACTAATACCAAAGCCTCAATGATGAGTGCGACAAAGTTGGCCGATGGTGCAATCGTCTTGTCCGGTCTTTCCGGAACATTACTCGTGTCTCGTGACAATGGCCGAACTTTCGCGCCGATCGAATCGGGAACGATCAAACCGTTAGCCGCAGCCGTTCAAGGCAAGGGTGCAGCGTTGCTGGTGGTTGGCGAAACTGGCGCGCGTGATGTTCCACTCGCCGCTGGGGCGGCTGGCGTATCGGCTAGCAAACCTGGCAGTACGCCCGCTATTGGCGCGAAGCCCTAACAGCACAATTAGCACCAACCCAGAATCGCCTGACGTCTTTCTCGGACTCGCCGCCAAATGAATCTACAAAACCTAATTGCCAAATTTTCCGCACTGATATTCAACAACCGACGAGTGCTGTTGATTACATTTAGCGTGATGACGGCGCTGTTTCTTGTCTCGGCCAGCCAACTGCGCGTGGATGCCGGCTTCAACAAGATGGTGCCACTGACACACCCCTACATGAAGGTCTACAAGGAGTACGAAACCGTATTCGGCGGAGCCAATCGTGTTGCTATTGCCATTGTGCAGAAGCAAGGCGATATCTATAACAAAGAGTTCATGGAAACCCTGAAAGCGGCAACCAACGAGGTATTGTTACTCGAAGGTGTGGAGAAGGCCAGTGTGCGTTCGTTGTTTACACCGAACACACGATTCATCGAAGTGGTGGAAGAAGGTTTTGCCGGTGGAAACGTCATCCCCGCCACGTTTCGGGGGACGCCCGAAGATCTGGCGATCGTCAAATCGAATGTGCAAAAGTCCAATGAAATAGGACGTACCGTAGCGACCGACTTTAGTGGCGCGTTGATTTCTGCTGGACTGTTAGAGGCGATTCCAAAAGAGGGTGGAAAGATCGAGAAACTCAATTACTTCGAACTCTCCCGCAAGCTGGACGCGATTCGCGCGAAACATGAAGGGCCGAATCGCACGGTTCACATCATTGGTTTTGCCAAAGCCGTGGGTGATATCGCCAGCGGCGCACAAGGAGTGGTGGCGTTTTTCGGCATTGCCTTTCTGATCACCGCTGCGTTGATGTATTGGTTCGTCAAGGACATTAAGCTAACTGCGATTTCGTTGGTCGTCGCAATGATGCCGGTGTTGTGGTTGCTTGGCACCCTGCCCATCATCGGCTTTGGTATCGACCCATTGTCGATTCTTGTGCCGTTCTTGATTTTCTCCATCGGCGTGTCACACGCGGTGCAGATGACCAAATCATGGGAACGCGCCGTCTCTGACGGCATGAACAGTCTTGACGCCGCCAAACATTCCTTTGCCAATTTGTTTATCCCCGGCACCCTCGCGTTACTGACCAACGTGCTGGGCTTTGCTGTGATTTTGATCATCCCGATTGATATCGTGCGTGAGCTCGGTATCACGGCTTCACTCGGTGTGGCGTGGATGATCATCACCAATAAAATGCTGTTACCGATTCTGTTGTCGTATCTTAAGGTTTCCCCGCAAACGCTCGAAAAAGAGCACGCGCAGGGTGATCGCTTTGACAAATTATGGCGCGCGGCGGCTGGCTTTGCAGGCAAGAAGAACGCGTTATGGAGCATTGGAGTATCGGTGATCGTGCTCGCCTTTGGTATCTGGAAAGCGCAGGACTTAAAGGTTGGTGATTACGGGCAAGGCGTTCCTGAGTTGCGGGCGGATTCGCGTTACAACATGGATAACGCGACGATCGTATCCAAATTCGCCATCGGCGTGAATACGCTCGGCGTTGTTGCGCAGACCAAAGACGTTCCCGGCGCGTGTACCAATTATGATGTGATGACCACCATCGAGAAATTTGATTGGTACATGCAAAACGTGCCCGGCACACAGTCGGTTATGTCGTTGCCTGGTGTTGCCAAGACCATTAACGCGGGATTTAACGAGGGTAATGTACGTTGGCGCCAACTGCCGCGTGATCCGACCACCATGGCGCAGAGTGTCACGCCGGTGGATACCGCAACTGGTCTCCTCAATCCAGATTGCTCCGCGATGCAGGTTCTCGTCAATACGACAGATCAACAAGGAGATACGTTGCGTCGTATGGTTGCCGAAGTGAAGAATTTTGCGAAAGAAGCAAACACGCCGAATCTGCAATTCAAACTCGCAACCGGCAACATGGGGGTCGCCGCGGCCACCAACGAAGCGGTGGATAAAGCACGCTTTGAAATGCACGGTGCGATATTTGGTGCGCTCTTGTTGATGTGTATGGCGACTTTTCGCAGCCTGCGCGCCACACTTTGTATCCTCATTCCGCTGGCAATTGTTTCGATCCTCTGCGAGGCGTTGATGCCGATGCTCGGAATTGGTATGAAGGTTTCAACACTCCCGGTAATCGCACTCGGCGTGGGTGTCGGTGTTGACTACGGTATCTATCTTTATGACCGGATTGAAATCCACATGGAAGAAGGCAAAGACTTGGCCGAGTCGTTCTTCCTGTCGCTGCGCGAGCGCGGTACGGCAATGATCTTTACGGCGGTGACCATGACGCTTGGCGTCGCTACCTGGGCAATGTCTGCATTAAAGTTCCAGGCTGATATGGGTATCTTGCTCGCGTTTATGTTCTTCCTGAATATGGTCGGGGCGATCTTCTTATTGCCCGCGCTTGCCGCTTGGTTGCTAAAGCCGCATCACGGGTCGGACAAGAAGCACGCGTAGTCAGCGATACACTTTTTCGTACAAATCAAAGGAAATTGGGATGGCTAAAGCACTGGTGATCTACAATCCGCCCGCTGATCCGAAGGCCTTTGGTGAGTACTACGCAAAGACCCACACGCCGATCGCGAAGAAAATCCCCGGGCTACGCTCGCTCGAAATCAGCAGTGGTGGCATTGTCAATCCGACCGGCCCTGCGCCGTTTCATCAGATCGCCATCTTGACCTTCGACGACATGGCCGCGCTACAGGCAGGCATCGGTTCGCCCGAGGGGCAAGCCGCAGTGGCGGACATGGCGAATTTTGCGAGCGGTGGCGCGTCGGTGCTGATGTTTGACCATATCGTCGCGTGAAACCCAACGCGTAATCTCGTTTACTGGCAGGCAGTTTCGGGCGTTTTTGCCTGAAGATGTCCGTGATTGCTAGGCTTTCTAAACTAGCGAAACTCCACTCGATCACCTAGTCGAACAGTCCCAAGCTTGACCGGCACGAGGTTCACCCCGAACAGGATGCCTTTGTCGGTATCACGAAAGGTCGAGAGTGTCTTCAGCGGCTCCGGTCCACGCACTTCCCCAGTGGCTTGATCGGTCGTTGTGACTTGGCAGCGTCCGCACGGTTTGGCCGCACGAAACACCGCGCTGCCGATGGTGATTTCATTCCATCCATCTTCCGCCCAAGCCGCAGCGCCGCTTACCACCAAGTTACTGCGGAAGCGATTCATCGGGACGGCTGCGCCGCCACTCGCAGTAATTTTCTGGTTTAAGTCCGCAAGTGAGGTCTCGTTGGTGATCAGAAACGGAAACCCGTCGGCAAAGCTGACGATCTCGTTGTTTTTCGCATATTCCGGATTGCACGGGCGTTCGGCGCTATCAGGCATGTAGACCAAATGCACGTCGAGCCCGAGATACTCCGACAACCACGCATCGGCTTCGGCGCTGACAGTGTGGGCTGGTACCTGCGAGGCCCACACTCGCACCAGACGAGTTGGGATGGCGCGCGGCTCGATATCCAGACACACCGATTCCTGATCAGGTGCGGAAATCTCCAGTTGGCTGCCGATGAGCCCGGTCCAGATGGTCGCCATCTTGGGTAGCTCGCGCTGACTGACGAATTCATGGTCACGATCTACGACCATGAGGCGGCGGTCGTACTGCAACCCTCGCGTAGTCGTGTCCGACTGGTCAAGTGCAATGCCACCGAGGCCCTTGACCGGAAAAATGTTGATTCCAGAGAGTTTTACCGTCATATTTCGCCTCCGGGCAAAGTCTTGTGGTGCGCTTGTCCACCAAGGGATTCATGCTAACGTTATAACGCGCGCCGGTGACAGTTCAGCGAAAAAACGTTGCGATCCGACGTGGGGAATATTATGCGGTTTTTGCTGGTTAAGACTCTGGGTCGTTGACCTCTAGAAGGAGAGCACCAAATGATTGATTGGGTAAAGAAACTGACTGGCGAGTTAATCGACATCATCGAATGGCTCGATGATTCAACGAATACTCTCGTCTATCGCTACGAGCGCCACAACAACGAGATCAAGTACGGTGCCAAACTCACCGTGCGCGAAGGCCAGATGGCCGTATTTGTGAATGAGGGCAAGATTGCCGATGTGTTTCAGCCGGGCATGTACACGCTGACGACACAAAACATTCCAATTCTTTCGACCTTGCAGGGCTGGAAATACGGCTTCGAGTCTCCGTTTAAAGCGGAGATTTACTTCGTCAGTACCCGCAAGTTCACTGACCTTAAATGGGGAACGCCGGGACCGGCGACGATGCGCGATAGTGAATTCGGTATTGTTCGCGCCACCGCGTTCGGTATTTATACGATTCGCGTGAAAGATGCCGGTATCTTCATCAAAGATATTGCCGGTACCGAGGGCCGCTTTACCACCGAGCAGATTCAAGAAAATCTGCGTGGCAAGATTGGGTTGCGCATTAAGGAAGTACTGCCTGAGCTGGGCCTGTCAATCATCGATCTCGAAGCAAAAGTTACCTTGATGGGGCAGATGCTGCGCGATCGTATCGGCCCAGACTTCGAAGCGATGGGCCTCGAGCTATGCGAAGTGCAGGTGCAAGACGTGGGCTTGCCGGAAGAAGTGGAAAAGGCTATCGACAAGCGCGGTGCGATCGCGGCCGTGGGTAATCTCGCCGCTTACACACAATACGAAACGGCCAGCGCAATACGGGACGCGGCAACAACACCCAACTCGGCCGCTGGTGCAGGCATGGGGCTGGGTGCGGGCATTGCGATGGGTGCGGGTATGGTGGGGCAGATGGGAATGGCGGCAGGCGCGATGAATACCGCTGCGCCTCCACCGTTGCCGACCGTTGTGACGTTTCATGTTGCCGTTGGTGGCACCCAAACCGGGCCGTTCGATATGAGCGCGCTGCAAGCCCAAGCCACCGGTGGGAAGTTGACGCGAGATAGCCTCGTGTGGAAAACCGGTATGGCGCAATGGGCCAAAGCGGGGGAAGTCGCCGAACTGTCTGCACTCTTTGCCAGCGTGCCGCCACCGGTTCCTCCTGGCGCATAACAGCGGAGGTTCCTGTGAAATCAAAACTATATCGTGCCGCAGCTGGGCTCGTCGGAGTCGGCTGCGTGTTGGTGCTGTTGCACATGATCATGAACTGGAAAGGGTTCAGTCTAGGGGTGGCCTTTGCCATCGCTAATCTCGCGCTTGGCGCTTGGTTTTTGCTCGATTACGCACTACGACAGCCCAAGTCTGCAGACCCTGCGCGCACGCTTGACCAGTCTCCGCCGCACGCGCTATGACTTGTGCTTTCAGCAGTGCTTTCTGCACGATGGCGCTGCCGTCACTTGATAAGTGCTAATGGAGAACCCGAACGCGTCACAAACCACGCTTGAGGCGATGACCGACAAGGTGCGCGCGTTCCCGTGCCGCTCGTGTGGGGCCAAGCTGTCATTTTCGCCCGGCACAACCTCGCTCAAGTGTGACTTCTGCGGTGCCGTTAATCAATTTGACGAAAAGACCGACGCCGTTGAAGAGTTGCCGTTGGATGTATGGCTGACGAAACTACAGGCTGAGCGCGAAACCCACGCGCAAGAACAGCTCAAATGCAAAAACTGCGGTGGCGAGCAAACACTACCGGCAAATCTGTTTGCGACGACGTGTGTTTTTTGCGGAACGCCGATCACCAGCCCGAGCTACGCGCAACGATCCATCAAGCCGGAGTCGCTGGTGCCATTCAAAATCACCAAACTACAAGCGCAGGAAAAGTGGCGCGCGTGGTTGAAGGGCTTGTGGCTCGCACCCAGTGCGCTAAAGAAGTTTGCCCAGAGTGATGGCGGCATCAAGGGGCTCTATGTTCCCTACTGGACCTTTGACGCCAATACGTTTTCACAATACACCGGCCAGCGCGGTGACGACCGTACTGAAACCTACACCACCACCAATTCGAACGGCGAACGTGTCACACAAACACGGACCGTCACGGATTGGAGCTATGTTTCCGGTGAAGTTTCGTTCTTCCATAACGACGTGTTGGTGTCGGGTTCCAAAACGACACTCGGCGCGAACGACCTAGTAGCCGATAATTTCTCACTCAGCGGCGGCGGGGCGATTGGTTCCGCCATCATGAGTGCATTCACCACCAAACTTCGCACGTGGGACACAAGAGCGCTGGTACCTTATCAGGATGAATACATAACTGGTTTTCAAGCGGAAGCCTATTCGGTAGATCTGAAGTCGGGATTTGCCAAGGGAAAAGAGTTTATCGATGCGAAAGTGCAGTCGCTGGTACGTCAAGACATCGGCGGAGACCACCAGCGCATTTCCTCACTGAACACGCAGTACAGCCACCTCACCTTCAAACATATCTTGTTGCCGATGTGGGTATCGGCTTATCTATTCAGCGGCAAAACCTATCGGTTTGTGGTGAATGGGCAGACGGGAGAAGTAGAAGGTGAATCACCGAAGTCGGGATGGAAGATTTTCTTCTTGGTGAGTGCGATTTTGTTTGTGGTGTTCTTGTTGATGGTATTTGGGGGTAGCCAGCGATAGTTAATTTGTCATTCCGGCGAAGGCCGGAAACCAAGTTTGGTTGCAATAGAAGGCATTAGACTTTTTGCGCCACGCTTTAGAAACTGTCGTCCCTGCGCAGGCTCGGCCCCAATTTTCTAAGCAAAAGGCAACGTTCGCCACATGGTAACGACCTATGCGGGGGTGGCCCCGCTGCCACTCACTTTTCTTGCTTCGCCAAGAAAAGTAAGCAAAAGAAGGCGACCCCGCGCGGTTGGCAACATCGGCCGCCCTTCGGGTTCCTTGCGCTTCTCGCAAGCGCGGGCCACTCGCAAAACTCGGGCTCGTGGTTGGAATTGATGTTCATTTTCCGGCTGCGCTCGCCCTCAAACATTGCTCGCGGACGGCCCCCGCGTTTGCTGCGCTGCTCAGCGGCGCACACGGGGGAAGCGCTCGTTGCAATGATCCCGGAATTTATGAAGCTGACGAATCGTCAAATAGCATGCCGCCACGCAAGGCCATAGCCCGGTGAGGCTGGCCCAAAGACAAAGTGCAGCAGTCTGCGGCGCGAGGGTACCGCTGCTTTCGAGGATGCGTGCAAAAGGAGAGGGCGCATGAATAGCGCACTACCCGCGCTGCCCGTGCATGTAAGTTCTCCGAAATCTCTTCGAAGCTTTTTGGCCGCGGCGTCCGTAACGTACCCATACCGATGGGAGCTTGGAACGACTCGTAGAGGTCCATTTTCAGCGCCACAGTCGTCAATGTGTATCCTCACGGCCAGAAGAGTTTCTAGCAGCTGAACCGGCGCTTGTACGTATAGTTGCCCTTCTTTGGTTGACCACACACCTAGTGATGGATGAACCACCTGGGCTTGGACTGGGATGACGATGTCTTGGTGAAAGGCCACAAGCCAGTTCTTCTCTTGAGTTTTGTCGAATAGGGTGCATTGAACGGCGACGGGTGTCGATGTAAATGCGCGCCTAACGAAAGAGCTATGTCCAATCGATTGCGCCAACGACTGAACCCATGCTTGCTCTAGTAGATTGCGCGTTCCCGCACCGCTCGGTAGTGATCGAAGCTTGTCGGATATTTCGGCAACTTCCTCGTTGCACAGAATTGAGTCTTCTAAGACGAATCCGTGTTGGTCTAGTGACGTGCACTCGGCTTTCATGCTCGCTATCACCGCTTAAACACTGCCAACGCGCCACCCGCCGCAACAAACAAACTTCCCACACCACGATTGGCCCAGCGGATGTGGTTCGGGTCTTTGAGCATTCTTAGGATCGTCGACGCCAGCGCGGTATAGCCAATCATAACCGCGACATCGACGACAACCATGGTTCCGCCGAGGATGGCGTATTGAATGGCAGTAGGCTTTGCAGGGTCGATAAACTGCGGTAGCACGGCAGCGAGGAACAAGAGACCCTTTGGATTGGTGAGATTGACTAACAGCCCCTGTTTGAAGATGCCGAACGGTGATGTGTCTTTGAAATTGGTCTGGGCGGCGATTTGCTCAAAGGGTACCGGCTCCTCACGAAACTTCTGGATGCCGAGGTAGATGAGGTACGCCGCCCCCAAGTACTTCATGATATCGAAAGCGGTGGTGGACGCAACCAGCAGAGCGCCCAAGCCGATCCAGATGGCAAAGACGTTAACGACGATGGCCGCTTGCAGGCCGGCTAAGTTCCACATGCCGCGTGTGAAGCCGTACTTCATGCCAGCCGACATGCTCGACAATGCGCCGGGACCGGGCGACACGCAGATGACCAACGTGGCGATGAAATAGGCGAGCCAGGTGCTGAACGTCATTTATGAATTTGCGCTGTTGTTAGGAGTTGCCATGTCGAGCGGTTTTGCGAGACATCTCATCCGTTTGCAATTAGCCACAGGTGAATGAACCATCCCGCGACTTCTAAAGGATGAGATTCCTCTACCGCATAAAGCGCGGCCTCGGAATGACAAGTGCGGATGGGTAGCTTTGAACATTTGTGCGCGCAACTGGCAGTATCGCGAGGATGGTGGTTACTTTGCTTCGACGTATTTTTGGTTACCTTCGACCGCGCGCTTGGCCATGCCATCGATGATTGAGGGTGCAATCAACTTCAGCCACTGCCCGAGTTTTCCCTTGAGAGTCATCACCACTTCGCGTTTACGGTTGGTAATCGCTTCGACGATGATTGTGGCGCACTCCTCGACACTCATCACTTCATCTTTATTCACCGGATCAATCTTGGCAGCCTTGCCGTCTGCACCGGTGGCGTTTTCACGAATACCGGTGGCGACAAAACCGGGATAGATCATGCTGACCGTAGTGCCTGTTCCCTGCAGCTCAATGCGCAGCGAGTCAAAGAAACCGCGCATCGCATGTTTACTTGCCGCATAAGCGGTGCGGGTGGGCACGCCGACCAAACCAGTGAGACTGGCGATGCCGACGATACGGCCACGGCTTTTCTGCAAATGTGGCAGCGCATAGTGGGTGCAGTACACCGCACCCATGTAATTTACTTGCATGATGCGTTCGATGATCGACATGTCTTTGATGTCGGCAAACTTTGCCCACATCGTCATGCCGGCGTTGAGCACGATGGTGTCAACACCACCGAACTCTGAGACGGTCATGTCGATAAGATGTTTGCAATCGGATTGTTTGGCGACGTCGCAGGCGATCACCGTCGCGCGTGCGCCAAGTTCGCGCACCTTGTCGGCGACACGTTCGAGTTCATCTACCCGACGCGATGAAAGCACGAGGTGAGCACCCTCTTTGGCGAGTTGATAGGCCAATTGTTCGCCGATGCCGGTCGAGGCCCCGGTGATGATGACAATATTGTTTGCGAGTGACATTAGCTTTCCGTTTCGACGTCGGGGATGTGATTAAACGCGATGGCTAGTCTGCCATGATCGAGTGCCTGATGCGCGCCGCCAAAATAGGCGGCACGTTTACCAAAGCGCAGATTGAGATCATCCATGGCGGCATTGAGTTTTTTCTTCGTTGGGTCTTCGCCGAACAGTGAAAAGTTTTGCGCGCCGTCGGGCACGAGGTCACCCAACACCACGGCGACCTGTAGCGGGGTGGCCGATTTCCGCTGCGGGTACTTTTCCCACAAGCCGGTGATGGTATGTACCAAGTCGAGTGTGTCCTGCGTTGGCTGCAGCCTGGCGTCTGTCTCCCACGTCGGCGCGTTCAGGTGTTTGACCTTGATGGCTACCTGACCGGTAGTGTGGCAGGCCTTACGCAGACGCATTGCCGCTTTCTGCGTGAGGCGATTCAATACCGCTAGCGCGTTGTCGCGATCGCGCAGCGCCGGTGGCAGCAGGTGCGAGTGGGAAATCGAGCCCATCTCATTTTGGATCTCGGCAACCTCAACGCCACGAAGCTTTTGGTAGAAACGGTTGCCGCCAACCCCGCCCCAAATTGTGTGCAACTGGTCTTCGGTCTGACGATATAAGTCGTCGATGGTCTGGATGCCGTGTTTGTTCAGCCGCGCTTCCATGTTTTTGCCAACGCCGTTTAGTGCTCTTAAACCGAGGTGGCGTATTTTTGCCGGAACGTCGTGCGCTTCGAGCACCACCAGACCGTCTGGTTTTTGCATGTCCGAGGCAAGTTTGGCGAGGAACAGGTTTGGCGCAATGCCGATGGAGACTTTCATGTACTCACCAATGGTTGTGGCGAGGTGGCGCTTTATATCGTTCGAGAGTTCGCGCGCGCGTTCCACCGTCTTATAGCCGGCCGGCAAGTCGCAAACCATCTCATCGATTGAAAGTACCTTGCGTACCGGCGCGATCTCATCGACCGCGGCGACGGCGCGATGGTGCATGTCGATGTACAACGCATGCCGTGCAACCACCAGCACGATGTCCGGAATCTTGGCTTTTGCCTCACCGACATTGGTTAATGTCTTCACGCCTAACTTCTTGGCTTCGTAACTTGCGGCGATGAGACAAGTGCTGTCTGCCAACATCGGCACGACGCCCACCGGTCGCCCGCGTAGTTCCGGGCGATCTTGTTGCTCGCAGGAGGCGAAGTAGGAGTTGAAATCGACTAAGAGCGAGCTGATCGACATGCTGCAATGTTACGCGCAAGGCTATAGGCTGTAAACGCATACAGCGATAACGCAAAGTCAAACTCTAGCGAGGACGGGAATTTTCGAGCAAAAATGCTTCAAAACGCCCGTCAATAGGGGACTTTATGCTTTTGCCGGTAGGTCGGTCGCGGCGATGAATGTGGCGACCATCAGTTCCAATCCCGACTGGTCTTGTATGTCAAAACGACCCAGCCTGGGTGAGTCGAGGTCGAGTACGCCGACCAGGATGTCGCCATGCAAAATGGGGATGACGATTTCGGAGCTTGAAGCCGAGTCGCAGGCGATATGCCCGGGAAACTCATGTACATTCGGCACCAGAAACGTTCTGCGATGAAAAGCGCTGTTGCCGCATACCCCGCGCGGTGACGGGTGCACGGGGATGCGAACACACGCCGGCTTGCCCTGAAACGGGCCGAGGATAAGTTCGTTGCCGCGCATCAGATAGAAGCCCGCCCAGTTCAGGTCTGGCAGCAGATTGAATAGCAGTGCCGAAAAATTTGCCGCGTTGGCGATGAAATCGCGCTCTCCGTCTAGCAGGCTCTTCAGCTGCTTGTTCAGGTCGACATAAAGCTCAGTCTTAGAGGGCGCGTTCAGCGCGTTGACGGCAAACATTGATTGAACTCACAGGGTTCGTACAAGTCAATATTCTACGCGCGAAAAAAAGCTGTCAGCGGCTGGATCGTCTCGGGCGCACGGCATCGCGGTACGTGTTTGTCTGCAGGCCCCCTATAATTGTGCATCTCTATTTCTTTGAGGCTGTCATGAACCATCGTCTTCGTTCTAACCTGCGAACTCTTCTAACGATAATCGGCGCTATGCTGGTAACGCAGGTCACCATCCTATCCGCGCAGACCGCTGCGCAGTTGTCGCCTTCCCCGAGTCCCGCTATGCCTTCAAAACCGTCCGTCCCCTCCACGCCGCCCGTTGCAAAAAAAGTCCCCAAAACGTTTGAAAATTTTGGCGATAAACGCATCGACGATTATTTTTGGTTGCGTGAGAAGTCGGATCCTGCGGTCGTTGAGTATTTGAAGGCAGAAAACGCCTATTTGGATTCAGTCATCGGTCACTTGAAGCCGTTCCAGGAAACGCTGTACAAAGACATGCTCGGTCGCATCAAAGAAACGGACGACAGCGTGCCGTATTTCATGCGCGGTTACTGGTACATCACCAAAACCGAAGAAGGCAAACAGTACGCGATCAATACCCGCCGCAAAGGAACGCTGGAAGCCAAAGAAGAAATATTGCTTGATGGTAATGAGCTCGCCAAGGGCAAGGCGTTTATGTCCATTGGCAGCATGACTGTGAGCCCGGATAACAAGTGGCTGGCTTATTCGGTGGATTTCACCGGCTTTCGTCAGTACACGCTCCAGTTCAAGAATCTCGAAACCGGGGAGGTTCTCGCCGACAAGATTGAACGAGTGACCTCTGTCGCATGGGCCAACGATAACAAAACGATCTTCTACGTGACGGAGGATGCAACAACAAAGCGCTCCAATCAGCTATACCGTCACACACTTGGTGCAAAAGAAGACAAGTTAATCTTCGAAGAGAAGGATGAGCTCTACAACATTGGTGTCGACTCGACTCGCAGCCGCGCTTACATCATCCTGACCAGTGAGTCTTCCGAGACCACGGAGCAGCGTATTCTCGACGCCAATAAGCCGGAAGGTGTGTTCGCCGTATACGTGAAGCGCAAAGAGAACATCAAGTATTACGTCGACCACCATGACACTAAATTCCTGATTGTGACCAACGATACCGGTCGTAACTCTCGTCTGGTCATGGCACCGGTTAGCTTGAAGGCGGACACCAGGAGCTGGAAAGAGATCATTCCTCATCGCAAGGATGTGAAGCTTGACGGCGTGGATGTCTTTAAGGACTATTTTGTTGCCGTCGAAAAGAAGGGCGGCTTGCCGCAGCTTCGTGTCTTCGATATGAAGACGATGAAGCCACACGATATCGCCTTTCCAGAGGCGGCTTACGACGCCACACCCGGCCAAAACGCGGAGTTTGACAACAAGCTATATCGTTTCAACTACGGTTCGCTGGTCACACCCAATTCCGTTTTTGACTATGACGTTGCAAAACGTGAACGAATCCTGAAGAAACAACAGCCCGTCTTGGGTGGGTACAACGCAGCCGATTATCAAGTCGAACGCATCATGGCCACCGCCAAGGATGGCGTGAAAGTGCCAATTTCGCTGGTCTACAAGAAGTCCATGCGTAAACCCGGCGTGCCGCAGCCAACTCTTCTCTATGGCTATGGCTCGTACGGCTTTGCCTTGCCGCTCGCATTTCGCTCCAGCCGCCTCGCTCTGCTTGATCGCGGCATGGTGTACGCCATCGCGCACATTCGCGGCGGCGGGGACATGGGCAAGCAGTGGCACGACGACGGCAAAATGATGAAGAAAATGAACACCTTCACTGACTTCATTTCGACCGCCGAACATTTGATCCAGCAAAAATACACGGCACCGTCGATGCTCGCCATCCAAGGGGGCAGCGCGGGTGGATTATTGATGGGAGCGGTGACGAATTTGCGGCCTGAGTTATTCAAGGCGGTCGTTTCACAAGTGCCTTTTGTCGACGTTATGAATACGATGCTTGACGCGACGTTGCCGCTCACGGTCGGTGAGTATTTGGAATGGGGCAACCCGAACCAGGAGAAAGCTTACAAATACATGCGCAGTTATTCACCTTACGACAACTTGAAGCGCGGGGCTTATCCTGCGATGTTGGTTGAGACGTCTCTCAACGATAGCCAAGTGATGTACTGGGAACCAGCCAAGTATGTTGCCAAGTTGCGTACTCTGAAAACCGACAACAACCCGCTGTTGCTAAAGACCAATTTGGACGCCGGTCACGGCGGTGCATCCGGGCGTTACGATTACCTGAAGGAAATCGCAATCACCTACTCCTTCGTCCTCTGGCAACTCGGTATCGAAAAATAACACCTGCGGTGGGGCCAGTGAGGCTCGCGTCGGGATGGCTTCTGACGTCAGTTAAGCTGGGCCCCGCTTCCGGTCGCGCCGAATGACTGGTTCGAGACGCGGTATCTTTGAAATGCACTTTTCTAATCTTCAGTTGTTTAGCGTTTGTGTCCTCATTTGGGGCTCAACGTGGTTCGTCATTACCTTTCAGCTGGGTGACGTCGCCCCGGAGCTTTCGGTCGCCTATCGTTTTTTGATTGCTGCCGCAGCGTTGTTCGTGTTCTGCCGGTGGCGTGGATACGGTCTCAGATTTGCGGCCAGCGGCCATCGGGATTTGTTCATTTTTGGCGCTGGCATGTTCTGTGTCAGCTACATTTTTGTGTATCACGCCGAGCTCTACATTGTCTCCGGTATGGTGGCTGTTGCTTACTCTGCGAGCCCGATGATCAACATGTGGGCTTCGCGTGTCTTCTTCGGCACGCCGATCACCGCCCGTGTCAGTGTTGCGGCCGCACTCGGGATCGTCGGAATTGTCTGTGTGTTTGGTCAGGAGTTCAGCAAAATCTCTGCAAGCCGAAATCTTGAACTTGGTGTACTGTTTACCGTACTGTCGGTGCTCGCCTCTAGTGTCGGTAGCATGGTAGCGATGCGGACACAAAAACGCAGATTTGCCACTTGGCCTTCAATGGCGTGGGGCATGCTCTACGGCGGCGCTCTGGCGTTTGTGTACGCCATGGTGGTTGGTAGACCGATCACCATGGACTGGAGTCCCTCATATGTTGCTACACTGCTTTATCTCGCGCTGTTCGGCTCCATCATCACCTTTGGTTGTTACCTTACCCTACTCAAGCGCATCGGTGCAGCGCAGTCTTCTTATGTCGGGGTGATGGTACCTGTTGTGGCTCTCGTGGTGTCGTTTTTCTTCGAGAAGTTTGCCTGGGGCTGGATGACTACCCTCGGCGTGGCGCTGCTGTTGGTGGGTAATGTCCTAATGTTACGCTCACCACCGGTCCCCCACCATTAGTGCTGCGGGTGTTTGCCCATAAACTGATCCAGCGAGGCCGCCGCCTTTTTGCGCACCATCGCCTTCAACGGCCACGACCAGCCTAACAACAGCCCCAACGGGCCCAGTGCCTGTCTCGACCACTTCCAGAACGAGAATCGATCGACGTGCCGAACGATAAGCCCGTCACGAAATGCGAATGCCGCTTGAATACGGTTTACCACCGGGTGCCCTGTTTGTGAAAACGTATAACGCGCCTCCCATGTGGCACGTCCGCCATCATCGTCCGCCGAGGCTTCCAGCAGCGTAAGTTCAAGATCCTTGCCACGAGAGACCAACATCCGCCACATGCCGCCGGCCTCGGCACCCTTTAGCATCAGAAAGATCGGATCGCTAAAGGAAACATCCGGGTGATAACACTCCACCATCGCGCTAGCGTCGTGGCTGGCGAAAGCGGCATAGAATCGCCGTATACATTGCTCATTTGGGTGCACGAAAGTCCCCATGGATACCAAACGCCGTCAGATGGTAATCAAGATGCAAAAACATGTATTGTCCCCACTCAGACTTCGATAAATGTCCAAAAACCGGGTGTGGCATCAGGGCGTCTTCCTGCCATCGCGCCTCGAAAGTCTTGAGGAGTTCAACCAGCTCGGCGTGGTCCGCGTCAAACGTTGTGGGGGATTTGGCGCCGATGAATTCTGCCAATGCGGCAGGTGATCGAGGTGTGCGCTCTGGCCACGGAAACACATGGAACACCAACCATTTAAGGATGGTGCGCTGCAAAAAGCCAGACCGCTCGTGAGACGCTTGTAACCCGCAAACTTCGCGTAGGTTGTTATTTAAGTGACAAATGAGCTGATGTCCCGTCACTCGCCGATCAAGCGACGTCATCGACGCTTCGATATGTTCGATACGGCGAAACAGAATATTGCGTTCTTGGGTTTTGAAGTAATCAGTCATAGACCGGAAAAGTTGATTTGGCGCAACAATTGTACTTGACCATCATCATGGTGCAGCAGCCGCATCCGGTTCCATACTTGGTCTCGAACAAACAATGGAGGAAAGACGATGTTGAGTGATATCGAAATCGCGCAAAAAGCGTCGATGAAGAAAATCTATGAAATTGCCGACGGCTTGGGAATTCCGCAAGACGCGCTGGAGCCCTATGGCCATTACAAAGCAAAGGTATCGCTGCAATATGTGGATAGCCTCAAAAACAAGAAAAACGGCAAACTCATCCTCGTTACCGCGATCTCCCCCACGCCGGCCGGTGAAGGCAAGACCACAACGACTGTCGGCCTCGGCGATGCGCTCAACCACATCGGAAAAAAGGCGATTATTTGTCTGCGTGAACCGTCACTTGGTCCCGTGTTTGGCATGAAGGGTGGCGCGGCCGGTGGTGGCTATGCTCAAGTCGTACCGATGGAAGATATCAACCTGCACTTTACCGGCGACTTCAACGCGATCGCGCTCGCCAACAATCTGCTTGCGGCCTTGATTGATAACCATATCAACCACGGCAATGAGCTCGGATTCGACGTGCGTCGGGTCACGTGGAAACGTGTGATGGATATGAATGATCGCGCGTTACGAGATATCACCATCGCCCTTGGCGGCCCCGGCAACGGCTATCCGCGTCAGGACGGATTTGATATCGTGGTCGCGTCTGAAATTATGGCGATTTTTTGTTTGGCAACGTCGCTGAAGGATCTCAAAGCGCGCATCGCCAAGATTGTGGTGGGTTATACCAAGGACCTTAAGCCGATTCTTGCGAAAGACTTGCATGCGCAGGGGGCGATGACCGCACTACTCAAGGATGCGCTGCTGCCGAATTTGGTACAAACGTTGGAGAATAATCCCGCCTTTATCCACGGCGGGCCGTTTGCCAACATTGCACACGGCTGCAACTCGGTCATTGCCACCCAAACCGCGCTGAAACTTGGTGACTACGTCGTTACCGAGGCAGGTTTCGGCGCAGATCTCGGTGCGGAGAAATTCATCGATATCAAATGCCGCAAGTCGGGGCTGCGCCCGGATACCGTGGTGATCGTCGCGACGCTGCGCGCGCTCAAGTTCCACGGCGGCATGGATGTGAAAGAAGTCTCCAATGAGAATCTTGCCGCGCTCGAAAAAGGTATCGTCAATCTGGAACGTCACGTTCACAATGTGATGAACAACTACGGGCTGCCCTGTATTGTTAGCGTGAATCATCGTACGCACGACACGCATGCTGAGGTTGCGCTACTGATGGACCGTGTCGGCAAATTAGGTTGCAAAGTTGTGATTGCGAAGCACTGGGCCGATGGCAGCAAGGGGGCCACGGAAGTCGCCAAAGAGGTTGTTGCGCTTTGCGAGCAGCCCAGCAGCTTCAAATTTGTCTATCCCGACGAAATGCCGCTTTGGGACAAGATGAAGACCATCGCCACCAAGATTTACGGCGCGTCCGATATTGCGGCTGACAATAAGATTCGCGGTCAAATCAAGAAGCTTCAGGACGACGGCTACGGACACTACCCGGTGTGTGTGGCCAAGACGCAGTATTCATTTTCAACCGACGCTGCGTTGCGTGGCGCGCCGTCGAAACATATTGTGACCATCCGCGAAGTGCGCTTAGCGGCGGGCGCTGAGTTTATCGTCATGGTTTGTGGTGATGTCATGACCATGCCGGGACTGCCGAAAGTACCTTCGGCGGCCGCCATCGATGTGGATGACAATGGCAAGATTGTCGGTTTATTCTGATCAACGCCGATAGACCGGCTAGAAACTGCCTCCAGCGACCGACAGACCTTATTTGCCGAAGACGTACGACACAATGAAGACGCCGACCATCGTCAGCGCGATCGCGAGTTTTGCCAGTGTGCCGATTACCATTCCAAGCCAGGTTGCAAGGCCAACGCGGCTAGCTTGACCGATTTGCTGGCGGGCAATGAGTTCTCCTGCGACCGCACCGATGAACGGAAACACCAATAGCCCCCATAAACCGGAGAATATGCCGAGCAGACTGCCAATGGCCGCACCGACTAACGCGAGTTTAGAAGCTCCTGCTCGTTTAGCCCCTAACAGCGTGGCGACAAAATCGGCGGCGATAGCGACCGCAGTAAAGACGCCAAGAATGGTGAGTGTTGGCCAGCCGATACGCTCGAAGTCTCCGATGTAGGCCGCGAGAAACAGCCCACCAAAAACGAGTGGCACACCTGGCAGTGCCGGCAGAAAGGTGCCTGCGAGGCCGACCAATACCAGTAGAGCTGCCAGCGCCCATAATGCGTATGCGATGTTGCCTTCCATGTATTGGCCCGTCAGTGGTTGGTAGAAGTAGAGTCCGGCATGTTGGCGAAGTTCCAACCTTGCTGCCGCGTTCCATTGCACGATGCTAGGTAATAGGTGCTTACGCAACGCCCCGTTACGATTAGCTGGTGAATGGCCTATTATTGCGTTAGGAGGAGAGGAAAACATGGCTGCTGTACTGAATGATTCGCCAACCGATGAGGCCGCGCAAGATCGAGGCATTCATGCCAAACGGCAGCAGCTAGCGAGAACACTTTCCCGGTTTTTGCCGGCCGCCGCCGTACTCACGGCCGCAGAGGATCTTCGGCCCTACGAGTGTGACGGGCTTTCAGTGTACCGACAGTTACCGATGCTTGCCGCGCTACCCTCGACGACCGTAGAGGTTGAAAGCGTTATGCGCGCCGCAAATGCGCAGAATGTTAAGGTGGTTGCACGCGGTTCCGGCACCGGCCTGTCCGGCGGTGCGACGCCGTTGGCTGATGGCCTGTTGCTTTCGCTTGCTAAATTTAGTCGAATTGTCCGCGTTGATCCGCTTGCGCGAACCGCGCTGGTACAACCAGGCGTGCGTAATCAAAAAATCTCGGAGGAAGTTGCACACTTGGCGCTTTACTACGCGCCTGATCCTTCATCACAAATTGCCTGTTCTATTGGCGGCAATGTGGCGGAGAACTCCGGCGGCGTGCACTGCCTAAAGTACGGCCTCACGGTACACAATATTTTGAAGCTCAATATTGTCACGGTTGACGGCGTGTCCGTGACTATTGGTTCAGATGCACTTGATAGCCCGGGGTATGACTTGCTCGCGCTGATGACAGGCTCCGAAGGCATGCTGGGAATTACCACCGAAGTGACCGTCAAGTTGACGCCGAAGCCCCAACTGGCGCGCGTGGTGATGGCCAGTTTTGCCGACGTCGAGAAAGCGGGTGAAGCGGTCGCTGCAGTGATCGGTGCGGGTATCGTACCGGCCGGCTTGGAGATGATGGATAAACTTGCCATTCACGCGGTGGAAGATTTTGTGCGGGCCGGCTACGACATGGATGCTGCGGCAATTTTGCTCTGCGAATCTGACGGGACACCGGAGGAAGTCGAAGAAGAAATTGACAAGATGGAAGCTGTGATGAAGGCTGCGGGTGCCACGGCGTGTCGAGTATCTCGCGATGAAGCTGAACGTATGAAATTCTGGTCGGGGCGCAAGGCAGCATTTCCGGCTGTGGGCAGAATCTCGCCAGACTACTACTGTATCGACGGCTCGATTCCGCGTGGCGCGTTGGCGCATGTGCTCAGGCGTACCGATGAGCTATCTGCGAAATACGGTTTGCGCTGCGCGAATGTATTTCATGCGGGTGATGGCAACCTTCACCCGCTGATTCTGTTCGATGCGAACAAACCGGGTGAACTTGAAAAGACCGAGGCTTTTTCCGCAGAGCTACTTGAACTTTGCATTGAAGTCGGCGGCACCATTACTGGCGAGCACGGTGTGGGTATCGAGAAGATCAATCAAATGTGCAGCCAATTTAATGACGCTGAGCGCGAGGCATTTTTTGACGTCAAGCGGGCATTTGATCCGAAGATGTTGCTGAACCCCGGCAAGGCGATTCCGTCGTTGCATCGCTGTGCAGAGTATGGCCGTATGCGGGTTTCGGGTGGTGTGATGCCACACGCAGATATTCCCCGTTTCTGAGTATGGATACGTTCATTCGGTCGGTGCAAGACCGCATTGTCGCGGCACATTCGAGCAAGTCGCCGGTCGTCATTCACGGTGGAAACACGAAGTCTTTCTATGGCGCGAAATCGATTGGTGAGGCAATCGATATGCGTGGTTACGCGGGTGTCATCGACTACCAGCCGCGCGAGCTGGTGTTGACGGTTCGGGCCGGCACACCCCTGGCGGAGATCGAGTCGTTGATGGATCAAGAGGGGCAAATGTTGCCTTTCGAGCCCCCGCATTTTTCCGCTGGAGCCACCATCGGTGGAACGGTCGCCACCGGCCTATCTGGCCCGCGCCGTGCCTACGCTGGGGCGGTACGCGATTTTGTGTTGGGGACACGTATCATCAACGGCAAAGGCGAAGATCTCCATTTCGGCGGGCGCGTGATAAAAAACGTTGCGGGTTACGATGTGTCGCGCTTGATGGTGGGCGCACTCGGCACGCTCGGTGTGTTGGTCGATATCAGCTTTAAGGTCCTGCCCAAGCCAGCGCTGGAGACCACGCTGCGCTTTGAGATGGATCAGGCGACAGCCATTCAACGCTTCAACGAATGGGCGGGCCAGCCGCTGCCAATTTCCGCCTCTTGCTGGGACGGTGGGTGCGCCACGCTGCGTCTTTCGGGAACCAACGCCGGTGTTACCGCGGCGATGCAAAAACTAGGTGGTGAGGAAATGCCATCGATAGACGCGCGGAAGTTTTGGTCGTCGCTACGCGATCACGGCCAGCGTCATTTCTTATCGACCGATAAACCAGTGTGGCGTTTATCAGTACCGGCAACAACGCCACCGATGGATCTCGCATCAGGCGCGAAGCAGGTCATTGAATGGGGTGGCGCGTTGCGATGGTTGGCGGCGGATGTTGACGCCCAGTTGCTACGCGAGCAAGTTCAACGCGTCGGTGGCCATGCAACATTGATGCGTGCTGCGGCTGGCGTAGCTTCGGGCATCCGTGTGTTTCACCCCATTAGTGGCAAGCTTGCGGAGCTGAACGCCAATCTCAAGCGCGCCTTTGATCCGGCCAATGTACTCAATCGCGGTCGGTTGGACAACGTCTCGTCATAACAACATGCAAACTATTCTCGCTGAGGAGTTTCAAGGTACCGCTGCCGGAGAAGAAGCCGAAGGCATCTTGCGCAAGTGTGTGCATTGTGGATTCTGTCTTGCCACCTGTCCGACCTACAACCTGCTCGGAGACGAGCTCGATTCGCCGCGCGGGCGTATCTACTTGATGAAGCAGGTGCTTGAAGGCGCGGCACCGACCGAAAGGACGCAGCTGCATCTGGACCGATGCTTGACCTGTCGTGCTTGTGAGACCACTTGCCCTTCCGGCGTGCGGTACGGTCGTTTGGTGGATATCGGTCGGCGCATCGTTGACGAAAAAGTGGGCCGCTCCACATCGGCTAGCGTGCAGCGCGCTGTGCTAAGAAAATTGCTGCCGCAATCGGGCTTGTTTAGCGCCGCCCTCGCCATGGGCCGAATGGTGAAACCGCTGCTGCCCACTGCACTGGCAAAGAAGATTTCTGCCAAACGCGACCCAGGTGCATGGCCCGCAAACAACCATGCGCGCAAGATGTTGGTATTGGCGGGGTGTGTGCAGCCGGCTATGGCACCTTCGATCAATACCGCCACGGCGCGTGTGCTCGACCGACTCGGCATTAGCTTGTTGGTGGCACCGAATGCTGGCTGCTGTGGTGCCATCCCCCATCACCTTAGCGACGTGGAGGGAGGCCATGCCATGATGAGGCGCAACATTGACGCTTGGTGGCCGATGATTGAAAGCGGCGTTGAAGCCATAGTTGTTACAGCGACCGGCTGTAGCACCATGGTCGCCGAGTATGGCCATATGCTGCGTGACGACAAAGCATATGCGGAGAAAGCGGCCCGGATATCCGCGCAGTTTCGGGACGTGAGCCAAGTGATTTCAGCGGAGCAGGCCGCGTTATCAACGATGTTGCAGGGGAAGTCGGGCAAGCCCACCTCGCCAAAGACACGCGTTGCGTTTCACTCGCCGTGCAGCCTTCAGCATGGCCTGAAGATTCGCGGCAGTGTAGAAGCGCTGCTCCGTGATGCGGGATATGAACTGACCGCAGTGCCCGATGGCCACCTGTGCTGCGGCTCGGCGGGAACCTATTCACTGTTGCAACCGGAGCTTTCGCAGCAGCTATTGCAAAACAAAGTCACCGCTCTTGAGTCGGGTAAGCCGGAAGTCGTCGCCACCGCCAATATTGGCTGCCTGGCACACATAGAAGGGGGCCTCGCCGCAAGCGGGGGCGCGCCGATTCGGCATTGGATCGAGCTTATCGACGAACGCTTGGCCGACGCCCGATAGTCGCTCGGGGGCTTCTAAAAAACGTCACGAGCGGGTGAAGTTGGCAGTGAGGAGCGGACACGTACCCAGTGTACGGCGAGCACCGGAACTGACAGAGTCGCCCGCGCAGTAGGTCTTTAGAAGTTCGGCGCTCTCAAGTTCCAAGTGCAACAATTTCTTGAAACGACTTTCCGGCGAGTATGCCTTTCCATACCTCGTTCGGGGTTCTCCAATTGAGGGTTTTACGTGGTCGTTCGTTCATCTGGAAGGCGATCTTGTCCAGTTCT
>JADCIX010000037.1 GCA_020247545.1 Rhodocyclaceae bacterium | reverse complement strand
GTCTCCTACGTCCGATGTCCAGACGGAACTTTGGTTGAAATTTGCTCGCCGGTTGGTGGCTAAATTGCGGCATAACAAGTCATTCCAGCCGACCGTCAAAAGCTGCGCTTTTTGACGGTCGGCTGAATTCAAGCGTTAGGCTTAGTCGCTACGAAATTGTGGAAGGTTGTATGGATAAAGCAACGAATGGCCGCTAGCAAAAAAGGAGTTATCGAACGTGCACAGGAGCGTAATCAACGAGTCGACAGTTCTCTATGAGCATCGAGAATCCACGCGCCGCCCTATCGTTGCCGTTGCAGCGCTATTGGGGGCTTTAATGACTACTATCGGGTGGCGGTACTCGGCACCGGGCCCTTTCATTGCCGTAATATCAATCACAACGCTGTTTTGCGTTTGGTTTTTCGTCCTAGGTCGGCACAGTGGTTGTCGTGTCGATCAAAAGACCGCACTTTTCTTCGCAGGCAACTGGAAGAAATCCATTCCGATTTTGGACGTGGCAAGCTATCGCCTTACGTCATGGTCGGAAAGCCAAGATTGGATCCATCTGCGCGTGCGGGACGGACATGAATGGCTCGTTCCCGCATATTGCGTCGGCGATGTGAATGATTTTGTGGCAATCCTAGACAGGCTTCATATTGCGCGAGAATCATAGGGCCCAATTCGTGCATCCACCCCCACAATGGGCGGCACTGCGAGGCAACATGAACCGGCCTAACATGACGGTCGACAGCGTTCCCTTCGTTCACTGGACGCTGCGCGATAAAGCCGCGCAGCGCCGGTCACCTCTACGTTAGGCGTCACATGGAAGTCCGCGCAATCCTGTCAGAAGAGATCGAAGCCGCAAGGCATCTGCTGCTTTCTGCCGGATGGGAGCGCAAGGTCTCAAACGCCGAAGAGTTCGCAAAGCTTGTCTCTCGCTCTCAGTTGGCGCTTGTTGCCGTAGAGGAAGGTCGGGTTGTTGGCTTCATACGCGCGCTCACGGATGGGATGACCAACGGGTACATCTCAATGGTCGTCGTCGAAGAGGCACTTCGTGGCACGGGTATAGGAAAAGCCCTGGTTCAAGCTGTTGTGGGCTCAGACGAGCGCGTTACATGGGTTCTTCGCGCAGGAAGGCCGGGCATCTTTGGTTTCTATGAGAAGCTTGGTTTCAAAGTTTCTGAGGTAGCCATGGAACGCACTGCCAAGGTCGGGGCGTGACGGCTACCCCTTCCATCGAGGGGAAGCCCAAAAGGCTGCGCCCTTCGGTCACCCCTCATGTCAAACGTTAGGGCTCTATGCTCGTCGAGCGCACCGTCTTTCTTTCATGTTCTCCGCAGAAGTGCTTTGCGGAGGTCCAGACTCTGCGCCTCATGCTGCACATCGCCAGGCCACTGGTGCGGTTCGCACCCATTGAGCCGAAAGTTCTGCCGGAACGGTGGGAACAGAAGGAGTACCTCGTCTCGGTTCGGATATTCGGCCTCCTGCCAATGGGTCGGCAGTGGGTCAACATCTCTGGGCGAGACGGTTCAAACGAATTCGGGCGCTTTTACATGGAACTCCGGGACAACGGCCGCGGGACCCTAATGTCCAAGTGGGACCATCTCATTACCATCCAAGCCTCCGGGCAGGGCTGCAGCTACTCCGATCGAGTGGAAGTCCGAGCCGGTCTTCTCACGCCGCTTGTCTGGGCGTTCGCTTGGTTCTTCTATCGCCATCGGCAGCGCCGCTGGGAGCACCTCGTCGCCAATGGTTTCGCGTATGGCCAGCCCTAATCGGGCGTTCGAGCCGGCTCGCAATGGCTGGTTGGGGGTTGAAACCTGAAGTGCGTCTCGACACATGCCGATTTCAGCGGTATTGTGGCGTATCGAAACTGACGTAAAACTCGATTCTGTTATGAAGACACTTCGCTCCAACAACCCTCAACAACCGGTTGATTGCAAACGGTTTGCGCCACTGATTCCCACAATGTTGTGTATCAGCCCGAAATGTTGTGCAGATCTAACTTGTCTGCATGAATTTAGTTGGGCGTCAATACAAAGGATGTTGAGAATTCACCATGTCTAGGGAGAAGATTTACGAGGGTGGTTGCCTATGCGGCAACATCCGTTTCGTTGCTACCGCCCCTGTATCAAAGCCGCACACTTGCTCCTGCAAGATGTGCCAGCGCCATACCGGTGCATTGACGGTCGCATGGGTCGAGTTCCCAAGAGCTAGTGTCGAGTGGATCGGGCCCGGTGGCGCACCAACGACTTGGCGATCCTCGGACTGGTCCAGCCGTGCTTTTTGCAGCGTTTGTGGCAGCTCCATTGGTGCCATTGATGACAATCCGACTATCGCATTGCTTCTTGGCGCATTCGATTCTGCAAACCGAAAAGAACTTGCATCTACGTCCCACTCTTATGTTGGGCCTAGACCAAAGTGGTGGCACGTCCATTCGGATGCTGAAGCGAGCGATTGATACCTAACGTTTCATTTACCGGGACGCTTAGCGGTGCCCGTCAATTCGGACGTTAGGCTACAGAACCAATGCGTGTTTCCACCCTCACCGCCGCCGATGTCGTTGCCTACCGGGCGCTTATGCTGGAGGCCTACGAACAAGCACCAGACGCCTTCACCACCACTTCTGCTGAACGCGAAGCCGAGCCTGAATCATGGTGGATCAAGCGCATCGGTAGTACAGACGGCTTGACAACATCGTTCGGCGCTTGGAAAGCCGACAGCCTCGTGGGCACGGTCGCTCTGGAGTACTCAGCCAAGCCCAAGACACGTCACTCCGCGCTCGTCTTGGGTATGTACGTGCAGCCACATGAACGTGGCCAGAGTATCGGTCTTGCACTTCTGAACGCCGCCATCGCGGCTGCTTCTGCCAGACCAGAAATCCTGTCCCTAAACCTGACACTCACAGACGGAAACATTCCAGCGCTTCGCCTCTATCGATCGGCTGGCTTCATTGAGTGGGGAACCCAGCCCCAGGCCATTCGTACGGAGTCGGGTCTGAAAGGCAAAGTGCATATGTCACTTTCACTCTCACGGGCTGATGCCGCAGCCTAACGCGAGGCTCGGGCGAACTGGTTTCTGCCACATCTCAACCCGAGGGTGCGCCCCCACCGGTTGCCCAGCCGTCCCTGCGATCCACTAAACTTCCACCCATGACCTCACAATTAAGAATCGCCCGTCCCGTCACCAACCTCGCTGAGAGCGTGGCGATGTATACGCAGGGTCTCGGCCTTGACGTACTCGGTAGCTTTGAGGAGCACGAGGGATTCGACGGCACGATGCTTGGTATCAGAGGGGAAAACGTTCACTTTGAGTTCACGTTCTCGCGTTTACATCCGGTCGCCCCAACCCCTACCGCAGAAGATTTATTGGTCTTCTACCTCCCAGAGATGGAAGCGTGGCAACATCGCTGCAAGTGTTTGCTCGCGGCTGGGTTCAAGGAAGTGCCGTCGTTTAATCCCTATTGGTCGCAGAACGGACGCACGTTTGAAGACCGCGACGGCTACCGACTTGTGGTTCAACGGGCAGCATGGAGCAACGTGTAGCACCTGAAAGCATTCCAGTCATTCAAGTTTATGCAAGTCGTACGCCCGACCACCGATCATCTCGAAAGCTACATCGCCGCGCTCGAACGCGGCTGGTCTGCCGATAACTTGCGCCCCGAAGCCGCGCAAGAAGAGTTAGCCAGCATACGAACCGATGCCGCTGGCTTTCTCGCGGGCACGGAGGATCGAGAAGCCAAAGGGTCACCGATCACCCTGCCCGACGGCACGAAGGTGAAGCGATTGCCCGGCTTTAGGCGTTGGCTTTGGGATGGTGAATTCTGCGGCAGTATCAACTTACGCTGGCAGGATGGCACGCCCGAATTGCCGCCGCATTGCCTCGGCCACATTGGTTACGCCGTGGTGCCATGGAAACAACGGCTCGGATACGCGACGCTCGCGCTCGCACAGATACTGCCCGAGGCTAAATCAATTGGCCTGCCGTATGTTGAGATTACGACCGACCTTGAAAACATCGCCTCGCAAAAAGTCATCGTTGCCAACGGCGGTGTACTCGTCGAACACTTCACAAAAGGGCCGCAGTACGGGAGCAAACCTAGTTTGCGGTTTCGCATAACACTGGTCTAGAGCATTCGCGAGAAGGCGCGGAAGCAGTATCGGCAGTCTATGGCACGGCGTTGAAGCTTGAAGCGTACAATCCGCAAACTCGGAAAAAAGCGGGAATCGTCATGCCCAACGCGCTTCGCAACACTCTCGCCCTGATCGCCGGGGTTTCCAGTTGGGTAAGCGCATCCAGCCGGGAAAAGCGTAACGCGCATGGCGCTAAGCCAGATCATCACGAAATAAAGGAACACCAATATCGACGGGCATCTTCAGGCATAAATGCCGCAAAATGCCCGCCGCATGGCGAGTTTTTAAGCGTTTCTAAGGACGCGAGAGGTCGAACCCGCCCTATTTCAGATACTTGTCGAGGAACGCCAGAATTTTCTGATTCGCTTCCATCGAGTTTTTCTTCTTCGAAAAGCCGTGGCCTTCGTCTGGGAACACCACGTATTCAACCGGCACACCATTCTTCTGCACCGCAGCGACGATGTCATCACTCTCCGCCTTGATCACGCGCGGGTCATTGGCACCTTGAATCACGATCATCGGCTTACGAATTTCTTTCGCATGGAACAGCGGAGAGGTGGCGAGCAAAAACTCCCGATCGGCAACCGGGTCACCAATCTCTTGGTACAACGCCTTGCGGCTCGCTTCCCAATACGGCGGGATGCTCTCTAGGGTACGAATCCAATTTGTCACACCAAAAATATTCACGCCAACCTTGAACACCTCGGGACGGAACGCCAACGCGGCGACGGTCATGTAGCCACCATAACTGCCGCCCATGATGCCAATGCGATCGGGGTCGATGTAACCCAAGCTCGCCAGATACGTTTTTGCCTCAGTGCAATCCCACAGCGGCTCACGGCCGTGTTTCCTGTCGTCGGCGGCAAAGAAGGACTTGCCATAACCCGAGCTGCCGCGGTTATTTATGCCCAACACCGCGTAGCCGTTGTTCACCAAGTACTGAATCTGTGCGCTGTAACCACGCCGGGTTTGGCCACCGGGACCGCCGTGTACATACACAATTGCAGGCACTTTGTTGGTTGCACTCGCTCCATGCGGCTTGTAGTAGATGCTGGGGATTACCATGCCGTCAAAGGACTTAAACCGCACCACTTGTGCCTCCACCAAATCCGCAGGGTTAATGTCCTTGGCGAGGCTTTGTGTCAATTGTTTGGTAGCACGAGTTTTGAAATCGTACACAAACAAGTTGCTCGGTGAACGGTCACCATTGAGGTAGAACGCCATCCGCGCTCCGCTCTTGGAGAAGGTCACGCCGCGAATTTCACCCCCGGGTAACTTCGGCAGTGCAACCGGCTTATCGTCAGCGCCCTCGGTGACACGAATAACAGTGCTACCGTCTTGGTTGATGGTCGTCACACGATAACGACCATCTTTTGAGAAATAGGTGCCGTTAACATCCCAGTCGGCCTTGGTATGATCTTTGACGACGCCGGTCGCGAGATCATAGGCTTTAAGCTGGGTAAATTCGCCGTCTGCGTTGCTTGTGAAGAAGAGCTGTTTCGAAGCAGGATCAAATGTAGACGCAGAGAATGATGCAACGCCGGTGTGTGCGGTAATGAGCTTGGCTTCCGCTTTCGCCACATCATAGAGGTAGATATCACTGTCTGAAGTGGTGTTGGTCTTGCCCAAGGCGATCCACTTTTCGTCGCGGCTGATCGCGGCGACTTGGAATGCCTGATCGTTTTTGTACAACATCGTACGGGCGTAGGTTTTTGCGTCGTAACGATACAGGTCGAAATAGCGCGGATCGCGTTCGTTCGTCGTGACATAAAACGCCGCGTCGTTGGTACTCCAGCCAGCAAAGTTCGCCTTGAGTTTTGCGCCCGGCGTCAGATCCTTCTCCGTCCCATCAAGTTCACGTACGAACAGATGGTTGTTTTCGTCACCGCCGTTATCCCGCGTGAAGAGAATGCGATCGTCGCCGGGGAAAAAACTCACTGCATACGTCGAGTCTGTTGCAGACTTGGTTTTGGCTTCAGCCTTGCCACCCGATGTCGAGATTTTGTAGGCGTTGAAGATTCCCGTTTCGTTGCTGCTGAAAAGAATGCTCTTCTCGTCAGCACTGAACGAAGCACCGGCATAACTCGTGGTCGCCATAAACTGCTCGATGGTATAGCGCTTGAGCGACTTGGTCGCCCCAGGCTTGGCGGCGGCAGACGTAGCGGCCGCCATAGGTGCGGAGACCGCGTCAAACGGAAGCACCGATGTAAACGCGATAAGGAACGAACCGAGGCTCGCGGCTGTTACGTAACGAATCATCACAAAATTCCTTTCAAAATTTAGTCGCCGTCGCGGACTGGTTGAAATTCTCACCCGCGCGGTCTTCAAGCATTATTACAGGGACGGGCGCTGATGTCAGACGCATCTTCGGCCAGCTTGAATTCAATAATCCTGCGAAAATCCACCAGTCATCCATTCGCCCAAAAAAAGGAGTGCTCCCGATGTCCGTTTCGTCGTCAGTTTCGCCGCTAAATCATCCCCTGCCTGTGCTGCAATCGGCGTCGCCGCTTGTACGCGCCGCCCTGATGGTGCGCAACCTCGAGCGCAGCCGCGCCTTCTACGCGGCGGTGCTGGGGCTGACCCAAGAGTACTTTGTGGGTGACATGCAGGGCTCCACAGCGGCGGCGGTCATCGGCGTGCCGGAGGACTCGCATATTCGCGCGGTGGTACTCAAGGCCCCCGGGGTGGACTATGGCATGGTCGGGTTGTTTGAAATGCCGGGGGAGACGCCGGCTATCACCCCTCGCGAAGGCGGGCTTGCCCTCGGCGAGGCGGTTCTGGTGTTCTATGTCGGTGATCTCGATCGGGCGGTCGCCGCGTCGGCGGCACTCGGCGGCAGAATCGGCACACCGCTGCAGATTCTGAATGGACGGCGTGAGCTGGTGTTGCGCGACCCCGATGGTGTGGCGATCAACCTCATCGAGCGCCCGATCAGTGATGCCTACAGACAACGTGCGGCAGGCGACCCGCTCACATGGCCACCGAAGAAAACATAACCCTACTTCTTTTCAGCAGGTGGTGTCGTAGTTGTCGACGCGCCAGCCGCCGTGCCCAATAACTTGTTGATCTCGATGAAGTTGCCATCGTTATCAAACACACTGCTGAACAACACCGGGATCACAGTATTGTTGGGACCCGGATACTCGATCCGATAAGGTTCGGTATCGATCTTGATGTTTGGCGTCGCTTTGATCTTTTCCCAACGGGTGTCGAGATCCTTGGCATTGATTACCATGATCATGCCGCCTGCAATAGGTCGTTTGAATTCGGTCAGTGGCGGCAACATCGGCTGATTGAGGCGTTGCATCAGTCCAATCGCACCAATGAACTGATCGTTCGCACGTAACAACACCAGGCGGATCGTTGGCGGTGTGACCTTGCCGTCTTTATCCTTGCCGCCACCGATCAGTTGGTCATACACCACCTTGAGTCCCAGTGCATCCCGATAAAGCGGCAGCGACTTCTCGATGTCACGCACCACCAACGTCGTGCGGCGAATGTCCACCGGAATTTTCTCGCTTTCGGGAACAGGCTGAGCGTGGCTGACGCCAGTGGTCGCGATCAACAACACAAGCGCAGCGAATAAAAATTGTTTCATGGAAATTCCTTTGTCAAAAACATCATCAACACGACTTGTCACCTGTGTAGTCTTTGTTGTGCTCTCCCACGTCAGGCAAACGCCAATCCGGCTGGGCGGGTTCATTGGTGAACCTAATAGGATTGTTCAAATGTTTTGCGCCATCAGCATCGATATGAATGGTGCCACGTGCAGCTAGGTGAGGCTCTTGTGTTGCCTCATAAAGATTCCGCACAGGCGACCAACAAACATCGACACCATCGAGAAACACTGTCCAGTCAGCAAGTGTCTTGGTGGCAAACGTATTGCATAAAAATGCTTTCACCGGCTGGTGAGAGGGGCCGGGTGGAGTTGAACCGGGCGCAATGAGATCCGGGCGACCCAATGCGGTGAGAAGGTTCTTCACAAACTTGTGTTCGCTACCGCCGAGTGCCAGCCACTTGTGGTCCGCCGTCTCATAAAGATTGTAAAAACTACCCCCGCCAAAACTGCGCTGCTGCTGAACGTCCGGCGCTTTGTTTTCAGCGAAGGGAATACCCATCACATTCGGCGTCCAACTCAATAGTGAGTCCTGCATCGAGATATCGAGGTAATCACCTTGGCCGGTCTTTTCGCGGCGCAGCAGCGCCATCAAAATCCCCGACAACGCCATCAACGATCCCGCCATATCGGCCACCGGCATGTTTGGGTGTGTTGGCTTGCCGTCGCGGCCAAGATTCAAACTCACCACGCCGCTATCGGCTTGTATCGCCAAATCATGAGCAGGTTTCAAACGCTTGGGGCCCGTCTGGCCAAATGCCGAAATACTGCAGTAGACAATACGTGGATTCCGTTTGGCTACCGTGGCGTAATCAATACCGAGGCGATCCACCGTACCGGGCCGAAAACCTTCCACCACCACATCGGCCGTATCGATGAGTTTGAGCAACGCCTCCTTCTGTACAGGGTCTTTGAGATCTAGGCTGATACTTTTTTTGCCGCGATGGGTGTTACGAAACCACACGGTGTGCCCGGCTTGTGATGCCCCGACATGCCGTACCGGCTCGCCCTCTCCCGGTGGCTCCAGCTTGATGACCTCGGCGCCATGGTCGGCCATTAACATCGTCAGATGCGGTCCGGGCAGGAACAACGAAAGGTCAATGACGCGAATGCCTTCGAGTTTCATGATTTGGCCGCTAGAGGACGGCTTTGTTCGCACGCAGCGCAGAGATCTCATCTCGCGAATAACCAATCTCCAACATGATCGCTTCGGTATCCGCACCCAATGCCTTCACCGCCTGTGCGGGTAAACGTTGGCCATCCACCTTTATCGGATTTGCCAACCGCCGCAGCGCCGGATTGGCCGGATGATTCAGCGTCTGAATCATGCCGACCTGCGCAACGTACGGATTGTCCAACCCCTTCGCCATGTCATAGATCGGGGCGATCGGAATCACGCCACCGAGTTTTTGCATCCATTCGTCCGGCGTGTGTTTCATAAACTCGGCATCCAAAATCGGGGTGAGTGCTTCCCGATTCACACGGCGATTGGGAATGGAGTCGAAGCGCGGATCACGCGCCAACTCAGGTTTTCCGACACCCTCACAAAGCGCCACCCAGAATTTGTCGATCATACAAAGCACAAACACCCAGCCGTCTTTGGCCTGATACATCTGTGCGGGGACGGTGGCCGGATGCGCGCCACGCGGCATACGGTGGGTAACGTGGGCATTATTCAGATACCAAGTCGCGGGATAACTGAGCTGATGAAGTGCAACATCAAACAGTGACACATCAACGTCACGACCCTTGCCGCTCTTCAACGCGCCGACAACACCGGCGAGTAATGCAATCGACATGGTCATACCGGTCATAAAATCGACCACTGACAAACCAAACCTTGCAGGTGGGCCTTCCGGTTCACCTGTCAACATACAAAACCCGGCTTCGGCTTGCATCAAATAATCGTAGCCCGGCCAATCAGTACGATCGTTGTCGCGTCCATATGCCGAAAGATGCGCACAGACGATGGACGGTTTCACTTTCGAGAGGGTGGGGTAATCGAGCCCGAGTTTTTTCGGTTGATCACCACGCAGGTTGTTCAACACGGCGTCACTATTGGCTACCAATTTTTCAAATACCGCGCGGCCGCCAGGTGCCTTGAGATCGAGCGCAAACGACTTCTTGTTGGCGTTAAACGTTTGGAAAAACTCAGAGTCGCCCTCGCCTAAAAAGAAAGGACCATTCGCACGCGAGACGTCACCGCCCGTCGTCGGGTTTTCAATCTTGATGACCTCAGCACCTAGATCGGCCAAGTACATCGAGCCGTATGGGCCAGCGCCGTATTGCTCAACCGCAACAATGCGGATGCCCGCGAGAGGCAGATTCGCTCGCGCTTGTGTCATGACAATCGCCCAGCCGAGTTTCGTGACGAGCGCAGATTTGGCGAGGCGGGAACTGCGCGCGAAGACCGGAGTTTATTTTTCATAAATGAGGATTTCGCGCGCAGTTTCTAACGAAGCGAAACCAAGCGCAGTAGAAAATCGGCAGGCGCTACACCCGGTTACGTTCGACCAACTGCTTGGCAATAATAATGCGCTGCATTTCGTTGGTACCCTCACCAATACACATCAGCATGGCGTCGCGATAAAAACGCTCGATCTCATACTCCACCGAATAACTCGCGCCACCAAAGATGCGCATCGCCTCTGAGGCGCAGAACACCCCTGCTTCGGAGGCGAAATATTTCGCCATCCCGGCTTCCATGTCACAGCGCTGGCCGCCATCGTAAGCACGCGCGGCACTCTCGACCAACAATTTTGCGGCTTCCACTTGGGTAGCCATCTCGCCCAGCTTTAACTGGATGGCTTGGTGTTCGCAAATTGGTTTGCCGAATGTTTTGCGCTCTTGTGCATAATGCACCGCCAACCGCGTTGCACCTTCGGCAATACCCGCACCACGGGCCGCAATATTGATGCGTCCTAGTTCAAGCCCGCCAACCGCTTGCTGGAAGCCTTTGCCTTCAACCCCGCCAAGCAAACAACTCTCATGCACACGATAGTCCTGAAACGCCAATTCACAACTATCAATGGACCGGTAACCAAGCTTTTTCATTTTGTTGGAGACGATGAAGCCGTCGCCTTTCTCGGCGATCAGCATACTCATCCCCTTGTGGCGCGGCTCGGCGGTCGGATCCGTTTTGACAAGCAATAAAATACCGCCACCGTTGCCAGAGTTGGTGATCCAAATTTTGTTGCCGTTGACCACATAGTGATCACCGTCTTTTCTGGCAACGGTGCGAATCGCCTGTAAATCTGTTCCGCAATCCGGCTCGGTCAAGCCAAGTCCGCCACGCAGTTCGCCACTGGCCATCCTTGGTAAGTACTTTTTTTTCTGCTCCTCGGTGCCCGCGCGTTCAATTGCCGCCGCCATGATGAGGTGTGAATTGAAGATACCAGTCGGTGCCATCCAAACAGAGGAGACACGGGTGACGATCTTGGCATACACACTTGCTGGCAAACCAAGGCCACCGTACTGCTGGCCGATTGTTGCGCCAAACAGCCCAAGCTCTTTCATTTCCTCAACCAAGGCGTGTGGATACTTGTCTTCATGGTCGTGCTCTTTGGCAATCGGCTTGACCGATTTTTCGACCCAGCTGTCGATGGCATCGAGCAGCATTCGCTCATCTTCTGATGTGAAGTTGTTGGTTTCTGTCATTGCGTTCATGGCGTTATCTCAAACTTGAAGCACAAGCATTGGCGCGGTTTTTCGGGCAAGAATGCTTGAAAGTGCCCGCCGCTATTCAACTTTAGCAAAGCAAAAAACTAGTAGTTGACCTTGTCTTCGACGCTGTACCCTTGCTTCGCAATCAACATCGTACGATTAAAAGTGCAAACCAGCTTCTTGTCCTGGTTGTAGCCATCGGTACGAACACTCACAATACCCGCTCCTGGGCGGGATTTTGATTCGCGTTTGTCAAGCACCTCAGACTCGGCATATAACGTGTCGCCGGCAAACAATGGATGCGTCATCTTGATATCCGTCCAGCCGAGGTTGGCGATCGCTTTTTGACTGACGTCAGTCACACTCATGCCAACCATGAGCGCCACCGTCAGGGGTGAGCAAACGATACATTTACCGAACTCAGACGCCTTTGCATATTCAGGATCAAAGTGCATCGGATGGGTGTTCATCGTCAGCAGCGTAAACCAGACGTTGTCGGTTTCCGTAATTGTCCGACCCGGTCGATGTTCATAAATGTCGCCCACATGGAAATCTTCAAAATACCGCCCGAAGTGTTCGCGATATCGATTTGGTCCGACTTGTTTGACGTTTTGTACCATAACTTCCCCGTGTTTTTCTAGGCGACGTTCGCCAATCTGGTATCTGTATCGCGTAACCCAAGTTTTGCAAGATCCATCACACGAATTGCGGCGAGTTCGATTGGCCGATCAACCAACTTGCCATCGACTGCGATCGCGCCACCATTTGCCGCTTTCATCGCGGCCACGACTTTTTCAGCATGTGCTAATTCGTGTGACGTCGGCAAAAATGCTCGCTGGATGACATCAACTTGCGCGGGATGAATCGCTGACTTGCTAGTGAAGCCCAAGTCCATCACACGTTGTGTATCCAGCGCCACCTCAGGTACATCCTTAAACTCTAAACTGGGCACATCAATTGCGCCAGTTTCGGCCTCTGCGGCGGCCGCAGCAATCATGCCGCGCGCCCACAACCAGCCGTCGTAACCGGGCTTGATGCGCGCGGCGACGGCATAATCAAAACCGCCAAACATCAGGGCCTGTAGCTGTTTTGTCGCGTTTGCAATCGCACGAGCTTCAAACACCGCGTGTGGCGACTCAAGCTGTGCGATCAACGGAATCTCCGCGTGGTTCAGGACCTCCAGGACGCGGAGAATTTCATCGGCGCTTTCCACTTTTGGCAGCATGACAAATGCTGGCCGAAAACCGCCAGATGAGATCGCCACTAGATCCGCGCGACCAAGCGCCGACGTTGCGTTATTGATGCGTAAACCAAGTTCGCTTCGTAACGAGCCCGCGGCGGCAATAAAATCGAGCGTCGCCTGGCGAGCCGTTGCCTTATCAGCGAGCGGCACCGCGTCTTCCAAATCGATGCAAACTTGGTCGGCATCTGTCGCAAGCGCTTTCTCAAATCGCTCCGGGCGTGACCCCGGCACAAAGAGCAGACAGCGACGAGGATTGAGAGCGAGACTCATGCCCGCACATTCGCCTGAAAGTGCTTTGCGATATCGACGCGACGCGCGAACCAAACACCACTCTTTTGCGCTGCGTACTTAAGAAACTTTTCCAAGTAACCAATTCGTCCCGGCCGGCCGATGATGCGTAGATGCAGGCCAAATGACATCATGATTGGCGTCGTACGTGTTTTGCCACTCGCCTCTTTATGCATCTGATCGAGCGTGTCGACCGCGTACTCCAGCCAATGTGACGGCAGGTAACCGGGCGCCAACCACATCTTCATGTCGTTGGTATCAAGCTGATAGGGCAAGATGATCATCTTTTTTTTGCTACCGGCGACATCGCCCCAGAACGGCGTGTCGCGTGAATAGTCGTCCATGTGGTACAGGCAACCGGCCTCTTGCAAGAGGCGGCGCGTATTCTCGGTATGCAGATAACGCGACAGCCAGCCCTGCGGACGTAAACCGGTCGACTTCTCGATACTATCCAAACCGTTCTTGATGAATTCACGTTCACGCGCTTCATCAAACGAAAACTGGTGCACCCAACGATAACCGTGGCAGCACGTCTCGTGTTTGCGTGCTTTGATGTAATCGGCGATGTCCGGCGCGCGCTCGAGCGCAACAGCAGCCGCGGTGTATGTCGCTGCTACCTTGTACTTATCGAGCAGTGCTGCAACACGTGCATGCCCCTCGAGAATGCCGTAGCGATAGTTTGATTCGTTGCCGTAGTTGCGGATGGGCTTTTTCAGCGATACGCCGAGTTCATCCAATGGCTCAGTGATCTTGTCTCCATCACCGAGCGAATATTCTGATCCCTCTTCCACGTTGACTACGACGGACAACGCGACCTTGGCTTTGTTGGGCCAGGTCCAGCTTGATGATTTTGCCTGGGGCGTTTTCTTGGTGACTGGCATTCAGATTCCAGAGCGTTGATTTGAGAGGTTGAAAAACGTCGCGAGCGAAGCCAAGACTAGGCGCAAATTCGCTAGGGTGCGGAGTGTATGTGGTGATACATGAGCAGCCCGAGCGGATTTGCAACAACGTATTGGCAAGCGCAGCAGTTTTTCAATGGTATTCCTCACCGCCGGACACATTCATCGATTCTCCGGTTACATACTGCGCCTCATCACTACACAACCACGCACACGCCGCCGCGGTATCCGTCGGTAATCCCGGACGTCCCAACGGAATGCGCGACTTCATCGCATTCATGTACTGCTCCATTGTCAGCCCGAGTGCCTCTGAAAAATATTCGTTCTGCCATGCACCCAATCCTGTGGTGACGTGGTTTGGGCAAATGGCATTGGCGGTAATACCGTACTTGCCCATTTCGATCGCCGTGACACGCGTCAGCCCCGTCAGGCCGTGTTTAGAAGAGCAATACGCTGATGCAAACGGAAAGCCAGACTTCGCCGCTTGAGAGGCAATGTTGACAATACGACCACCTGCCCTGCCGCCGCCGTTTTGTTTGATCATCTGCATCGCGGCATATTTGGTGCAGAGGAACGCACCACGCAAATTGACGCCAAGCACTGCATCCCACTCTTCAATCGACATCTCAACGATCGGTTTCATCAAATAACCGATACCGGCGTTGTTCACCAAGATGTCAAGGCTGCTGTGGCGCGCCACCGTCGTCGCAATCACTTCCTTAACCTGTGACTCTTCGAGCACATCGAGCGCCAGTGCACTACAAGCGCCGCCATTGCCGGCTGCAGTAGCTGCGGCATGAATATCGGCCGCTACGTGTTCCATCTCCGATTGTGACCCCACGGCACTCTCAGGCATTTCCTTGCCCTTGGCGTGACCGATGTCGGTCACAATGACTTTGCAGCCTTCACTGGCGAGTCGACGAGCAATCGCTTCACCGAGCCCCTTGCGGCGGCCCGCGCCTGTGACCAGCGCGACCTTACCTTTGAGTTCTGCGTACTGTGCCATCTCTATGTCTCTATCGGAAGCGATTGATTAGAAAGGGAGCGAACGAAATCCTATTTCGCCTATAAATTGTCGCAAACGATAAACATGGGGTTGTCAGCAAAAGCTTGGAATTGTTTAGCGCCCGCCTGCACCGCATCCGTACCAACGTCTTTAAAAAACGCGTCAAGGTCCGGCACCTCAATAACCTCTGCGTATTGGTATGGCGGCTTGGCATCGGAGCCCAACAACATTTTGGTTTTTAGGACTTCGAAGCCGGTTACGGAGCCAAGTGAACGGACCAGCGGAATGTCGCTGGCCTTGGCCCACGCTTCATACGCCGCGATATCGGTACCGGGTTTCAAATTGAACAGAACGAGGACGGTTGCCATAACGATCTCCAAGTTGGACTTGCAAAGTTGTCCGGACAAATTTTATGCTCAGAAACAGTGTCCGTCAAACGGATCATGCACCCCACATCAATTGGTGGTGTGTCAGCAGACCAATTCGGTCAACTCCCCATCTGGTCCACGCACCACACCCACTGTTGCGCCGAAGTACGGCGCTTGCGTGCGCGCCGATGGCGGAACAACCCAGCTTGCACCAACGGGCAAGACATCAACTTTCACACCGATCATCGCTACTCCCTGCGGCAGGCTGCCATTCGACTGTGGCCTTTGGGTGGATTTGACGGGATATTGATCAACCTCGAACAACACCGTGCGCCGATCGGAAATTGTCGCCAGTTTGTGTGCGGTGGAGGCATCCAAACCAAACGCAAGGTTGATCACGCTGTAGGGCATCTCCCATTCGCCGCCGGTGGTCGTTCCAAGCAGGGCATGATAAAAAACAAGCGAGGTTTTCATATCGCGGCAGCCCATCACCGCGATAAACAGGCGGTCAACCCAGCACTTGGCCATCGGCAAATCACTCGACGGTAGATCGCCGCGAATCTCGTTCAGGTAGATCGCTTCTCCCCCGGGACCCCTTGCTTGCATCGGATACAACATGTCAGTAAACGAAAGTGCTTTTGGTGCGGCGATGATGGGTGTGCCCGCCGCAAGTAAGCGCGCGTACATCGCGTCGGCATCCTTCACTGATAACTCCAAGGCGGCCCACCCGTAGTGTGTCCCGGGGTGATAACCCGCCGGGTCGGCCTGTTCAATTAGCCGCAGGTAGACCGGCGAACCGCTGGGCGGCTGCATGACCACACTCTTGGCTCCTGCCAGCGCCGGGGCTTCCCACGCTTCCGCTTCCGCTTTGCCGACCGTTCCGGTATGAACAACCGTTTGCTCGAACAGATCGCGGTAAAGCAATAACGCCTGATCAAGAGCCGGCACGCAGACAGTGCCGTGCAAGAGCCTGGGTCCACTCATTTCAATACTCCTGGATTCATGATGTTTTGGGGGTCAAGCTGCTTCTTGATGGCATCAAACAGCGCCAGCGCAGCCGGATTGCGGCCTTCGCGATAGGTATAGAACTTGCCGATCTGGAAATGAGTGCCACCCAAACTCCGCATCAGACGGGCAGTTTCGGCCTTTAATGCGCCAACTGCCGCAGTAGCGCTGGGGTTTGCCGCTGGCTCCCCACACTTCTTCAGGTAGTCGGCTTCCACGACACGTTTGTGATAAGCCGTGTGGGAGTCATTCCAGTAGAACACCGGTTCGATCAAGTATCCCTGCTGCGCGACAGTTGTGCAGAGATAACCAATCCGTATTTGGTGCACCTCGAGCAACGCTTGTTTCGCGGCAAAAAACGCCTGAATCTCCGTGAACGCACGTTGCGCGGTGCTATGGGGGAAGATGGCGTGAACCGGTACCCAGCGTTCACCAGCAGGACCCAGCATAGAATTCGGCGGCGAAAACGGCATCGCCCGCAACGCCTTGGGAAACGAGTTCTCGGTAGCCCGCCCCTTCGCCGCAAAAATCCTTTTAGCCGCCTCTACTTTCGCCGCGACCTCACCAGCGGTCTTGCCTTCTATGGAAACGTGTGCCGAGTATTTGTCCTCGCCAACAAAGTCGCGCCCCGACTTCACCAAACCCAGACCAGCCATGACGCCGGACTGTTTGACGACCTTGAGCAGTGTTTCTGCGTCGGCCAACAAGCTCATGCGCTTCTTGCGTTGCTCCAACAACACGGGATCAAAGGAAAAACACTCCGCGGCAATATCGTTGCGTGAAATTTCTGACATCGCTTCAATCATCGCGGTCGGATTATCGAATTCAGCCGAGACAAAATCGATTTCAACTTCGCGAGGAATCAGCTTGAAAGTCGCCCTTGCCTTGATACCGAGTGCACCCGCATCCCCGACAAACAGCCCGGTCAGATCGGGGCCGAAATAACGAATGAACGGCTTCGTATTCACTCCAGCCGCAGCGCTGCCCGTGGTCAGAACAGAACCGTCGGCCAACACCACATCAAGCGACAACACGCTTTCACCAACACTGCCGTATTCACCAGAACCCAAAAACACGCTGCCCTGCGACAGCGCACCGCCGATCGTTGAACGCAGCCCGGATAGCGGCCCCCAATAAGGCGTACGCAAGCCATGCGGCGCCAGCAACTCGTTTAACGTCGCCCAATACATACCGGTCTCAACGGTGACATAACGATCGGCCGTGTTGAGCTCGACCAACTTATCCATACGCGTCAAATCGATTAGCGCCGAGCCCTTTTGTCTCGCCAAGTAACCATCGGTATAACTCAAGCCACCACCACGCGGCACCATTGCCACATCTGCGGCGGCGAGCGTTTTCACGGTGATCTGCAACTCATCCATGGTACTCGGCGACACCACCGCCGCAAGCGCCTCGCCTCGGCCGAAAACATCCTGTGCGTAAAAATCAAGCGTGGCATCCTCGGCTGACACGGCCCCCGCGCCGAGCGCTACCTGTAGTGTCGTGAACCAGGCTGGTTTGGCCGCAGACCTCGTCGCCTGAGTCGCGTATTCATTTAGGGTTTCTGCCATGATCTGACTCCGTTTGACTGCTCACCTATCGACAATGTCGCCTCAACAAGGCCAAGTGTTTTTGCCAATGTGTTGACGATACGTACCCGCTCTGGTTCGTCGTCACACTGGATCGTGATGAGACCATCGTGTTCGGCCAGGGCCAAGTACACCCTATCGGCTAATGCCGTCCGCCAAAGCGGCGCGAACAAAGCGCCAGCGCGAAGAATTTCCACAACCTCGGGATGCAGGCGCACGGGTGCCGGCGCATCCACCTTGCGCGCGGCAGCCATGGTTGGCTGCTGCCATGGCCAGAACAGCGCCTTCATACGCGCCCAGTTCCATGCGGCGAGCATATGCGCGCCAGTTGAGTGCGGCGTCAGATCTGGCAACTGAGAAATAAACTGCGCACGCTCCGCGTCGTTGAGCAACATCGGATTGTGCAGGCGCACCTGCTCGCACCGCGGCTTCGCATCTGTTACCGCCGACACCTGGGCCAACGCCGCGGCAATTGCGCCGGCCGCGCCATCGGCGGTGACAGAAAAACGTGTCACACCAAGCGCCTGCAAAACCTCCAACACTGATTGTGCGACCGCGCCCACTGTAACGGCCTCCACCGACCAAACTTGCGACGCGCCGTGCCCGGGTAACTCCGGCGCAATCACTGGTGACCCGTGTGGTACCTCAACCGGAATTCTGGCCGGGGTGCCAATCTCGCTCAGATGCACCACGACCAACGAACTCGCAAGATCGCCACCATTAGTCGCAATCAGCGCACACATCGACCCATGAGTCGTGTCAAACACTCGCCGCCGAGTTGAAACCGCACCAAACACCGCAGCGCCCGCATTCAGGCGGCTTGCATTGGCGGCGTGGGAGGCGATAAATGCATCAGTGCGTTCGATCAGCGCCGCTGGCCCGCCGTTGACAATTTCAGCCACCACATTTGTCGGCAATCCTTGTAGACGCGGCAAATGCGTGACGAGCACATCCTCGGCACGGTAGAAGATGCACGTCTCAACCGTCAGCCGCGATGCGGCCGTCGCATCGTCGTACAAGAAAGGCGCGCGGTAGCCAGCACGATAACCGTCCCCAGCGTCGAGGATGTCGAGCACATCACCGCTGAGCCGCTCTGTTGACGGTGCCGGATAAGCCATACGCGCGGATTTTGTCGCTGTGTTCCACGGGAAAAACAGATGCTGCTCGCGCAGGCGCGCCCACAACCACAATAGGTGGCTGCCGTCCCATTGCGGCTCGAACGGCGGCAGATAACCATTCAGCAGTAGCTGACGTTCTTCGGCATTGAATCGCGCATAACCATCACAGATCAATCCCGCTACACGCGCCGGAAAGTCGAGGGCAAATCGCAGCGCGGTCACCGCGCCGGTATGAACACCGTTTACGATCACGCGCTCGATACCAAGCGCATCCAGCAACGCACTCAGGGCGGCGGCATAGTCCGGGATGGTCGGCTGAGCGAGCGGTAGCGGATCGGAGTAGCCAAAGCCCGGCGTATCTGGCGCGAACACCGAATAGTGCGCCGACAGGCGCTCAATCCAAGCAATTAACGCACGCGAATTTTGCGGTGACTGGTGCAGCAACAACACCGCGGGCCCACTTCCGGCAAAACGCACCAACACCCGCCGCCCGGCAACATCGATGAACTGGGCTGATATCGGGTGCGTGGAAACAGCGGAGGAAGATATCGACATGCGCGAAGAGTCCGGTTGCAGCGCCCGGAAGGAACAAACTGCCTAAAGTAATTTGTCCGGACAACTTTCATTCTAGCGACAAACAGTCAGTACTACAATCGCCAATCACGACTAGTCCGAAACTTTTCTCTCATCTATCAGCGTCCGCTGATAAATCACCCCATTGCGAAACCAATGCCAAGTACGGCTGCGCTTATCGTTGGTCTGGTTGATGACAATGAGTTCGTACAAGTATGCGTCTGGCGTGTCGTGGCGCTGCCATGTGAGTACGGTGGATAATTCATCTACCGACCATGCTTTGCCACGGATCAACTCGTTATCCCAGAACAAGATGCCATCGCGGCACACGCCGGGATATTCGCCGTGTGTCTCGCGTCCATCATCCCACCAAAAATGATTCTTCTGCATATATTGGTGCGGGCCGGTTTCCGGAAATCGCACTTCAATGCGGGAGTGATGCCGGTCGAGCGTTTTGCCTTTCGCATCTACCAAGTGGTAGACGCCTTCCCAGACGCCGTTATGCCTGAACAAATCTGGCATGGACTGTTTGATTGAATTCATTGCATACCCTGTTTTAGTCAGCAGCTTCAAGACGGATTACAGCCACATTTACTTTTTGCACAGTAGCGTTGTAGAAATCCAACGAGTTGCGAGGGTTCCCGGCTGTTTCACGTCATTGTCTTGACAGCGTCAGTCGATGAGACTAAATTTGTCCGGACAAATAGTTGTCCGGACAAATTTAGTCTGTCCTGCAACAAAAAACAAGTTAAGTTTCAGTAGCGCCCTCGGAACGATATCTTGGCGACATCTGACTTTGTTCACCTGACTTGGTCACGCTGTAGCCCATGACTTCTACACAAGCCACAAGCCACAAGCCACAACTCACAAACTAGACAACCGGAGTTCCTGATGAACCAATCATTGAATCAACCAGGCCAAGCAAGCCTTGGCAAATTTAGCGTGATGCACATTGCAGTGGCACTGGCGGTTTCCGCGCTGGCGATCGACTCCGCTACGGCACAAGGCACCGCCGCCAAGCCGGAGGCGAAAGCGGACGATAAACTCGAAAACATCGTTGTGACCGCGCAGCGGCGTGAGGAGGAGTTGCAAAAGGTTCCAGTTGCGATTACGACCCTGTCGGCAAAAGACTTGGAGCAAAAGCAGATTCGCCGTCTGGACGACATGAAGTTTGAAGTGCCAAACATGGTGATCGAACCCGCCACCGGTACCTCATCGGCGGCGAAGATCTTTATGCGCGGTGTTGGTACTGACGAATCGTTGTTCTCCGCCGACCCGTCAGTCGCCATATACATCGACGACGTCTATATGCCGCGCATGACGGGTGCGCTGCTTGATATGTTTGACGTCACCCGCATCGAAGTTCTGCGGGGGCCGCAGGGCACGCTGTACGGTCGCAACGCACCGGGCGGTGCAATTCGGTACGTAACAGCGAAGCCCACCGGCGCTGAGAAGTTCGACGTCGAAGGCCGCGTTGGCAACTTCCATCGATTGGATGTGCGTGCGTCGGTTAGCACCAAGCTGTCGGAAGGGGTCGATGCCACTTTCGGCGTGATGTCCAAAGCGCGTGACGGATACCTTAAAGACATCACCAACGGCGGCAAGGTAAATGACGAACAGATCTACGGTGCCCGTGGAAGCATCGGTTTCAACATGGGCAGTACGCGGGTGACCGTGGCGGGAGATTTATTGAGACAACGTAGCGGTCCGCAGTACGCGAGCGGCGTCATCGACGCCGCAGCAGCAGCACGTTTTAATCGGCCAATCAATAATGCCGACGGCAACTTGCTAACCATCGAAACCAACTTGCCACCGGGTGCCGGTCGCAACGACCTCGATCAAAGCGGATTGTCGGTGGTGACGTCGACTGACTTTGAATCGGTCGAGTGGCGCAATATTTATGCCTATCGCAAGATGGACAACGCGCTGGCAATCGATCTCGATGGGACGGCGCAGACCCGCTTCCATTTGTTCCAAGACCAGCGGCAGAGTCAGAATAGCCTTGAATCGCAACTGATCTCGACCGGAAAAGGCGCACTGTCTTGGACAGCCGGTTTGTTTGCATTCAAAGAGCAAAACGACCAGCCGACCCGGCAAGACATCTTTGCACCGGGTGCCACCAATCTGCTGGCACAAACCGTCAAGGCGTCGGCCCTTTACGGCCAGGCGGATTACCGCTTGAACCCGGTGTGGAAACTCACCGCAGGTATGCGCTCGAGCCGAGAATCAAAAGATTTTTCGATCATATCGATTCGTACCAACGGTACTGAAGCGTTCCGGGTCGCGAAGTCAAACACTTGGACCAACACCGATTGGAAGTTTGGACTAGATGCGCAGTTGAGCAAAGAAATTCTGGCATATGCATCGGCATCCACCGGCTTCAAGAGCGGTGGCTTTAATGGTCGTGCCGGCTCGATTGCCCAATTCACCACACTGAAGCCGGAAACCGTGAAGTCCTACGAGGTCGGCTTCAAGACCACGTTAGCAGACGGCAAAGTACGATTCAACATCAACTACTTCCGCAATGACTACAAGGACTTGCAACTAACGGCATTTGATGCCAATGGTGTGTCGAACCTGACCAATGCGGCCAGCGCCCTGATCAAGGGTTTCGAACTGGAGGCGGTGGCGCAGATTACGCCGGACTGGCAAATCAGCGGACACTTGGGAACACTGGATAGCAAGTATCAAGACTTCAGCGCGGCCAACGCCGCCACGTTTGCCGGCAAAGCACTCAAACAAGCGCCGAAACAACAGTGGGGTCTCGGCACCAACTACCGCATCAAAACCGCCGACGGCACAATCAACCTGAATGCCGGTATGAAACGCGTTGGCGACCACTACCAGAACCTTGCAGTGTCCGAACTCATTAAGACACAAGCCTACTCATTGGTCGATGCGCGGATCGGCTACGATGTCAAAGGTGGCAAGTGGTCGGTGGCACTGTGGGGCAAAAACCTGGGTAACAAAATCTACTACACCGGCGCATTCGATATCGCCGGTATCGGCATGGCCGACGCGTATCTGAACGTGCCGCGGACCTATGGTATCGATTTGCGTTATCGCTTCAAATAATCTAAGTTGCGTACACCCAAATAACTAGGCGCCTTCTAATACCTGCCACGGACCACCTAGTACGAAGAGTGGACTCGCCGTGCTGGCTTAAGCCAGCACGGCGTTTTTCTTTTAGCGTTTGTTTTTTTGGCCTGATTTGAGTGCAAGCGGCATTTCAGCTAACCTTGTATCAACGGTCGATCAGGCTCCTATGTTTCAACAGCATTCATTTCTCACTAAACCCAATCTGTCATTCGCCGCACATCGCGCCGCACGGGCAATTCTCTTATTCGGCGCACTGGCGGTTCCTCTTCTGCTGCACGCAAATGTTGGTGTGCCGCTGTCAAAGCGTGGCGGCATCGATATCGACGGCAGCAACAAAAGTGTATTGTTGGCACGTTCTACCTCGGTTGCAGGCACCCCGCAGTTGGTCGCAGGCCGATTGGTGAACGGCCAATTCCAGTTTTTTGCGTTGGTGGATCCTGGCGGCAATTTCCGTTTGGTCGGCGTAACGGATCTGGATGGCAATGGCAAATCCGACCTGCTCTTTCAGAATGTGGCACAGGGCGAGTCGGGTGACGTCACCAGTTGGTTGAACTTTGAAAGCAACAACGCGACAGCATTACGGCGCGTCAAACAAGTATGGGACGTACAGGCCGTCGGGGACCTCGACGGTGACGGCCGCGGTGATGTCGTCTGGCGCTATTTGGGGTTTGACCCCGCACGACCGGGAGATACCGGTGTTTCTTACGTCTGGTTTACCAACGCCAGTGGCCAACCCACCGTTCGCAAACGCGGCGGCGCGCCGCTAACATGGAAGCTACTTGGTGCCGCCGACCTCAACGGTGATGGTGCTGCCGACATGGTCTACGTCAGCCCTGACAATTCCATCCGTGTGTTGATGGCGACCTCAAACAGAACGTGCGCCAACTATGCGGCCGGCGCTATCCCGGCTGGCTTCGTCGCACAAGCCTTCGCCGACTTCAGCGGCAATGGTCGTGGTGATATCTTGATCCGTAATCCATCCACCGGGCAGACCGCGCTCATTTCACTCAGCGCAGCGGGCATCACACTGCCGCAGTTCGCCGGCGACGCGGACGACGTCAACGCGTCATGTACTTCCACCAACACCACTCTGCCGAGCGCCACCACCACCTTGCCGACGAGTGATACGACCTGGCAACTGTATGCCACTGGTGACTACAACGGTGATGGGGTGTTTGATGTGGTTTGGCTTCGCCCTGATGGGGTTCTGAGTCTTTGGCAAATGAACCGCAATATCGCCATCCCGACCCTGATCAGCAATGCCGGAACCGCGCCGTCGGTGGCAAATAACTTTGGTGTGTTCCACGGCGTGACCGCACCGGTGGCCCCTGCACCATCCAGTTTTGCACGCATACAGCAGAAAGTTTTTGCCCCGGGCTGTAACAGTTGCCATACCGCCGGCAATTCCTTTGCGACACAGTCCGGTCTGGTGCTTGACGAAGCTGTCGCCTACCGTAACCTGCGCAACGCCTCGGTGAAAAATAGCATGGCGGTAGTGCACGGTATGAAACAAGTAGTTCCGCGTGATCTCGAAAATAGCTTGTTGTACCAAAAACTATTGTTATGGGACCCAGCCAAGCCGCAACACTTTGGCAGCCCGATGCCGCTTGGATCGACCTCACTCACCGTCGGGCAACTCGAGTTCATCAAACGATGGATTGAGGCGGGGGCACCAGAAACAGGTGACAACATCGATGCAAAACTATTGGATGACCGCACACTGCCGGCATACGCGCCGTTTGTACCGCTGTCGCCGCCCGCGAAAGGTTATCAACTCACCATTGAGCCGTTTTCGGTTCAACCTAACTTTGAGCGCGAATTGTTTGTATTGCGCGACCTCAAAAATTCCGCCCCAATCTACGTCTCGCGCATCGAGACACGCATGCGCACGAACAGTCATCACTTCCTGCTCTACACTTTCCAAAGCAACACGCCGAGCGCCATCATCCCGCCGGTAGATATGGTGCGTGATATTCGCAATCCAGACGGTAATCTGAATTTCGTCAACACGCTGCCAATGGGGTATCACACCTTTTTTGCCGGTGCCATGACACCGGAGAGCGACTATAGCTTCCCGCCCGGTATCGCACTGCTGTTACCAGCGAATGCACGACTGGACCTCAACGCCCACTATGTCAATAAGGGAACGAGCAATATCACTGGCGAAGCCTTCGCCAATCTTCATACCGTTGACGCCTCACAGGTCACTCAAGTGGCACGCACGCTGAATCTGAGCAATACCACCATTCCGTTGCCCCCTGGCCAACGGGCGACACACCGGAAGACGTTTACATTTTCAGCGACCACACGAATACTGATGCTGACCTCGCATATGCATGCGCTCGGTGAGAAGTTTGTGATTCGTATTGTCGGTGGCGCACGCGACGGCCAGATCGTTTATGAAAATACCGATTGGGCGCACCCCGCCATTCTCACCTTCAATCAGCCAATCGTGCTCGCTGCGGGTGAAGGCCTGATGTCAGAGATCACCTACAACAACACCACCAATCGGACCGTCAGCTTTGGCTTGACCAGTGAGGATGAGATGGGCATCATCTTCGGTTATTACTATTAGCTGTCTAAAAAAGCTGCGATCCTCGCCGCACGTTTATCCAGCAGATCCGGTGGGCAGGTTAACGGCTCTGCAGGCGGAAACTCCAGCAGCGGTAAATCCCCGCGTACCGCTGATCCATCAGCGGTGATGAGAGCGGGTTGTTTAAGCGCTGCCAACGCGGACGCACAATCGTAGCGGAAGGCGGCGCGAATCAGCGGTCGGAAAGCAACCGCAGATTTCAAACTTTCCATCACTTTGGTATGTAATGCGGCCGCACTTGGCAAACCGGTTGGACGCCGATGTTCGGCGTCGCGCGCATACCACGGGTAGAACAAATATTGGTCACGACAAAGCTGGAACGTATTCATCAAGTGGTTACCGTTGATGTCCGGCGTGAAATCAGGTGCGTAGTCGGCGAGCAGTTCATCGAGTTGTTCAGATTTGGGGATGCCAATGCCATCCAGCACAACACGCCGTACTGGCAGCACGTGACGGTTGGCGAGTTCCAGCGCAACCCTTACCCCCGACAAGGTGCCGTATACGTCTACCGGCTCGTCGTAGATGTCGAGAATCGCTTGTTCGACCATGTCCGTGAAATCGCCGATTGTCGGTTCTGCCTTGTCAGCACGTATCGGCAGCGGGTCGGAGTCCCCCATACCGGGGAGATCGATGGCGAGCGAGCGTTGTTTAAATCGAACCTGCAAGTTAGACAACATTAGCGCGCTTCCCGGTGCAGCATGCAACATCACCAACGGAGGGGTGGCAGCAGGAGGATCGCCTGTGTGGGATCGCGCGTGAAGTTGCCCCTTGCTTGTTTCGATAAACAGTCGTTTCATGTTGATTACTCCGGAAAGCACAGGACTTGGATCACGAATATAATTTGTCCGGACAACTTTGTCACCCTTGAAAATTATCAGGCATGTCAGACAGCCCTTCCCTTCTGCTTAAAGTTGTCGATTCTGTGGCAATGGTCACCATCGCGCGACCAGCAAAACGCAATTCGCTGGACACCACGACCTGGCACGCATTGGCCGAGACATGTACAGCGATTGCGGCCAACGGCGATGTTCGCGCAGTTGTGTTGCAAGGTGAAGGCGCGCACTTCAGCGCAGGTGCCGATATCCACGAGTTGCGTGAACACGTCGGCGATACCGCCTGGATGGCACACAACCAAGACACGATTGCGCAGGCGTTAGACGCATTTGCTGCGTTACCGCAGCCAACCATCGCCGTCATCTGCGGCACGTGTTATGGCGGCGGTGCCGCACTCGCGGCGGCCTCCGACTTTCGCCTGTGTACAACCGACGCCAAGTTCGCCATCACGCCGTCAAAGCTCGGCCTGACATATCGGTTGGTTGATTGTCTGCGGGTGGTTGAGTTGGTCGGTGCGGCGCGTGCACGTGAGATCCTGTTACTCGCCAAGGAGGTCGATGCGGCGACCGCTGTGAATTGGGGCATGGTTACCGAGTGTGTCGATCCCGCGTTGTTGCCATCGGCAGTAGCAGCCATGCTGTCGAGAATTACCTCCCTATCGTCATATAGCGCACGCGGGATCAAGCAATCCCTGCTCAAGATTCGAGCGGGACAAACGAACGACGATGCCGAGACGAGACAGATCTTCGCCGACGCCTTCAAAGGTACTGACTTTGCCGAAGGTGCGTCCGCCTTCATTGAAAAACGCGTACCAAAATTCTGACCCTCCATCCAGCCCCATTCATGCCAGCCTATATCTTTGTCAGCGCGGTCATTCATGACGCCAAGCGATTTGCCGCCTACGGTTCGGCGAACGCGGCACTGGTTACACGGATGGGCGGCAAATATCTGGTGCTAGGCCCTGAGGGAGATACTCTCGAAGGGCAGCCTACGGTTGGCAAGAAGGTAGTTTCCGAATGGCCAACCAAAGACGCGGCACTCGCCTACTGGCATTCTGCGGAATATGCCGAGATTCGTAAACTGCGCGAAGGCATCTGTGATGCACAGGTGATCCTGCTTGATGGCTTTGTTAACACCTCCTCTCAACCCAACACAACCTCACAGGCCGACTGATGTCATCTCAACCGAACCTATTCGGACCCTACCGTGCACTGGCACTACAAATACGTTGTGATGCGGTCAACAGCATCAGCGACGTAGCCGCGTGTCGCGCACAGATGATGCGATCCATTGCGCGTATCGACCGGCAGATCGCCGCCTCCAAGATGTTTTCCGGCGACGATTTGAAGCTGGTGGTGTTGCCTGAGTATTTTCTAACCAGTTTTCCAACCGGCCCTGACCTCCCAACATGGGCCGCACGTGCATGCCTGCTGCAAGACGGTCCCGAGTACAAGGCGCTTGGTGAAGTCGCCAAGAAGAACGGTGTCTATCTCTCCGGCAATGCTTACGAGATCGACCCCAAGTTTTCGGATCTTTCGTTTCAGGTGAGTTTCATCATCAATGATCAAGGCGAATTGATCCTTCGCTACCGCCGTCTCATTTCGATGTACACCGCGACACCACATGACGTTTGGGACAAGTTTGTGGATGTATACGGCGCTGAGGCCGCCTTCCCGGTCGCGGACACGCCACTTGGCAATCTCGCCTGCATCGCATCCGAAGAAATTTTGTTCCCCGAAGTGGCACGCTCATTGGCGCTACGCGGTGCCGAAATTTTCCTGCATTCGTCATCTGAAACCGGCAGCCCACAGGCAACCAAAAAAGGTATCGCCAAACGTGCACGTGCGGTCGAGAACCTGGCCTACGTGGTGTCTGCCAACAGTGCGGGTATCGCGGGCATCGACATTCCGATGGCATCCACGGATAGCGGCTCGATGGTGATTGATTACGAAGGCCGCATCTTGGCAGAAGCCGGCTACGGGGAATCGATGGTCGCCCTCACCCAGATTGACCCCGCCACCATCCGACATGTGCGCGGTCGTGTCGGCATGGATAACTATCTGGCACGACTGCGCCTCGAGCCATTTGCGACCACCTACCAGATGAGTGTCTACCCACCCAATGTTCTCGCCAATGAAAAGCCATCGCGCGCAGGATTCCGCGCGGCCATCGAGCGAGGCATCGCCGCAATTCAAAACAAGGCCACACCAAAATGAGCGAAATGTTTCGTGTTCGCAACCCGCGCAACGGGCAATACGACTACCAGTTTCCGATTGTCACGCCGGCTGAAATCGCCGAGCGCGCAACCAAACTTCGGGCCCATAGCCCCGTTTGGTCCGAGATGCCGGCGGCTGACCGTTGTGCCGTATTGTTTCGATTTGCCGAAGCCGTCAAGGCAGAACGCCAGGCGCTCATGGATGCACTGGTCAACGACACCGGCCGTAAACGCGAATCCGAGTTGGAAGTTGATTCAGCGATCGGCAACATCCTGCGCTGGGCGACTCGCGCCCCCGCATTGCTTGAAGAACCCGCTACGCGGGAAAGCGTGGTCAAACCGATGACGCTCACCGCGGCGAGTGTGCCGGTGGGGTTGGTTGCGGTCATCAGTCCGTGGAACTTTCCACTGCTCTTGGCATTGATCGATACCATTCCCGCGCTTGCCGCAGGATGTGCAGTGATGGTCAAACCGTCTGAAGTGACGCCGCGGTTTGTTGGGCCGTTACAACGCGCCATCAACAGCGTGCCCGAACTGGCCAACGTGCTCAGCTTTGTGCAGGGTGGCCCGGCAACGGGTGCGGCGATGATCGACAACGCTGACGCGGTATGTTTTACCGGCAGTGTTGCGACGGGTCGCATCATCGCGCGCCACTGCGCAGAGCGTTTGATTGCGTGTTTCTTGGAGCTCGGCGGCAAGGATGCCGTGATCGTGCTAGAAGGCGCTGACATTCCACGCGCGGCACGGTCGGTGGCATGGGGCGGCAACGCCAACGCCGGCCAGTCTTGTCTGTCAGTCGAGCGGGTATTTGTTGAGGCACCGGTGTACCAAGAATTCGTGGCTGCACTCGCAACCGAGTGTAATGCGCTCAAGCTCGCCTATCCGAATATCGACGACGGTGTCGTTGGCCCGCTGATCGCTGAGCGCCAGGCCGAAACTATCCGTGCGCAGCTCGACGACGCCTATACGCGCGGCGCCAAGGCGCTGGCGGGTGGCAATGTTGAATCACATGGCGGTGGCCTCTGGTGCAAACCGGTGGTGTTGGTTGACGTCAAGGCCGACATGAAAATCATGACCGAGGAAACGTTCGGCCCCGTGTTGCCGGTGATGTCGGTCGCCAACGCAGAAGAAGGTATCGCTCTCGCCAACGGCACCGAGTTTGGATTGTCCGGTGCGGTGTTCGGCCCGCGTGAACGCGCCATCGAGGTTGCGAAAAAGATGGATGGCGGTGCCATCAGCATTAACGATGCGGCGCTGACAGCGATTGTTCACGATGGTGAGAAACAAGCCTTCAAGAATTCCGGCCTTGGCCCATCACGCATGGGGGACACCTCCATCACCCGCTTTCGGCGTAAACGGATGTTGATTGAAAACGTGACCGAACAACATAACCCGTGGTGGTTCCCGCCCATCACCGAACCACGCATGTAGTTGCAAACTCGCCATTTGGCGGGCGTTTTCAGCCGTTTTCGCGTGAAGATGTCCGCCATTCATAGAGTTTCCATATTGTGAATGTCTATCGATCCGGCAACAAAAACCTCAAAATGTCCGTCATTCCAGCTTAGTTCGGTAACTGCGTTGGAATCCAGTCCGTTGCAAGATCAATGCGTTACGGAGGTCTTGGGCCCAGCTCAGTTACCAAAATGAGCTGGGACGACGGAGTTTTAAGAACTTCGCTATTTCTTCGGACTGATCAATGACCCCACCACAATTAGATGCGGTTCGCGCGGAATTTCCGGCGCTGGCAACCAATATGGTCTTCCTCGACAACGCTGGGGGCTCGCAGGTACTAAAGCGTGTCGCAGATCGTATCCACGACTACCTCACGACCGTCAGCGTACAGCTCGGTGCGAGTTACACCACCTCGGTTGACGCGTCAGCGCGAGTGGCAGCGGCAAGGCGCTCAGTGGCCACACTGATCAACGCCGCGCATGATGAAGAAGTGGTGATGGCGGGTGCCACCACCCTAGTGATGTTTCTCTTCACGCAAGCACTCAGGCCCGCCATCCGGCCGGGCGACGAGATCATCATTAGCAACACCGACCACGAAAGCAATATCGGTGGTTGGATGCGCCTTCAAGAGGCTGGTGCTGTCATCAAGGTGTGGGAAGTGAATCGCGATACGCTCGAACTCGATCTTGCCGACTTGGATGGCCTACTCACCTCCCGCACAAAATGGGTCGCCGTCACCCACGCATCGAACGTGCTCGGAACGGTAAACCCCGTCGCTGAAATCGCCAAACGTGTACATGCCGTCGGCGGCAAACTATGTGTCGACGGTGTTGCTTATGCGCCGCACCGATTGGTCGATGTACATGCTAGCGGCGCGGACGTCTACGTGTTCAGCTTCTATAAGGTGTTCGGCCCGCACTATGCGGTGTTGTGGGGAAAACGCGACCTACTGCTTGCCCTGCCGAGTCTCAATCATCACTTCATCGGTGCGGATGTATTGCCGTACAAACTCCAACCGGGCAATGTGAATTTTGAGTTGTCGTACGGCTGCGCAGGTATCGGCGACTACTTGGTTGCCATGGGCGAAGCCTTGGGTGCACCGGGAACTCCGCGAGAAAAAATGCAGGCGGCGTTTGATGTGTTCGCGCGCCACGAAGACACCCTCGCTGAAATGCTGCTCAGTTATCTACGCAGCAAAAAGCACATTCGCATCATTGGCCGCGATCGTGTCACCAATGGTGATCGTATGCCGACCATCAGCTTTGTCGTTGACGGTAAACAAAGTGAGGCGATCGTTCGTCATGTCGATCAATTTGGTATCGGCATTCGGTTCGGCGACTTCTATGCGCAACGGCTAATTGATGCACTCGGCATTCGGCAACAAGGTGGCGTGGTGCGGGTCTCGATTGCGCATTACAACACCGAAGCTGAAATCGCAAAACTCATCAACGCGCTAGAGACGATCCTCCCGTAGATCATCCAACCGCTAAACGAACCCCAACCCGGTCTGCCGCGGGAATCGCGACAGATTCGGGAACACCGTGGTCAATTCACTATTGGACGCTCCCATCCACTTTGATAGTGTCGCACCGTACTCGTCGATCGACGTTGTCGGTATCAGACGACCTTGCCCGACATCTAGCGTGGTACCGAGTGCCACGATGGGGAACTCCTGTCCCGCGCTTGGGCCACCGTAGAATTTTCCGCCGTTCACCGCCCCGCCCAACACAAAATTGTGTCCGCCCCAGCCGTGGTCACTGCCCGCGCCGTTGGAGATGAGCGTGCGTCCAAAGTCGGAAAGTGTCGCAGTTGTCACAGAATTCGCGACACCGGTCGTCTTTGTCCAGTTATAGAACCAAGAAACGGCTTCGTCCATTTGCTGCAGAAGGTCGGCATGACGGCCACTCAATATCGGCGTTGCTTCATTGTTGGAGTCTTTGAACTGATCACCGTGCGTATCGAAGCCATTCAATGACACAAAAAATATCTGGCGTTTTACACCGAGCACGTTGCGCGCGGAGATGAGGCTCGCCACGGACTTGAGTTGTGAAGCTAACTTGTTGGTGATGGTTCGGCCACGCGAATCCACAAAATTCAACGGTGGTGCTGTACCCACCGGGAATTTTTCCGTTACGGAATTGTTTGCTCCACGAACAGGATTGCCGTTAGCATCAACGTTGTACAAGACCGACGTTAGGTAGTCGCCGGTGTTCACAGCTTGCAGGGCCATGCTTTTGTATTGCAGCTCCAGCAAGTTGGACCCCGCCGAGGCGAGCTGTGCCTCATATGCGATCTGCGGATTGGCTCTGGCAACCGACGAGCTGTCCCAGTCGCGATACGCGCGCGGCCGGCTTACGATCACGCTATCTGCGCCCCTCCACTCATTCAGCGTATACGAAGTGACCTTACTGCCCTTCTGAAACACGGTTTGCCCAGAAACACTGATCGAGGTTGAGACTTGAGAGTTGCCGTTTGCCGACTCGATGAGGTCAGCCAGGCGCCCGCCCCAACCTGTTTCTGCAGGCCAATCAGGGCGGCCAGTATGGGTGTGGCCCACCATGTCCGAGTGCGAGAACAATTGCGGCGGTAATTTGCTTTTTTGCTGAAAAGCCGCCAGCGTTGTGGGTTCAACCAACACACCCACATTGCTCGCAACAGCAAGCTTTCGCTCGTTGTTAAATATCGCCGCCAACGACTTTAAATTGGGATGCATACCAAATGAACGGCCCGACACACCGGCCGCGATTGGAATGACGTTGGCTTGTGGGATGGCAAGATTACCGCGAGGGGTGGCGTAGGCGGCGTACTCAGCACCCAACGGGATGACCATATTGTTGTTATCCGTACCGCCGTATAGAAAGAGCACCACTAAGGCGCGGTAATCATCAAACGGTCCGGCAGCATTTGCTGCCTGCATTACGTTACCGATCAATGGCAGCGAAGCCATGGCGGAGACTGACTTAATGAAGGCACGCCGGTCACGATGTAGATCAATTTGGCTCATGTCGGCTCCTAGCGCTGAATGGAATATTCGGGTGAATTGAGGACTAACCACAGCGCCATTCGCACGCGCTCTAGGTTGCGGTCCTCGTTACCGCCCATATACCAAACTTTGGAAACTGCATCAACAACGGCGGTTCTAAAGGAATAACTCATCGCGCCTGACAGCATGACGACATTGAGTGCATCTACTAGCGCGCCCGGATTTGACGCCAGCGCCAAGTACGGGTCGTAGTGCGGTTTAAGCCACTTGGATTTATCGGTTTCCCAGTTGCCAAACCCGTTGGTCATGTTCCACCGGCTGAACTCTGCAAATCCGGCAAGTGTGGCGCTGCTGGTGATTTCGAACTCGGGTCCAACCAAGCCGCTCTTTGCGACAAGCCCGGAAGGCGCGAACTCTGGGGAATAGAAGTTGAAGACACTCGGCGCGCGCAACAAACTTTGGCCTAGTTGTTGCGAACCAGATAGGTTACCAATGTTGGAGTAACTGCCGTTACCGGTCTTCGCAGAAAACGCGCGGTGCGCCTGCGTGAAACGCAGGACTGGCTCGCGTAACTTGCCGAATGAACTCGACTGATTTCCGATAGAGGCTGTGGCTTCCGAGTCAAGCAGGATTGCCCGGATGACCGACTTCATATCACCACGCACACCGGCACCGTTGTCGTTAAATGCAGCCGCGACGCGCGACACATATGCGCCGCTTGGATTACTGGTCACTAAACGCTGGATGAGCAACTCACCAATAAACGGCCCGACATTGGGGTGATAAAAGATGTTTTCTATCGCGTCATCAAGATCCTTTTCCGGCGTTTGACCTGCCGGCAGCTCCTGCTTGCGATTCGTTGAGCCCGGATACTTCAACAAGGATTTTGGAAAGGTATCGTGAGGCGTCCCAACGATATCGCGCTTATTGTCATTTGCACGATAGTTAGTGCGCCACGGCTCCATCGGCGACGCCCATACGTCGCACGACATCGTGAGTTGCTCTGGCGTCAGCGCCGCGTCACCGGGAAATGGCGTGTCGGGGAACAACCATCTCCATGACTTGGTTTGGTCTTGTTTACTATATGTCCAACCGGTAAGCGCACGCGCTAACTCCTGCACGATCACCTCGTCATAGGTATCAATCGGTTTACCGTTCGCGAACTGGACCGACCCATCTTGGTTCAACATGACCGTGCCGATTGAGAACAACTGCAGCATTTCACGTGCGTAGTTTTCATTCGGACGTGATCCGCCTACGTTGTCGATTTTCGCGTTCTGCTTCATGTCCAGATACTCACCCATCGCCGTGGAGAGCGTGACATCCTTCAGAAGGTCGCGGAAATTGCCGAACGCATGTTTCCCCAGAATGTCGAGGTAGGCCGCCGCCCCACATGTAAAGTCTTGTATGCGGTTGTTTTCGAGTGAGATCACGAGAATCTGGGACAACGCATACGCAACACGCTGCCGAAGCTGATCATTGCCTTCAAAAATCTGCTTCCACATCGCGCCGCTGACGATGTTCCAATACTCGACGCGATAATCGGGGTCGTTGCGAACCATCGGCACATACAATTTTTGCGGCAGCGCAAACTGTTCGTTCAAGTACGATTGGGCACCAATCGCCGCGACACGGTCGATCTCAGCGCTGGTGGCACCAAACGTCGCCTGGGTCAGTAGCCGTGCGGCTGCTCTCGTCGCCGGGGACACGATTTTCATCGGATACGGCGATTGTTTTGACACTGCATTAAATGGCGCGAAGCCGACCGGTGGGATGCCTGCTTGGTAGTTAATTGCCGGGATGCCGCCATTGGGTCGCATCGACCACATGACCAACTCACCCCAGTCTTGCGCCCACAAAATATCCGAAATGCCGTCACCATCGAAATCGCCAGCAGCAAAAAACTGCGGATTGTTAGTGGAGGTTGGATTTAAGCCGGGCATCGGCAAAATTCGCGTGCCAATAGTGGCACCCGCTGTACCGGTACACGAGGCGTTTGGATTATCGGGATTCGCACTCGGTGGCGGCAATTGGATGCCGGTTGCATCCAACGCCAATACCTGGACCGCACCTGTCGCCAAGTTTTGCAGCAGAATGTCGCCACGCTTGCCGCCGGTGAAATCCGCCAACGCCATCGCTGTGAATCCTGCGGGAACGCTGCCAGCACCATAGTTCGCACAGGTACGATTGGCTGTAGCCATCAGTACGCGAATGGCACCGTCGGGGCTGACGTAGACCATGTCAGCTGCACCATCACCGTTCAAATCTCGCGCACCGAGTAATGTCCAGTCTAATGGTGCACCACCACGCTTGCGAACCTGACCAACCCCTGCACCATCCGAAAACCAGATATACGAAACTCCCGTATCCGGCGAGTCACTAACTACGTAGCGCCACACGAGGTCACCCTTGCCGTCGCCGTCCAAGTCGCCGACTGCTTGCACCTCCCAAACGTGTTTGACTGGCCGGAGCAGCTTGTCGCCAGAAGGCGAAAAATTAGTCCAGGCTCTGACGTCGCCGCGTTCGGGCGTTGTGGTGTTGACCAGCACCAAGTCTGATTTGCCGTCGCCATCAAAATCCGAAACGCCGGCTAGTTTGAAATTGAGCCCGGGGTCGGCGAGTGTGGAGAACTGCAATTTATTACCAACAAGTCGACCGACTTGCATCTGTGCTTTGTTCGAACGGAGCAGCAAAACACTCTTTCCATTACCGTCGAGGTCAATTTCGCCTCGCAGTGAAAGTGGCTTTGGTGTCTCCGCATCTGCAGGTATCGTCACCGCCATCAGTCCAGTTATCGCTGCACAAGTCAGCAACACCCATTTTCTTGTTTGGAACGACGACGTCATTCACGCACCCCAGATGATGTGTTAAATTTTTTTGTCGGATAACGTTACCGATCTTAAACCGTTGAGTCAACGAAAAGTTTATTGCTCGCCTCGCAATCCCAGTGCACCTACCAGCGCGGGCGGGGATACCCTCAATGAGTTCAACCTGTCAGCGCTGACTTTTCGGAGACTCGCTTCTTTAGATTTGGAATTAGTCCACCATCGCGGACGATCTCCAGTAGGAAATCCGGTAGTGGCTCGCATTGCGCGAGCAAGTTGCCGTCGGCGTCATAAATTTTTCCTAATGCAAGATCAAACCGCACCATCGCGCCGTCGATAAGTTTGTCCGCATCAGCTGAGACGAGCACCGGTAGCCCCAAGTTGATCGCGTTGCGATAGAAGATACGCGCGGCACCGGTGGCAATCACTGCACCGACGCCAAGGTGTTTTAGCGCTTGCGCCGCTTGTTCACGCGAAGAGCCGATACCAAATCCCACGCCACCAACAACGAGATCGCCAAGCTTCACTTGTGCGGCGAATTCGGGGCGAACGGCTTCCAGACAGTGTGCGGCGAGTTCATCAATCGTGCCCTTCATGTAGCGGCCGGGGGCCAATACGTCGGTATCGATTTGATCGCCGAATTTCCAGATACGGACGAGTGGGCTCTCGCTGCTCATTTATCGCATACCCCGAAGACTGTCATCCCGGCCGAGTCGCGTAACTGCGCCGGGACGACATGCGTGGGGTGGTGCCCAATTTTCTTGGCAAATCATGCGCAGACCAACTTTGGTCCCGGTCGGAGCTTGTTCTGTACACCGATACGGGGCCGGGACGACGTGCGAAGATTGCCACTGACAATAACGCGTTTGCAGCGCCAGAACTGAGGCCAATTGAAAGCGTAGTTGGTGTTGCCTCACGACAAAAACTCCCGCGGATCGGCAATCTCACCTTTAACCGCCGAGGCAGCAACTGTGTAGGGCGATGCGAGATACACATCTGCTTTGGCAGAACCCATACGGCCTTTGAAGTTACGCGCGGTGGACGCAATACCGACCTCACCATCAGCCAACACGCCGGCACCGTACCCCGCACATGCGCCACAGCCGGTTGGCAACATCTGCGCGCCGGCTTCCAACAAAATGGCAAGCGTGCCATCTGCCGCGAGTTTGGCGGTCGTTTGTGTTGATGCCGGGGCAATCAATAACCGTGTACCCTTCGCTACTTTGCGGCCTTTCAATATTTCGGCCGCCATACGTAAATCGTTCTCTTTAGCACCGGTGCAAGCACCCAGATAAGCTTGGTCGAGTTTGCGTTTGTCGGTATCCACGACTGAATGGCTGTTAGCCGGCGTGTGTGGCGCGGCAACTTGTGGCGCAAGTGTTGTGGCATCAAACCGATGCACGGCTTCATAGGCGCAGTCAGCATCACTTGCTAAGTTGCGCCGCCAGTCTTCCACCTGCACGCCCTTGGCCGCCAGGTCGGCGATGGTTGTGGCGTCCGGCGCGATGATGCCGGTCTTGGCGCCGAGTTCGGCAGACATGTTGCTCATGGTCAGCCGCTCGTTCATCGACATTCCAGCGACGGTCGAGCCGGCATATTCGATGACTTTGTAATCGTTGTTCATGCCGAGTGTGGCGCAAAGTTTCAGCAGAATATCTTTTGCGGCGAGTCCCCTGCCTAGCGCGCCACTCCACTCCGCACGAATGGTGGCAGGCACCCGCACCCAGACTTCACCGGTGGCTAATACACCCGCCATTTCGGTCGCGCCAATACCCACCATAAAGGCACCGTATGCACCACCTGATGGTGAATGTGAATCACCACCAACCGCAAACAGGCCCGGCTTCATGTGCCCGCGCTCGGGCAGGATGACGTGGCAAATACCCTCGCCATCGTAGAAGTTGTTTATTTGGTGCAGCACGGCGAACTTGCGTGTGAGCGACAAGATTCCAGCCGAATCGACATCAATCGCAGGGGTGTAGTGGTCCGATACCAACACGACTTTTGCCGGATCCCAAATGCCGACGCCGAGCTCTTTGAGCTTTGACTCGACCCGCCGCGGGCCGCCGGAGTCGTGCATCATCGCCAGATCCACTTTGCAGGTGACAATCTCACCAACCGCAACCGACGCCCGACCCGCCGCGCGGGCGATAATCTTCTGGCTAATCGTTTGAGGCATCATGAGTCGGGGGGTCGCAAAGTTGTCCGGACAAATTATCGCGTATTTGGTAGACTTGCACAATCTCACAATTCAACGGACTAGAAAGCGTCGCGAGCGGCGGCAGTGCTAGGCGCCCGGAGCACAGAAACCGGAATGGATTTGATATCCATGAGGATTTCGAGCACCGCGCAACACCGCAATGCAGTCGCACAGCAGCTTTATCGGAGCAGAGTATGAAACCAAACGACATCAAGGCAGCATTTAAGTGGGACGACGCCCTCCTCCTCGACGACCAGTTGTCTGACGAAGAACGGATGGTACGCGAGCAGGCGCAAGCTTACTGCCAAGAAAAACTGATGCCGCGTGTGCTGCATGCGAACCGCGATGAAGTGTTTCACCGGGAAATCATGAATGAAATGGGAGCGCTTGGCTTACTCGGCGCCACCATCGATGGCTACGGCTGTGCCGGTGTCAACTACGTGAGCTATGGATTGGTCGCACGCGAAGTCGAACGCGTTGACTCGGGCTATCGCTCGGCGATGAGTGTGCAGTCGTCACTCGTAATGCACCCTATTTATGCTTACGGCAATGAAGCGCAGCGCGAAAAATGGTTACCAAAACTTGCCACCGGTGAGTTGGTTGGTTGTTTTGGACTGACCGAACCGGGTGCAGGCTCTGACCCGTCGTCAATGATCACCCGCGCCACCAAAGTCGATGGTGGATACATCGTCCATGGTGCCAAGATGTGGATTACCAATTCGCCGATAGCGGATGTGTTTATCGTTTGGGCAAAAGACACGTCCGACGGCGACACCATCCGCGGCTTCGTACTTGAGAAGGGCATGAAAGGATTGAGTGCGCCGAAAATTGAAGGCAAGTTTTCCTTGCGCGCTTCAATTACCGGTGAAATCGTCATGGATCAGGTGTTTGTGCCTGACGTAAATCTGTTGCCAAACGTGAAAGGACTCAAGGGTCCGTTTGGTTGTTTGAATAAAGCGCGTTATGGCATCAGCTGGGGCGCGATGGGCGCTGCGGAGTTCTGCTGGATGCAGTCCCGGCAATACACGCTCGATCGGATGATGTTCGGGAAACCACTCGCGGCCACACAGTTGATCCAGAAAAAGCTGGCCGATATGCAAACCGAGATCACTCTGGGTTTGCAGGGCGCGTTGCGTCTGGGACGTTTGATGGATGAAGGCCGCGCCACACCTGAAATGATTTCGCTGATGAAGCGCAACAACTGCGGCAAGGCGCTCGATATCGCACGTATGGCACGTGACATGCACGGCGGGAACGGCATCGCGGACGAATACCACGTCATTCGCCATGCGATGAACCTGGAAGCCGTGAATACCTACGAAGGCACCCACGATGTGCATGCGTTGATTCTGGGTCGCGCGCAGACTGGGCTCAACGCATTTTTCTAAGGCGCATTCTTCTATTTAGGCTATCGGATTCGTAATGGAACTGTCTGACAAAACCGCACGCCAGATTTGGGCGGACATCAAGGCTAATCCCAACCGCGCGAAATTCGGCTTCGGCAAAAAAGCCGCGCTGATTAACATCGACCCACAAAAAGCCTATACCAAGGTCGATGAGTTCAAGACTGCATACGAGACCGACCCTCGGCAGATTGAATACATCAACGAACTTTCGAAACGCTTCCGCAATTTGAAATGGCCGGTGGTGTTCACATACGTCGCCTACATGGATTCAGGCGAAGACGCCGGCGTTTGGGGAACCCGCACCAACACGCCCGATTCATTGCAGAACATCAAGCACGGCTCACGACGCGCGGAGTTCGATGATCGTATTGAAATCGACCGCCAGCGTGACGTGATTTATTGCAAAAAAATGCCATCAGTTTTTTTTGAGACGCAACTGCAGTCTTTGTTGGTGTGGCATCAGGTTGATACCCTTATTGTCACTGGTGGATCAACCTCTGGTTGTGTGCGCGCAACGGTTGTAGATTCATTAGCACATGGTTACCGAACCATCGTGCCCGAAGAGTGTGTCGCGGATAAACACGAGAGTTATCACTTCGCCAACCTTACCGACATGATGCTGAAGTACGCAGACGTGATGAACGTGCAGGACGTCATCCACTGGTTAGACAACCAATAATCGGCGACACGTGAAAGACGATCCCGGCTATTACGATTACTGGCCGTACTCCAATCGGCCCAAGATCACTTGGCCGAACGGCGCAAAACTCGCCTTCTGGGTTGCACCCAACATCGAGTTCTACGAGCTAAATCCGCCGAAGAATCCATCACGTGCAGCTTGGCCACATCCTTACCCGGCAGTACCGGGATACAGCATTCGCGACTATGGCAATCGGGTCGGACATATGCGGCAAATGAAGCTGCTCGACAAATACGCTATCCGCGGCTCGATTTCACTCTCCACAGCGCTGTGTACACACCACCCAGAGATCATCGAAATGTGTCGTGAACGCGACTGGGAGTTTTTTACCCACGGTATTTACAACACGCGCTATACCTACGGAATGACGGAAGCCCAAGAGCGCGCGATGATTCTGGAGTCCATGGAAACGATCGAGCGAGCGGTCGGCAAACTGCCGGCAGGATATCTCGCGCCGGCACTGTCACACTCCGAAGTCACCATTGATCTATTCGCCGAACTCGGTGGCACTTACACCTGTGATCTTTTCCATGATGATCAGCCGACGCCGGTTCACGTACGTAGCGGCAGACGTTTTGTCTCGGTACCCTACTCGCTGGAGCTCAATGACACGATTGTTTATGTGGTCAACAAAATCGAACCGCGTCGATACGGGCGGATGATCAAGGACAGTTTTGATCGTTTGTATGCGGAAGGCTCGACTTCCGGCACGGTGATGTGTATTCCCACCCACAACTATCAAGTCAGTTGCCCGCATCGTTTAAGCGCTTTTGAAGAGGCGCTCGAATACATCACAGGGCATCCTGATGTGTGGGTGACCACCGGCCGCGAAATCGCCGACTACTATCTGGCGCATCATTACGACGCTGCACTCGCGGACATCAAGAGTGGGCGGAAGGCATAAGTATGAGCACGCAAAGTGTGACATCGCCCCATCCACCGGTTGACGATGGTTACCTTGATTATCCAGCGCGTCGGTATGGCATGGATCACGATCGCTACGCGTGGTCGATGCTAACGGATCGGAAGCCCGTGGTCTGGCCCGACGGGAAAAAATTAGCGGTGTGGGTGAACTTGAGCTTGGAACACTTTCCGCTCAACCCCTCCGGCAAGCCGGTGAAGTTGCCCGGCGGCATGAGCATGCCCTACCCGGATCTTCGACACTACACGCTGCGGGACTACGGCAATCGGGTTGGTGTCTATCGTCTGCTAGAAGCGTTTGATAAAGCGGGCGTGAGGCCCACCCTCGCAATCAACGCGCTGCTGGTGGAGCGTTATCCGCAGCTCGCCGGTCTGATTCGTGAGCGCAGTAATGATGTCATTGCACATTCGTGGAGCATGGATACCGCACATGCGGGCGGCCTCGATGAAGTGGCGGAGGCAGAACTGATCAAACGCAGTATCGACACATTAACAAAGGCGTTCGGTAAGACGCCAAGCGGCTGGTTGTCTCCCGGCAAACTTGAGTCGCCCAACACGCCTGATCTCATCAAGGCTGCGGGCATTGAGTACTTCTGCGACTGGGTGAATGACGATATGCCGTACGTGTTTCAGACCAAACATGGCGATCTTACCGCGATGCCGCTCTCCACTGAATTTGAAGATCGTTTCGTGGTCGTCGATAATTTTCAGTCAGAGCAATCTTGGGCCGAACAAGTCATGGATGCCTGCGACTTACTGCTAGCCGAGGCAAACGAACAAGGTGGACGTATTCTCTCAATCCCGTTGCACGCTTGGGTCATGGGACAACCGCATCGCATCAAACACGTGGAAGCAGCGTTAGCGTATGTAATGTCGAAGCCCGGCGTGTGGAATGCCTCTGCCGGCGAGATATGCGCGGCGTGGCGGGGGCAGCAGACAGATGACGCAAACATCAACGCCTAGGCTAGGTGGGCATTTCCAGGCTATTGGTAGATTCGCGTTCAACATGTCGGCGCGGCTATCAGCTCACATGGTACCTGAGCTGGCTACTTGCGCCGCCACTGCGTAATGCCGCCGGGTTTGTCTTCGAGCACAATACCCGCCGCATCGAGTTGCTTGCGAATTTCGTCTGCACGTGCGAAGTTCTTTGCCGCTTTCGATACATTGCGCTCTGCCACCAGCGCATCAACGTCCAACCCTCCCGACGCGGCGGCCCCTTGGACAAACTCTTCCGGTGTGTCTTGCAACAAGCCGATGGTTCCGCCCAACGCCTTGAGTAATCCTGCCATTTCCGCCGACGCGCCGCGATTAATCTCGCGACGCAGTTCGTGCAAGACAGCAAAAGCCGCGGGTGTGTCGAAGTCGTCCTCCAGCGCCGCACGAAAACGTGCCGCGTATGGGTTCGACCAATCGAGCGTCGTTGTGGTAGCAGCGGCAGGAGGTACATCCTTCAGCGCAATGTAGAAACCGAGCAGTGTTTGCCGCGCATCTTCGAGCGTATCCCACGAGTAGTTGATCTCGCTGCGATAGTGGCCGCGCATCAGAAAGAAGCGCACCGTCTCCCCGCCCTGCACCGCATCGAGTTTGTCGAGTACATCGCGCAGCGTGAAAAAATTCCCCAGCGACTTCGACATCTTTTCTTGGTCAACATTGAGGAACGCGGCGTGCATCCAGTAACGCGCAAATTTTTTGCCCGAGCCTTTCTCAAACACTCCCTCGCTCTGCGCGATTTCGTTTTCGTGATGTGGAAACTGCAAATCCCAGCCGCCGCCGTGAATGTCGATCTCGTCACCCAACACTTCGCGGCACATGGCGGAACATTCGATGTGCCAGCCGGGCCGTCCATCACCAAAAATCGACGGCCACTTCGGTTCATTTGGTTTTGCCGCTTTCCACAACACAAAGTCCAATGGGTCGCGCTTGGCGCTCACAACGGCGACGCGCTCGCCGGCTTGCAGGTCTTCCAGATTCTTGCGCGACAACTTGCCGTAGTCCGGAAAAGCCCGCACCGAATAATAGACGTCACCGCTGTTGTTAACGGGATCGGCACGATAGGCAATGCCCTTGGCTTCGAGCATGCGAATAATATCGAGCATGGCATCCACATATTGCGTTGCACGTGGACTGTGTGTCGGGCGCAGCAATTTGAGTCGGTCCGAGTCCTCAAACATCGCCGCCGTCATGCGCTCGGTGAGCGCTTCCATCGGCTCGCCGTTTTCAATCGCACGTTCGATGATCTTGTCATCAATGTCGGTGATGTTGCGCACATAGTTGACCTCGTAGCCAGTCGCCGTCAACCAGCGATACACCATGTCGAATGTGGTGAAGGTGCGCGCGTTACCGATGTGATAGAAATCGTAAACCGTCGGGCCGCAGGAATACATACGCACCTTGCCGGGCTCAATCGTGTTGAGGACTTCTTTGTGTCGTGAAAGTGTGTTGTATAGAGTCTGCATATGTGCTGCTCAATGATTGGGACATACGGCATGCTACGGGGGAACCGGCGCACTGCGAAGCAGGCGGAAGCAAATACTTGCTGCGAAACGCTCTAAGCGCCAGCGAACCCTTGCTACCGGCTACCGGTCGATATCTTGCGGGGCACTAACAGTGCCACGGGGCAGGTGGCGGACAACAATGCGTGTGACGCGCCAGTTCAGGTTTGACCAACAGACAACCGAACGCCGCATAACAGGTCAGACACCAGATTTGAGATCTCACAGCGACGAAAAAAACTGGCGAGGGCGTCATTATTCGCATTCTTGGTGGCATTCTTGTTACAATAGCAAGCGCGCTTATCAAAAATTACTCTTTCAATTCAATGAATTATATCATTGCCACAGTAGCATCGCCAATGATTCGGAATAGAGCACAGCGGCACCGATAGACGTACTGCGATGCACCCGCCGCAGACGCTTTGCCGACCGCTCGGTTTTTGTCAGAAGAGGAATGTCATGAACAGATTCAGCATCAATCGCAGCGCTGCACTTTTGGCCACGCTAATGGTTACCTGCCTCATGAACGCAGTCACCTATGCCCAGACGTC
>JADCIX010000036.1 GCA_020247545.1 Rhodocyclaceae bacterium | reverse complement strand
GTTGTGAGGCGGCATCATCTTTTTAACGATCTGCTCTTTGAATTGCGGGCCATAGACTGGCATGAGTTTCATCTTTCCCGCTCCCTCAGTGGATTGAATTTGTCTCTTCAAGAGACCGGACAACTATCGTGACAGAGGGGGAATCACGTTCAAGCCAAGCGATCCTTCATCCACGTGTTGATTTCGGTGCAACTGAAAGCCAAATTTCGCCAGCACTTCAATTTCAAACGATGCCGCCTCTTTCCCAGCAAACATCATTTGCTGTAGTGCTTTAGCTCAAAGGGGGTGGCCTGTTTTTTCGATGAAAAGTGGTCGCGTTCAATGTTGAAATCAACAGCACATGCGCCCAATTCTGCCGCAACGTCGAATTCAATGCCCAGGAAATAGGACAAGAGCGTCATCACTACGTCACGCGCTTGCCTTGGGTCAGGCTTTCGCGACGACAGCTTTAAAAGCAATTAATCTGCAGTGGTTCTAGCTGGCGGGACGTGTATGGGTCTATGGATTGAGGTACTTCGCAAGAAAATCGAAGGTACGCTTCAACGTGTCTTTGGCTTCGTCAGTATCCGCAAACAGGAACATGTGCCCTCCAGGTGCGTCTTTGTATATTTTCGTTTCATGCGTCTTGTCATACGAGCGCAAAAGTTCAACGAGGCGCGTCGTGTGCAGGTCGATCGGCACAGATTTATCGAGACTGTTGGCGATGACAAGTATCGGCGTCTGAATCTGGTTGACGAAGTTTACTGGCGAGACTTTCATATAGGCGCCGAGGTTCTTGTCTGGCAGCAACCCGCCAAACTGCGCCTCTCTCGCGATTTCAAGCCGACGGTATTCCGGCTTATAAGCCATGTACGCAACGAAATCGACGAGACCTGCAATCTTCACTGCGGCCTTGAATTTCTTCGGTTGTTTCTGGATGGCAAGCAGCGTCACCATACCGCCGCGGCTATGGCCAGCCACGCCGATGCGATCAGGGTCGACATATGGAAGTTTGGCGACGAAGTCAGCGCTGGCAAGACTATCAGCAACATCGGTTGAACCATAGGAGTTTTGAAAGTGCGGCTCTCCATAGCCAGCGCTGCCTCGATACTCGGGGAAAATCACAACAAAGCCGCGACTCACCGCTTCGTCTAGCAACTTGAAGTAGTACTTATCAAACCGATCATGAAAGCCGCCGTGGATCCAAACGATGGCCGGATACCGCTTGCCCTTCACCAACTCCTTCGGCGTGAAAACGTAACCAGGGATAAGTTCGAGGCCTGACGCAAACTCAACAGACTCAAGGTTTACGCGATGACCATACTGCTGGTTAAAGCGAACAATCGCGGTGGCAACCGCTAGTTGATAGATTTCATGTTGGACAACCGTCAGTTTGGTCTCGACATCCTTTGCGTCCATGTTGAGAAATCTGTCCAACCCGTCCTTTTTGGGAACAGCATCCTGTGCCATGGCAGGCGACAGAACGAATCCAAAAACAGCAAAGAACAATGTGCAAACTGCAGCTTTGTATGGTGTGGTCTTCATTCGGAAAGTCCTTTATGAATTGCGCGTGTTTTCGTTGTCTAGCCGAGGCTTCGTATGGGAGTTCGTGCTGCGTAAAACCTCAATCAGAGAGGGTGCTACTTTGGATCTTTCCACTTAGCACCGCTCTCATTGGCCATATACACAATGGCTAGCTGGATATCACGTCGTGTCAACTTAGGGTTGCCAGCATTCGGCGGCATCGCACCCTTTCCTCGAATGACATCTTTTGTCAATTCCGACAGGCCTTCGCGTAGCCTGGGTCGCCATGCCTCCTTGTCACCCAGAACCGGTGCATTTTTCTCCCCGCTTGCATGGCACTCTTTACACGACTCGATATAGATCTGCTGACCAGTCTTTTTGTTGTCAGCAAAGGCAGCGAGAGCGGTCAAGCTAGTAAGAGCAAAGAGTGCGATAGAGGTTGTTGCGTGGATCATCGGAATACACCTTTGAGAATATAAAAAATTAGTGGTTGCAAGTTTTAAAAGCAATTCTTAAAGAGCACGTTGGCTATCGAGTTATCTACTCACAGAGCAACGCTCACTGATTTAGTGACTAGGTAAGCATCAAGTCCCTCCATCCCGCCCTCTGATCCATAACCGCTTTCTTTGACGCCGCCAAAAGGTGTCTCTGGATATGAGATGCGCGTTGTGTTGATCCCAACCATGCCGCTTTCAATTCGATCTGCGACCTCATGGGCAGTTTTAAGTGATGTTGTAAACGTATATGCGGCCAGACCAAATGGCAGTGCATTGGCGTTACTAATCACCTCGTCCATTGTGTCAAATGGAACTACTGAGGCGATAGGCCCAAACGGCTCTTCGTGCAAGAGACGTGCTTCTGTCGGAAGGTCCGCGATTACTGTTGGGCGATAGAAGAAACCTGGGCCGTCGATTGGCCCGCCGCCGAACGCGCACTTTGCGCCACGATCAACTGCATCTTGCACAAATTTGTCTACATCGCTTCGGCGACGTTCATGCACGAGCGGACCCATTGTGGTTCCCGAATCTAAACCGTTGCCCACCACCTGCTTCGCGGCGACAGCTGTGAACTTGTCGATGAATGCTTGGTAAGTAGAGGCTTGAACAAAGAACCTTGTCGGAGAAATGCAAACCTGCCCTGCGTTGCGAAACTTTGCGGCGGCCGTAAGAGATACAGCAAGGTCCAAGTTGGCGTCGTCGAACACAATCACCGGCGCATGCCCCCCTAACTCCATGGTCATTTTCTTGACTGTGTTGGCGGCAAGCTTCGACAAAAACTTACCTACTTGGGTTGAGCCAGTAAACGATATTTTTCGAATAACGCTGCTGGCAATTAGATGTGCGGAAAGATTGGCAGCATCACCGTAGACCAAGTTCAAAACGCCTTTGGGTAGTCCCGCGTCCATCAACGCCAAGACTAGAGCCATTGCCGTGAGAGGAGTTTCCTCCGCAGGTTTGACGATACATGGGCACCCTGCAGCGAGTGCCGCCGCAATCTTGTATCCGGGGTTTCGGGCAGGAAAATTCCAGGAACAGAACATGGCCGCTGGTCCAACAGCCTCGCGAACAACGTGTTGTCGTAGATTGGAAGCACGCGGAGGTACGATGCGGCCGTACGCGCGCACGGGTTCTTCCGCAAACCACTCGAACATTTCAGCAGTAGCCAAGATCTCAGCGCGAGCCTCGGCGAGCAGTTTGCCCTGTTCTGTGGTGAGTAGGGTGGCAATTTCCTCAATCCGCTGGCGCATGAGGGCTGCACCTAGTCGCAAGATACGGCCGCGTTCTACTGCTGGTGTTGCGCGCCAGCCGGGAAAACTCTTATCAACCGCACCAAGCGCGGTGTCGAGCTGCGCGACACTGGCAGATTGATACTCCGATATTGAAAGACCCGTTGCCGGATTGACCAAGCGGTGAGCCACGCTGCCTGATCCGGTAACCCACTCCCCGTCTAAGAGAAACTTGGGCTGCTGATAAAACGGTGGCAGGATGCTCATGTCGGGATCATTCGGTTGTCATGGGTTAACGGTGTCGCGAGCCGATGGTGCGATCGGTTTCGTTACTGCGTCTTGGCGTAGCTCAAAATCGAAAACGTATTTGTATGGAAGTGTGGCGGAAGCGGCTTGCCGTCAGCACCAGTCATTCCAGTCGTGTGCTCTGCGGTGACCAGAAACAACCGCTTGCTGCTCTGATCCATGGCCATCGTGCGTGCCATCGGTCTCGTTGCCACGACTTCGACAATTTTGTACTCGTCTGCACTATGGTGGCGAATGACCACTAGGTTAGCGTCAGCACCATTTGATGTCACGATCATGCGATTCTCGTGGTCAACAACCAAACCGTCTACGCCACGGCCAATTGGTAGGGTAGATACGATTTTGCCGGTGGACGCATCCATGGCGATAAACACCGGTTTTTCTCCACGGCAGGCGACCAGTAGGCGGTTGTGTGCCTTGTCATACTCCATGGCAACAGGGTTTACGCAGTCACCGGTTGGCCAAACCGCAGAGGCTTTCATGTCGCTAACGGAAACTCTCGCGATTTGATTCTGGTAGCGCATAGGGACAAAAATTGTCCCTTTACCATCTACCGCCGGTGTATCAATCTTGGTTGTGGCGAAATCGAATTTTGCCAACGTGGCGCCAGTCTGGGGATCGACTTGGAAGAGGGTGGATACCTTCTCGCGAGTTGCAGTCACCAAGAAAACTTTGCCGGACATGGGTTCGACGAACCCGGCGTTAAGAGAAGCGTTGTCCACCTTGACCCGGTCGACGACCTTCAGGCTTTTGTAGGCGATGACGGTAACCGTGCCATCCGTATTGGCGATCAGAATGCGGTCAACGGCGGGTAGCAAAAGTACCCCGTTGGCACCAACAGTTCCGCCCACATTTGCAACGAGCTTCTTCTTTCGGACGTCGTAAATCGTCAGGCCATCATTTCGTCTCGCAACAAAGAGATAGCTGCGAGCCTGGTCTAGTTCTATGTAGTCCCAACTGGTATTGGTGCTTGGCAGGGTTACAGCTTCGTCGAGGCGATAACCGCCGACTGGTTGAGCGTTCACGCCATTGCAGCAAAGCAAGAGGCATGAGACCGCAATTGCAATTAAAACGCTTTTGGTTGAGCCAATTGTGCAAGACATATGCGTTCTGTTGTCAGATTGGTGCAGTTGAAATCATGCTGCAGCGGCGACATTACAAAGCTCGCGCAGAACTTCATCCAGAATATCTAGGCCCTCAGCGATTAACTCTGCTCTTGCAGTAAGCGGGACAAGGATACGGATGACATTGCCATACACGCCGCAAGACAAAAGGATGAGGCCTTTCTCGGCTGCTCGCGTGACGATGTTTTTGGCGAGTGCGGCGTTGGGAGTATGTTTACCGTCCAACTCGAAGAGCTCGATAGCGACCATGGCACCGAGTCCGCGAACCTCGGCAATTGCGGGAAAGCGCTGTTGCATCCGGGCCAGTCTTTCCGTGAGTTGTAGCCCGACGATATTCGCTTTTTCCAGCAATCGCTCTTCGTTGAATGCTTGCATCACCGCTAACGCAGCAACACAAGCAACAGGTGACCCAGCATAGGTGCCGCCAAGTCCACCGGGAGCTGGTGAATCCATGATGTCAGCGCGTCCGACTACTGCTGATAGGGGGAATCCCCCGGCTAGTGATTTCGCCGTCGTCGTTAGGTCGGGAATGACGCCGCTGTGCGACATCGCAAACCAGGTTCCCGTCCGCCCCGCGCCAGTTTGGACTTCGTCAGCAATCAAGACGATGCCGTGTTCGTCGCAAAGTTGGCGCAAATAACGCAAAAACTCAGGGGGCGCGATATAAAAACCGCCTTCACCTTGTACTGGCTCAATCACAATGGCAGCAACGCGAGCTGCCTCGACGTCGTTCTTGAAGATCTGGTCGAGTGAGGCTTTGGCGTCGTCAATGCTCACGCCGTGAAGTGCGTTGGGAAATGTTGCGTGGAACACCTCGGCCGGAAACGGGCCAAAGCCTAACTTGTAAGGGGCCACTTTGCCTGTCATCGCAAGGGTCATCAACGTACGGCCATGATAGCCACCGGTAAAGGTAACCACCGCTGAACGTCCCGTATATGAACGCGCGATCTTGATTGCGTTTTCTAAGGCCTCGGCACCGCTGGTGAGCAGTAGTGATTTCTTAGGGAAGCTCCCGGGGGCGAGTGCATTTAGCTTCTCGCAGACTTCGACGTAGCTATCGTAGGCGATCACCTGAAAACAGGTATGGGTGAAGCGCTTGAGTTGCTCATCCACTGCAGCCATAACTTTGGGGTGGCGATGTCCGGTGTTAAGGACGGCGATTCCCCCAGCAAAGTCGATATAGCGGCGACCCTCGATATCCCAGAGTTCTGCGTTCTCAGCATGTGAGGCAAAGATCTCGTGCGTTTGCCCAACACCACGTGCAACTGCCGCAACTCTCCTTGCCATCCATTCTTTGTTCGTCGCCATGAAGCGTTCCTCGTTTTGCATTTGTTTCGTCAGTGTTTTCTGTCAGCGCCGCCTACGGCAGCAGTGGATCCGCCATGATGTAGGCGCGCCCTACGCGGACGTTTTGCTTGTTGTCGCTAATGGCTTTCCAAGCCGGATTCTCGCGGAGCGAAGTGCGAACTTTCGCAATGGTTTTCTCGCGAAGCCCGAGCGCTGCATCGTCCTTGTATTCAAGTACGAGCAACGCCGACCAGTGGCGGTCAACGGCATATCTTCCAAGGTAAATCCCGTAGCTCGCAATCACACCTTCGGCGAGCCAGCCATCAAACTGTGGAACGATGTAGCCCGCTGAGTATTTAATGTACTCCGCTGTTGAAACTGTGTAGTCGTAGGGGATGATTAGAAATACAGACTTAGTTGTGGCAGGTCGTGACGCATAAGTGCCTCCCTCGAAATACAAGTCAGCCGGAGTGGTTCGAATAGTCTTGGTCAATTTAAGCGCGGCGAGAGGCAGGCCGGCGGGGGTCCTATCTTCAATCGCTTTCCAGCGCGCCACATCTGAAAACGTATTGAATGTCACAAAGGCCATCAGGTCCCAGTTCTGTGAATCGACATAGCGATTGAACAGCAATTGGTAGTGTTTGATGATGCCCTGCGCCTTCCAGCTTTCGAATTGTTTGATTCCGCTCGACTGCATCAACTTGCGCAGCCCAGGTCTCTCAGCTGGTGAAACGTGATACTCAATGGCCAGCCCCGTCGGGCCGGACTCGATTGGATCTGGCAGGGCGGCCGCGTTCACGGCTGAAGACCAGGCAAGAACGCTTAGGCCGATTGCAAGAAGTGCGCGAAATGGGTTCATGTCGGAGCCTCTACTATTGGTCTATTTCTTTAGATGGCGGCCGATGAAGTCGAAAATGCGTTTGATCGCATCCTCTGCTTCGTCACTATCCCCCATGAGGAATACATGACCACCGGGTGCGTTCTCGAAAATTTTGACTTCGTGGTTCTTCCCTCTTGCTTTGAGGGCATCAATCAGGCGACCTGTGTGCAGCGTAAGCGGCGCGATCTTGTCACCGGTCGTTGCCATGACCAACAATGGAGTTTGAATTGCGTCGACGTTATTCAGCGGCGAAATCTCCATGTAGGCGGCGAGATTTTCGTCCGGGAGCTTACCCTTGAACAGGCTGCTGTCCTTCGCTGTAGCACGACGGCGCCAGTCCGGCTTATAGGACATGAAGGCAACCATGTCGGTGAGCCCCACGACGTCGACCGCTGCCTTGAATCGCTTGGGCTCTTTCTGGATCGAAGAAAGCGTAATCATGCCGCCGCGGCTCTGCCCGAAGATCACCATACGGTCTGCGTCCACGTAATCCTGCTTTGCCATGTAGGCGGCCGAGGCCAGCACGTCGGCCGTATCAGTGACACCGTAATCGTTTACGTAGTGGTTGGCACCGTAACCCCGACTTCCCCGGTACTCCGGGAACATGACGGTGTATCCCTGATTAATCGCCACTTCGATCATCGGGAAGTACTTTGGATCGAGGCGTTCGTGATAACCCCCGTGAACCAAGATGATGCACGGCAAGCGACGCCCCTTGTCGAGCTTAAGAGGGGTGAAGATATAGCCGGGGACAAGCGTCTTGTCGCTCGCAGGAAAGGAAACCTCCCGCATGCGGATGCGATCACCGTATTCTAGGCGAAATGCGACAACCAGCAGTCGCGTCTCCTGGAGATAGATCGCATGCTGCAACACTTCGAGCTTGGTCGCGAGGTCGGCTGAAGCCGGATCGAGAAACTTGTCTAGTGCGCCCTCCGCAGCTGTCCCCTTTGCTGTCTGCGCGACAGCACCAATGGGTGAAGTCATGAATAGAGCGATGGAAGCCGCTAGCGCCGCGACCCAACGGCAACGCGTAATCGTGTGCATGGAGGCTCCTGTGCAGAGATGGAGGAAGCGAGATTTATCGAGGCAGGGCCCAGCGAAAACGATGGCTGATCCATAAGCGATCGCAAAATTGTACTATATATTTTGTAAATGCAATATGCGCTGAATCTGCTTTTCGTCTATCCAGTGGCCGCTTGCCATGCATTTTCGTGTGACAGTTGTTTGCGTGTCGTCCCGCTTGAAAACCTTAGCGGCTCCCGGGTGGATGCTGAAAATTGTATTTTCTTAGTGTAAACTACAATCCAACACAATTTGATCAGATGCGCTGCGAAAAAAGTTCGTGCTGATGCGGGGCGTGCCCATGCCGTGATCAAAGACCTGAATCGACTATCCGCAGGCGGTCATGAATTCCGTTTCCCCAATTGTTGGTGTGCCTTGCTGTACCAAGTTCATCGGCGAACATGACTTTCATGTTGTCGGTGGAAAGTACATCCGTGCGCTGACCGACATTGCGGGCTGTGCACCTGTTCTGATCCCCGCCTTAGGCGCCTCGCTCGACGTTGCGCGCATGTTGAATATGGTCGATGGCCTCTTGCTAACGGGGTCGGTGTCCAACATTGAACCCGCGCGGTATGGCAAGTCACTTCTCGACGACACGCTGCCACAAGACGTCGAGCGTGACGAAACCAATCTTACTTTGGTTCAGGAAGCGATTCGACGTGGGGTGCCCGTATTCGGCATCTGCCGTGGATTTCAGGAGCTCAACGTGGCCATGGGAGGCTCGTTGCATCAAGCGGTGCACGGCCTTTCGGAAATGCAAGACCACCGCGGAGCCGAAGGTCAGCCTGCGGAAATCCAATATGGGCCTGCGCACGTAGTCCAGCTCGCCCCTGGGGGGAAACTGCAATCCATTTTTCTGGGCGTGGAGCAAATCACAGTCAATTCGGTGCATGGACAAGGAATTGACCAGCTAGGGGAGCAGCTAGATGTGGAAGCGACAGCTCCCGACGGATTGATTGAAGCGATTCGCGTTCGTGGCAAAGACCGCTTTGCGTTGGCCGTGCAATGGCACCCGGAGTGGCGTGCGTCTGAGAACCAGGAGTCAAGATTGTTGTTTTCGGCGTTTGGCGACGCTTGCCGACAGTATCGGCAGTCGAGAGTCTCCTAGAAAACGTCGTCTCAAACCAAAATCACACCAGTTTGGCAAAGGCTGCATCATGAATGACAGTGGACGTATTGAGCGGGAAAACATGGGGTTCAACGAGCTTGATGCATGGTTGAATGAGCGAAGTGTCACCGAAATTGAGTGTTTGGTCCCCGACATCACGGGCACGCCACGCGGAAAAATTTTGCCGCGCGCGAAGTTCCGGGAAGAGCGCGGAATGCGTTTGCCAGAAGTGGTTCTCGGCATGACGGTCACCGGAGAAGTACCCAACGATGACGCCTTCAACGCGATCATTCTTGCCAGCGATGGTGACATGGTGTTGAAGCCGGATCCGACCACGGTGCGAATAGTGCCATGGGCGACAGACCCGACTGCAGAGGTGATTCACGATTGCTTTACCTTTGGTGACAAACTCGTCAACTACGCACCCCGCTCAGTATTACGCACCGTACTGAAACTCTATGAGGACAAGGGCTGGCGACCAGTAGTAGCACCCGAGCTTGAGTTTTATTTGGTTGCGCGAAACACTGACCCAGACCTACCGCTGGGACCGCCGATCGGTCGTAGTGGAAGAGCGGAATCCGGCAGACAGGCCTACAGCATTAATGCCGTCAACGAATTTGATCCACTGTTTGAGGACATCTACGATTACTGCGAAGTGCAGGAGCTTGAAATCGACACATTGATCCACGAAATCGGCACGGGTCAGATGGAGATTAACTTCCTGCATGGCAATCCTTTGGAATTGGCCGATAGCGTATTTTTGTTTAAGCGTACTGTTCGAGAAGCGGCAATGCGCCACAACATGTATGCGACGTTCATGGCGAAGCCGATCGCCGGACAGCCTGGCTCGGCGATGCATATCCATCAGAGTGTCATCGATACAGCGACGGGTCGTAACGTCTTCGCGGATGAGGATGGTGGCGATAGCGCACTGTTTAAGTCCGCCATTGCCGGCCTACAGACGTATCTCCCAGCGTCGATGGCGCTATTTGCGCCTTACGTAAACTCGTACCGCAGACTGGTGCCCGACACTGCCGCACCAATTAATGTCCAGTGGGGGCGCGACAATCGAACTGTTGGTATCCGCGTACCTCACTCAAGTGCAGCAGCGCGACGCTTAGAGAATCGGGTTGTTGGTGCCGATGCAAATCCCTACATCGCACTGGCCACGAGCCTCGCGTGCTGCTATTTGGGCATGGTCAATGGCTTGGTGCCGTCTGACGAGTTAAAGGGTAACGGCTATGCGCATGACTACGAATTGCCAAGAAGTCTGAACGAGGCGATTGATCTGTTGCGCGAAGCTACTCCTCTCCGGGAGCTACTCGGCGAACAGTTCGTCACCCTGTATACGTCGGTGAAGGAGCTGGAATACACCGAGTTCATGCGGGTGATAAGCCCTTGGGAGCGTGAGCACTTGTTGCTCCACGTTTAAAGGGTGTGAGCATGGATAAGCCGATCATGAACGAGACTTTTGATACCAAGACACTCCGTGCGATGGACAGTGCGCATTACATGCATCCGTTCACCGATACGCTTGACCTCGCAAATACGGGCTCGCGTATCGTGACGCACGGCGATGGCGTCTACATATGGGATTCCGAGGGCAACAAAATCCTCGACGGCATGTCGGGCCTTTGGTGTGTGAACTTGGGTTATGGGCGCGAGGAGCTCGTGCAGGCCGCTGTAGCGCAGATGCGCAGACTGCCTTTCTACAACAGCTTCTTCAACACAGCCGTTGTTCCCGCAATCGAACTGGCCACACTATTGACTGAAGTCACGCCGCCGCAGTTCAACCACTTCTTCTTTACCAACTCCGGCTCAGAAGGAAACGACACCATTTTTCGGATGGTTAGACGCTACTGGGATGTGTTGGGGCAACCAAACAAGAAGACCATCATTGCGAGACGCAATGCGTATCACGGCAGCACCGTTTGTGGAGCGTCCCTAAGCGGAATGGTAGAGATGCACGCCCAAGGTGATCTCCCCATCGCGGGCATACATCACATCGAGCAGCCCTACTATTTCGAGTTCGGTCAGGGGATGACGCCCGAAGCCTTCGGCATGAGGTCAGCCGGGTGGCTCGAAGAAGCAATCTTATCGTTAGGACCTGAAAACGTTGGTGCATTTATCGGCGAGCCTGTGCAAGGCGCCGGCGGAGTGATAATTCCGCCACCAGGCTATTGGACTGAGATCGAACGGATCTGCCGCAAGTATGATGTGCTGCTAGTCTCCGACGAAGTGATCTGCGGGTTCGGTCGTCTTGGACGTTGGTTTGGTTGTGAGTACTTTGGGATAAAGCCCGACCTGATGACATTTGCGAAAGGCGTTACCTCAGGCTATGTCCCGCTCGGTGGAGTGGCTGTGGGTGACAGAGTGGCGGATGTCTTGATAGGCAAAGGCGGCGACTTTAATCATGGCTTCACCTATTCCGGACATCCGGTTGCCTGCGCGGTCGCGGTGGAAAACATCCGCATCTTGCAGCGTGAGAGAGTCATTGAGCGTGTGGCCGAGGAAACGGCTCCATACCTAAAGGCAAAATTTACCGAGCTAGCGGACCACCCGCTTGTTGGAGTGACAGAAACCTGTGGAATGGTTGCGGGTTTGATTCTGGTGAAGAACAAGGAAAAAAATACTTTGTTTTTATCGGACGATGCGGTTGGTATGCGCTGCCGCGGGCATTGTTTTCAAGGTGGTGTGGTGATGCGGGCGGTAGGGCATCGCATGATCATTGCGCCTCCTTTGGTGATTACACGCGAGGAGATTGATCGAATGATTCAGCTCATCCGTGGCGCGTTGGACAGGACCTTGGTAGACGTCCGCCAAATGGGCCTGGTGGCATAGAGTATGCATATGGCGAACGTACAGCCAAGACAAATCGCGCGAGCGTCAGAGGGCGAGATCGCATGACCATCAATTGGCATCAACGCGCAGTAGCATTGGACCTGGACGGCCGCGCGTTCATGGATGGAGCTCGCGTTTGGGCTGCAGATGGACGGACGTTTTCGAGCGTGTCACCAATTGATGGCCGAGTGTTGACCGACGTGGCCCGCTGTGGTGGGCAAGATGTTGACCTCGCCGTCGCAGCCGCACGTCGTGCCGTTAATGATGGGCGTTGGTCCGGCCAGAGTCCTAAAGCGCGCAAACAAGTGATGGTGCGATTCGCCGATCTCATAGAAACGCATCGCGACGAATTGGCGCTGATGGAAACGCTGGATATGGGTAAGCCAATTCGCTATAGCCTCGCGGTGGACGTGCCAGCCGCAGCAAACTGCATCCGCTGGTACGGAGAGGCAATTGACAAAGTTTATGATCAAATCGCGCCGACATCAAAGGATGCATTGGCGTTGATGACACGCGAGCCCATTGGCGTCGTGTCCGCGATTGTGCCGTGGAACTATCCAATGTTGATGGCAGCTTGGAAGATTGGTCCCGCGCTCGCCGCAGGCAACAGCGTGATCTTAAAGCCCTCGGAAAAATCACCTTTGACAGCAATGCGACTAGCAGAGCTTGCGCAGATGGCTGGATTGCCCGATGGCGTTCTGAATGTTGTACCAGGTTATGGGGCGGAAGCCGGTGAGCCGCTCTCGCTGCACTTGGACGTGGACTGCATCGGTTTTACGGGCTCCACTGCTATCGGTAAGCGTATCGCCGAGAACGCAGGCAAATCGAATTTAAAGCGCGCATGGACCGAGCTTGGTGGTAAATCGCCGTTTCTGATACTCAAGGATGCGGATATTGAAGCGGCAACAAAGGCCTGCGCAAATTCCATCTTCTTCAATCAAGGCGAAAGCTGCAACGCGCCTTCGAGACTGATTGTTGACGCCTCAATAAAGGACGAGGTGATCGCCTGCCTAAAGACACTCGCACCGTCGTTTGCACCTAAAGATCCACTTGATCCCCAAAGCATTATGGGTGCCATCGTTGATCAGGTGCAGTTATCGCGTGTTATGGGACTCATAGCACAAGGTCAGGAGGAAGGGGCAAGTCTCGTGGTGGGTGGCGATCAGGTCATGCAAGAGACGGGCGGCTACTATGTCAACCCAACTATTTTTTCAGGTGTTTCATCGCAGATGTGTATCGCGCGAGAGGAGATATTTGGCCCGGTGTTGTCCATCATGGAGGCAGCATCGCTCGACGAGGCAGTGGCAATAGCGAACGACACGGACTATGGCTTGGCGGCGTCGGTTTGGACCAAGAACATTGATCGAGCCATTACGGTATCTCGGCGTATTCGCGCGGGTACCGTGCATGTGAATTCCTATGATGAGGACGACATTACAGTTCCGTTTGGTGGCTATAAACAATCTGGCAACGGCCGCGACAAGTCGTTGCACGCTTTGGAGAAGTACACCGAACTTAAGACGACTTGGATTCGGATAGGTGACGGCGCGTGACCATACCCTACTTAGAGGATCGGGCACTTCCCGCGAGTTACTACGAGTCAGTGGTAGGCGTGCGCGAACGCTACGCACCGCTCAAGGCCGATGCAAGTTATGACGTTTGCATCGTGGGTGCGGGATTAGCCGGACTGCAGACGGCCTATGCGCTGGCTTCGCGCGGTGTCAGTGTGGTGCTGCTTGAAGCCAACCGGGTGGGTTGGGGTGCGTCAGGTCGCAACGGCGGACAGGTGATACCAGAGTTCGCATGCGGCATGCCCTATCTGGAGTCAACTATAGGCATGCCACAGGCGCAGAGGTGTTATCGGTTGTTGATCGAGGGCGCAAATGAAGTTGCGCGGCAAGTGGAGGCGCTTGGTATCGAATGCGAATTTCGGCGCGGACATCTCGAAACAGCGGTAACGCCCCAGCACGCTGCTCCCCTCAAGGCTTGGGTTGGGCACGCGCGTGAACACTACGGGAGTACACAACGCTTTATCCGCCGCGAAGAGTTGGGTGAACATATCCAGAGCAATCGCTACTACGGTGGCATTTTGGATATGGATGGCGGACATCTAGATCCGCTTCGATACACGTTAGGATTGGCTAGGGGAGTCGTCGCACAAGGCGGCGTCATTCATGAAGACTCGCCATTGGTGGCATGGCATGAGGCGTCGGGTGTTGTGGTCGAGTCGTCGTGTGCGGTCGTGAAGGCGAAGACGCTTATCCTTGCCTGCAATGTCGGTATAGACAATTTAGCCGGGGAAGCCGCCAAACAACTTTCGCGCCGTATACTGCCGGTGGCGACATGGATTATTGCGACTGCACCGCTTGGCGCGGAGCTTGCCTCCCAGCTGCTTCCGACACGTGTGGCAGTAGCCGACAATCGCGCGGCGCTAGATTACTTCAGGCTTTCAGCCGACAACAGACTCATTTTCGGCGGCGGTGCCAGCTACCTTGGCGATACCTCCCCGGATGGGCACACAGAAGAACTACGACGCAATATGCGTGCGACCTTCCCTGCGCTTTCCGATATTCGTATTGACTACACTTGGGGCGGAATACTCGATGCGACATTGTCGCGCGCGCCTAACCTCGGTACGCTCTCGGACAACGTTTTTCACCTCCTGGGCTTTTCAGGCTCAGGACTGGTCTCAACCGCAGTGGCGGGGCGTGCAGTCGCCGAAGCAGTCACCGGTAACTACGAAAACTTCCAGATGTTCTCGCGCCTTCCGCACAGGAACTTTCCCGGTGGGCGGTTGCTGCGCGGCCCGCTCGTGAGTATTGCCAAGACCTGGGTTCGTACGCGCGACAAACTTCGTATTTGGGGACTTAATCGGTCGTGATACGTTTAGGCCCAGCTTTTCATCCTTTCGTTTCAACACAAGAGCACTCACATGCCAATCGATTCGAACTGCGCCTTCTGACTGACTGCGCGTTAAGCACAAATGACAAAGTTTGAGTCTGGTCTAGGTCAGAGCTTGATTCTGTTGTAATCCGATAACTACCTTCATTTCTAGGAAACCGAGAAGACCATGGCTTACGGATGCCCGTTGATCGAAATTTCAGGATCACCATATGACCGCGGCGTTATGTACGGCCAGAAGGCGCATGACCGAATTGTCAAAGGCGCTACCCATTATTCGGAACAGTTAAACGCGACTAGTTTTAGCTCAGGCCAATTAAGCCAAATCGTGGCAAAACTCGTGCCACTGATTGAATCGTTTAATACAGACTTAGTCGCGGAAATGCGCGGCATTGCGGCCGGCGCACAAATTCCGTTCGAGCATGTTGTGCTGCTCAACGCGCGAACAGAGGTGTTGCAACTCGCTGCCCGCCAAAAACAAAAGGTAACAGTCGACAGCGAGCCGGACGGCTGCACCGGACTAGTTGTGCTCCCCAGCGCAACGCGCGATAAGCGTCTCATTCATGCACAGAACTGGGACTGGAAATTTGAGTGCGCGGAAACAGCAATTGTGTTGCACATTCGACGCGACGACGGTCCGGATATTCTCACCTTTACTGAAGCGGGTGGCCTGGCGCGTGCAGGGATGAATGCGTCAGGCGTTGCAATCACTGGCAACTATTTGGAGAGTGATCGTGACTATCGTGACCTTGGTATTCCGCTGGCGCTCATTCGTCGGCATGCGCTCGAACAAGATCGGTTAGCCCTTGCTTTGCGAGCCGTTTATTGCACCGGCAAGTCGGCATCAAACAATATGATCGTCAGCCATGCAGAGGGCATCGTACTCAATCTTGAGTGCGCACCAGACGAGACATTTCAAGTTCATGCGCGCGATGGATTACTGGTACACGCAAATCACTGGCAAAGCCCAGTTGCACTCGCAAAATTGCTCGACACTGGGATAAAGAGTACGCCGGATAGTCTCTACCGAGATCTCCGCGTTGATGGTTTTTTGCGACCGCATATTGGACGCATCTCGCCGGATGACGTTAAGAGGTCGCTATTCGATGACTTCGAATCGCCATGGGGAGTGTGTCGTCCGCCCCGTCCGTCATTGTCATCGAATCTTAGCGCAACCGTCGCCATGATCGTAATGGAACCGGTAGTCGGGACAATGGAAGTCGCGATGCTACCAGCGTTGAACAAACAATTCCATCGCTTCCAACTACAGTCCGATTTCAAGCCGGCGTCCCCTGCCAGCCTGTCGTAGTCGGATGCTCGCTTAGCTGATTCAATGCAAATCCCAAGATACATTGCTACTCCTGCGTGCGTCCTGCTGTTGAGCTGCATTGGTTTTGCAGTATCTGCGGAGCCGACTCAGCTTCGTGCGCGCTTGTTATCCGACATCCGCTCAACCGATCCAGGGGTGAACAGGGACGGCACCACGGATGCGGTCGTGATGCATATGGTCGAAGGGTTGGTCGCACTCGCTGAAGATACCTCCATTGCCCCGATGCTTGCCGCATCCTACGACGTGGCGAAAGATGGTGTCACGTACACATTCAGACTACGCAAGGGAATTCAGTTTCATAACGGTGCCCTACTCACTTCCGGAGACGTAGTTTGGGCATTGAAACGTTATTTTGATCCTGCAACCAAATGGCGCTGTCTGTCAGAGGTCGATGGCCGGGGTCAAGCCAAGGTAGTTGCCGTAGAAGCGCCAAACGCTGAGACAGTAGTGATTCGCCTTGAGCGTCCAGCGCCGCTTTTCTTAACCATGCTCTCGCGCCCCGATTGCGGTGGCACGGGAATCATTCATCGCAGTTCTGTTGGTGCAGATGGATCCTGGAAAGGGCCAGTTGGTACTGGGCCTTACAAACTGGGCGAATGGAAACGTAGCCAGTACTTGGAGTTGAAACGCTTCGACAAGTACCAAGCGCGCAGCGAGCCCGCAAGTGGATACGCCGGTGGCAAGAAGGCTGAAGTTGAAACTATCCGCTTCTTGGTTGTGCCAGATAGCTCTTCCGCCAAGGCCGCGTTGCTTGGTGGCTCGGTTGATATCCTCCCTGACATTAATGAGTCGGAACTTGCGGATATTCAGTCGAAGGCCAACATTAAGGTCGATATCTCCACAACGACGAGTATTTCCGGCATCTTGTTCAATACGCGTGACCCACTGATGAGGGACGTCCGTATCCGTCGGGCAATTGCACTCGCCATTGATGGCAAGGAACTAGTGAGCGGAACTACAAATGACCTCGCCAAGTTAAACAACTCAGCGATGCCCAGCATTAGTCCGTTCTATACCGACGTGCAACGGACCGGCTTTGTTAACAACATTGCAGAAGCAAAACGCCTCTTGAAAGAAGCGGGATACAACGGCCGACCGATAAAGATATTGGCTAACAAGCGCTACGGAACAATGTACGACACGGCATTGATTGCTCAGGGGTTGGCTGCTTACGCCGGCATCCGCTTGGAGGTCGAGGTGCTCGACTGGGCAACGCAGTTGGACCGGTACACCCGTGGTAACTATCAGATGATGGCATTTGCCTACACGTCACGACTTGATCCTTCGCTCGTATACGACATGCTCGTCGGCCCAAAAGCCACGCAAACACAAAAGGTGTGGGACAACCCCGAAGTCCAAGCGCTGGTTGCGGAATCCATGCGTGAGACAGATAAGGTCAAACGCCAAGCGATATTCGATGAATTACACCGCCGCATGCTGCAAGACGTTCCCCTAATTGTGTATTGGAACGGCATCCAAATCACCGCGTATCACAAGCGTGTCGTCGGCTTTCGCCAGTGGCCGATGGAGCATCCGCGGTATTGGCTGGTTCGAATGAAACATTAGCGGATCACGGACATGGTTCGATACATCATTCGCCGCCTGTTGATGACGCTGCCAACCCTGTTTCTGGTTGGTGTATCAGTGTTTTCGCTCATCCGGCTTATTCCTGGCGACCCAGCGCAACTCATGCTGGGTGACGGCGTGGATCCGGGCCAGCTGGCGGAGGTGCGTCGTCAGATGGGGCTAGACCAACCGATTCATATTCAGTTTGTAGAGTGGGCATCAAAGGTCTTGCGAGGCGATCTTGGCGTCTCGCTTTCTGATGGGCAAGCCGTACTCCCGCTTCTATTCGAACGATTTCAGGTTAGCGGGGTAGTCGTCATCATTGCCGTAATGGCGGCGTTAACGATCGCCGTACCTGCGGGGCTATTCGCAGCCCACAAGCAAAATCGAGCTGCTGATATCAGCATCGTTGCGCTCTCCACTGTGCTGCTTTCTATTCCGAGCTTTTGGCTCGGTCTAATCTTGCTTCTGGCGTTTGGATTAGAGCTAGGTTGGCTGCCGGTCGTGGGCTATGTACCGCTATCAACCAGTCTTTCCAAAGGGATGACTTTTTTGGTGTTGCCTATTGTGACCCTGGCTGTGATTGAGGCGGGAGTGCTGACTCGCATGATGCGTGCGAGCGCGATCGAGGTACAGCGTTTGGAGTATGTGACTCATGCCCGCGCGAAGGGTGCCAGCGAGTGGCGCGTGTTGACGCGGCACATCTTGCCCAATGCCTTCGCACCAACACTCACGCTGGTGGGACTTATCCTGGGAAATCTGTTGGGCGGCATTGCAGTTCTTGAAACGGTGTTTACCCTACCCGGGCTAGGGCGCCTATTGGTCGATGCAATCTTTGCGCGCGACTACCCGGTTGTACAAGGCTGTTTGCTTTTCACGGCGCTCATTTATGTGTTGGTCAATTTGCTGGTCGACCTGTGTTATCCACTGCTTGATCCACGGGTGACAGCGGAATGACTGCGTCGAGTAACCGTTGGCACTTCAATGCCATCGCCGGCTATTCGCTCGTAGGGGCGATCGCGCTCATTGCTGTGGTCGCCGTGTTCTGGACGCCTTACGATCCGCTACACCTAAGTGTCAGAAACAAATTGCAGGCACCTTCGCTTGCGCATTGGCTGGGAACTGACGAATTAGGTCGTGACGTTGCCAGTCGCGCGATGGCTGGTGCGGCGACGAGCTGCTGGGTGGCACTATTGTCCGTGCTTTTTGCAGTCACCTCGGGCACCGTGATTGGACTTCTCGCCGGCTTTATTCGTGGTTGGACTGATCGCATCATGATGGCCTTCAACGATACATTGTTGGCATTCCCCGGCATTCTTCTCGCGCTTGCCATCATGGTGATCGTCGGCGCGAACCAGTACGGCATCATCATTGCACTAGGGCTCGCATATGCGCCTATGGTGGTACGCGTGGTGCGCGGCAGCGTACTTTCTATCCGCGAAAAAGAATACATCGAGGCCTCAGTCATGATTGGCAATAATCCAGTTGTGACGATGCTACGGCACGTCCTGCCAAATTGTGTTGCGCCCATTGCGGTGTTGGCGACCAGCATGTTCGGCTGGGTCATCTTGTCGGAGAGTGCGTTGTCTTTTCTCGGGCTGGGTGTTCCACCTCCCGCACCGACCTGGGGAAACATGCTCTCAGGCAGTCGCTCCTACATTCAATCTGCGGTATGGCTGGGTCTTGTTCCAGGAGTCTGTATTTCCTTGACCCTACTCGGCGTCAACTTGTTAGGAGATCACCTGCGCGATCGACTCGACCCGAGGATTCAATGATGACCACGACTTCCTCAACAATGATGGCGGGCCCAACACCCATCTTACGGGTGCGAAACCTCTCGGTGTCTGCGATTGCCTCTGGTGCCAAGCTGACTGATGCGGTCTCATTTGACGTCGGCGCTGGAGAGTTTCTAGCGGTTGTTGGCGAGTCTGGTAGCGGCAAGACCATGGTCGCGCGTAGTGTGTTGGGATTGCTCGCTGCCGGCGTACAAGTTGATGCTGGCGAGATCCTACTTGGCGATGAGAGCCTTTTGAAGGCAACGCCGAAGCGAATGCGGGAATTACGAGGTGGCACCGTTGGAATGGTGTTCCAAGAACCGATGGTTTCGCTTAATCCAGCGATTCGAATTGGTGAACAGATGGCCGAAGGGCTGAGGTTACATACCCAGCTTGGTAAGCCCGAGGTCGAAGCGGCGTGTGTCGCGATGCTCAAGCGAGTGCAAATCGCAAATCCGTTGCAGTGCATGCGCTCATTCCCGCATGAATTTTCCGGCGGCATGCGGCAACGCATCATGCTGGCCTCAGTCATGCTGCTGAAGCCGAAGCTGCTCATCGCTGATGAACCGACCACCGCACTCGACACGCTGACCCAGTTAGAGGTACTAGACATCATGGTGTCACTCGCGAGGACTGATGGCACCGCTGTATTGCTGATCACACACAACCTGGGATTAGTCTCGCGATATGCCGACAAGGCGATTGTGATGCAAAGCGGCAAAGTTGTAGAGGCTGGTGAAGCGAAAACGTTGCTGCGCTCTCCTCGGCATCCCTACACCAAGCAACTTGTGGACGCGTTACCTAAACGTGGCAACAAGGTTGTAGGTGACGTTGATCTTCAGCCAATCTTGCAGGTCAAGAATCTCGTCGTGAATTATCCTGGTCGACGCGCCGGCTGGTTTACGAAACCAGTGTCGAATCGTGCCGTCGATGGCGTTGATCTCACTGTCAATCAAGCCGAGACGGTTGCAGTGGTCGGCGGAAGTGGCTGCGGGAAAACGTCGCTTGGGCGGGCGATGTTGCGTCTCAATTCTGCTGCGAGCGGCGAGATACTGTTTCGCGGGCAACCCATGCAGGATTTAAACGGCAATGCGCTGCACGATTTCCGCATGGCGTGCCAATTGGTTTTCCAAGACCCCTACTCATCGCTAAACCCTCGCATGCGTGTTGCGGATATCGTCGCTGAGCCGCTGAACCACACCGCGATGGGTCATGATGACAAGATGCAACTTGTCGCTCAGGTCATGGAAGAAGTTGGCTTGAACAAGCTGGGGCAACGCTTTGGACATGAGTTGTCTGGCGGCCAACGTCAACGGGTGGCGATTGCGCGCGCCATCGTAAGGCGCCCCGCGTTCGTGGTCGCGGACGAGCCCGTCTCGGCACTCGACATGACTATTCAAGCGCAGATCTTGGCGCTTTTTGCAGAGCTCCAGCGTGCTCACCAATTCGCCTGTTTGTTTATCTCCCATGATTTGGCTGCCGTCGAGCAAATCGCCGACCGCGTCATCGTGATGCAGAGCGGCAAAATTGTGGAAGAGGGGTCGCGCGACGATATATTTGATCGACCGCAACATGCCTATACCCGCGCGCTGTTGGCTGCGCGCATGGCGACGTAAGCGAGGTACGGATGCTGTCGCCAGATGAATACGCTTCCCACGATGCCCTAGCACTTGCTGAACTGGTGCATCGGCAGGAGGTAACACCGTCCGAGTTGCTTGCGTCTGCGTGGTCGCGAATGGAGGCAATTAATCCCACCATCAACGCGGTGTGTTGGCCAGATCGCGAAGTCGGCGAACGTGCGGCCGCAACGGTTGATATTCAAACCCCGTTCGCCGGTGTACCGTTTCTACTAAAGGACGGGGGCGCGTCTGCCGCAGGGCTGCGGTTGACCTTCGGTTCGCGTTCCGCGATGTCGTACTTTCCCGATGCCGATGGTGAACTCACCAAGCGCTACCGGCGTGCGGGGTTAGTGATTTTTGGACGGACCACTTCGCCAGAGTACGGCATCAACGTGACTTGTGAAGGTCCGCTCTATGCAGGTCCGACCAAGAATCCTTGGGATCTCAGTCGCTCAGCGGGCGGATCGAGTAGTGGCGCGGCAGCAGCGGTTTCTGCGGGGATAGTGCCGATGGCGCATGGCTCTGACGGTGGCGGGTCGTTGCGCATCCCGGCTTCGTGTTGCGGGCTCTTCACTTTGAAAGTTACACGAGCCCGGATGCCGCACGGCCCGGGGTCAAGTGAATCGTGGTCCGGCATGGCAACGTCAAATGTGATCACACGCAGCGTGCGAGATTCGGCTGCAGCATTGGACGCTAGCCACGGCCCAGATCTGGGCGCACCGTACGTTGCACCGGCTCCCGAGACGACATTCATGCAGGCAATTGCAACGCCGCCGCGCGTACTGCGCATTGGCCTGATGACTGAGGCTCCATCTGGTGCAACGGTGCACCCCGATTGTGTCGCCGCCGCAGAAGATGCTGCGAGGCTGTGTGAAAGCGTAGGGCACATCGTGGAACCAGTAACTTCTCACGAGATTGATTTCGCGCAAATGGCGACTGTTATGCGCGCACTCGTTTGCGCCAACACAGCCAACGAGATGAAGGCAATGTCAGCCATGTTTGGTCGGCCGCTCAGTGCAGCTGAGTTCGAGGTCGCGACTTGGAGCGCCCATGACCTAGGGTTAGGTATGTCGGCAACTGACTACTTGTCATCCCTGCAATCAATGCATCGTATCGGCCGAAAGATTGCTTCTCTCGTTGGCCAATTTGACCTTTTGTTGACACCGACATTGGCCGAGCCGCCGACAACGCTCGGCCGATTTGTGATGGATCGGGATTACGTTACACACCGTACCAACACTCTGAATTACGCGCCGTTCACACCCTTGGCAAATGTCTCGGGCCAACCTGCGATGTCGGTGCCGCTATATTGGAACGGCGGTGGTTTACCTATTGGTGTGCAATTCATTGGACCATATGGAGACGAGGCGAAGCTGCTTTCCTTGGCCGCCCAGCTGGAGACGGCGCGACCATGGGTTGCACGAAGGCCCGATCTTCGAGATCGACTCAGCGCTAACTCAGCACTCGCGACGAACAGCCCCTGAAACAAAACACTAAATCCTAGTATCGACGGTCTTTTTCAGGCAAAAAGGCTCAAAAACGACCGTCAATCGGGCAGTTTAGGCTTTTGATCGACGCCGCCACCAGAGCAGCGTGCCGCTGATGCCGTACCAGATGAGCACGAAACCAATGAATCCGGTGAAAACCAAATTCGCGGTGCCAAATAAGCGACCGCTGTGGTACGGGTAGCCCCATCCTTGCACGCGTGTTCCGAGGTCGCCCTCGTTCCATTTTGTTTTCTTCAGCACTTCGGCCGTCTTTGGGTTCATCCAAATATAGGTCTGGCCATTGGGGTGGGGGTCGCCTTCGAGATGCTTGCGCACCCGCAGGCTGGACTGTTCACCCTTTGGGTAGGTGATATCAACCAATCTGCCGCCAGGAATCGCCACGTTTGCATTTGCGAGAATCGTATCCAGCGGCGCGTCGGGCAGGAGTTTTCTCGCCGGATCTTTTGGTAGGACTGGCGGCTTGTTTGGGGTTTGGCCCGCCATCGCGGTGACCCATGTTGCGATCGGTTTCCAAACAAGGTAAGTCCCAGTGAACACGTTTACCAGAACGAACAAGCCGAATAGCGCCCCCGCCACCCGATGCCCATCGAACAACAGCGCCGTCGCGTTTCCTTTAAGGTTGACGCGGAAAGCGAATCGCCATTTGCGAGGCCACCACAAAAACAGGCCGGTAATCAGCATGATGACGAATGCAGTACCTGCGACTGTCAGTACGACCTCGCCCACGTCATGCAGAAACAGGTCTGAGTGCAACTCAAAGATGAAGTTGTAAAACCCCTCGTCTTTCGCTCGGGCGCCGACCAGCGCAGCGGTAGCGGCATCAAAGTAAGCGCTACCGTCCCATGTTTTGGTTTTGACATATGCTTGGACAGTACCATCAGATTCTGCCGGAAAGCGCAGGCGTACCTGAGTATCTTTGCCATATGTGGTTCTGACCGCATCCACAAACGCCTGGTAAGGAACTTGCTGCTGCCCACCCACAAACAAGGACGCATTTACAATGCGGTCGAGTGGCTTGCCAACTGTGAGCAACACACCTGTCACCGCGCTGATCATGATGACAATTCCCACTGAAAGAGCGAGCCAGCGGTGAACCTTCAACAAACTCGATTTTATCGTGACCGTACCAACAGCGGCCTTGTTGGAAGACGCCATGCTTCCTGTACGTAATTCGGTCGATGACATGCGTGTTGTAGGAAGCCAACTACCGTGTAGATGAAACCGTTAGGTGCCTGAAGAGGAGTGCGGAAGCCCAGTCGATATCGTTCTCCAAGACCGCATCGATGATGGCGATGTGGTCGCGGCAAGAATCTGCCAAGTCCATCGGACGGTTGACGAAGCGCGCGTATTCCTCAAACCGCCGTAACTGGTTTTGTTGCCAAACAGCCTGTTCAATAAATCGGTTGCCCGAGCAGCGTGCAAGCAACTCATGAAAGCTTGCATTCATGTGGAAAAAGTCGGTCGGGTCGAAATTGTCTTTCGACTGCGATAACCTGTTGATAAAAGATAGGTGCTGCATCTTGGCCGCTGAGAGGGCTGTCAAGTTTGGCTTGAATGTCGGCTGGCGCAGTCCACCACACTCAACGAGTTTTCGAAACTGGTAGCTGTCCTCAATCGCTGCGTCTGTATCAAGCGCAGGTGGGAACGTCCAGCCGTGGCCTTTGCGGCGTTCAATCAGCCCTTCGCGCACAAGACGTAGCAATACTCGCCGCAACACGGCATTCGATGCGCTGTATCTGGCAAGTAGTGCCGCCTCGGACAAGGATTGTGGAATTTGGTCACGCGCCCGGTCAGACAAAATGCTGCGGTACAACTCATCTTCACCAGCGGAGGACACGGGGAGCGCGGCAAACTTCTCTTTTGACGAAGATGTGGAAACAAATGTGCCGGCGTTGGCGCGAACCTCAACAAATCCCTTGTCTTCCAAAAGACGTAGCGCCACTCTAACCGGCGTCCTCGAGACACCGTATTCTTTCGAGAGCTTTTCTTCGGTTAGGTGGTCGCCGGGCGCAACCGACCCATTCCGAATCATTTCGATAATGCGATTCGCAATCTCGATTTGCAGGGGACTGGCCGCTATTTTTTCTGTTTTTCGTGCGCGCGATGTCATTGGCATTCATTGTTTCTAGACGAGGGGCACACATTGTACGGCGAACCCCTGTCTAGTCGTATTCTCATTCGGCTAGGCAGGGGCGTATCCACAAAACCCCGGGCGGGAGGTAGATATCGGAACAAAATCGACTAGAAGAAATCCATCTTCGCCACGAACGAGATCGAGCGCGGAGCGCCCACAGCGAGGTAGCCCGCTCCACCGGCTTCCCAATAATCCTTGTCAGCAGCATTGGCCACGTTCATCTGTACAGAGAACGGTTTGTTGAGGAGCTTTGTCTTGTAACCCATGCCCGCCGTCAAAATTGTATAGCCCGAAATTTCAGCCTGATTGGCCGGGTTCAAGAAACGGCGACCTGTGTAATAAGCGCCCGCATTGACAAAAAAGCCCGGCACCATTGAAGGTTTGTACTCAGCGAGGAGGCTATATGTTTCCTTTGGTGTGGAATCAGGAGTTTTACCTGTAATCGCTGCCGTTGCTGCCCTTTGGAGCTTGGCGTTGATCCGCATACCCGACGCATACAGGGAAATTTCTTTGGTCAACTCACCGTTGAATGAGAACTCAACACCTTTGATGCGGGTTCGGCCGTCCAACACGACAAATCTGTTCGCGTCCGTATAGCTGGTAGCCCGTTCTAAATCAAAGTACGCAATGCTCGCTAGTAGCCCGCGGATGGCTTCAGACTTGAAGCCGATTTCCTTTTGTTTACTTACTGCTGGCGGCAAAATTGCGCCTGCGTTTGCCGCAGTAATCGGCGCAATCGGCCCTTCTTCCAGCCCCTCAATGTAGCTCGCGTAGATGCTTGTGTCCTTACGAACTTTGTACAACCCTGCATAGGAATATGTTGTGGGGCTTGCGGTGTAGCGAGTAACCGTAGGAGGGTTGGTCGTGTTGCGTGTCGTAACGGCTTCGTAGTCTTCCTTACGTACGGCAATAGTGAGCTGGAAGTCTCCGACCGTAATGCGATCCATCGCATACGAGCCTTTATCCGTTGTGTTCACCGGGTTCAAGATGGAAGGTACGTTCTTGTCAATAAATGGGATCGGACGCGGGTCATACAGGTTCTGCGTTACCGACCGAGCCTGACTGTTTGCGCCAGCTTGATATAGCTTGTTTTGCATGATGCCGAAAGTCAGGTCATGGGTCATGAAGCCAAGAGCGACCTTTCCACCCAGCTCAACCCTAGCGTTGCGGTTAACGAAGTTCAGGTCGCGCGTCAGAGAATAATCAAGACGGCCTTCGCCAGTCACGAGGTTGTAGTTGGTAATTTCACTGTAGTCACGCTTATCACGCCGCGTCTGTGCTCGACCGACTTCCGCGAGGGCATACCAGTTGTCAGAAATCGTATAGTCGGCACGCAACAGCGCATTTTTGGCAACCGCGTCATTTTTGGGCCAGTCACCGGCGATGAGGCGGCTGTAGACGGGTCTCCGTGGGAGCGGAATGACACCGGCTACGGCAGCTGGGATCACAATCGTTGCTGGCTCATGGGTTTCTTTTGTGATTCCTTCGTAGTCAAACTTGAACCACAGTCTGTCTGTCGCGCGCCAATCAAGCGCTAGCGCAAATAGACTTCGCTCACCTTTAGGGGCGTCCAGTGCACTATTTAGCTTGCCGCTGACGATGTTTACCCGCGCGCCGAACTGCTGGTCTGCGCCAAATTTGCTTCCGGCGTCTATATGTTGAACAAATTGGCCATATTCATTGCCACTAAGTGCGAGACTGAAGTTCGGTTCGGCACGAGCTCGCTTGGTCACTAAATTGATAATCCCGACTGGGGTGGTGAAGCCGTAGTACAGGGACGATGCGCCTTTCAACGCCTCCACGCGCTCCTTATTCTCCATCGGCATTTCGATCAGGTTGATGATAGGTAGCGAGCCGTTCAGTCGATAGTTTGTGCGGTTTTGTAGTGCTACGCCGCGGATGGAGAGGTTGTCGTAAATTGCGCCGCTCAACTGGGCCCTTGAGACGCCCCCGGTATTCCGGAGGGCATCGTAAACGCCGCGAGAATCTTGGGAATCGAGCACTGCCCGCGGGATCACGTTCACCGTAAGCGGTACTTCAAGGATGTTCTGATCGCGGAATGCGCCAACCTGCACAATACTGGCTTTATAGCCACGAGGATTCTCGGCGACAACGCTGATCTCTTCAACTTTGGGTACAGGCTTCGCTTCAGCTTTCGGCTTGTCTGCCTCAACTTGGGCCAGGGCGACGCTGCTTGCACCGAAGAGAGCGAACGAAACTGCAATTGAAAGGGCACTTCGATTCATTGTTGTTTGCATGGCAGCATCCATTGAAAGATTGTCGATTGGGTCGCAACTGAGCTCGTCACTTTTTTGCACGAACCTGTTTTGCCGCTTCGCGAATTTCGCGTACGGCTTCTTGTATTTGACTGATGATCCAGAGTCGGAAGGCAGTCGAGGCGCAACGAAATTACTTGGTCACAGATCACGAATTCGCAAATTAGCATTGTTTTTTTTATTTGTAAAGAACAACTAAACGGCTTGTTGTATTTCGCTGCTTTGCCGCTTGGATGGATTGGGGCGTGGCCTAACCGGGTAACGCCTACTGCACTTCAACTGCGAGTTTTGGCTGGTTTCATGATCTAATTTGGTCTCGGCTCGCAAATTGTATTATTAACTTTTACAATGCAATTCTCGAATCTAGGCATCCGTCAGCGGTGGCGACGTATGTGTTGAGGCAATTTGCACGTTCGCTGCGCAGGCCTAGGCTAGGGGAGTGGGTGTTACTTTCAAACGTCATGGGGCATTGCGCGCGCTCATGCCACCCAAAATTAGCGCTTCTCTAACAACACGATATGCAAAATCATTTCTCCTACGACGAACCATCCCCCCAGCCAGAAATTGATTTCCCAAAGCCGGAGCGACTCATTGCAGGAAATCCTAAACGCACAACTTGGAATCGATATGAGCGCGATGGGGTGTTTGCTGGGGAGTGGGCTTGCGAAGTCGGCGCGTGGCGAATCGAATTCGGTCCCCATCAACACGAGTACTTCCAAGTTATCTCTGGCAGGTGTCGAGTGACGGACGATAACGGGGTGTCTAAAGAATACGGACCGGGCGACAGTTTTGTTGGCGGCCCCGGGCTATCAGGGACCTTCGAAGTGATCGAGCCCATACTAAAGAGATACATGATCGTGGATCGGCCAGCTTAGCTGTTCCAAGTTCACAGGTGTATGGGAGCGTAGATGAGAATACCGGTCGAGTTGTCCAAAGCGTATCGCCTGCTCAACCACGGCCCGACGGTACTCGTGACTAGCGCAGCGAGCGGTCGCACCAATGTCATGGCGGCTGCATGGAATATGGCGCTCGATTTCATGCCGTGCAAGGTGGCGGTGGTAATCGACAAAAACACCTACACCAAACAACTAGTCGATGAATCCGGCGTGTTTGCATTAAGCGTTCCTTGCCGCGCCCAAGCCCAAGCGACAGTTGATGTCGGATCGATCAGCGCGAATGATCTACCGGATCGCGACAAGTTTGCCAAATGCGGGATCATTCCATTTGCGTCGAGTTTGATCGACGTGCCGCTTGTCGAAGGATGCGTGGCGTGGCTTGAGTGCAGGGTCATCGTCGAACCCCGGAACCAAGAACGTTATGACTTGTACCTTGGCGAAGTCGTTGCGGCATGGGCTGATGATCGCGTGTTTAGCGACGGCCGCTGGCACTTTGAAGGTTTTGATGAATTGCGCACCATTCACTACGTGGCGGGCGGACAATTTTTCGCGACTGGCGATGTGGTGGAAGCTACAAAAAAGTAGCTCCGTGCGTCCTGCCCGACCTCTTCTCTGCAATTTCCCGAGCTATGTCAATTCATTCGGCTCGAAGAGCCTGTCCAGACTAGGAGCGACTTGCTCCCTCTCCTAGCGTCATGTATTCGCTATGCCCCTCGCCCAACGAGAAGAACACGCCGAATGAGATATTGAAGCCGTAAATCAACAACGCTGCGGAAGCAAACTTGCTCGCCCACGGACCAGTAAATATGAGCAGATTGGACTCCGATACCCAGAGCCCAATCGCGCAAGCGACAAATGGCAAGAGGAATAGCGTCGCGCCTAAAAATACACGACTTAGCGAAACCGTAAGATGCTCGCCAACGAGCTCTAGGTAGTAAGTGATGATGGTATTCATTGAGCAAGTCTATATCTCTGACCCATTAGTTAGCAAAATCCGACTGCGCCGGCGGCAGGTAGCCAAGCGCCATCCAAGTCGCGGCGTGCAACACACCGTTTGCACCCGCATGGTCTAACGCCGGGTCAGCGGTATCGAGGCTCGCCCAAATACCCATCAGCTTTGAGTAGGTATCCGGATAGCATATTGAGAGCCACTTCATGTCTGCGTGAGCTAGGTGCAGCGAGTCTGGCACCACAACACGCAGCGAGTCGTTGCCACGCACCCACTGCCGCCCAGGGCGACTTAGGATCAGCGCGGCCATAGCAATTTCTTTTTGGAAACTCGTCAGAAATGGGTTCGCGCGAATTTGAAAACAGGCATACACGGCCTCCTCCATTAATCCGTTCGGCTCGACGTCTGTGCAATCAAGTGCGCGCGGTGCCATTACCCATTCCGCTGTGAACTCCGGGTTACTGAACACGCGCGCCATGAAATTGCGCAGGCCTGGATTTTTCCATGACAGGTCAAGCGCACGGAATGCTTCTGCAACTTCCTCCCGAACACAGCCACCCAGTGGAATCAATGGGTGAATAGCTTTTCCGGATTTTCGTAACGGGTCATGCCGAGGATCCGGTATTCGCCGAGTAGCGGATCTTGCTCTCGCACAATTTGGCAGCGATAGGCTTCCCCATCGATCAATTTATCTTTGCCGCGCACGAGCGCGGCATCCACCTTCGCGGTTACCGTCTGGCTTGAATTCGTAAGCTCCAACTTAATCAGGCCGCGGCCATCGTAGGTTTGAAGTTGCTGCACAAAGAACACACGGGCGACGACTTCAACCAAATTCTTGTATGCGATTGCGTTCGGCATGTCTCTTCCTTTATTGGTGGGATTCGGTTGTGGCCTAAATCTTCACTGGGGCCATGCGATGCCATGGGCCACAACGTTTTGAAGCTGGTTTATGAAGTTCGAGGTCAACGTTTACCGCCGCGCTTTCTGGCTGACCTACTGGTCTGGAGAGGGGTTGCTGCGCCCTCCTCCGATCCACCGACCGCATCACTGTCATTTGCGGCCTTTGCAACATCAGCATCTGATGGTGTTTCATCATTTGCGGCACCCGAATCAAACAGCGGGCCAATCATCTTCTCCAGCGCTGAACCGTCTCTGCGAGTCAGGTTCGGCACAAAGCGTGAATAGACGGTGAACAACATCTCGGTGTTGGCGTGCCCCATCTGACGCGCGATCCATTCCGGGTTTTCTCCCGCTGCGAGCCACATCGTTGCGGCCGTGTGGCGCGTTTGGTATGGCCGACGTGCTTGCAATCCGAGATAGCGCAGCAGCGGATACCAAACACGCTTGGTCACGTTGATGTTTTCAAGAGGCTTGCCTTCGGAGTTGCAGAAGACCGTCTCTGAAATGTGGCCCGTGACCTCCTTATGTTCGAGCAACGCGTTGTAGACCATCGCGTTCATCTTGATCTCGCGTTGTGAGGCATCGTTCTTGGTGTATTCCTCCTCACCTCGCACGATCGTTTTGCGAATCAGGATTTGGCGATTCTCGAAGTCGACGTTCTTCCACTTCAAACCGTCAACTTCACCTGTACGCATGTCCGTAAAGAAGCGTGTCAGGAAGTACGTCTTGTAGTCCGCGCGCACGCTATCGAGGATCAGCTTTACCTCTTCCATTGTGAACGGCTTCACGTCGGACTTCGGCACCTTCAGCGCTTTGATGCGGACAAAGGTGCATGTGAAGTCATAGCGATCAGCGGCCTCTTCCCGAATCTGCTTTGTGATCAGCATGACCGTATTCACGCGAGCGGGTGACAACGTTGCATCCTTCCGACGGCCCTTCTTCGATGCCACCATTGCGCGAAATGCCAACAACTGCGCGCGCGTGATGGCACTTACCTGCACATCACCAAGCGCTTTGCAAAGGTGGTTATCCAGAATGTCGCGAACTGTTCGCTGATATGTCGCACGCCAGCCTACCTTCGCTTCTGCAAACCAGAGTTCGGCGAAATCCTTCAAAAGCGGCGTTGTTTTTCCGGCTGCGCTAGATTGCGCGGAGAGTACGGCAGCGAGTGCCGAACCGGCGGGGGTAACTACAGGTTCGGGTTGCAGGTCTGGTGCTGGAGGCCCAAGGAACTGCGCCGCCGTTGCGCTGCCAGGAAAAAACTCTCCGTAGTCGAACGAACTAGAAGAAAGCGCTGCACACAGTCGCGCAAGAGTCTTTTCCGCGAGTTTCCTGTTTGCAGCAGTGTCCGCCAACTGGGTGTATTCGCGACAACGTTTTCCACGAACACGGAAGTCGTAGAAAAGCTTGCCCTCCTGAACGCGCACACAAGGCATGAGCGGCGCCCGTAGTTGTTGCGAGAATGAAGGTCGCCGAGCGTGCGGAACACACGCCGATGTCTTTTTGGATAGATTCCCAAATGAAGAGAATCTTCCTCCCGCCAAATGGCCGGATGTAGTGCACGCCCTCGATGAGGACACTATCCATGAGGCGCTCGCGAATCGTTCTGCTGTCGTACTTAATGCGCTGCGAAAGTTCTTCGGTGGTCAGATACGTCTGTTCCATCGTTAGCTCCATGATGTTATTGGACTTTGTATGATAATTATTGTTATCATAAAAAGCCCTTTATGGACTTTTTGAAGTCTGTCAAGTTCTTTTGATATATTTACGCTTCACCTGCAATTAATGACTATCAACAATGTTGCGATTTCGGCTGAAAGAACTAATTGCGAAACGAGAGTTCACCGAGGGGCGCGTCATTACGCTTGTTGAGATTGCTGCTGCAACTGGTATCCATCGCATGACGCTTTCAAAGCTGTCGAATCATCGCGGGTATAACCCCACCGCAGATGTTCTCGACAGACTTTGCGAATATTTTGGTTGCCGGATCGAACAACTGGTCGAACACTTGCCAAATCAGAAAACTTAGACTGCGCAGCAGCGCGGAACGCGCTAGAAAGCTTGGTCGATCGTTGTAGCCAAAACCCTCTCCCCATGTTCGAGAGGCTTGCTGTAATAACTAACTTCTGTAAAGTGGCGCGATGCCCCCGCAACCCGAACAACTCGCGCGCATCGACATAGACAAACTGCTGACCGCAGCGGGTTGGCAGGTGTTCGATTTGAAGGATGCAAACATCCACGCCACCCGTGGCGTCGCGATTCGTGAGTTCCCCCTCAACACCGGCTTTGGTTTCGCGGATTACCTGCTTTACATCGATGGCAAAGCCGCCGGAGTCATCGAAGCCAAGAAGCAAGGCGCAACACTCACCGGTGTAGAAGTGCAAAGCGGCAAATACGCACAAGGCTTGCCATCCTCACTCCCTGCGTGGCGTCGGCCGCTGCCATTCTTGTATGAATCAACCGGCGTGGAAACACACTTCACGAACGGCTTCGACCCCTCGCCACGAGCGCGGAACGTCTTTGCGTTTCACCAGCCGGACACATTAGCCGAGTGGCTCGCTCACACGCACACCACCACAGTACTTTCTACCGGAGATGGTTCAGTACCGCCTGCCAATGCGCCCGACGCTACATTCCTTGCGCGGATGCAGCACATGCCACCGCTACCGCCGCGACAGCTCGCGGACCTGTGGCCCGCCCAGATCACCGCCATCACCAATCTTGAAAAGTCTCTTGCCGCCAACAAGCCGCGTGCGCTAATCCAAATGGCGACCGGCAGCGGCAAGACCTACACCGCAATCAGCTTCATTTACCGCCTGATTAAGTTCGCCGGCGCGAAGCGCATCTTGTTTCTGGTCGATCGCGGCAACCTTGGCCGCCAGACCAAGAAAGAGTTTGATCAATACGAATCGCCGTACAACAACTACAAGTTCGGCGAGGAGTACATCGTCCAGCATCTATCGTCGAATAAGCTCGACACGACTGCGCGCGTGACTATCTGCACTATCCAGCGCATGTATTCGATGCTCAAAGGCCGTGAACTGGCCGCTGAAGATGATGAAACCTCAGCCGAGGGCGCTGCGCAGCTTTTCAAAGAACCTGATCCGATTGAGTACAACCCGCGCGTGCCGATTGAATCCTTCGACATCATCATCACCGACGAAGCCCACCGCTCCATCTACAACCTCTGGCGGCAGGTGCTTGAATACTTCGATGCCTACCTCATTGGCTTGACCGCTACACCGAGCAAACAGACCTTCGGCTTCTTTAACAAAAACCTCGTGATGGAATACGGCCACGAGCAAGCGGTGGCGGATGGCGTGAACGTCAACTACGACGTTTATCGCATCAAGACCGAAGTGACAGAGGCGGGCAGCAAGGTTGAGGCGGGCTACTCGGTGGGCTATCGCGATCGCGCCACGCGCAAGACGCGCTGGGAGCAACTCGACGAAGACTTCGAGTACGAACCAAATGAACTCGATCGCGCGGTGCAAACGCCGGACCAGATTCGTACCGTCATCCGCACCTTTCGCGACAAACTGTTTACCGAGATCTTCGCGGGCCGCACGGATGTACCCAAGACGCTCTTCTTTGCCAAAGACGATAACCACGCCGAGAAGATTGTCGAAATCCTGCGCGAAGAATTCGCCAAGGGCAACGAGTTCGCACAAAAGATCACCTATCGCACGCAGGGTGACCCGGAAGAGCTGATCAAGTCATTCCGCAATAGCTATTTCCCGCGTGTGGCAGTGACAGTAGACATGATCGCCACCGGCACCGACATCAAGCCGGTGGAGATTGTGGTGTTCATGCGCTCGGTGAAATCGCGCAACTTCTTTGAGCAAATGAAAGGCCGTGGTGTACGCGTTATCAACCCGGATGATCTGCGCGCCGTCACGCCTGACGCTAAAGCCAAAGACCACTTTGTAATCGTGGATTGTGTGGGCGTATGCGAACGCGATATGACTGATTCGCGGCCGATGGACCAAAAGAAATCGGTGCCGTTCGATAAGCTCCTGCAAGCCGTAGCACTCGGCAACACCGAGCCCGATGTGCTCTCAAGTGTCGCCGCCAGACTTTCACGCCTAGACCGCGATCTTGATGACGCTGCCAAAACACGCATCATCAACGCATCTGGCGGCTACACGCTCAAGGATTTAAGCCGCCGCATCGTCGACGCCCTAAATCCTGACCGCGAATTCGAACTTACCACGCCAGCTTCACTCCCGCTGACCCCCGCCCCCGCGCAGGCGGGGGCCCAAGTTTCGTCACCCGTCGCCCCCGCCCCCGCGCAGGCGGGGGCCCAATTTGACTTTTCCTACAACGCCATAGCCACCGCTGCGGTCAAACCCCTCTTCGATCCCGCGCTCCGCAACCTCATCCTCGAACTAAAGAAACAAAACGAACAAGTCATCGACGAAGTCACCCAAGACCAGCTCATCGAAGCAGGCTTCTCCGAAGCCGCACGCGAACGCGCCAAAGGTATCGTCACCTCATTCGAGCAATTCATCCAAGACCACAAAGACGAAATCACCGCCCTACAAATTTTGTATAACCGCCCCACCAAAGCACCGCTGCGCTTCGAAGACCTCAAAGCCCTGGCCGATGCTGTTCACGCCCCGCCGCGCCTTTGGAGCGAAAGCCAGCTCTGGCAAGCCTATGCCGCGCTCGACAAAACCAAAGTCAAGGGTGCGAGTGCAAAGCGCATCCTCACGGACCTCGTTTCACTCGTTCGCTACGCTATGCACCAAGAAAACGAACTCGTTCCCTACCCGGAACGCGTTCACGCCAACTTCAACGCATGGATGGCACAACAAAACCAGTCACCATCAATAAAAAGTAGTCTCCCCGGCGAAGGCCGGGGCCCAAGTTCGCCCTTACCATCATCATTCCCGTTCACCCCCGAACAAACCCACTGGCTAGAAATGATCCGCGACCACATCGCAGCCAACCTTGGCATTGAAAAAGAAGATTTCGAATACGCGCCCTTTGCGCAGCAGGGCGGCATCGGCAAGGTGTACCAACTTTTTGGGAATGACTTGCCGAAGGTGCTTGAGCAATTGAATAGGGAGCTTGCGGCGTGAGAGCACTGCGCGACATCACAGTGCCGAAAGTTGAGCAACTTGGCCCCGCAGATTCCGGCGAGTTCATCTATGTGGATATCAGCAGCATCGACGCTGAGCGGAAGCGCATCGTTGATCCCAAGCGAATGCAAGCAAGCGAAGCGCCGAGTAGGGCAAAGCAGCGTTTGAGGAAGGGCGATGTACTCGTTTCCATGACACGGCCCAACAGAAATGCGGTTGCGATTGTCCCGCCAGAACTTGATGGCGCTATTGGGTCAACCGGCTTCCACGTTCTGCGTGCGGTAGATGACGTCGAACCGCGTTGGATATTCAACGCGGTTCAAACAAAAGACTTCATTTCTGCGATGGAAGGCCTTGTACAGGGCGCGCTTTACCCAGCAGTGAGACCAAAAGATGTTCAAAGCTTTGCGATTCCGCTTCCTCCACTTGAATCGCAAATTGAAGCTGTCGCCGAAATCGAAAAGCAATTCTCTCGCCTCGACGAAGCCGTCGCCAACTTAAAGCGCGTCAAGGCCAACCTCAAACGCTACAAAGCCGCCGTCCTCAAAGCCGCCGTCGAAGGCCGCTTGGTTCCCACCGAAGCCGAACTCGCCCGCAAAGAAGGACGCGACTACGAGACGGGCGAGCAGTTGCTGCAACGCATCCTCGAAACTCGACGCAAGGAGTGGAAAGGAAAAGGCAAATACACCGAGCCGGCCGCTCCAGACATGGCCGACCTTCCGGCTCTGCCAGATGGGTGGCTGTGGGCATCTGTAGACCAACTTGCTGAAGTTGTGCGGGGGGCTTCGCCAAGACCAGCCGGCGATCCAAAGTATTTCGGAGGCGACATTCCGTGGATAACTGTTGGCACTGTAACGTCTGCTGAGGGCAAATTCGTTCGCGCGGCAAAGGAAACATTGACGACGCTTGGCAAGGAGAACAGTCGCTTCATTGAGGCTGGAACTTTGCTACTCACCAATAGTGGCGCTACGTTAGGCGTCCCGAAAATCAGTGCGATCGGCGGATGTATCAATGACGGTGTGGCAGCGCTTTTCGTGCATAACGAAAGCATCAAGCTTTACCTTTTGCATGTTTTTGACTCACTTACTGAGTCGTTGAGACGCATCAATCAAGGTGCCGCGCAGCCGAATTTGAACACCGCGATTATCAGAGGTATCAAAGTGGCACTGCCTCCGGAAGCAGAGTTGCAGCGGCTGTTGGATGAAGTCGATCGGCGTGTGTCGATTGTTCAAGGAATCGAAGGACAGGTTGATCTAAATCTCGCGCGCGCAGAGCGCATGCGCCAAAGCGTACTTGCGAAGATGTTTGGTGGAGGAACGTGAGTATGGTGGAGAACACCGACGTTGTTCCCAAGACCCGTAACTATCTGTATCGCTCAGCAGAAATTAAGTGGAATTGTTCCCTGGTTTTCGCATTGCTTGCGCTAATCTCGGCGATTGTCGGCGCAACCGTAGATAACAAAACTGCGCTTGCCATTTCTGGCGCAACCGCGATTGGCTTGTCAGTTGTTATCGCTTGGTTAAGAGAGGTGGCCACTAGCCAGCAAATTAAGGCTGACAAATGTCGACGGCTCGTGCTCCATGCAACTGCTTTGGGGATTGGCATACCGAAGGATGAGCTCGCCGACATCAACGCGTGGAGTGTGGGCAAGAAATTGAAACGAGCGCCGTTCGAGGGCGACTATTACCAATCCAAATTCCCGATCGGCGTGAAGCGGCTCGCTGATACGACGACAGAATCTGCCTACTTTACTAAGTTCCTCTGCGGGAAGATTCACACTACTCTGTTTGTCGTGTCGGGAGTGGCGATTGGTGTTTTGATGCTTGGACTGTATATGGCCAACCTAGCCACCGATCCCACCCTCGATGGCGTTTTTGCAACTCTGAAGGGCGCGGCGGTATTTGTTGGCTTTCTAGTTTCGGCTGACGTCGCCATCCTGGCGAAGAAATTTTTGGATTTGACTCGTGCAGCGGAAAAGGCCTATGCCGCTTGCGCGATACTTCGAGATCAAGACGCGCCAGACTTGGAAGCAGTTCGCACCGTCTGTGATGACTATGGGATTGCGTGTTTGCAGTGCCCACCGATTCCGTTATGGTTGTTTCAGCGTCACCAAAATGCGCTCAACGACGCGTACCAGCGCGCGCATTTGGTTGAACGTGGATGAATGCGAACCACCTTCCGCAGTTCAATATGTTGAATTTAGCGCACCGTATTCAGCCGATGCCTACGCAACTCGAGAAGGCAAAGATTCATCAACACACAGTTCGACTCAGACTAAGTAAAGTTTTCGATGTGGCACGGGTAGTTCAGATTGGCAGTCATGCAAGGGAAACGGCCATTCGGGATTTTAGTGACCTAGATTTGCTTGGTGTGTTGAAGCGTGACGAGGCACGGTGGGGTGGTGGTTTGGTTTCGTCCGCCACTGTGCTCGCGCGATTTATCGACGAGCTCATCGGACGATTTCCGAATACTGCGATTGGAAGAGATGGTATGGCGGTTGCTGTATGGTTTAGCGCGACGCAGCAAAGTCTGGATGTAGTGCCAGCGATCTTTCATCGATTTGACCGCCATAGACCCGTATACCTTATCCCCAATGGCAAAGGGGACTGGATGGAGACAAGCCCTGAGGTCCATGATCTCTACTTCAAGCAAGCGGATGCGCGTAGTCAGGGTAAGTTACGAAAAGTTTCGCAACTGCTCAAGTGGTGGAAATTTTGTCGTGCTAGTCCTATCCCGATCAGCAGTTTCCACTTGGATATGCTCCTCGCCGCAAGCGGGATCTGTGTTGGCGTGAAGTCCTACTCGCAGTGTTTGTATCTGGCATTCAAGCTACTGCATGAGCGCGGTTGCCGAGGGTTACACGATCCTTGTGGTGTTGCTGGAACGATCTATGCCGCTTCGACAGAATCCAAATGGGGCCAGTTGGTGTCCGCAGTAGCCTACAGCCTTGACCACGCGCAAGCTGCGTTAGCCGCTGAGGCGGTTGGAGATAAGTTTGAGGCTAACCGTCAGTGGAACATCGTTTTCAATGGCGGTTTTTGAAGAGCAGTCGTTTTTTGCTAGGCCGGCGTGAGCTTTTTCAAATGTAGTCGAGGAGGCGATTGAGATGGCGAACTGTGAGTTTTCCGAATTCAGCTACGGCTTCGCGTTGACGGACTCCTTGGTTAGATTTCTGGGCATCCGGCTGGGTCGCGCACCGATTTTTCCGTCACTGATTCAGGAAGGCAGTGCAGGCGGCGGTTACGATTTGCACATTCCAACAAAGGCTGTACCCATATTTTTACAGTTCAAGATTCCTAAGGTGCTTACGCGCCGCAGCAGTCTCATGCCAAGTGCATACCAGCCCACTTATTTTCGGATGCCGCTCCGGACGAAGGAGCCAAACCAGCATCAAATGCTGCTCGATCTTCAGGTATCTCAGCCGAATGCTCTCATTCTTTATGCGACGCCGCTCTTTTACGAAGTTGATGATCTCGACGAGTTCTTTATCTTGCATAGAGTACATAAGGAAACCGCGTTTATCCCGCCGTCGCGCATTGGGTCGCTAGATAGCAATTCCCATCACGTGAGTTACAAACCTGGTGCCAGCACCTATTGGTGCCATTCTGAACCCAGGGAAATCGGTGTAGGTTTTGATATCGAAAGTCTCGTGAGCGCTTTAGAAGAGCGTCGCGCGTTGGCGCGAAATTCGGATAGCTCGCAGGACAACGATCAACGCGGTGCGGTGAGAATCATGCTGACGCAGCTTTTGTCGGGGATTCGAAACATCAGGGCGCGCGAAAATCCACCTGAGTCGCGCAGTGGTGATGGCGGCGAAAGATTGCTAGCGTTCAGTCAGGCACCGGCCGTAGAAGATACGACCCGAAACCAGCGGCGGTTAGCGCTTGACGCGCGGTTGTTCCAAACAGACACCGATAACGTGAACCTTCTGGCGCAGCGCGTCGCCTATGTTTCGCAGGTGAAATTAGGGCTCACCTTTGCTCTCATAGACGCGGACGACCCGCAGGCTTGAAACCCGCCTTCTGCGAAACCGGAGCTAATGAATGCAGAAGAAATTGAGCGGGGCTGGCTTGTATTCTTCAGAAATCCACATCCAGCGGGCATTTTTGGACACTTTTGCCCCAAATAGCCCGTCAATAAAGGAGTTTTGCAGAGAGTCGCCTAGGCTCTCTTTTCTTCGTATGCAATATGCATACAGCATATGAATGCGCATTGACAGACTGCCCGCCAGCGATATATGCTGTATGCATATTGCATATAAATGACTTAAAAAAGTGAAATCTTCATTAAAATCAGACGCTTATGGCGTGTCAAAACGTGGAAGTACTGGGCAGTGGGCGCTGAGGCCGCAGGATGTGGTCGTCGCGATGAAGCTGGTCGTGCTGCGGGGGCAATGGCTGCCATATGCGGAGCTCGGCAAGCAGCTGAAGCTTTCCCAGTTTGAAGCCCATGCGGCGGTCAAACGGCTATTGGCCGCAAAGTTGGTCACGGATATCGAAGGTGAAATTCGCCCGATCAACGCAACGCTTAAGCTCTTCATCTATCACGGCGCGCCCTATGCATTTCCGCCTGTTCGCGGGGAAATGACGATTGGCTTCCCAACGGCGTATGGCATGAGTCCGCTAAAAGAGAAGGTGCTGTTCGCCGATGAAAACCCGCCTGTCTGGCCGAGCCCAGAAGGCACAACACGCGGCATGACGCTACTGCCGCTTTACGAAAAGGCTCCCTTGGCTGCGCTAGAGGACCGGTCTTTATACGAAATGTTGGCGCTATTTGATGCCTTGCGCATTGGCGCGGCGCGCGAGCGCGAGATGGCGATGATGTTCCTCGATGAACGTTTTCGTTAATCACCCAACCACGCAAGCGCCATCACGATCAACGCCATCATGATGCCCATCAGCGCAGACCAAAAGAATCTCGCCATCCTCACGACGGTTGCGGCAGCACTTGGCACGCTGCGTGAATCGCTGGTGTTTGTTGGCGGCTGTGCGACGGGCTTGCTGGTAACCAATGTGCGTGCGCAGCCCATCCGCATGACGGACGATGTTGACCTCGTGGCGCACGTGGTGTCGCATCAGGGGTTTCATGCGCTTGAGAAACAATTTGAAGCGCTCGGGTTCACGCATGACATGAGCGCTGACGCGCCAATCTGCCGATGGAAACTGCGAGATATCACTGTCGACTTAATGCCAACCGACGAAGGCATCCTTGGCTTTCACAATCGTTGGTATCCATTAGCGGTAGAAAGTGCGCTCGCAGTGACGTTGCCGGATGGCTTAGGCATCAAACTGATCGCCGCCCCCGTCTTTCTTGGCACGAAGCTAGAAGCCTTTAAAGGCCGAGGCAATGGCGACTACATGGCAAGCCATGATCTTGAAGATATCGTCACGGTTATCGACGGTCGCCAGTCGCTGCTCGAAGAGGTAGCGAATTCGCCCGCCGAGCTACGCGAGTACCTCGCGGCCGAATTCAAACAACTTCTTGAAATTCGGGACTTCATGGATGCACTACCCGGCCAACTACCGACGGACCTCGGTAGCCAAGCACGTGTACCCGGCTTGATCAAAAAACTAAGACAACTCTCTGAAATAGGCTGAAATGAACTCCGCAACCATCGTTCAAAAACTCTGGAACTACTGCAACGTCTTGCGTGATGACGGCATGAGCTACGGCGACTACGTCGAGCAGCTCACGTACTTGCTGTTTCTGAAGATGGCAGATGAGCGAAGCCAGCCACCGTACAGCCAAGAAAGCATGATTCCGAAGAAATACGCGTGGCCAACGCTTCTTGAGAAAGACGGTGACGAGCTCTTCGAGCACTATCGCCATGCACTTGAAGAGCTGGGCAAGGAGAAGGGCACGCTTGGTTTGATCTTCACCAAGGCGCAAAACAAGTTTCAAGACCCCGCAAAGTTGCGCCGCCTCATCGTTGATTTGATTGGCGGTGAGAATTGGTCCGCGATGGGAGCGGATGTAAAAGGCGATGCGTATGAGGGCTTGCTGGAAAAGAATGCGCAGGACACGAAATCCGGTGCGGGGCAGTACTTCACACCACGCGCATTGATCAAAGCGATGGTCGACGCTGTTGCGCCCAAGCCCGGCGAGACGATCTGCGACCCTGCATGTGGCACTGCGGGGTTCTTATTGGCCGCACATGATTTCTTGGTGGCGAACAATACCAACCTGACCAAGGCAGAGAAGAAGCACCTGAAAGAACACGCCATGCGTGGCTGGGAGCTAGTGCAAAGCACTGCACGGCTTGCCGCCATGAATTTGATGCTGCACGGCATCGGCTCGGATACCAATGTTCCGGTTGCGGTCTCCGATGCGTTGGCGAGTGACCCGGGCGATCGCTTTGACATCGTGCTTGCGAATCCACCGTTCGGCAAAAAAAGCAGCACCATGATCGTTGGTGAAGACGGAAAAACGACCAGTGAAAAAGAGATCATCGAGCGCGATGATTTTTGGGCGACGACCTCGAACAAGCAGCTTAATTTTGTTCAACACATCAAGACGCTACTCAAGATCAACGGTCGCGCGGCGGTCGTTTTGCCGGATAACGTGTTGTTCGAAGGTGGCGCAGGCGAGACGATTCGCAAAAAGCTATTGCATGAGTGTGATGTCCACACACTGCTAAGGCTACCGACTGGGCTCTTTTATGCGCAGGGTGTGAAGGCGAATGTGGTCTTCTTTGACCGCAAGCCGGCTTCCGAAACGCCTTGGACCAAGAAGCTCTGGATTTACGATCTTCGAACCAACAAGCATTTCACGCTAAAGACGAATCCACTCAAGCGCGAAGACCTTGATGAGTTCATTTCGCTCTACAACCCGGCAAATCGGCATCAGCGCACCGAGACGTGGAGTGAGGCCAATCCCGACGGACGTTGGCGCGCTTATGGCTACGACGAGTTGATCGCGCGCGACAAGGCGAGTCTCGATATCTTCTGGCTGAAGGACGATAGCCTTGCAGATTCCGACAATCTTCCACCGCCAGATGTCATCGCTCAAGAGATCGTTGAGGACTTAGAGGCTGCGCTTGAGCAATTCAGGCTGATCGCCGGCGACCTTGGCACAGAAGTTGTCGCGGAGACAATCTCCTGATATGGATCTCAAACAAGCTTCGTTGAGCATGCGGGCCAGAAGTGGGCCATGGTCGGGCCATGGATGGGTGGCGGCCCAAAAACAAAACGGCTTACTCACGTAAGCCGTTGATTTTAATGGTGCCCGAAATAGGAGTCGAACCTACGACCTTCGCATTACGAATGCGCTGCTCTACCAACTGAGCTATTCGGGCGTTGTTAAAATTTTAGCACCGTTCGCGGAAAACAATGTCTAGTTGCCCAGCAGCGACATCTTCGGCCAAGATGGGCCACCGATTTTCGCGGTGACTCGTTTATCGCGCTGCTTCAACGCTATTGCCGCGATTTGTCGGCGCGTACGTAACTTCAATCTGAAGTTGAGACTTCACGGCTAGGCCAAACCGCGTGCCGGGAGCAAATCGGACGCGGGCAAAATCCCGCCTCGCAGCTGAGTCAAAAACACCGGGCGGGGCCGCACTGACAATCTCCACCTCATCCACCGTACCGAATTCACTGATAAACAGGCGCAGAACAACGGTTCCAGATTGCCCAAGCGCCTCCGGCGGATACTCGAGTTGAACCTCCTCAATCGGCATCGGTGGTCTTTCCAACTGCAATCTCGGAATGTATTCGCTGAAACGTTTATCTGTACGCATCTGCGCAGGATGTTGGGCGGCAGGGGCTAGGCGCGAGTCTCGGCTACTTTCGTCAGGCCTAACCGATCGGGCGGATTCAACCAACGGCGCGCTAATCGATACCTCCTTTGGAAATGCCGCAGTGGGTGTTCGCTGCACGATTATCGCTTGGTATCGCTGCACGCCCTCAACATTTGCCTCGCCTTGCACCCACTGGGTCGGGGCTAACAGTAATCCTAGGTGCAAAATTGCCGAGAGCGCCACCGCAAAGGCTGGGCCGAGAGATTTTTGGGTATGTACATCTTTAGCCACGTCGCCAAGACCTAGCCTCCCCATCCAATCTCCAGCTGACAAATAAACACTCATCTAATGCCCTGTATCGGGTTAAAGCTCGCGCCAACTGATGCGCTTGCCCACAGGCGGTGGTGGTGCCATTGGAATCGGCACGGGGGCAAGTTGGGTCATGGTGCCCCCGGTGGGTAACCCATACAATTTGCCGCCGGCCAGCACGACACTTAGCCCCACCACAAGTGTGTTGTTATACATATGGGAAATTCCCGTGGAACCGGGTACCGCCAGTCCATTCAACCCACTAAGACTGGTGATGAAACCCGTACCGCCGCCGCTACATGCTGAACTGCTCGGCAAATTGCTCACAAAGGTGATAGTCCCGCTTTGCAAACTCATATCGCGATTCACCCGCTCGCCCGGGTTCGGCAAGTCGACGACCCAGCCAGCGGTCGAAAACGCTGCGCACTGCGTCGTCGTACCAGTGCAGCTCACTGTGCGGGCTGTACTGCCGGTACCGCTGATCTGCTGCGGTGCCAGTACAGTACGCAAGCTCGAATAAACCGTTGTGCTGGAGAGCGTATCGACGATGCCGTAGACAGATTGCGTTTGAGTATCTGCCAGATCCGTAGTGCCCAGCAGCTTCCCAGTACCCACAAACAGAAACTGCGACGTACCATTCAACTCGGCTAAGTTGACCGAGGTGGTGATTGGCTGTGGCACACTATTAGTATCAGTTGCCGTTCCGACCAGTGTGAATGTCGGTGCTGTCGAGGGGGCACCCACCAAGTTAAGCCGCCAAATGTTGCCGAGCAAATCGCCGCCATAAACCCGCAAAGCCGTATTGTTGATTAACTGATTATCAACAAACGCGCTAAGGTGCGCCAACCCAGCTGGGCTTGATGCGGTTCCCTCGCCCGTTGCGACCTTGTGGATAACCTTACCCGTCGATGCGTTAACAATATAGATGTAGCCCTGCCCGTCACCAGAAATTGGCGGGCTGCTTATGTTGTTGTAGCCAGAGGCGAAGATCACAACCCAAGTTCCGTCGCTCATTTTCGTAATGAGCGGTTGTCCGAATGTGTAGCCAAGGTGGCAGTCGGCACCCCATGTTGCGCTGCTGCCTGCGCTGTAGCAGGTTGCACTCCACTTAAATTCCCAAAGTGCCTGCGGACTGGCTGGGTCCGTAACGTCAAGGGCATATATTGCTTTGCCACCGCCACCAAGGCCGCCCACGAGCACTGTCCGCCACTTGGCTGCGCCCGCGTCGTAGATATCGCCTACGGCCGGCGTAGCGTCAACAAAGTAAGAATGAATATTGGCATAGAGAGTATCTGCAAGTTTGTACATGTTTGGCGCTACCGAGGATGGGATTACCGCCCACGCTTCAGCGCCTGCAAGTGGATCAGTTGAACTTGTTCCCGCATAAAACGCGTGAACCATGCCATCGTTCGCAGGCACATAAACCATTGGCGTTCTAGTGGCGTTCGCTGCTTTGAATGCGGTGTATCCAGAATCCGCATAGGATTGTTGAGGCGAAGTGACATAGCGCGGCTGTGCGTTGATGATATCCCCCAGAACCCCGGAGCGCGTACGGAATAACTTTCCGGACACATTCGTCGCAAAACCCTCGTTGCCACGATGCCCGCGAAGGAAGTTAACCATGAGCGCTCCAGCAGCCTGACCGCGCTGGTCGACGGAACCGAGGGTACCGTCTGTCATGGATGAATATTGGGACAACTGTGCTACCTGAGTAGAACCGAAAAGCGCCTTCTCGGCGGTATTCAATGCCGTGTTCGGCGACCCGGCTGGGGTCATGTTAGTAAGACAACTATCCGATGACCATGTGAACGGCACAAGCGTAGATGCGGGCGCAGTCCCGGTGCGCATTAAGTAAATGCTACGTTTATCGCAAGCTGCGCCGACGGACGCATTTAATATGCTCGCAGCGGACCATACTGGTAACGTGGAAGGCGTCGCCGTCGTCGGATCCAGAGTGCGGGCCGTGACATCGCCGGTCCAATCGACTGTCTTGAAGCTGCCTTGGAACGAGTAATTGGCCGATTGGTTAAGAATTGGGTTGGACACCGACGCGGCACTACCAGAACCAGACAGTGCGCTGATGCTATTGAGCGCTGTGGTCAAACCGGATACCACCGCCGATGGATTGGTCGCACTGAAGTATTCACCGCGACCGTTGACAGCCGCGTGCCAATAGTCATCAATCGACTGCGCGGCCTGATAGAGCACTGGTTGCGCCGTGTAGTCTTTCGTTGGATCCGGCCATACTGGCCACGCGGAAGCACCATTGCGCAGATCAGCAAATGAGCCCGTTGCGGCCGTCTTATAGTCAGCGTGGTAGGGAATTGTTCCAGACACCCCGAGCGCAATCACAAACGTCGTCATGTGTTGCCAGTTCGCGCGGTCATCCTCCGGCCCGATACTGATGGACGGCACGTTGTCGGTCATGCTGGGCCGGAGATCCGTTACGTAGTAATACTGTGCTACGTCAGCCAGCGAATTCACGCTTCCGGACAACACCGTGCCGCTCGTCGTGCAGGGCCAAGCATCACATCCTGCGGGTAGCGCAGGTGGCAGCAGACCTAACGCCGGATCGACGGTACCTGGCGCACCGAGACCAAGAATTGATGGCAGATCTGGCGCAATGCCAGGCGTGTAGCAAACGCCGTTGAGATCGGCAAATGCCGAGGTCGACGGCACCACGGATTGGGAAATCTGGAATCCCCCGCTGTACTGCGTGGTGGTGGTGGTCGTCTGTGTTGAGTACTGCACTTTCTGCCCAGCCACCGGTGTGCATGTGGTGGTCACATAGCTGTTTGCTGCCGAAGCCGTTGCCGCCACACAACCAAGAACCGGCGTGACAGGGGCGTTCACGATTGGCGCGGGACAGGTGGTGGTGAGCCAGTTATTCGCAGCTGACGCCGTGATAGGGACGCACGATGCAACCGGCGTAGGACCCGTCGTCGCAGTTGAGCAGGTGGAGACGACCCAATTATTTATAGCCGTACCCGATGAGCTCGTGCAGGATTGAACAGGTGTTGACAGCGTATCTACCGTGTTACAGGTTGTGGTGGTGAAATTGTTCGCGGCACTGGGCGTAGCCGCGCTGCAAGTGCCCATCTGCACCGGCGTTGGTCCAGTCTGCACCGGGGTAGGACAGGTGGTGGTGGTCCAACTGTTGCTAGCACTCGCCGCGACCGGCGTGCAGCTTACCACTGGTGTTGGCCCAACCACAATCGGGGCCGGGCAGGTGGTCGTCGTCCAAGCATTACCCGAGCTTGCAACAGCGGGTGTACACGAGCTAACTGGAACATTCGTGGTGACAAGCGGGTCCGGGCAGGTCGTGGTTGTCCAATTATTGGCTGCGGTTGCTGCTGATGCTGTGCAGCTGGCAGCGGGTACATTGGTCGTATTGTTCGGCGTACAAGTCGTGGTAACCCAGCTATTCGTAGTGGAGGGTGCTGAAGCGGTGCAGCTTTGTACAGGCACATTGGTCGTAGTCGCCAATGAACAGGTTGTTGCTGTGAAGTTATTTGCCGATACCGGCGTAGCGGCGGTACACGTTTGCACCGGCGTAGGCCCGACGACGACGGCGAGCGGGCAGGTTGTGGTGGTCCAAGCGTTACCCGCGTTTGCCGTTGCCGCCGTGCAACTGACGACGGGAACATTGGTGGTAACAATCGGTGCCGGGCAAGTCGTGGTGGTCCAACTGTTACCTGCGGAGGCTGATGATGCTGTACAGCTAGCCACGGGCACGTTAGTCGTATTGTTCGGCGTACAAGCAGTGGTAACCCAGTTATTGCCGGCTGAGGCTGCTGAAGCGGTACAGGTCTGCACAGGCACGTTGACCGTCGTTGCCGTTGAACAAGTTGTCGCGGTGAAGCTATTTCCCGCCGTGGCTGCCGCAGCGGTACACGTTTGCACCGGTGTCGGACCGACGACAATGGGTGTCGGGCATGTGGTGGTGGTCCAGTTGTTGCCGGACGAGGCCGTCGCTGGCGTGCAGGTCTGCACCGGCACATTTGTCGTATTGTTGGTCGAGCAGGTCGTGGTCGTCCAACTGTTGCCGGCCGATGCGGTTTGAGCGACACAAGATGACACAGGAACATTGGTCGTGATCACCGGCGACGGGCAGGTGACCGCAGTCCAGTTGTTGCCCGCAGAGGCTGAAGCGGCCGTGCAACTGACCACCGGAACGTTGGTCGTCGTCACATTGTTGCACGTGGTTGCGGTAAACGAGTTGCCTGCGGCGGCGGCGGATGCGGTACACGAGCCTACCGGGGTTGGGCCACTCGTATTTGGCGTCGGGCAGCTGGTGGTAGTCCAATTGTTACCGGACGTTGCTGCGATCGGCGTACAGGTGAGCACCGGCACATTGGTCGTATTGTTCGTCGAGCAAGTCGTCGTTACCCAGCTATTGCCGGCAGTAGCGCTGGCCGCAGTACATGATGCGACCGGGACGTTAGTCGTCGTTGAGACGCCGCAACTGGTGGTGGTCCAGTTGTTGCCGGCCGAAGCAGGTTCCGCAGTACAGGTTTGTACTGGCACACTTGTGGTCGATGCGGTGCTACAGGTCGTGGCGATCCAAGAATTACCTGATGTAGCGGGGCTCGGCGTGCAAGTCTGCACTGCAACGTTCGTCGTGTTGTTAGTCGAGCAGGTTGTGGTCGTCCAAGCGTTACCGGCAGCCGCTGTGGCTGGCGTGCAGGTCTGAACCGGGACATTGGTCGTATTGTTCGCGCCGCAAGTCGTTGTAGTCCAATTGTTGGCTGCAGAAGCAGCCGATGGCGTACAACCCGCCACTGCGACGTTAACGGTATTGTTGGTTCCACAGGTAATAGTCGTCCAGTTGTTTGCAGCGGACGCAGTTTGCGGTGTACAGGTAGGAGTTCCAGTGGTCGGCGAGGTGGTATTGCAAGTCGTTGCAGTCCAATTGTTGGCCGCCGACGCCGCTTCTGGGGTACACGTTTCCACCGGCGTTGTAGGGCCGGTACTGCCTGAGCAGGTGGTGGTCGTCCAATTGTTGCCAGCATTGGCGGAAGAGGCGGTACAAGTCGCTACTGCCACGTTTGTCGTCGTGTTGGGCGTCGGGCAGGTGGTCGTCGTCCAGTTGTTGCCGGCGGAGGCGGCAGAAGCCGTGCAACTTGCAACTGGTACGTTTGTCGTCGTGTTAGGCAATGGGCAGGTGGTGGTCGTCCAATTGTTGCCGGCGGTGGCGCTAGAAGCGGTGCAGCTTGCAACTGGCGTAGTTAGGTTATTCGGCGTGCAGGTAATGCCCACCCAGTTGTTACCCGCAGCGGCGGTCTGGGAGGTGCAGCTCGACACCGGCACGTTGCTTGTATTGTTTGTCGTACAGGTCGTGGTTATCCAGGAGTTAGCGGATGTCGCGGAGCTAGACGTGCAAGTCTGCACCGGCACGTTTGTCGTATTGTTGGTCGAGCAGGTTGTGGTCGTCCAAGAGTTACCGGATGAAGCAGTGCCTCCGGTGCAAGTCTGTACCGGCACGTTTGTCGTGTTGTTCGTCGAGCAAGTCGTGGTCGTCCAAGAGTTACCAGCACTGGCACTAGAGGGTGTGCACGATGCAACTGCCACATTCGTCGTGTTGTTGTTTCCGCACGTCGTCGACGTCCAGTTGTTACCCACGCTGGCCGCCACGCTGGTGCAAGAAGATACGCCGGTTGGTCCGGTCGTCGCGTTTGAGCAGGTTGTGGTCGTCCAGGCGTTAGCGGATGTCGCAGAGCTGGACGTGCAAGTCTGTACCGGTACGTTTGTCGTATTGTTGGTCGAGCAGGTCGTGGTCGTCCAAGAGTTGCCGGACGAGGCCGTCGCTGGCGTGCAGGTCTGCACCGGCACGTTCGTCGTGTTGTTAGTCGAACATGTTGTGGTCGTCCATGAGTTGCCGGACGAGGCCGTCGCTGGCGTGCAGGTCTGCACGGGGACGTTGGTCGTGGTTGCCGTGTTGCAGGATGTCGTCGTCCAGTTGTTGCCAGCGCTGGCAGTGATAGACGTGCAGGTCTGCGTGCCGGTCGGGCCGCTTGTATTGGCGCTGCATGTGATGGTCATCCAACTATTGCCGGATGAGGCCGTCGCTGGCGTGCAGGTCTGCACCGGCACGTTTGTCGTATTGTTGGTCGAGCAGGTCGTGGTCGTCCAAGAGTTAGCGGATGTCGCGGAGCTGGACGTACAAGTCTGCACCGGCACGTTCGTCGTATTGTTAGTCGAACAGGTTGTGGTCGTCCAGGCGTTACCTGAATCCGCTGTCGCCGGCGTGCAGGTCTGCACCGGCACATTGGTCGTTGACGCCGTTGAACAGGTGGTCGTTGTCCAGTTGTTACCGGACGAGGCCGTCACTGGCGTGCAGGTCTGCGTGCCGGTCGGGCCGGTGTTATTGGTGCTGCATGTGATGGTCATCCAACTATTGCCGGACGAGGCCGTCGCTGGCGTGCAGGTTTGCACCGGCACATTTGTCGTATTGTTGGTCGAGCAGGTCGTGGTCGTCCAGGAGTTAGCGGATGTCGCGGAGCTGGACGTACAAGTCTGCACCGGCACGTTCGTCGTATTGTTAGTCGAGCAGGTTGTGGTCGTCCAAGCATTACCGGCATCCGCCGTCACCGGCGTGCAGGTCTGCACGGCGACGTTGGTCGTGGTTGTCGTTGAACAGGTGGTCGTTGTCCAGTTGTTGCCAGCGCTGGCGGTGATAGACGTGCAGGTCTGCGTGCCGGTCGGGCCCGTGTTATTGGTGCCGCATGTGGTGGTGGTCCAGCCATTACCAGACGAGGCCGACTCTGGTGTGCAAGTCTGTACCGGCTCGTTTGTCGTATTGTTGGTCGAGCAGGTCTTGGTCGTCCAGTTGTTACCGGACGAGGCCGTCACCGGCGTGCACGTCTGCACCGGCACGTTTGCCGTATTGTTGGTCGAGCAGGTTGTGGTCGTCCATGAGTTGCCGGACGAGGCCGTCGCTGGCGTGCAGGTTTGGACCGGCGTGTTTGCCGATCCGATGGTTGTCGTGGCACACGTTGTTGTAGTGTAGTTATTGGCCGCAGTTGGACCGCTAGCGGTACAAGAGGCCACCAAAGTCGGACCGGTGCTGTTTGTAGAACAGCTAATCGTCCCACCCGCCGTGCAGGATGGAACTGCCGTGGAAAGCTCGGTGGCAGCGTCGTATTGAATTTGCTGTACGGTTGAGATTCGAACCTGTGTTTGGGTTTGCAGATTCTGTACCGTACTCTCCAGATTCTGTGTTGTCGAACGCGTATTTTGGCTGGTGCTAGTTAGTGTTTGAGAGGTACTTTGAAGATTTTGCGCCGTGCTCCGCAAATTTTGCGCGACGGATTGCAGATTCTGGCTCGTACTGATCTGCAACTGCGAGGTGCTTTGCAAATTTTGTACTGTGCTTCTCAGATTCTGCAAGGTGGACTGCGTATTTTGGTTCGTGCTGATCTGTAACTGCGAGGTGCTTTGCAAATTTTGTACTGTGCTTCTCAGATTTTGTGTCGTACTTTGGTTGATTTGGGTGGTGGTCTGGGTAGTCTGCGCGGTGCTCTGCAAATTTTGCACGGTACTGCGCAAGTTTTGCGTGGTGCTTTGCAAGTTTTGCGTACTCGACTGCAGCATTTGACTCGTAGTCTGTACGTTTTGGCTTGTTGATTGCAGATTCTGTACAGTACTCTGCAATTGCGTCTGTGTACTCTGCGTTGTTTGCGTCGCCGTCTGAGTGACCTGGTAAGTGGAAGCAAGAATCTGCGTCGTGCTTTGCAGATTCTGGGTGGTACTTTGGGTGGTCTGAGACGTGCTTTTTAAATTCTGTGTGGTTGAGCTTAGATTTTGCACCGTGCTTTGCAGATTCTGTAACGTACTCACCGTGAGCTGCGACGTACTTTGAAGATTCTGTACACTGGATTGCAGATTCTGCACCGTACTCTGCAGGTTTTGCGTGGTCGTCGCCAGATTCTGCGCTGTACTTTGCAGTGTCTGTGTGGTGGACTGTAGATTTTGTACTGTGCTTTGCAGGTTTTGTGTCGTGGTCGCCGATACCTGAGACGTACTTTGCAAAGTCTGGGCAGTACTAACCAGATTCTGCACCGTGCTCCGAAGCAACTGCGTCGTCGTGGCGAAGTTCTGGTTGGTGCTCTGAACTTGTTGTGAAGTTGCCTGCGAAGTTTGACTCGTACTCGCTAGGTTCTGCACCGTCTGGATTAGCGAATATCCGTCTGAGCATGGCGCGTATTGGTACGTATTGTTCTGGCTGGTCACGATAAGCGAAGTATCGGTGGAACCGTCATAAATTGGCCTTGGCGCATTACCGTTCGCGTCGGTAAGAGGGCTGTCTTGCTGTCCAACCAATGTTGTGCCGTCCAGCTTTACCGGCCCTGCCGTTTCGGCAGCCGTATTCCAGTAGCCATCGGTGGTAAGGATGGTGAAATTCTGCTGGCACGAGTATTGAACCGGATCACCTGTCATACCGGAATTGATGCTGTCCTGCTTGCCTCCATAGTGGCGCCCAACGCGGGCCAACGCCTCGCGCACTGGCGAGGCTCCTTGAGAGACTTGCGAAAACACCTTGCTGAACCATTCGCTACGCTGAGACGTATCGAAGTCAGCAATGGGGAGATAGTTCGCGCTTAACACCGGGTTACCCGGGCGAGTGTTGATGAAGCCCACACGATAGTTACTGCTCAGTGGCGAGAACGCCAAGCTGACCGCGCTCTTGGTGAGGAGCATGCGGGTCCGGTAGTAGCTATACCAGATTGCGAAGTTCAGCCGTTCATCTGAGTTACCGATACCTGAAGTTTGACTGACGAGCACCCGGTTAAAAGTGCCCCCCCCCGCAGTTGTCTGGGAAGACTCGCCGCTGTCTGTATCTGTGCACGGGGCCGAGGTGCCACTCAGCGTCTCCGGGCCAGCATAAAGGTAGTAATACGCCTGCTGTGGCGTATCTGCCGCGCGAGTAGTCAAACGCTGCGTGTTTGCGTCCCAAGCCTGAAACGAGGTAGACAGGTTGGTCAGTACAGAAGGGGTCAGGAAGTAGTTGTAATAAGCGGCTCCAAAACTCGGCGTTGGCAGGGAGGTTCCGTCCGCCGCTTTAGGGATGACGTAGGTTGTGTTCGGATTGTAGTAAGACAAGTTGCACTGGTAGTTCTTGTAGCCAATCGGCATGGGAGTACTGGAGGCTGGCTCCACGTCATCAGGCATGTGTGTGAAACCCGTCGTACCGGAATTTTTCATCAACAGCATGATGTTGGGTTTTGCATTGACGGACACGCCCGACGCGACAGGTGTCGTCGCGATGTCAGTCTGTGCAAAAGCTGTTTGGCACGCCAAAAGCAGCAACGCGCTAGAAAACACGTTATGCGTCAACAAGCGGCTCTTTTTATTGGATGTATCCATTACTTTCTCCCCGACGTCCATCAAGACGTCAATGCTTGCTACGATGAACTTCAATGCGACATGATTTGAACAAAACTGGTCGTCCCGCGCGTGCCTTGAACCCGAACCGTGGTTCGAAAATAAGGCTGCCCCTTCGTCATCAGCGGCGGGTTACCCAATCCCTTTTCATTCAAGCCCACGTTCGTGTTTGCCATCACACAATTGTTGGAAGGGTCATAGGCACTGAGGTTTGGGACACTGCACATACGATGGATTTGATAGGCAATCGTGTTGCCAGTGCTGTCCGATGTATTGCTGACGGTCTTCGTGCCGGTTTGCCACGCTGATGATTTCGTAAAGTCAACGTTTGCAGCAGTCATGCTCGAAAAGTAACCGTCACCAAGGCTATCGTTGATAAGACCACTGTCGGAGGCTGTTTTGCTGGTGACATAAACGCGCGCGACCTCAGCACCATAGTCTGCCGCCGCGACTGCGTTTTGCCGAAAACCAATGTTGCCCGCAATACCAACGCCTGACGAAATTTGTCGAACCATCGCGATGCCGGCCAACGTCATGGCCACCAGTACGATTAGCGCAACAACCAGCACAACGCCACGCTGATAGCCCTTGGCCGCCCCTAATAGGGCATGCTGCTTCGAGCGATTGTTGGGTATCGGGCGAAAATGGGAGGGGGCGTTTTTCATTGTAGAGTCGGCCAAATAACGTTTCTGAGAGGGATGATTTTTTCGTAGACGCGATAGCGGTAACCGCGCCAATCATTGGGACTGTTGGTCAAGGGATCTGTTGGCGCAGCACCTGTGGTCCCGTCAATATTGAACATGGTGAAGTTGCCCCCCCACCACGCGGGCAGGGCTGCAACGTAGTCTTTTTCGAACTGCTGGCTGCGCGTCAGGATGGCGACTCTCACAGCCAGCAGCCTCGACCAGTCGGTCGGGGCAGAGGTCTGCCATTCTGTATCCTCAATGAGGCCATCCGGGGTGGTCCCATCCGAACCGTCGATACCATATCTGGCCTGCAAATTAATCACGCCATCCATAACCTCGGTCGTGACGTTTGTTAGCCTGTTGGTCTTAATCAATTTCTGGGCATTCAACATCGAGCCTGCTGTAGGCTGCTGAATGGTCCACGTCTCTAGTGCAGGCGTGGGGCCTAGATTGTATAAATTTCCGACGCCGAGGGTGTTGCTGTCATTTGAGGGATCATTGTATTTTGGCAACGTTGTCGCCGCCGTATAGGCGGAAACGTATTGGCCACCAGAGCCGGAGGAATGTCCCAAGTTGACGAAGGTGGGATCAGATCGATCGGTGATTTCGATCAACCAACACTTCAACGTGCCCACAACAGATTGCGGTGCCACGATCACCAGATCACCCAACTGAAAACCGCCATTGCCCGAAGTGGATTTTGAGGTGGACGTGGACGCCTTGAATAACGTCCCACCGGCAGAAAAACTTGAGCTGCCCGCCAGCACGGTGATACTTGCCGGTTGCCCGCCGGCCCCATGTGCAATGGAGAGCGGCACCAGCGAAAACGTGAAATTTTTTGTCGTAAATCCTTCGTTGTAGGCGGAAACCGGGCAACCAAAAATTGCTGGCGGCAGTGTTGCGAACCCCAGCCCGGCGAGCTTCAAACTCTTTTCAATCTGGAATAGACCAATCACACCGGAGACTTGTGCATCACTACCGGCAGTGGTGCTACGCCGACGGCTATCCCAAGTCGTCAAGACTTGAAAAATCGCAACGATGCCAATCAGGCCAATGGCCACGCCGACGAGTAGCTCAATCAGCGAGAAGCCGCTTGATCTGAGCTTCTTCGCGGACGTTAAGTGAGGGGACTCCATGCGCACATCAGTCTCAGTTAATGTAGGTAACCAGCGTGTGCCTACGCTGCGCTCTGTCGCTCGGGGCCTGCCAGCAAACTGTGATGTTGGCTTGGTTGTACCCGCTTGCGCCGGTAAGGATTTGTATTTGGACGGCTTTGGCGGAAGCACCCGGAAGACCGGTCTGCGCGGCCGTGAGCCTAGTCAGCCATGCGGTAACAACCGCATTTGTCGACGCACTTCCGCTGAACCCACACGGCGTCCCGGAGGGCGCGCCCGCCATGTGGGCAAACGTCGCCAAAGCGGTGGTGTCTACGATATTCATGCTGACGTTATTCGCATTCACGAAGGGGACACGCCCGACAGTGAGTTGCATCTCACTGGCGATATCACTGGCAAAGTTAGCGGCTTCCGTGCGGTATTGCGCGTCATTTTGCGCTCCGATGGCAACAGCCCCCAACGCCACCATACCCAATACACCGAGAGAAAATATCAAGATTGCAATGAGCGCTTCGAGCAAGAAAAAACCATGCTCAATACGCTGGAAGACAGGTGATAAATCGCGGGTTTGGTAAATTTTTACGTGCATGAGCGAGTATCCCCCACAGTCGTGGCCGCCGGATCGCACACCTTGGATTGGCCACCAGGCGCGATCACGACCATCAAACAGCGGATCGGTCCGGTCGGTGCACACGCCAAGCCGCTTGTCGCTGACGCGCTAAATTGGACGGCCGCTGATTTTAGGAGCGAAGCCGCATTACTGAGTCCGCTGAAGGTTATCAACTTTGCATCATCGTAAGTAACGCCGTTGAAGGTGCCGACACTACTATTGATGTCCACCGCAGCCAAGCCAGCGCTGGTCGTGTCGTCCGAGCCCCCCCTGCCTTCAACAAACACGTAGGCGTCTGTGAGAACCGTCGCCGGATTACTGGCAGTGATCGGAGCCACTGGTGGCGGCGCATCTGGATTAGGCTGCACACGTACAATCCAATTGGGACCGGTCGCACTAGCAGTCGCGGCGACATTCGCCGCTGTCGGTATCGCGCTGGTTAGTACAACGTCGACGTTGGAATTGACCAACACTGCATGACTGCGGGCTTGCTGCACAGACGCTTGGTACGACTGCGCAAGCGCGAGAATCTTGGAGTTAACCGAATATGCCCGCATGCTGGGAAGACCAATCGCAATCAAAACGCCGAGTAGCACAAGCCCTATCATGAGCTCGACAAGCGAAAAACCTCGGCTTAACGCATTCATTAGCAACTACCGTCGCTCTTCTGAATCCAACAAGTTGTGCTGGTTTTGCCCCAGCCTCCCGTACCTGTGGTCGCGCGAATATTGTTCTGGTCGATGGTGTAGACAAACCCGCTCATGGGCGCGCTGCTGCCAGTGGCCGTCACGGTGTAGGTCGACGCCCCTAAATTCGAACACGCAAAGGAGAAGTCTTGGTTGGATGCCGGTGACGGGGCGACTGTACCAGCGACGCAAGCACCAACGTAGGTACGATTGTCTTGAAAGTACTGTTCCATTTGCACGCGCATCATCGACAACACGGAAGTGGCGTTGGCGATTTTGCCGCGTCGGACGTAGTCGTTGTAGGCGGGCAAGGCCACTGCGGCAAGAATGCCAATAATGGCAACAACGATCATGAGCTCAATTAGCGTAAATCCACGATGTGAATGCATGAGACCCCCAGATGACAAACAAGATGGTACAAAACTGCGACGATTGCGAACAAAGGCGACCGACCAGCGGTGCGCCTGCACGCACCGACGGACAACAAACTAGGAAACAAGATCATTCAGCGCTAAGAATGTGAAGAAAATCACAGCCGCGTCGTGTATTGATGAACGCGATTAAGGACAGGCGGATAAGCGTTTGGCAGCGAAAGTCTGATTAACCTTGGTGGCTTTGGCACCTGATTTGCCGGATAACTGTGCGGTACCCGAGTAGTCATCCGCCTTAAAACTCAGGGTACCGGGACCGCTTAGCGTACCTGTCTTGCTCGTGCAGGTTGCCGTCCAAGTGGCGGTGCCAGTCGCGTACTTGAATTCCTTCACCGCACAGCGCGCGCCGAATTGTCCTTGTTGCGGCAGAATCTGCTCAGTCGCGCGCAACGCATCGGCGTTGAAGCAGATTCTTGATGTGGTGGTTGTTTTCTTATCTTCACCGGGCGTCTCATTCTTCACCACAATCTCCCAAAGACCTGGCTTCATTGGCACCGACGGCGTTTGCGCCGCAACAGTGGGTGCCGCGATGGCCATTGTGACGAACCCTACGACGAGAGTACATGTGCACATAGAAGGCATAACTAATCTCCACGATAAACGACTCTCCATTATATGAGTGCGCCAAATCCACCGCTCATGCCTCGGCACCCTTAGTCCGCCGGAATCTACCGCTTGTCAGAAGGAAGGGCTATGCCATTTGATGATTGAGCCCTTTAGGCAGCGGAAATGTGATGGTTTCCATGATGCCATCGAGTTCCCTGACGCTCGCCACCCCTTGCGACTTTAGCTTGGCGATGACATCTTGAACTAGCACCTCGGGTGCCGAGGCTCCGGAGGTGACGCCGATGCGCCTTTTGCCGGCGACCCATTCGGGTTGCAACTCTTCCGCGTTGTCTACTTGATGGGTTTCACAGCCAAGCAGGTCTGCAAGCTCGCGCAAGCGGTTAGTATTCGAGCTTGTGCGGGAGCCAACCACAATCACCACCTCCACCTGTGGTGCCATAAACTTCACCGCATCCTGCCGGTTCTGCGTGGCGTAACAGATATCATCTTGTTTAGGGCCAACGATGTGGGGGAAGCGGGTCTTTAGTGCGTCGATGACCTTTTCTGTGTCATCGACCGAGAGTGTGGTTTGGCTCACATAGGTCAACTTCTCTGCGTGAGCGATGTTTAACTTGGCCACATCTTCGACGGACTCGACCAAATGCATCCCGGTATCGGACTGCCCAAGCGTACCTTCAACTTCAGGGTGCCCTTCATGGCCAATCATGACAATTTCATAACCTTCATTGCGGCGCTTCAACACTTCAATATGCACCTTCTTCACTAATGGGCACGTTGCGTCGAATACTCTAAAGCCACGTTTTTGCGCTTCGCGTCGTACGGCCAGGGAGACCCCATGTGCGCTAAAGACCAACGTTGCATCTTTCGGCACATCGGCCAAGTGTTCGATAAATATCGCACCCTTTGCACGTAGATCGTCAACCACATACTTGTTGTGAACGATTTCGTGCCGCACGTAAATCGGTGCGCCGTGTAGCTTTAGCGCCCGTTCAACGATTTCAATCGCGCGATCAACCCCGGCACAAAACCCGCGAGGATTGGCGAGTAAAATTTCGGATTCATCCATATTCAAACTCTAGTAGTGACGGGCATTTTCAAGTATTTTCATCTGCAACTCGGCACCATAACTTGCTGCTTGGCGATTTCTGCCAACGGCCCCAACCAGCTGGGCATATTGCCAAATGCAAACTTCTCCCAGTCTTGGGCATTAGTCCGCATATGCTAACTCCGAACCCGACTCGCTCTTGCTTGGTCTAATTTTCCGCTTTCGATTCCGTACTTGTCGCAGTTGCCGCATTTACCTTAGGCTGCCGAATCGCATCCCACACCAGTAATACAGCACCGATACAGATCGCAGAATCTGCGACGTTAAACGCCGGCCAATGGTGGCCACCGGCATGCAATTGAATAAAGTCAATGACGTGGCCGTGAACAACACGATCGAACAGATTTCCTAACGCACCACCGATAGTCAATACCAGCGCAACCGACAGCAGGCGGCTCTGCTGGTTGGTTTTCAGCATCCAAAGTAGCACACTGGTGATGACGAGTGTGAGCACGATGAAGAACTCTCGCTGCCAGCCGCCGGCGTCAGCAAGAAAACTAAACGCGGCACCGGGGTTGTAGACCAACACCCAGTTGAGGAAGGGCGCGACGTAACGCGTCTCACCATAGGCGAAGGTGCTGTCGAAGTAATACTTGGTGGAGAGGTCAATGACGATCACCACCGCGCTGATCCACAACCAGTGTAACCACGACCAGCGTGAAGTTGCTTTATCAGGCATATTTTCTCGATTCACCGACGCTCTCAAGATTGCTCACACAGCGTCCACAAATGGTTGGATGATCGTGATTTGATCCCACATCCACACGATAGTGCCAACAGCGTTCGCATTTTTTGTGGGAGCTCGACGTGACGACGGCCGCTACGCTGTCCGAAATGCCGACCGATGCGGCAGACGTAATCATGACAAATCGCAGTTCGTCACCCAGCGACTGTAGTAGCGCGGCCTGATCTGCGGGTAAATTCACGACGACTTCCGCTTGCAGCGACGAACCCACACGCCCAGCCGTGCGCTCCGCTTCGATTTGTTTGAGCACTTCTCCTCGCACTGCACGTATCGCCGCCCATTTCTGGCGCAGCGCTGCGGCACCGCCAACTTCCGGCATCGCATGGTACGTATGCGCAAACACTGTTTCGTCTTTGCTGGGATGCAACGTCCCCCAGATCTCTTCGGCGGTAAACGACAGGATTGGCGCAATCATTTTGGTGAGCGACTGCAAGATGTGGTGCAACGCCGTCTGCGCCGAGCGCCGCGGGAGACCATCGGTCTTGGTCGTATAGAGCCGATCCTTGATCACATCAAGATAAAACCCGCCTAAGTCCGCCGAGCAAAATGTTTGAATGTCTTGCAACGCTGGTTGGAACGCGTAGCGCTCGTACTGCGCAAGCACTGATGACTGTAGCTCCGAAGTCATTGCAATCGCATAGCGGTCAAGTTCGACCATCGCATCCATTGCAACCGCATCTTTGGCTGGGTCGAAGTCAGATGTATTTGCGAGTAGGAAGCGCAACGTATTGCGAATCCTCCGATAACTCTCGACCACCCGCTTCAGGATTTCATCCGAAATGGCAATTTCCCCGGAGTAGTCAGTCGAGGCAACCCACAACCGCAAAATCTCCGCCCCCAACGATTCCGAGATCTTGGCGGGTGCGACCGCGTTGAATGCCGACTTCGACATCTTGCGGCCCTGCGCATCGACTGTAAATCCATGGGTAAGAAGCTGCTTGTAAGGCGCACGGCCATTAATCGCACAACTCAACAGGAGCGACGAATGAAACCAACCGCGGTGCTGGTCTGAGCCCTCCAGATATAAATCCGCTTGGGATGGATTACCGTCCGTATCAGTCGCCATCAGAGACGGCGTGGTGGCCATCACGGTGTTGAACGTGGAACCAGAATCAAACCAGACGTCTAGTGTATCTCCGGATTTTTCATAGGTGCCTGCCTCCGCGTCAATTAACTGTTCAACGTTGAGCTGTTGCCAAACCTCAATGCCTTCAAGCGCAATGCGCGTGGCGACCTTTTCAAGAATTTCCAGTGTCTTCGGATGAAGTTCTCCCGTTTCGCGATGCAATAGAAACGGAATCGGCGTTCCCCATTTACGCTGACGCGAAATACACCAATCGGGCCGATTGGCAATCATCGCGTGTAATCGTGCCTTGCCCCAGCCGGGGAAAAATTCTGTCGCATCAATCGCGTCGAGCGCAAGCTGGCGCAGTGATTTCGAGTCACCCTTGCCAACCAAATCCATGCCAACAAACCACTGCGAAGTCGCACGAAATACCGTCGGCGTTTTGTGCCGCCAGCAGTGCGGGTAGGAATGCTCGAATTGGGTTGTGTGAAACAGCGCACCTGCCGCTTCAATCGTTTTCACAATCTCTGGCTGAGCCTTCCAGATGTTCAGCCCACCGAACAGTGGAAGCGTCGAGACATACTGACCATTTCCCATGACCGGATTAAGGATTTCTTCATTGGACATCCCGTACTTTTTGCAGGTCGCAAAGTCGTCAACACCATACGCTGGCGACGAATGCACGATGCCGGTACCGGTATCAAGCGTGACGTACTCGGCCAAGTACATCGGTGATGCACGGTCATAGAAGGGATGCCGAAAGACAATTTTCTCTAGCTTCGCGCCGACGGTGGTCGCAACAGCCTTGCCGTCGAGGCCGTAGCTCTGCAGACACGCTTCAACGCGTGCCGCCGCAACGATGATGGTGCCACGCGGGGTCGACACCAACGCGTACTCAAACTCAGGATGGATGTTGAGCGCCTGGTTTGCAGGAATGGTCCACGGCGTGGTGGTCCAGATCACTGCATAGACCTCCCCTTCGGGCAGCTTCGCCAATCCAAATGCAGCCGCAAGCTTTCCCTGCTCGCCATCTGCCAAACGAAAGCCAACGTCGATGGTGGTTGAGGTTTTGTCTTCGTACTCAACTTCTGCCTCGGCCAACGCCGACTGGCAATCGAAGCACCAGTTCACCGGCTTCAGGCCGCGATACACATAACCACGATCAAACAGCTTGCCAAGAGTGCGAATCTCTGCCGCCTCGGTGGCAAAGTTCATCGTTTTATAGGGGTTGAACCAATCACCCAGCACACCGAGGCGCATAAAGTCGGTACGTTGCAAATCGATTTGCGATTCTGCGTGTGCTCGCGCAAAGCCCATGAGTTTCTCTACCGGCAGATTTTTGCCGTGTTGCTTCTCGACAAAGATCTCAATTGGCATGCCGTGGCAATCCCAGCCCGGGACATACGGCGCATCAAATCCCGCCAGCAATTTAGATTTAACGACCGTGTCCTTCAGAATCTTGTTGACGGCGTGGCCAATGTGGATGGCAGCATTAGCGTAGGGCGGGCCGTCATGCAAGATGAACTTTGGTTTGCCCTTTTTTGCCCTGCGAAGTTTTTCGTATCGCTTGTTTTGTTGCCAAGCGGCAACCCAAACGGGTTCACGCTTCGCCAAGTCCCCGCGCATGGGGAACGGCGTATCGGTCAGGTTAAGGGTGTTCTTGTAGTCCTTCTTTGGCGCTTCCATCATCATTCATCCGTGACAAGATGTTCTTGGCGCGCGCCGTGTCGTCATGCATTTGCTTGACGAGCGCATCCAAGCTCGCAAAATTTTGTTCGTCGCGGATTTTTTCGATGAAGCTAACCTGCACACGTCTGCCGTACAGGTCACCCGAATAATCGAAGAGGAAGACTTCCAAATGCTGGCGGTTTTCTGAAGAAACCACCGGATTCGTGCCGAGGTTGGCGACTCCATTCAAGACTCCGCCAACGTCAAATTTCCCTAACTCGGCCACTCCCTCGAGCCCGCGAGTTACAAGCCTGCATTTTACTGCAAACACGCCGGCAAGGGCGGGTTTTCTACCGGAGAGCGCCACGTTGGCCGTTGGGAATCCCAGTGTCCGACCAAGCTTCTTGCCGTGTGTGATGCGCCCTGTGATCGCGTACGGTCTGCCGAGCATTTCGGCCGCAGCACTGAGTCTGCCCGCCGCCAATGCCGCCCGGATGGCCGATGATGAGACGCGCACAACACTACCTGCGGTGACAACCTCCGACATGGTTTCCACTTCGATTCCATGGACGGCACCAAACTGCCGCATCAGGTCGATATCGCCGGTACGTTTTGCGCCGAATCGAAAATCGTCGCCGACCATCATCCAACGCACGTCAGCTGCTCTCAACGATCCCAAAAAGTCGGCTGGCGACTGGCTGGAAAAACGTTCATCGAATCGCGGCAGGAACACATGTTCAAGTCCCGCCTCGGCAAATGCAGCCAACTTCTCCCCGACACTCATCAGCCGTGGTGGCGCTATTGCGGGATTGTTTTGCCGACGCGCAAAAAACTCCCGTGGCAGCGGCACAAAGGTTAGCGCAGCGGCGGACAGGCCAAGCCGTTGGGCCGCCAGCCCCGTTGCGCTGAGAATCGCTTGATGACCTAGATGCACCCCGTCAAAATTACCCACCGCAAGCGCCAGGGGGCTGCCCGTCGCTGATATCTTGCGCGCTACCCGCATCACGCTGCCCGCTTGGAGTAATCACGTAATCGAAAACCCAGCATCCACAAACTCGCAAAGTAGACAATGACACCGGCAACGACCAGCACTGCCAACTTGAATCCGCGTTGCCAAGACCCCATGGTCAGCCACGATATCTCAGTGCCCATCAGCCACCATAACACCCCACCCATGAAATAAAGGGCAACAAAAACCTTGAGGAAAAACACCATCCACTCCGGCTTCGGTTGGTAAAACTTGTGTTTACGGATGAAGTAGAACAGTAAGCCCGCGTTTACACACGCCCCCAGCCCGGTCGCAAGAGCCAACCCGGCATGCTGTAGAAACGGCACAAAGGCGAGATTCATTAGCTGGGTGACACACAACGTAAAGATCGCGATCTTCACTGGCGTTTTGATGTTCTGGCGCGCATAAAAGCCCGGTGCTAATACCTTGATCAGCACAATGCCGGTAAGTCCGAACGAATATGCCACCAGCGCCGAACGGGTCATCAAGACGTCGGTCGCCAGAAACTTGCCGTGTTGAAAGATGGTTGCGATCAGGGGCGTGGCCAAGATACCGATACCCACTGCCGCAGGTAGGGTGAGGATAAGCGTCAATCGCAGACCCCAATCGAGCAAGTTGGAATACTCGGTGGGATCCGCATTAGTGTGATGTTTGACAAGCGATGGTAGCAACACTGTACCGATGGCAATACCAAGTAACGCGGAGGGAAACTCCATCAAGCGATCCGCATAGGAAATCCACGAAACGGCGCCATCTCCCAAATGCGAAGCGATTTGTGTGTTCAGCAGAATCGAAATTTGTGCGACTGAAACACCAAGGGTGGCAGGCGCCATCAACTTCAGAATGCGCCCGACGCCCTCATCGGCCCGCGCCGCCTTGATCTTCGACCAACGCCATGTGAGTCGTGGCAGCATGTCGATACGACGCAGTGCGGGTATTTGAAAGCCCAACTGCACCAATCCACCGGCGAGCGCACCCCAAGCCAACGCCAAAATCGGCGGGTCTACATGCGGCGCCAAAAATAGCGAGGCGGCGATGGCACATAAATTCAACAATACCGGTGTGAATGCGGGCGTTTTGAAATTCGAGAAGGTGTTGAGAATGCCTGCGGAGAGTGCCACCAGTGAGATGAAAAAGATGTACGGAAACATAATCCGTGTCATCAGCACCGTCAGATTGAATTTCTCCGGATCAGCGCGAAAACCGGAGGCGGTTGCATACACTAAGAATGGTGCCGCGACAACGCCGGTCAGCGTCACAATAAACAGGATCAAACCCAACATGCTCGCAACATGGTCAGCGAGTATTTTGGTTTCGGCGATTCCGCGTTTATTGCGATACTCGGCAAAAATCGGTACGAACGCCTGACTAAAGGCTCCTTCGGCAAACAAGCGGCGCAGAAAGTTGGGGATGCGCCAAGCGACTTGGAAGGCATCCATTGCGGCACCGGCACCAAACAAGTTGGCACCGATGACCAAATTGATCAGCCCGGAAATGCGCGACAGCAACGTCATCGCGGAAATCGAGATGGCGGCCTTGAGTAGATTCATGGCACCAACGTTATCGCGCAGATCGACGCATCGGGCGACAAGTTCAGAGTGCGCCCTTTGTCGACGGCAGCATACCGGCTGCACGAGCATCTGCTTCACACGCCATCCGCAGTGCGCGACCAAACGCTTTGAATATCGTTTCTGCCTGATGGTGTGCATTGGCACCACGAATGTTGTCGATGTGTAGCGTACTCAGGGCGTGATTCACGAAGCCCTGAAAGAACTCGTAAAACAAATCCACATCGAATTCAGCAATGCGCGACCGGGTGAAATCCACTTTCATGGTGAGGCCGGGACGACCGGACAAATCAATAACCACACGCGACAACGCTTCGTCCAACGGAACATAGGCGTGCCCGTAACGAACAATCCCCGTCTTGTCGCCCAATGCCTTGGTGACCGCTTGCCCGAGTGTGATACCGACGTCCTCTACCGTATGGTGGTCATCAATATGCGTATCTCCGGTCGCCTTAATTTCAATATCGATCAGGCCGTGGCGGGCGATTTGATCAAGCATATGGTCTAGAAAGGGCACCCCCGATTGCAGACTGGCTTTGCCGGTGCCATCGAGATTGATCGATACGGTGATTTGCGTTTCTTTGGTGTTGCGGGTGACAGTGGCGTTACGCATATTGGGATTCCAGTATGGAAGTCAGTGCAGTCAAAAAGGCGACATTTTCAGCGGGTGATCCAATCGTAATACGTAGCGTGTCCTGCATCAGCGTATGGCTCTGGCTGGTATTCTTGACTAAGATTTTTCTCGCCTTTAGCGCGGCAAAGACAGCCGCTGCATCCGGCACACGGATGAGGATAAAGTTCGCTTCTGAGGGGAAACACAACGTTCCGGGGAAGCGAGCAAAAAGTCGGCCCAGATTTGCCGCCATCGCCGTACGCTCGGCAACAAGAACTTTCGTTTGCGCAATAAATTCACCAATATTCTCAAGCAGAAAGGTCGCCGCAGTTTGCGTGAAGCTATTGATGTTGTAGGGCAGTCGGACCTTGTCGACCTCGGTAAGCCATGCGTGTCGCCCGATCAATACACCGAGTCGCACGCCTGCAAGACCGAGCTTTGAAACCGTACGCATCAAGACCGCATTCGGGAACTGGCTGATTTCGTCGAGGAAAGACTGCGATGAAAATGCGAAGTAAGCTTCGTCAATGACCACGAGCCCGGGCGACGCACGTATGATCCTTCGGACATCCTCGCGCTCAAACAAATTGCCGGTGGGGTTGTTGGGATAGGCGAGAAAGGTCAGCACGGGTTGGTGTTCAGTAATCGCGGCCAGCATGGCATCGGCGTCAAGTCTGAAGTCGGCTGCCCTCAGCGGCACGCCCACGTACGTCATGCGGCAAAAGGTGGCGATCATTTTGAACATGACAAACGCCGGCTCGACCGATAGCAGTTTCGCGCCAGGTTTTGCGCATGCCATGGCGAGCATCTGAATGATTTCGTCAGACCCGTTGCCAAGCAGAATGTCCAGCTCCTTTGGGATACCCATGGCACTGCGGAGCGCCGTGGTTAGCGCAGCACAGGCAGGATCGGGATAGCGGTTAATGGCGGTGTTGGACAATTGTTTTGCCAGTCCGTCACGCAAGGTCTCGGGGAGCGCGAATGGGTTCTCCATTGCATCAAGCTTGATGTAACCCGCCGCGTCTTGTACGTGGTATGCCGCTAGTGCGGCAATATCACTACGAATGACGCCGCCGACCGCACTCATTGCTGCAACCGCATATCTGCTGATTGCGCATGCGCCTCGAGGCCCTCGCTGCGCGCCAGCGTTGCGGCAACCTTGCCGAGTGTGTCGGCACCGGCTGCCGACACGTGAATAATCGACGAGCGTTTCTGAAAATCATAGACGCCGAGAGGGGAAGAGAAACGTGCGGTGCGCGAAGTTGGCAACACGTGGTTGGGGCCTGCGCAGTAGTCGCCGATTGATTCAGACGAAAATGGTCCCATGAAAATGGCACCTGCGTGGCGCAGCTTTGGCAGCAGTAAATCCGGCTCCGCTACCGACAACTCCAGATGTTCAGGCGCAATTCGGTTTGATAACTCACATGCCTCATCCAAATCGCGCACAGTAATCAACGCACCACGATTGCCGAGCGACGCCCGGATGATATCGGCACGCGGCATGCCGGCCAACAGTGATTCCATCGCCTCACGCACTCGCTTAATGTAGGCCGCATCCGGGCACAACAGGATCGCCTGTGCAATTTCATCGTGCTCTGCCTGCGAAAACAAATCCATCGCCACCCAGCGGGGGTCGGTGGTTCCGTCGGCAATCACCAAAATTTCCGAAGGGCCCGCGACCATGTCGATACCGACCACACCAAACACAAAGCGTTTAGCCGCCGCGACATAGGCGTTACCGGGCCCGACAATCTTGTCGACGCCGGGAATGGTTTTGGTGCCGTAAGCCAGCGCGCCAACCGCTTGCGCGCCGCCAACACGAAACACCCGATCAACCCCCGCCAGCGCTGCAGCTGCCAGCACCGTTTCATTGACCACACCATCAGGCGTTGGCGTCACCATGATGAGCTCGCGGACGCCGGCAACTTTGGCGGCAACGGCGTTCATCAGAACCGACGATGGGTAAGCTGCCTTACCTCCTGGAACGTAGAGTCCGGCGCGATCGAGCGGCGTGATTTGCTGGCCGAGCACGGTGCCGTCGGGCTCGGTGTAGCGCCACGATGGCTGCAGTTGGCGCTCATGGTAACGACGAATACGATCAGCCGCCGTCTCGAGCGCGGCGCGTACCGATTTATCGAGCGTATTTAGCGCATGGTGGAGGATCACTTTATCAATCTCGAGTACCGCTGCGGAGCTTGGCGTCCAGCGGTCAAACTTCGTGGTTGCTTCGAGCAATGCGACATCGCCACGCGTCATTACATCGCTGAGGATGTCTTGTACACGCACCTCCAGCTGCGGGTCTTGTGCCAACTCGAAGGCCAGCAAGGCCGACAGGTCAGCCTCGAAGGAGGTGTTATTCGATTGCAGTGCACGGATATTCAACATATTCAACCAGCAATTGGCCTACGATAAACTACAAACTCTAGTAAAGACGGCCTGATTCAGACATTTTTGCCTGAAGATGCCCGCAAATAAACAACTTTCGTCTTTAAGCTCAACTTGCGCCGACTGCGGCTTCGAAGGCATTGATCAGCGGTTGGATCTCGTTATGCTTTAACTTCAACGCGGCGCGATTGACAATCAGCCGCGACGATATCTGCATGATCTCCTCGACGGCGAGGAGATTGTTCGCTTTCAACGTGCTGCCGGTGGAAACGAGATCCACAATTGCCTCTGCCAGCCCGGTTAACGGTGCCAACTCCATTGAACCATACAGCTTGATCAGATTGACATGCATGCCCTTCTTCGAAAAATGCTCCCGCGCGGTCGCGACGTATTTGGTGGCGACATTGAGACGGGCACCGCGCTTCACCGCGGCAGCGTAGTCAAAGCCATTTTGGACGGCGACCATCATCCTGCACTTGCCAATATTCAAATCGAGCGGCTGATAGATGCCCTGCGTGTTCGACTCAAGCAACACATCTTTGCCGGCAACACCCAAATCCGCCGCGCCGTATTGCACATAGGTTGGCACATCTGAAGCACGCACAATCACCACGCGTACATCGGCGCGGTTGGTGCCAATGATGAGCTTGCGCGACTTTTCCGGATCCTCGGCCGGCGTCAATCCCGCCGCGGCCAGCAGCGGCAACGTGTCTTCAAAAATTCGACCCTTCGAGAGGGCAATCGTAATCACATCAAGTCTCGCTGGTTACATACGTGTGTTTTACAAACCGGTTGTCGCAACACGCCTAATTCAAGCGTTCAATCTGCGCACCAAGTGCCGTCAGCTTTGCTTCGATATGGTCATAGCCGCGGTCAAGGTGGTAGATACGGTCGATGATCGTCTCGCCGTGCGCGACCAAACCGGCGATCACCAAGCAGGCCGAAGCGCGCAAATCGGTTGCCATCACGTCCGCACCAGTCAATTTTTCCACACCATGCACAATCGCGGTATTACCCTCAATATCAATCTTCGCACCAAGCCGAACCAACTCTTGTACATGCATAAAGCGGTTCTCAAAAATCGTTTCTGTCACGACCGCCGTGCCAGAGGCGATACAGTTCAGCGCAATAAACTGCGCCTGCATGTCGGTGGGGAACGCCGGGTACGGCGCGGTCTTCAGGCTGATGGGTTTTGGACGTTTGCTGGCGACGATATGCAGTGTGTCGGCGGTTGCCGTTATGGTGGCACCGGACTCGCGCAAGCGATCGATCACTGCGTCAAGCGTATCCGGGGCCGTGTTGGTCAAGGTAACGTCGCCGCCTGTCGCCGCAACGGCGGCCAAGAACGTGCCGGTCTCGATCCGATCAGGCATCACGGCGTAACTCGCGCCATGCAGCTTCGCCACGCCAACGATGGTGATCTTGTCGGTGCCGTGACCACTAATTTTGGCTCCCATCGCAATCAAGCACTGCGCCAAATCAACCACCTCTGGCTCACGCGCGGCATTTTCGAGCGTCGTGGTTCCATCAGCCAGACAAGCGGCCATCATCAGATTTTCTGTTCCCGTGACGGTGACAGTCTCCATCAAAATGCGCGTACCTTTTAACTTGGCGGCTCGTGCCAGAATGTACCCCGCGTCGATGGTAATCGAAGCTCCCATGGCTTCGAGCCCCTTGATGTGTATATCCACCGGCCGTGCGCCGATGGCGCAGCCGCCGGGTAACGATACCTTCGCCTCCCCGAACCGAGCCAATAGCGGCCCTAGCACAAGGATGGACGCGCGCATGGTCTTGACCATTTCATATGCGGCGGTTTTGTCGGTGATGTTTGCTGCTGATAAGGTTAGCGCCTCGCCCTGACGCGTCGCTGAAACGCCCATTTGCGACAACAGCTTGACCATCGTGCCGATATCATTGAGCAGAGGCACATTCGTCAGCGCCAACGGCTCTGCACTCAGCAGCGACGCTGAGATGATGGGTAGCGCGGCATTCTTCGCGCCGGAAATGCGAACCGATCCGCTGAGCGTCCTGCCGCCCCGGATTTTGAGTTTTTGCATAGAAGGATCCTTGGGAGGCTAGAGGCTGGAAGCGGGAGACTGCGCGTGCCATTCGGCGGGTGTCAGGGTTTTCATCGACAGCGCGTGAATTTCTTCGCGCATACGATCTCCCAGAGCGCCGTAGACGACTTGGTGTCGGGCGACACGAGACTTGCCATCGAATGCCGATGAGACGATGACGGCCTGAAAATGTGCGCCGTCACCCTCAACCGTGAGGTACTCACAGTCGAGTTTGTCCTGCAAGTAGCCTTCGATTTGGATAGGGGTAACCATCGTTATTGCCTTAGTTTATAACCCGATTTTAGCAGGGCAAGTGTCACCGCCGTGAGGCAAAAAAATGCGAATGTTGTGACGCCAAGCGACAACCAAACGGAAACATCAGATTTACCGAAGAATCCGTAGCGGAATCCATCGATCAAATAAAAGAACGGATTCAAGCGGGAAAGCACCTGCCAGAAAGCCGGCAGGGAGTGAATGGAGTAAAACACACCGGACAAAAATGTCAGCGGCATGATGATGAAATTCTGGAAAGCCGCGAGTTGGTCAAATTTGTCAGCCCAAAGGCCGGCGATCATCCCCATCGCCCCCAACATGGCACTTCCCAGCAGCGCAAAAAACAGAATCCACGCACCGCTATGCACGGGAATGTGCGCCATCACCAAGCCAACCAAGAATACCCCCGCACCAACCGCCAGCGCGCGAACGATGGCCGCCAGCACATAGGCGAAGTAGAAATTCCAGTGAGAAAGCGGCGGCAACAGAATAAAAAGGATATTGCCGGTAATCTTCGACTGAATGAGCGAAGACGACGTATTGGCAAACGCGTTTTGCAACATGGACATCATCGCGAGCCCCGGGATCAGGAACTGCTCGTAGCTGACACCGGGAAATGCGGCGTTGGTACCCGACATCACATGCGAAAAGATCAACAAGTACAGAATTGCCGTCAACACCGGTGCAGCGACGGTCTGAAAGCCCACCTTCCAGAACCGCAGGATTTCTTTTAGCAGCAGCGTTTGGAAGCCGATCATGGATGACTCCCCTATACCGCACGCGGAAGGTCGGCGGCGTTCGACGGACTCGCATCCCGCAAAACCTGCGGGGCCCTGCTCCTGCCGCTCTCTTGCCCCTTCCAGAACCGCAGGATTTCTTTTAGCAGCAGCGTTTGGAAGCCGATCATTTGTTCATCACTTTCAAGAACACCTCCTCGAGATCCGGCTCGGCCACTTCCATTTTCTGAATGGCGACACCGCGTTGACGAAACTCGCCGAGCAACGCCTCGACTTCGGCATAGTCGTGAATTGAGAAATAGTGCCAAGCGCCACTTTGTTTGACTCGCTTCGCCGTGAGTGAAGGCGGTAACTCGTCGTTAACGACCACCCTTAACACCCGCTCTGAAAATGCGTTGAGCAAATGGTCGGTTGTGTCCAGCGCAACAATCGCGCCGGCCTTCATCATGGCAATCCGGTTACAAAGCTGCTGTGCTTCTTCCAGGTAGTGTGTTGTGAGCAGAATGGTATGCCCCTCAACGTTGAGGCGGCGGATAAAGGCCCAAAGTGTTTGGCGCAACTCGACATCGACCCCCGCCGTCGGCTCATCGAGCACAATCACCGGTGGGCGATGCACCAGCGCCTGCGCGATGAGCACCCGACGCTTCATGCCACCGGAGAGTTGTCGCATATTCTTGTCGGCTTTATCCGAAAGCGAGAGATTGCCGAGCAACTCATCAATCCACGTATCTAACGCGGCACTGCGCGGAATGCCAAAGTAACCCGCTTGAAACCGCAGGGTTTCACGAACGGAAAAAAATGGATCGAACACGATTTCCTGCGGCACAATGCCAAGTGCGCGACGCGCCTCTCGATAGTCGCTCACTACATCATGCCGCATCACCTTTAGCGATCCACTATCTGCTCGCGTCAGCCCGGCGAGGGTAGAAATCAGTGTGGTTTTCCCGGCTCCATTTGGGCCTAGAAGGGCGAAAAACTCGCCTTCCTTGATCTGCAGCGAAACACCCGCCAACGCCGCAAGACTGCCGTAGGATTTCCTCACGTCGCTTATTTCAATAGCAATCATGGAGCCTTGCGCTCAAAACTAGAGGCACCCTCGCGTGACGGCACCTGAGCGGTGGTAGCCGAAAATTGTCAGGTACCCCAGTGTAGAGGGCATTCGATCAAATCATCAACACCATACAGCGTCGCAAGTTCGACGAGATTTTCGGGCAGATGGACATAACGAAGGGCTTTGCCGAGCTTGCCCGCCTCGCGTCGCCAGTGGAGTAACAATGCAACGCCGGATGAGTCAATCTCGCCAACTTTTTGGAAATCAATGGTTAGGCAATCTGGCAGGTTTTCTTGCGAGGCGTAGGCCAGCGTTTCCGCCAATCGCATCGGCATGGATGCCAAGTTCAACGCACCATCAAGCACCAACACCTCACCCAATACTTTTGATGAAAATGAAGCAGGCTCGATGATGCTGACGGTGTTTGAGGTCGCCTTCGCCGCCATCTTGTCACTTCCTTGCCACGTTCTTCGCGTTGCGGTCTGACAGCGATTTGACCAACCCATCGATGCCAGTGTTCTTGATTTCGGTCGCAAATGACGACCGGTAATTAGTAACTAGCGAAACGCCGTCAATCAATACATCAAAAACTTTCCAACCTTCTCTGGTTTTCTCCATCGAATAATCGATCGGGATCGCTGCAGCGCCGGATTGTAAGATCACTGTCTTTACGACTACCTCGGTGTCCGTCACTGCAAGCTTGAGCGGCCGCACGTCTATTGTCTGATTGCGGAACTGGGACAAAGACGAGGAATAGGTGCGCACCAACAATTTTCGAAACTCCTCGATCAGCGCAGTCTTTTGTTGGTCACTGGCCTCGCGCCACGGGCGACCGACCACCAATTGGGTCATGCGTTGAAAATTGAAATAGGGAAGGATTTTTTCATTCGCCAGCTTGTCGACTTTGGCGGGATCACCAGCCGCAAGCTCCTTGTCAGCTTTCAACATTGCCAGCACTTCGCTGGTGCTTTTGCGAACAAGTTCGTCCGGTGCGATATCCTGTGACCAAGCCACACTGGTAAAGGCAATCAGGACTGAGGCTGAAAACAATTTTTTGAACATTCTGGTTCCTATTGGGTGGTGGAGACGATACAACGCGCCATGGGCGGTGAACCGTTTACTTCTTGTCCGGCCCTTCTGCCGCCTTGTTGAACATGAATTGCCCAATCAGGCGTTCCAATACCACTGCCGACTGGGTGATGGTAATGCGGTCCCCTTGGGCTAACTTTTTGTCATCTCCACCGGCCTCCAGCCCAATGTAGACCTCGCCGAGCAAACCAGAAGTCAAGATAGAAGCTCCAGTATCTTTCGGGAAACCGAAACGCTTGTCTAACGACAAGGTGGCGACTGCTTGAAACTTGTCCGCGTCAAGACGAATGTCTGTGACGCGTCCAACCAACACACCGGCGCTTTTGACCGGTGCCTTTAGTTTCAGGCCACCGATGTTTTCAAAACGTGCCTCGACGGTATAGACATCCCCCGTGCGTTCGCTACCTAGATTGCCAACTTTAAGCGCAAGAAACAATAACGCACCAAAACCCAGCATCAGGAAAATTCCGACCCAAAGGTCAATTGTTTTTCGATCCATGTTTTCCTCAATAACCTCGTTTACATCTGCCGCGGCATGAAAGCGTTCGCATCATCTAGGGAAAGTGTCTTGCCACAATAGTGAATTACAAACCGCGAATCATGAACGCCGTCAGAATCAAGTCAATCGCCAACACGGTAAGCGCAGAAGTGACCACGGTACGCGTCGTTGCACGTGAGACGCCTTCCGCAGTTGGGTCGGCATCGAATCCCTCAAAGGTCGCGATAATTGAAACAGCGATGCCAAAGGCAATTGATTTGATGATCCCATTCCATACGTCGTAGCGGAAATCGACCGCCGATTGCATATTTGCCCAGAACACACCGGGATCAATCCCCACCACTGCTACTGCAACGATGTACCCGCCAAATATTCCCATGGCCGAGAAAAGTGCGGCCAAGATTGGCATGGATATCACCCCTGCCCAAAAGCGTGGCGCAACCACTCGGGCGATCGGATCGATGGCCATCATGTCCATCGCCTTGAGCTGCTCGGTCGCTTTCATCAGTCCAATTTCAGCAGTGATCGCTGAGCCCGCTCGACTTGCAAAGAGCAAAGCGGTGACAACAGGACCGAGCTCACGAACCAAAGAGAGTGCCACTAGCACCCCCATCGTTTCTTCCGCACCATATTTTTGAAGGGTCTCAAAGCCCTGTAGCCCGAGCACCATGCCAACGAACAAACCAGAAACCATGATGATGACGAGCGACATCACGCCAGCGAAATAGATCTCGCGCACGGTTAGATGCAGACGGCGGAAACTCATCCCTGAGTTGAGCAGCACCAGCCAAAAGAAACGCGCCATCGCGCCGGCGCGCCAGATGGTGTCGATGCCACGTGACCCGATACGGCGGATCCCGTTAATCATCGCGACGCTCCAGCGGCGGGAAGTTGCAGATCGAGATCGTCTGCGTATTTTGGTGCTGGATAGTGAAAGGGAACGGGGCCATCCATTTCGGCATGCACAAACTGCTTGATAAAGGGCTCGGTAGAGGCGCGGATTTCTTCCGGCGTTCCTTGGCCAACGATCTTGCCGTCTGCCACGAAGTACAGGTAATCAACAATTTGCAATGACTCAACAACGTCATGCGTCACCACAATCGAGGTTGCACCAAGCGCGTCGTTAAGCCGTCTGATGGTGTTACCCACCGCAGAAAGCGAGATGGGATCAAGGCCAGCAAATGGCTCGTCATACATGATCAGCTCCGGGTCAAGCGCGACGGCACGTGCCAGCGCAACCCGCCGTGCCATACCGCCGGACAACTCTGCAGGAAAAAGCTTTGCTGCACCGCGAAGCCCCACGGCATTTAGCTTCATCAGCACCAGATCCCGAATCATGTCTTCGGGCAAGTCTGTGTGCTCGCGCAATTGAAAGGCAATGTTGTCAAACACCGACATATCGGTGAAAAGTGCGCCAAATTGGAACAGCATACTCATCTTGCGCCGGAGCGCGTAGAGCTGTTCTCGATCCAAATCGGCCACCAGCTGTCCTGCAACTTCCACCGTGCCCGAAGACGGTTTGAGTTGCCCGCCGATCAGCCTCAACAAGGTAGTCTTTCCACATCCCGATCCGCCCATGATCGCGACCAGTTTGCCCTTGGGCACCGCCATGCTGATCCCCTTGAGAATCAGCCGTTTGTCATAGCCAAAATCAACGTTGTTGATTTCAACAAAGTTAACTCGCGACGCGGGTATGGCGGGATTTGTAGTCAAAGTAGGCATTTGCCGGTGATTCAAAACGCCCGTGGGAACCGGGCAATTGCCGTAACTTCGGCGTAGACCAACAGCACAGACCGAGTCAGCATCGCAAAAGTTCCCGCACGACTGCCGGGCTCTCTCATCCAGCGCCGCTTACCAACGCTTTGCTACCGTGCGTGCGACTAACAGCTATAGATATTATTCTAACATCGGACGACCACTGCCAAGCAATTGAGGGTTACGCAAAAAACCCGCAGAGTTCATCGAATTTTTTGCCGACTGCGCCCGGCAAACATGTGGTGAATGGCAAGAGCGCCAGACTCGGTTATGCTGTCTGGCCATTGGAAACACATACCAACCTTCTTTAACATGGCACAAATGATAACTGGCATTGCGAATTTGATGGCGCAGAAATCAAAACCGGCGCTCCTCGTGGTTGACGACGACCCGCTCATCGCCGAAGCGCTCGCATTTTCGCTCGCCGATGATTATGTTGTCAGATTCTGCGAGTCAAGAGCTGCGGCGATCAAGCTACTACAAGGTGGTGATTTCTCGCCGCAGTTGGCGCTCATCGATCTTGGTTTGCCGCCGTTACCCAATCAACCGACCGAAGGCTTCAAGTTAGTGAGTGATCTTCTCGCGTGGTCGCCAAAAATTCGTATTTTGGTGTTAACTGGCCAAAACGAGGAATCCAACGCACGGCGCGCACGCGCGCTCGGAGCAGCAGATTTGGTGCCGAAACCATGTGAACCTCAGCGCCTGAAGAAGCTATTGCATGCGCAACTTACAGGGGCTGTTACCGGAAACCGCGCCGACGATCCGCACTCTGTCGGCTTGATCGGCGAAAGCCCGCCGATTAGAAAGTTGAAGGGGCAGATCGACCTTTACGCCTCGTCAACGTTTCCCGCGCTGATCGAGGGGCCTTCCGGCAGCGGCAAAGAGCGGGTGGCCGCAGCGTTGCACTATCTTAGTCCGCGAGGTCATTCGCCGTTTCTGGCGCTAAATTGCGCTGCTATCTCGGCGAACTTAATGGAGGCCACGCTGTTTGGTCACGCCAAAGGCGCATTCACCGGGGCCAATTCGGCAAAGTCCGGCTACTTCGAGGATGCCGGGGAAGGCACGCTTTTTCTAGATGAAATCGGCGAACTGCCACTGGAGTTACAGCCGAAGCTTCTCCGCGTATTGGAAAATGGCGAGTATCAGCGGGTTGGGGAAACGCAGGCGAGAAAATCGGCAGCGCGCGTGATCGCCGCGACCAATCGGGACTTGCGTAGCGAAGTCAAAGCCGGGCGCTTCCGCGCAGATCTCTACCATCGACTGTCAGTCTTGACGATCAGCGTCCCGCCGCTATCCGAATTAGGTGAAGATAAATTGCGGCTACTCGAACACTTTTCGGCCGAGTCTGCGAAACACCTCGGCTCACAATCGTTCACGCTGACTGATGCCGCGAAGTCCGCATGGCTGGCATATGAATTTCCAGGCAACGTCCGCGAGCTGAAGAACATCGTCATCAGACTCATCGCGAAACACGCCGGATATGCGGTAACACCCGATGACCTTTCTCAGGAGTTTGAGCTTCCACAATCGGTCGCGCCGTCCGGTGAAGCGTCAGTCGGGCTAGACCCAAAGGAGGAAATCACGGCAAGCGCACTATTTCGCCTTGATGGAAAGCTTGCCGAAGTCGAACTTAAGTACATCGACGCGGCCATTGAAATTGCCAGCGGCAACATGACCCAAGCGGCAAAAATCCTGGGGATATCGCGCTCAACGCTCTACAGTCGGCTCGAGATTTTGCGACCCTACGCACTTAACCGCGATACCGCCGTGGGCAACCCGGCCATCGGCCCCGATTCCTAACGACGGGCACACTTCGACGAATGCTAAACTCAGCTTGCTTTTCATCGATAAATTTGCGTTAAAAACGCTGGCCACGGCAAATAAGATTCTGCTATGACGATGTATCTTGAGCACTTCGGCCTCACCGAGGCACCATTCAAAATTACACCGCATACCGAGTTTTTCTTCTCTGGCGCGAGTCGTGGCGAGACGCTAGAGGCCCTGCTGTACTCGATCACCAGTGGTGAAGGTATCGTCAAAGTTACCGGAGAAGTCGGTGCCGGCAAGACGATGCTTTGCAGAGTATTGATGGAACGGTTGCCTCCCTCGGTGGAGACAATTTATCTTGCGGTTCCCTCGCTGTCGCGCGATGAAATGCTCGCCACGATTGCGGGCGATCTGGGCCTTGAAACACAGGGCATGTCGACCACCAAGTTGATTCGCGCTTTACAGGAAAAACTTATTGAATTCCATGCCGAGGGACGCCAGGTGGTGGCGCTGATCGACGAAGCGCATGCGATGCCCCTCGAAACCCTTGAAGAAATACGCCTTCTGTCAAACCTAGAGACGAGCCACTTTAAGTTGATGCAGATTGTCTTGTTCGGCCAGCCGGAACTGGATCAGCACTTGTTGTTGCAAAACATGCGCCAGTTGCGCGAGCGGATTACGCACAGTTTTACCTTGCTGCCACTACCACCGCGCGACATCAAGGATTACGTCGATTTTCGCCTACGGGCGGCTGGCTACAAAGGCCCGGATTTGTTTGCCGCAGACTCGCTACGACTCATCGCGGAGGCCTCGGAGGGTCTCACCCGCCGCATCAACATTTATTGCGACAAAACGTTGCTCGCGGCGTATGCGGCCGGCACCCACACAATCACGCCTGACTTGGTACGAGCTGCCATCACAGATACACGGATCGTTGTGCCGAATACGAACAAACGCCGTGCCGCGATTTGGCTTGCCGTGCTGACTTCCCTAATCGCCGGGTTGGTAATCGGCTTTTTTGGAGGCCTTGCAGCCCGACAAGACACAACCCCTTCCAGCGTGAGGTCGCTAGGCTCGACACCGGCCAATGCCACACGCTCAACAGTTGCATCGGTGTGGCCACTACCGCCGCCAGAGTCGGTGCTGCCCGCAACCTGGAAGCCAGCAGCGACGCCCGCATTGACTGCCGCCTCGCAAACTAGCAGGGCAGACGACGCGGCTGTTGTCGGCGCGGCAGTTGACAAGGTGCCCAGCCAACCTCTATTAGCAAGCACAACACCGGCGACAAATTCAGCAGTGCGGGCCAAGGAATGGCTCGGTGGCCGGGTGACGGCAGATATGGCGCGTATCGACAAGCAGCCGAGACATCGGTACTCGATCCAACTGATGACTGCTGAAGAGCGCGAACGAACAGTCATTGAGACTTATTTGCGTCAAGCGCGTCGAGAGTTGAATCCCGATCGGGTTATGCTCTATCTCTCCGGTACGCCGGAGAACCCTAAGGTGAGCGTCCTTTACGGCAATTATGCGGATCGAACGGAAGCAACAACAGAACTAGCTTCGCTACCTCAAGTACTCAGCCAGTTTCGCCCTTACGCACGCTCGTTTCAGGCGGTCCGCGACGACTTCAGAAAGTCGGCACCTTAGTGCGCTGTTTGCACCCGACGGAAAGGGCTCGGCAACTCTTGATACATTTCTTTGAATTCATGCACAACCCATTGCTTTTATTGCCTAATCCGCATATAAAGTCATGGGTTAACAACCCCAAAAAAGCCGCCAAGCCCAGTCCGCAGGGAATCTGCACCGAATTCGTCGACGTCAAGTTTCGATCTGCTGTTCTTGCCGGACTATACAACGCCGAAATGACTACTCATTTGCGACAACCCATTTGCGCATGAAAACTCTTTTTTACGATGCTAAGCCCGTAGATGCACCAGCCTGTGCGAAGAGTTCGTTCAGTATGCGCTCAAAGCCGCGCAACCGCGTTGGGTTGATTGCCGCACTACTGTCCGCAGTTTTGTCGGGGTGTGGCACAAACCCCGTTGCCAAAATCGACAGTCACCTACGCAACACGGCACAAGCAACCCAAAGCGCAGTCTCGCCGGTGCCCGCACCGGTAACGCAAGTGCCGATTCCTCCGCCGCCGAAACCTGTTGCGGATGAAAAGCGTTACTCAGTCAGCGTAATCGACGTTCCGGCGCGCGAAATCCTGCTAGCGATGAGCCGCGACACGGGCGTCAACATCGACATCTATCCCGGCATCGAGGGTCGCGTCACGTTGAACGCGATTGACCAAACGATTCGGCAGATATTGACCCGCATGGCGAAACAAATCGACATGCGCTGGGAAGCGGACGGCCCCAATCTCTCCGTCATGCCCGACACGCCGTATTTAAAGCTCTACCGCGTCGATTACGTCAACATCACGCGTGACATGGATGGCACATTTGGGGTCCAGACGCAGGTGGTTTCCCCGTCGGGAGTGGGTTCCGGTGGCACCGCAAGTGCGGCGGGAGGCGCAGGCGGACAGAATTCGTCGCAGTTGCGCATCGTTAACAACTCCAAGAATCGATTCTGGGAAAACCTCGAAAAGAACATCAAAGACTTGCTGCGCGAGACCGACAAACTCCTTCCGGAAGGAAGTTCTGAGACCGTTGTCCGGGGTCAATCGCAAGGCTCAAGCACCGTGACATCGCGCACACAACAGGGGCGGGGCGGGACGACGGCGGCCCGTGGAACAACGACCACCCTCACGCCGGGCGAAATTCAGGCCCAAAACGAACAAGTCTCGCAAACGCTTACGTTCCGCGAGGCGGCATCCGTCATCGTGAACCCCGAAACCGGCACAATTTCAGTTCGCGGCACCTCCCGCCAGCATGAAAAGGTCGGGCAATTTATCGAACTCGTTGCGGGTGCAGCGAAGCGTCAAGTGTTGATCGAAGCGACGATCGTCGAGGTCGAACTCAGTGACGGATATCAGTCGGGAGTCGATTGGTCGTCTCTCGCCCTACAAGGACTCGGCTACAGCTTCCGTCAACAGCTTACGCAAACCAACGTCACCGCGAACGGCACCACCAGTCTGGCTAACAACTTTTTCTCTGTCGGGTACTCAAATCCAAATGCAGCAGTGGGTGGAAGCATCAAGAGCACGATCACCCTTCTCAGCTCGTTTGGAAACGCCAAGGTTTTATCGAGCCCACGAACCACGACACTCAACAACCAGACCGCAGTCATGAAGGTGGTCGAGAACGCGGTCTACTTCACAATTACCACCTCCCCAGGCACAACGAGCGCAAACGGCAACACGGCACCAACTTACAGTTCAACGCCCAACGTAGTTCCCGAAGGCCTGGTTTTGAGTGTCACGCCGCAGATCGGCGAAAATGACATGGTTACCCTCAATATTCGTCCAAGCATTACGAAAATTGTCGGTCAGATCCAGGATCCAAATCCGGGTCTTATTATTGTCACGACCAGCCCGGTGCTGGGTAGCACTTCCACGCAGATTCCCAGCCGCATCCCGGTAGTACAAACACGCGAATTTGAAACCGTTTTGCGCGTTGCCTCCGGCCAGACGACCGTGCTTGGCGGGCTCATGCAAGACAGTTTCAAAGCGACGCGCGATGGTCTTCCCATCTTGTCGCGCATCCCGGTGTTTGGTGACGCTGTGAGCTACCGCAACGATGCCGGTAAGAAGTCCGAATTGGTTGTTTTCATCCGTCCGATCGTCATTAAGGACGCCAGCGTGGATAGCGACCTGAGCGAGTACAAACGATATTTGCCCGACGGCCGCTTTTTTAAGGAGGCCGAGCCTGTTGTAGATGTTCGCATCCCCGGAGTGCCAGATCCGGTGCAACCGAGACCGTGAGTTAGGAAGTGAGCCTGCTCCTCGATGCGCTTAAACGTGCGGAAGATGCCAAGCGCGCAAAGGCCGAGGCAGCAGCAACGCGGGCCAGCTTAACCAAATCCGCGACAGAGGACGTCGCGAACGGACAGGCTGATCCCGCCCCAGTGGTGCCAGAGGCACTCTCGTTAGTAGATGATGGAGCGTCTAGCCGCATCGAGCCGCAATCTGGTGCACCCGCTGTCGGCAGGCCCCCAGAGTTTCCAGTTCTATCCCTCGAGGTTGCTGACGATCGGCCGGGCGACCCGGTTGCGAAATCGTCGACCAACCCGGCCGTCCCTTCGCTGTTGCTTGGCGACGCGCGTCTAGCGGAGCAGGTGCCGCACAGCAGCGTGGCGGCGGCACCCCGCATGAGGCTGGAAGACATGCTCGCCAGTGAGTTGGGCTATTCAGACTTGGACGAACTCGCTTCGCCACCGCTGACTGCAACTCCACCGGCGACCGCCGCTTTCAGAGCGTCGCGTTTAGCGTCGGCGCAAAGTCCGGTTGACCGGTCAGCCAGCTACAGCCTGGCAACGAGCTTGGAGCCGCTTACAGCACTCAAGCCGGGTACAGACCCTGCCTCCATGCCCGAGGCGGAGTCGGCCCAACAAGCGCTGAATCGCGAAGCGATCAGGAACGCGTTTGCGGTAAAACAACCCGCCACGTCGAGCGGCAAAACGAAGTGGGCACTCCCCATCGCAGGGATCCTGCTCGTTGTGATTGGCGCGGGAGGTTGGTATGTGTGGAGCGAAATGAATCGGCTCAACAAACCGGCTGCACGTCTACCGGTGAGCCCAGGCGTCAACGCGCCGGAAACCAGCGCTGCCGCCCCTTCTGCTCCAACCGCTGCCGTAGCCACAGCAGCTTCATCGCCCGCGCCTGTGTCCGAGACCGCGGTCGCGCCCAAGGAGGCACCACTTCCACCCCTACTCCCGCCACCGGCAACACAGCTAAAGGAGGAGCGCGCACCGACGGCGGCAAAAGTTATTGCCAGCACGCCACGTGAGGCCCTTGCCCGGCAAATTGAAGCGTTACCCGCGCTGCCTAACCCCAACGTTGGCGCTGACCAAGTGATATTGCGCCCAGCCAAACCGACTGCCTTGGAGATCAACCCGGCGCTTGGAGCAGGCTACGCCGCGCTTGCCGTCAGCGATTACGTCACGGCCAAGCAGCGCTATGCAGAAGCTATTGCCGCTAACGGTAACAGCGCAGACGCCCACCTAGGCTTTGCGACGGCTGCCGCGCGAAGCGGTAACGCCGCTGAACTGCCACTCGCGATCAAACACTACCAACGGGCGTTGGAGATCGACCCCCGCAACGCCACCGCAAGTGCAGCCCTCATCGTGCTGACAGGCGGCAAAGACGGCAACGTCCCCGGCGGGTCAAGCAGTGCGGGCGAAAAGGAGATTGGCTTAAAGCGATTAATTGCCCAAGATCCGAATGCTGCCAATGCCTATTTCCTGCTGGGCAATTTGTACGCCGAATCCCGGCAGTGGCGCGAAGCCCAGCCAGCCTACTTTGAAGCCGCAAGACTGATGCCGCAGAACGCAGACTACAACTACAATTTAGCGGTTAGTCTGGACCAACTGGGCCAAGGGTCGGCGGCCATGAGCTTCTACCGTCGGGCTCTGGCGGCCAACGTCAAAGGGCAGTTTGACCGCGCTGCGGTCGAGAGACGTATTTCGGCGCTAAGCTCTATATCCGCCGAAGGCTTGGCAAAACGTCAACCCTAATGAGAAACATGCGCTTTCCAATCTTGGGTGATTGGTACAATCGTGGCCCGCAGATCAATGCGGCCAACCGGAATGTGAACGTGCCCTGCCACCACAAGATGTCTTCGACATGAATCAGATGAGTTCGCCACTCTCCCAGTTGCCGCTAGGGCAGACTCTGCTAGCGCGCGGCATCATTTCACAAGACCAGCTGAACATCGCGCTGCTGGATCAGCGCACGTCCAAAGCACCACTTGGCAAGACTTTGGTTACGCTCGGGTTTGTTACGGAAGCAACGATTCGCGATACGCTTTCCGAAAGTCTCGGACAGACCGCAGTGGATCTGTCAAACACCATTATCGACGCCGAAGCACTGTCGATGGTGCCGAAGGATATCGCCAAGCGCTACCAAGTTCTGCCGGTCGACTTTGATCGCAGGACACGCAAGCTGCTGTTAGCGGTCGCGGACCCGACCAACGTGGTCGCCATCGACCAAATTCGCGTCTTAGTTCGCGAGGATATTCGCATTGAACAGGTATTGGCACGCGAATCTGACATTGCAATCGCCATCGAACAGCACTATGGTTTTGAACTTTCGATCGATGGCATTCTCAATGAGATTGAAACCGGCGAGATCGACTACCAAAGCTTGGCAACCGACTTTGATGAATATAGTCAGCCGGTCGTACGCCTTATTGATGCGCTGTTGGCTGATGCGGTAAAACGCAATGCCTCGGATATTCATTTTGAGCCGGAACAGGGATTTCTGCGAATTCGTTACCGCATTGACGGTGTGCTTCGTCAAATTCGCTCGCTTCACAAGAACTATTGGAGCGCGATGGTGGTACGCCTCAAGGTAATCTCAGGCATGAACATTGCCGAGACCCGAGCACCGCAGGACGGTCGAATTTCATTGACCTTATCAGGCCGCTCCGTCGACTTTCGCGTTGCTGCGCAGCCAACCACACACGGCGAAAACGTAGTATTGCGTATTCTCGACCGACAGAAAGGTATCGTCGCGCTTGAGGGTCTTGGCCTCCAAGAAGACGAGCTGAAGATGCTCCGGCTCATGATGGCGCGTCCAGAGGGCATCATTTTGGTCACCGGACCGACGGGCTCCGGTAAGACGACCACGCTGTATTCGATCTTGAACCATGTCAATACCGAGGGCGTCAACATCATGACGCTGGAAGACCCGGTCGAATACCCAATGGCGATGATTAGACAAACGTCAGTCAATGAGGCCGCGAAACTGGACTTTGCAAGTGGTATCCGCTCGATGATGCGTCAAGATCCTGATGTGATTCTGGTTGGTGAGATTCGCGACCAAGACACCGCAGAAATGGCGTTCCGTGCAGCGATGACTGGCCACCAAGTCTATTCAACGTTGCATACCAATTCAGCAATCGGTGCCATCCCGCGACTACAAGATTTAGGCGTATTGCCGGACATCATGTCAGGCAATATCATCGGTGTCGTTGCGCAACGTTTGGTGCGGCGCCTGTGTGGAAAATGTAAACAAGCCTATCGCCCGGAAGACGACGGCACCCGGCGCATCCTCGGCGTGAGCCAAGACTGGAAGGGCGAAGTATTCCGGCATGTTGGTTGCGAAACCTGTGACAACAGCGGCTACAAGGGACGTGTGGCGATCATGGAGCTGTTCCGCATGGACGACGAGATTGATGAGCTGATTGCGCGACGGGCAACAGCCCGGGAAATCCGTGAGTCCGCGCGTAGGCGCGGATTTCGCACGCTTGCGGAGGACGCCGTCAATCGCGTACTGACAGGAGAGACCGATCTCGACGAAATTTCGCGGATCGTCGATCTGACTGATCGTATTGACTAGCGGCAAATCCATGGCAACGTTCAGCTATCGCGCAGTCAACCACGAGGGGCAAATTCAGACCGGAAACTTGGATGCTTCCAACGCCATCGATCTGGAACTGCGTCTAAAAAAAATGGAGCTCGATCTAATCAGATTCGAGTCAATCAAGAAATCTGCACTCTCGACAGCGCGTCGAATTACCCGCAAGGAGCTGATTACCTTCTGCTTCCACATGGACCAACTGCTTCGCGCTGGGGTGCCGATCATTGAAGCGTTATCTGATTTGCGAGACACGGTTGAAAACCCGGCGTTTAAGCAGGTGGTGGCGACTCTGCTCGAAGACATAGAGGGTGGCCTGCGCCTGTCGGAGGCAATGGCGAATCACCCTCACGCATTTGATACGGTGTTCATTGCGCTCATTCGAACAGGTGAGCGCTCAGGGCAACTGCCGGAAGTTCTCACGCAGCTCACCGAGAATCTCAAATGGCAGGATGAGTTGGCCTCGCAGGTAAAAAAAGCGATGATGTACCCGTTGTTTGCGGGTGCCGTCATTTTTGGTGTGGTTTTTCTCCTGATGATTTTCTTAGTCCCACAGCTTGCCATCACCATGAAAGCGCTGACAGCAAATCCCCCCAAAGCGACCCTCGCGCTCATCGCCGTATCCGCCTTCATGCGGCAATTTTGGTATCTGTGTTTGGGCCTGCCAATCGTTAGTGGTGTGATTTTGTTCATTCTGGCGAAAACAAACGAGGACGTTCGCTATCAAATCGACGCCATGTTGTTGAAACTTCCTGTCATGGGCCCGCTCACGCAAAAAATCATCTTGGCGCGCTTCTCAACGTACTTCGCACTGATGTACAAGTCGGGGCTAGGCGTCCTTGATTGCATTGAAATTGCTGAAAAAATCATGGGTAACCGCATACTCGAACAGGGCTTACAGCGCGTTGGCCGAGAAATCAGTGATGGCACTGCCATCACCCAAGCCTTTCAGAACGCCCGACTTTTCCCGCCATTGGTGCTGCGGATGCTTAAAGTTGGCGAATCAACCGGCGGGCTCGATACAGCACTGCTCAACGTCAGCTATTTCTACAACCGTGAAGTGAAGGAAACCATGTCAAGCCTGCAGGAGCTAATCAAGCCTGCTTTGACAGTTATTCTTGGCGGCGTCCTGATTGGTATCTTAATCACCATCTTTTTGCCCATGTATGACGTAATCGCCAAGACGACAATTCGTTAGGAAATACGGTCGTGTCAAAACACTATCTTTACTTAACGAATGATAAGCTGGTCTCCCTTGTCATTAGCGGCAACAAGCTGGCGAGCCGCGAGAGTTTTAGCGTAGGAGACATTCAGACGCAAGCGCTTGAGGAGCAACTTTCCAAATACGCATCGTCCCCCACCTACCTCGTCACCGACTTAATCGAGGAGGATTTTCGCCTCGATACGATCCCTCATCTTCGCGGTAGTGACCGACAGGCTGTACTCGATCGGAAACTCGCGCAAATCTATCGCGCTTCACCTTATCGTCATGCGATTGTGCAGGAACGCGAGGCCAAGGGGCGTCGTGATGACAGCATCTGCCTTCATGCTGTCACCAATCCGGAGTTGTTGAAGCCACTACTGGCATTGCTCGACCGAAAAAAAGTACCTCTCGAAGCCATTTGTTCTTCTGCCGTGTTGTCGAGCCGCTTGTTAAAGGCGCTGGATTCAGTTTTTCCACATACGATGTTGGTCACCATCATTCCCGACCTTGGCCTTCGGCAAACCTACTTCAGGAACGGACAAATCAAGTTCAGTCGGCTGATACCGATTATCTACGACGAGTCACGCTCGGTCGGGCAACTGATTACAGCGGAGACTAGCCGCACTTGGCAGTACTTGGAGAGCTTGCGTTATTTTGAAGATGCAGCTTCTCTCGAAGTTTGTATGCTGCTTCACGCGCGTGATAGCGCGATGATACAAGAAGCTATTGGCCGCTATCCAATGCTACGGTATCGCGTTCTCGACATCAATGACATCGCTGCCAAACTTAAAGTCGCACCTGCGCCGACGTCATCACATGCGGAAGAAATTTTCTGCCATCTGTACGCACGCAGCTCGCTGGAAAATCACTTCGCGGCACCGGTCGAAACCCGATTCGCCGCCTTTAGGCGTGCTCGCATCGCAATCTTTGGTGCCACGGCTGCAGTCCTTGCCGCAGGCGTGGTGGCCGCAGCTTTCAATTTTTACTACTTGACCCAGATTACGCAAGAAATCGACGAGCGAAGTCGACGCGAAGACGCGCTCCGATTAGCGTATCAGGAGGTTGTAAACTCCATGCGTACGCAAAAAGAGGCAACCGATACCGTCCGCGATACTAGTATCTTTTTTGACTCGCAGATTCGCCCCGCGCCGGCGGCACCAGGACGCATGTTAAATGAGATCGCCAAAGTTTTCGATAGGTATCCTTTGGTGCAAGTTGATCAAGTTCTGTGGGCCACCAATAACGAGCCGGCGTTCATACCAACCGCACCACAGGGATTTGGCGCAGTAAACGCGAGCCTCGCTGGCACGTCGCAGGTGACCTCAGACAACAAGTCACGGGCGACGGCCTCGATACCCCCAGCACCGGTGGGCCAGTCGACTACCGCCGAGAATTTGTTCAATCCGCCGCTGACGGGAAACAAGTATCACATCGCGTTGATTGACGCAGCGGTTCAACCGTTTGACGGCGACGTGCGAAGGGCACTTGCGGAGATTGATCGGCTGATTAACGAGTTGAGTAAGAACGCTGAGTTCACGGTTAAGGCAGTGAAGCTACCGGTCGACACCGCCTCTTCCGCGAGCCTCAAAGTTATTGACCGTTCAGCCGCAACGGCAACAAAAGCGGCGTTCACCTTGCACGTCGCGCGAAAGGTGCCGGGCACATGAGCGTGATGACAAAGGAGGGCTTCAGCGCACTTAGACTTTCCTATCTGATTCTTGTCGCGGGTATAGGCGTTGCGGCGTTTTTAGTCGGCGGTACCTACTTTTGGTGGCAAACCGAAAAGAAGAACAACGCGCAGTCACAGCGCCGCCTAAACGATGCGCAAATGCGGTTGGCCAACGCCGAGCAGCAACGTGACGATCTGCGCGATTCGGAAGACACATATCTCGCGCTCGAAGGGCGCGGCGTTTTTGTCGCCGAGAGGCGCCTCGATCTACTCGATGCCATGGAAGCACTCCGTGCACGGCACGGCATCATCTCCCTTGAGTATCAGGTCAGCGCGCAACGGCCGCTCAAACTCGCCGGCGGCACGAGCATCACCGCCATCGAAGTTCTTGGCAGCAGGGTGCAGCTCAAAGCGACGTCACTGCATGACGGCGACATGCTCGCCTTCCTCGACGAATTCTCACGTATGCAGCGCGGCATCTTTCAGATCGAGCGATGCGCGTTGGGCCGCAATACCCGCGGTGGGACGGTTGCATTGCCCCCGCCCGCTGCGGTCGTCGCCGCGACCCCGCGTAACGCTGACGTGCCTGCCGCTCCCCCGCCGATACTTGCCCCGGCAATCGAAGCGGATTGCGCGCTCGAGTGGATTACATTAGTCGATAAACGTGCACCCACAGTCGCGGTCGCTCAGCCGACGAAAACACCATGAAACAACACACGATCACCGTCGCCGTGCTCTACTTTTCGCTGATCAGTGTGAACGCGATCGGCCAAAGCACAGCGTCTTCCAAGACCGCCGGGAGTTACACTCCGCAGCCGGTATCGACGACCTATCGCCCGCTCATTGGCAAGTTATTCTTCACTGATACCGAACGTGATCGCCTCGACAAAGCACGGAAAGACGGGGTACTTGTGGTGGATGGCGAAGTCGTCGCACGCACGCCGCGGGTAGACGGCTTCGTCAAGAGTAGCAGCGGCCGCACGACTTACTGGGTCGACGGTGGCCAGCGCATCGATGCGACGCCAAGCAATAACATTGCCGCAAGACCGTCGATGACCGGGGCTGAGTCGGGCGTGAAATTTCTTGAGTCGGGTGTCAGCCCAACAGCGCCTGTAGTATCGAAGTCTGCTCCGGCGAAAGCGACGAAGCCTCCGCAGCCCACACGAGCTGCTCCAAAGCAGCCATGATTAACCGAGCGCAAAAGTCGCCTATTGGCGGGTATCTTCAGGCAAAAATGCCTGGAAATGCCCGTCTATAAAGGTCTTCTGTGGGGCGCAAACGGCAAATGGTGGTCGTACGTCCGAGTGCAAATCTGCGTACGCAGTCCGGCGTCATTCTTCTACTCATCGTCATGGGTATCTTGGGTCTGGGCGCGGGGCTGTTGTTGCTTGCAATCAACACCGCCAACTCGGAACGATCACAACGCAAGTTCGTCAGCGGCTCACAGGACCTCGCCGCAGGCAAACAAGCCTTGATTGGGTACGCCATCGGCTCGCTGACCGGCACCGGCGCGCGTCCCGGCTGGCTGCCACTTCCAGACACCTTGGCAAACACTAACTACAACGGACAATCGGACGCCACGTCCTGCCTCAATGGCGCAGCGACAAATGGCATGCCAGCCCTTTCTGGTGTCGACGCGCAAGTTGCCACCCTACGCTGCCTCGGCAGATTGCCTTGGAATGACCTCGGGCTCGCCATCGATGGCGCCAGCGAGCAAGACCTTCTTGGACTTGTTCCGTGGTACGCCGTTAGCCCCAACTTGGCCGACCCTAACGCCGGGAGCGGCCAGTGCATGACTGTCCTCAATCCCACCACAGCAGCACTCACAGCAACAACCTTTTCTTGCCCGACAACAACAACGCCCGCATGGCCTTGGCTGAAGGTTTGTGACAATACCGGGCGCATTCTTAGTGACCGTGTTGCTGCTGTGTTGATACTGCCCGGAGAGGCCATCAAGACCACAGGCCGAACGCAACTTCGTACCAACGCCGCTACCGGTGCAAACCCGAATGGATATGGCTACCCTGCCGACTTTCTCGATGCCGTTCCGACCCCGGCAGGTTGGGCGAGCATTCCCGTTGCGCAACGTTGCAGCACGTTCGACAATGCTGCACTGAGCGGCGAATTCATCATTGCAGACCTTAGCAGCATCTTTAACGACCAAGTTGTTTATATCACCGTCGATGAGTTGATGCTTGAGGTTGAGCGGAGAGTCGCCAATGAGATTCGGGAGGCGATCGTCAAGTACAAGGCAACTAGCAACGGGTATCCCTGGCTCGCAACACTGGCGAACCCATCGGCGGTCTCGACCAGCACGCTCGCTGTGCCTGGGATATTGTCGGGGCTCATCCCGTTTGCCACGCCACCTAGCGTAACGTCACAAAAATTCCTCACTGAATTGAGCTGGACCATAACAACAATCGTTGGCGGGGATTCGTATTCCCTGCCTGCGACGAGCTCGCCACAGTTTTTCTGTTACGGTGGTACCTACCAATGTCGACTGCGGACCACGGCCGACGCCGCTATTCCACGTACGATCACGACGGCAGAATTTGATGCGCTTAAGGTCTCTTCAATTAGCACACCCGCAGCGAGTTGCTCGTACACCTACGACACCTCGATCAAGACAATCAACTGTGACGCCTATTCCTACTCGCAAACGTCCACGGTGTCGTACCGCGTAGATAGGCGCCCATGTTCTACACCGTATGTAGTTGGCACGTGCGCAGGCACCCGAGTATTCATCAACAACTTCAGCGGCACACAGACCCGCAACATTACAGTCACGTTTACGGTGTCTCAAGGCTCGGGTTCCCCAGCATCCGTTCCAGCCAGCAGCACAACGACAGCGAACCGTACCGTTACTACCACTAACGCTACCGCTCTAAGTGGCGCGCTTTCGGTGACTTCAGAAAGCTGGGTGCCCGCTGCTGCCGGGACCGCTCCATTCGACGACTCATCCGGGCCATTCTTGCCGTGGACTGCCGATTCTGCCGGAACGGGACGTATCGCGCTAACGATTCGAGCGCTGCCTGAGTTGCCAGCTTGGTATCTCACCCAAAAATGGTATGAACACATGTATGCAGCGATATCTCTCGACTCGACGCCGTCGTCCGGAACAAGTGCAGCTTGCACCACAAACTGCTATTCTGCGGGCGCGCGAACCGGGCTGGACGCCGTCGTCATTTCCGCGGGGCCGCAAATCGGCGCGCAAAATCGATATGCGGTAAGCCCGACAGTCTCTGATTTTTTGGAGGCACCCAATACCACTGGTACGACCACCCGCACGTTTGCCGATACCACTGCTGCGCGAACATCAACCTATGCTGATCTCCTCTCCACCATCCCGCGCTAATCTTCAGTTCAGACGCGGCTTTTCGCTCGTCGAGATTGCAGTGGTGCTCGTGATAATTGCGATTCTTGCCACCGCTATTGGCGTTCCGCTGGCGAGCCAATTAGATCAACAACGTACACTTGACACTCAAAAGCAGCTTGAGGTCGCTCGCGAGGCGATCTACGGATTTGCGATGGCAAACGGGCGTCTTCCATGTCCGGCTGCTGCGGCCACTACGGGTGTTGAAGCGCCAGTGGGAGGCGGGGCTTGTACAACCGCGTTCGGTTTTCTGCCTGCCACCACCCTTGGTCTCACAGGGCTAGATCCCAGTGGTTATATGGTCGATCCATGGAATAACGGCGACGGCACCCACCGCATTCGCTATGCGGTCAGCACTGCAAATTCGAACGCCCTTACAACCGCCGATGGCATAAAAACGCAAACAATGGACACCGTCACAGTAACCAACCAACTTTACGTTTGCGGGTCTGGGCTGACCGCAGCACCACCAACCGCCAACTGCGGCACGATGACGGTGTTGAATGATAAAGCGCCATTCGTGATCTATTCTCTCGGCAAGTCGACAGCGCAAAATTCGAACGACGAAACCAACAACCAAAATAGTGATCGGGTCTTCACTAGCGGGACACCGACAGCCACGTTTGACGACCTCGTCACTTGGGGATCGCTGAACACGCTTTTCTCTCGCATGGTGCAGGCAGGCAAACTGCCATAACCACTCGCATGAAACACACCACTACGACGGTGGGCACCGCCTTGCCCACTTCCAATTCGCTCATTCGCGCCTTTCGTTGGACGCGCATGCTGCTGCACATTGCACAGGGACTGTTGGTCACGATATTGCTTTACCCGCGCGTGAGGCCGCAGGTGCGTGCGGCGCTCACCCAAGCTTGGGCGAAAAAAATGCTGCGGATTCTCAACATCACGCTGGCTGTTCATGGAGCACGGCCCGAGGCAAACACGCCAAAGTTATTTGTGATTGCCAATCATGTGTCATGGCTGGATATTTTTGTCATCAACGCAACCACACCGAGCCGCTTTGTCGCTAAATCAGAAATTCGCGATTGGCCGATTGCCGGTGTCTTGTGTGAGGCGGCTGGGACAATTTTTGTGCAGCGATCCAAACGCAGCGATACCGCTCGCATCAATGCAGAAATTCATGAGGCCCTGGAGCAGGGTGACACCGTCGCAATCTTTCCAGAAGGCACCACCACGGCAGGGGATAGACTGCTGAAATTCCACACGTCGCTGTTTGAGCCAGCTGTCGCCAATCAAGCGTTGTTGGCACCTGCTGCGATACGCTACCGCAACCCCAATGGTGAGCCGAGCGAGGCGGCGTTGTTCATTGGTGAAACTACGTTTGTACAATCCATCAGCGCCATCATTGCGAAGAAGAAGATGATTGCGGATATTACGTTTGCGCCGAGCATCGCAACGGATACACTGTCACGTCGCGACGCCGCGCTGCTTGCGGAAAACGCGATTGCCGCCATACTCGACGTCGCCAAACCCCACGCCCACCAACGCTTTGGCGAAGGGGCAACATCGTTGGCGGGTCAGGCGGCTTAATCATGCCGCACCGGGTGCGAGAACACACCTCAATCGGCGTATAGCTCCGGCGGATTCAACCCTGTATCGGGCTCAACCGAAGGCTGCCGGAACCGCTTGCGATCTTCCAATCGAACGGCGGTAAGTTCCCCACCCCAGATACACCCCGTGTCGAGATTGATGGTTCGACTCCGCTCAACGTACCCGATCGCCGACCAGTGACCGGAAAACAGCGTTCGCTCCGCACGCCGCACCGACGGCACATCAAACCAGGCTCGCAGGTTGGAAGGCATCTCCGCCAGCCCCGCCTTGTACTTGAGCTGATGTTCACCCGTGGGCGTGAGGGTGCGCATTCGTGTCATGGTGTTGATCACAAAACGGCTACGTTCGTCCGCTTTGAGTGTGTCGCTCCATCCGCTCGGCTTGTCCCCATACATCGCCGCAAGTGTCGCTCGATAACGATGCGATTGAAGTAAGCCTGCCACTTCCCTTGCCAGCGAGCTGGATTTTTCCCAGCTCCATTGCGGCATCAACCCCGCGTGCACCATGGCAAATTTGCCGTCGATATGTAGCAGTGGCCGGTGGCGCAGCCAATCGAGCAATGCGGCGCAATCGGCTGCGTCCAAGATCGGCCGTAGCGTATCGAGTTTGCCGGGCTTGGCGAACCCCTCGGCGACTGCGAGCAGGTGTAGATCATGGTTACCCAAAACCGCTGTTGCCGCACTACCCAGTTGCCTGACAAAGCGCAGACATTCGAGCGATCCACTGCCGCGATTGACCAAGTCGCCAACAAACCAAAGCCGGTCTCGCTGGGCATCAAAACGAATTTTTTTCAACAGTGCTTGCAGGGTCAGGTAACAACCTTGCAGATCACCGATGACATAGGTACTCATACGGCACCGACAAAAAAGGGCGGAAGCTCCGCCCTTTCTTCTTTATTTTCCATCCAGGATCACTTCAACGCAGCGAGCATGTAATCCACCGCCGCCTTCACGTCTGCGTCGGACAGCGAAGTGTTGCCACCCTTGGCAGGCATGACACCCATCTTGCCTTGGAAACCACCAATCGCATGTTTGTAGAGGGTGTCTTTGCCCTGTGCGACACGCGGTGCCCATCCCGCCTTGTCACCCGTCTTTGGTGCACCCGCCACACCTGCCGTATGGCAGGCCGAGCAAGCTGTTTTATAAACGCTGTCGCCACTAGCAGCAACCTTCACCACCGCGACTGGTGCAGCAGGAGCGGGGGCAGCTTGCGGCGTGGAGGAGGTTGCGATGATCACATCGGGACTGATGCGCTCTTTGATGGCGGCTTCAGCCGCCGCTTTGTCCAGCCCGGCACCCAAAGGCCTTGTGCCAATGGCAAACTGCGCCAACAACATAATGCCGATGACGAGGGCGATTGCGCCCACAAAAACGGCAATGGCCATCCCTACCGGGTTAGCGTTGCCTTCAGTTGTGCCGTGGTCTTGCTCACTCATAGTTGCCTCAGTTGTCGCGCTCAGATAAGTTGCTGCGCGCCATTATATCTTTCGGCACAGCCTCACTCAATCGAGAGGTAAATCGGGCTTAGGATTTTGTGATACTCATAGCGGGAAAATGGAGCATCCCCGCAAGGCAAAATGGTAAACTCAACCTAAGCGCCCGTAGCTCAGATGGATAGAGTGCTACCCTCCGAAGGTAGAAGTCGCACGTTCGAATCGTGTCGGGCGCGCCAAGAATTCAAGGACTTAGCAAGTGTCGTCTTGCCGGGTTGGGCACAGTGCCCACATTGTGCCCTGCTTGAGCCCTGCCGGCGCACTTGCACTTTGATGGCAAGTTGCAACGACGACCGCCTCCCGCGCCCATCGATTAACTGCTCAACTCGCCACCCTCCCCGGATTTTCGCAGGAGTCCGTTGGAATAACTTGTTAGCGCATGACGTTGCCAAAGCCTGCGAGCACTGCGCCACCCGCGGCCTTCGCAGCGCCCTTTGCGAAGGCCCCTGCAAGTTTTGCAAAGCCTGCGCGTAGTTTTTCGTCCTTCTTTTCCTCAATGAGTTTCTCAAACGCGGACTGGAAGGCTTTAGTTTGCTCCTTGTCGAACACCTGCCCCAGGACATCAAAGAGTCCTTTGGACTTGACCTTGATGATCTCGGTGTTGAACGAGTGATCGAAGATTAGGCCGTTGTTCTTGAGTTGCCCTTGCAGCCAGTTTTTTGCAAGGGAGTCCTCGATCACAAGACAGACAGTCTTGGATTCCACTTCAAGGACGGATCGACTAAGTGCAAGAAGCAATTTTGCTTTGGCTTGATCCTCAACCCGCCCGCCGTACTTGAGACCCGCCTCGTACCGCAGTTGTCGCACCTTTGTGGCGGGGATCCGAAGAATGGCGCTAACCTCTTGGTTTGGATAGCTCGAAAGAGGAATGCCGTTCTCGAATCCGTACTTATCTAGTAGATGCATTACTAAGGCATCTACGTCCTTCTTGCTAAGTGCACCCGCAGAAACCGACATGTAGTGCTCTAGAAACTCAGACTTAAAAGTTTTGGCAGGCGTCGTGTTTTGCGCGTTTGTCATGAACTTATCGCTCGGAAAGTATGAAGATTTGTTGAGGGCTAAATTTGGAATTGACAGACGCCCCGCCTCCTACGCGTCCGCTCGGCCGACAAACTGGGTTCATAGCAGGCGCTACTTTTCAATAAATTCGAATAGCTGCCCAATTTCGCATCCGAAGAATCGACAAAGGGCATCAATCGTCTCCAGATCAACTCTCGTAGCGGTCTCGTTGTAGAGGAGCGTGATCGTATTGCGATGGAGTCCGGTCTCACGGGCCACTTCAATAATCTTCAGTTTTCGCTCGCCCATGAGGCGAGACAGATGGCAGCGAATCACAAGATCCTCGACAATAAGTTATTCAAGATGACAAAAAGCTATTGACAATGTATTTTTCTCGTGCAGAATGTCATTCAAGATGACAAATTGCATAGCTTCTATGCCTTTTGCATCGACGCCATGACTTTATGCCAAGGAGAATGAAATGTCACTCACTTACATGACGACCGCTGAGCTTTCAGGGGTTATCAAGTACGACCAACGAACAATACGGGAGCGATTGAAGGATAGCGTCCTGATTGAAGGGGTCCACTACATCCGTCCCTTCGGCGGGCGAAAGATTCTCTACATTTGGGAGCGAATCGAGGCAGACATGAAGACTCTGTCTGCAAACGCTACCTTAGGTATTCCGATGGCCAATGGAGGCGTATGCCATGGGTAGTATTCGCTGCCGGAAGGAATCAGGTTACTTGTTTATCGATTTTCGATATCAAAACATGCGATGCCGAGAACAAACAGCGCTCGATGACACACCACTGAATCGAAAGCGTCTCCAAAGGCTTCTTCAGAACGTCGAGTCGGCAATCAAAGCTGGCACGTTTCGATACGGTGAGTTTTTCCCGAACAGCAAACAAGCGCACCGCTTTTCAGCGGGATCGCAGCCAGGTCCCCGAACGTCAATCAGCGCCCCACAATATGCGGCAATCGCCTCACGTCTATATGCGCCGGTAACGCCGACATTCAACGTATTTGCCGAGATTTGGTACGCCGAGAAGAAGATTGAGTGGCGACGCTCCTATCAAATTTGCGTCCGAGAAGTACTCGACAAACGGCTGATCCCGGTATTTGGAAAAAAACCGATCGCGGAAATCTCAAAGGCGGATGTACTGTCGTACCGTGCTTCATTGGGGAACATACCTTCGGAACGAACTTCATCGGTGATTTCCAACTCCCGTATCAACCGAATCATGAACGTGTTTCGCCAGGTCATGAATGAAGGTGCATCGCGGTACGATTTTCACAGCCCGTTCGACGCTCTCAAGCAGCTCCGCGTCAAGCGGACTGACGTTAGTCCCTTCTCAATTGAAGAAGTGTCAAAGATTCTCTCCACGGTGCGAGAAGATTTTCGAACTTACTACACCGTCCGATTTTTTACCGGAATGCGCACAGGCTGTTGAATTGCATCGAAATCTGACCCACCAATTGCATTGAATTTTGACCCACCTGAATTGGTACGAATTTACGCTTCTTCTGTGGATATTTTTGTGGATTTCCTTTCCCGCTTGATGCGTTGAGTGGGTTTTGGTTCGGTGTCTCGGTTCTTGAAGCGGTAGGAGTCATTGCCAGTTTCTACAATATGGCAGTGATGCGTCAACCGATCCAGTAACGCCGTCGTCATCTTGGCGTCGCCGAAGACAGATGGCCACTCACCGAAGCTCAAGTTCGTCGTAATGATGATGCTGGTGTGCTCATAGAGCTTACTAATCAGGTGAAACAACAAAGCACCACCCGATTGGCTAAACGGCAGATAGCCCAACTCATCGAGAATGACGAGGTCGGCATACAACAACCTGAAGGCCAGATGGCCCGACCGGCCTGCCGCCTTCTCCTGCTCCAGCAAATTCACCAACTCAATGGTCGAGAAGTAGCGCACCCGCTTATGTAAATGGGTGATCGCCTGCACGCCGATCGCACTCGCCAGATGCGTCTTGCCGGTTCCCGGGCCACCCACCAGCACCACGTTATGCGCGCTGTCGATAAAGGTGCCATTGTGTAATTGCCGGATCAAGCCTTCATCGACTCGGCTCTGACTAAAGTCGAAGCCTGCCAGATCCCGATGGGCGGGGAACTTCGCTACCTTCAGTTGATAGCCCACCGAGCGTACCTCCCGCTCCGCGACTTCCGCCTTCAACAGGTTACTCAGAATGGGTAAGGCGGCCTGATAGGCCGGAGAGCCTTGCTGGTTCAAGTCAGCAACGGCTTGCGCCATTCCCGTCAACTTCAATGATTTCATCATCATGATCATCGCCTCAGGCTGCATAACGGCCTCCCGATTGGGCCGCCGGCCTGAGCGTGTCGTAGCGGGTCACGTTCGCCTCGGGTTCAACCTTCAATGAGAGCGGCGCGGGGGTGGCGATCGGCTGTGGCGCACTGCCTTCGACCAGTCGACTTAGGATGTTCAGGATGTGCTGTTTTGACGCCGCCCCCGATTCAAGGGCAAGCTCGACCGCGCACAAGACGGCGGACTCGTCGTGGTGCAGCACCAACGCCAAGATATCGACCATTTCGCGGTCGCCCCCTGGGCGCTTCATCAATACCGTCTGCAGTTGCTTGAAACCCTCCGGCAAGGTGGAGAATGGCGCGCCGTTGCGAATGGCGCCGGGTTTACGTTGCAACACCGCCAAGTAGTGCCGCCAGTCGTAGACGGTGTGGCCAGCATTGTGGTCGCGGTTGATCAGGCGCTGATGCTCGGCGATGATATTGCCCTCAGCGGCCACCACGATCCGGTCGGCATAGAGCCTGACACTAACCGGCCGGTTGGCAAAGCTGGCCGGCACGCTGTAGCGGTTGCGCTCCAAGTGAATCAGGCAGGTTGGTGACACGCGCTTGATATGCTCGATGAAGCCATCGAATGCCGGCGGCAAGGCCATGAGGTGTTTACGTTCCTCCTCCCAGGTCTCGGCAATGGTCCGGTCGATCTGCTCGGGATGCCGGATCTCCGCCCATAGCGTTTGGCAGCGTTGGGTGAGCCAATCATTTAATGCCGCCAAGGATGTAAAGGCTGGGGTATTGCGGTCATTGACCTGATGCCAGATACGATGCCTGGCATCTTGGACATTCTTCTCGACCTGGCCCTTCTCCCAGCCGGAGGCCGGGTTACAGAACTCTGCCTGAAAGACGTAGTGGCTGACCATGGCGGCGAAGCGTGCGTTGACGTCGCGTGCTTTACCGACGCCAATCTTGTCGACGGCAGTCTTCATGTTGTCGTAGATGCCGCGGCGGGCCACGCCGCCTAGTGCGGTCAAGCAATGGTGGTGAGCATCGAAGAGCATTTCATGGGTCTGGAGAAGATAGGCGCGCAGCATGAAGGCGCGACTGTGGGCGAGTTTGAAGTGCGCCACTTGGAGTTTGGTGCGCTCACCGGCGATGACAGCCCAGTCTTCTGACCAGTCAAACTGGAAGGCTTCGCCGGGAGCGAAGGTGAGCGGCACAAAGGTGCCGCGTCCGGTGGTTCTGGCTGTCTCGATTTGCTGCTCGCGCCAGCGTTTGGCAAAGCAAGCGACGCGGTCGTAGGAGCCTTCATATCCCAGGCCCGTCAGCTCGCGGTACATCTGCTTCAAGCTCTTGCGCTGTTTGCGTGATGCCTTGGCAGCAGTCTTGAGCCGGACGATAAGCTGTTCGGCGTAGGGGGCCAGCTTTGACCGAGCTGGCCGAGGTTTATAGCGCGGCACGACCACTTGGCCGACCAAATACTTCTTGATAGTGTTTCGGGAGACTCCCGTGCGTCTTGCAATACCGCGAAGCGAAACACCTTCGCGCATGTGCAGGCGCCGAATTAAGCTCAACATTGCCACGTCAATCACTCCTTCATGCTCCTGCTCAAAAAATAAGCAGGATAGTGGTTAGACGTGGATCAATTTCTAATGCAAATCACTTCCCTAAGTGGGTCAAAATTCAGTGCAATTCAACAGCTCTGCGGCCTTCCTTACGATCCAGAGGCAGTTGTGACACACGCGCTTGAAGTAGCAAGTGAGCGGGATAAGGGGTTTCACACGAAGCCCGCGATTGTGCCCGCAATCATCGTGCGAGGTACAAGGATAGTGCGTCCAAGTCACTTGTCTCCCGGAAGGTCGGTAGAACCTAGGCCGTGGGCCTACCTTCCGGTCGTGACTTCCTTTGGCGTTTTTGAATCTCGTCCACGCGAAGGGACTTATGATGACCGTTCGTCGGTACTAGTGATCTGGTGGCAGGGTCATTTTGGTATCCCAGCTGATCCGGGAGTACTCGCCGCATTGGGCCGATTGGATTGGGATCGCCATGCTGAGGGATGGAGCATGTAACGTCGGGTTCCGTATCACAAGGCCTATCTTGGCGTTTCCCCAACTAACTGCACCATACCTGCATCATCGATCACCACCCAAATATGGGCAATGCATCCGCGCTTAGGATGGCCTCTAACGAATCGCTGATCGATAGGACTCGCACCCGCTCACTGACGACCTTGCTTCGTTGGTCCGCATAGTACTGCGCCACGGAATCGAGTCGGAGTCTCGGCGTAACGTCATCCGTTCGCCGCCCCCTGACGATCCATTCACCATCCCCGACCGGTCTAATCTCAACATTACGTTGCCGCGTAATGATGCCATCCCACCCGAGCGCGCAGCCGTACTTCTTGGCAACCGTATCAAGCGTTTTGGGAATACTTTGGTCATAGAGCCTTCTGAGCCCTTCAAGATTTCCCCAGCGATCGGTCTGTGCACGAGCATTGGTAAATCCCACCTTCGTGAAGCCTTGCTTGGACGCGATGGATAACGCAACCTTCACACCGAGTTCATGCCACGTATTTTTGAAAGGCGGGACATGAATTGGCGCCCGTCGACTCCTGGCATCTGACGGCGCACTTGCCTTGGCGCGGCGCACTTCGGCGTGCCAATCACTTTGAATCTCTTCGACAAACAAGATTTGTTCACCAGACACAGTCTTCCGCTCTGTTGTGCGGATATGGACAAGTAGATTGTCTACGCGGAAGTGCTCGCTTGCGAAGTGGTGCCGCCAATCTGGTATTTGCACTAACCACTCGCGATGGTTACTGCCGGCAGGCATTGTGTATCGATCAAACCGCAAGAAGGCGCGCTCACCCCCATAGTTCTTAAAGCGATGCCGGATCGCAATATGCATCACGTCTAGCGCCTTGACATCGCTTTGGAACCAAGCCCGATCGTTTGCGGGGTCAGTCAACAGCCGCCCCTTGTTATCGAGGACGATCCAATTCGGTGCCCTCGTAGCCAGATCCTCATACCCTGTCTTCACCACCCAGTAACCGAGCGAAGGGTGCTTGAAGCAGGCATTTGCGGCGTCAACAAATCGGCGCGCGCGGGACTCAACACTTTTGGGTAGTTCTCCCACAGTGGCCTTGACGCCAACCGTTGGCCTGAATTCCGTTGTCGTATATGAACTAACAACCGGAACATACCTCTGCAGCTCGCGGTATCCACGCGCCAAGATCGATTCGACTTTATAGCGCGCACCCGCATCGCTGCCCGCGTTGAGGATGCCGACACTAACAAGATCACGTTCTTCCTGTGCAAAGCCGGGCATGTTGCTGATTAGGCTCTCCCACTGCGAAATTGGCGCAGAACGCTGCGAACCGGACGCTAACCTCTCCAACAACAGCGAGCGACCGATGTTGATATCAAAGACTTTGCGTTGTGCGTTTGTTGCGGTGGCCATGGGTTAAGCTGTATCCCTCGAATTACCTTGTTGATGCTTGCAAAATATCGAAGTGCTCAGGCTGGCAGATTGTACAAAGCCGCGATTTCGGCATCAATACGCCGCAACCCATCCAATGCGCCGCACTTGAGTTCAATGTCCTGTTCGCGATCAACCCCCGATGCACCCCCGATGGCCACTTCAAATTCCCCCACTTATGGCCGCCCAAATTCCCCCGGGCAGGACGCGTTGATTATTAGTTGACGGACGGGTTTTGTGCAATGCGGGCGGCGGCTTCTTTTAGCCGATAGCTCTTGCCTTCGAATT
>JADCIX010000035.1 GCA_020247545.1 Rhodocyclaceae bacterium | reverse complement strand
TCACGGAGTATATCGACCACTTCTTCAACCGCAGACGCATTCATCAATCGCTCGGCTATCGCACCCCCGAGCAAGTTGAGCAAGAATACCGTGGTGCTAATCTAAATCGTCCACTAAAGGCGGGATAGCTCAGTCTGACCCTAATTGCGACCCTAATTGCGCCAATCTCAGCCGGTCCAAGGGCCCGACGATAAACCTTCGGAAAGATTTACACGACCTAACCCGGACAAAAAATAGGAATGCAGACTTGGGCGACAACGTCAAAAATCTTGCGGCGGACATAAAGGATCTTCGAAACATATTGCGAGATGCGGGCTACGACCGATCTCTTGTCAACCAGCAGATGCGAGAATTGATTACTCAGAATCGTCGTGCTGGGATTGTTAGATGACGCACGAAGAGGCAAGAGCCTTTTTAATTGAGCACCAACCGCTGCCTTCAACCCGTACGATTAGCGATGAACTAATTGCGGAATTTGAGCAAATTAGCAAACACTTGGCTGCTCATCCTGATTCGTCGCTGTTGCCGCTTTTGCTGGGGGCGCTGGGAGAGGGAAGCGGGCACGGCGCGTATCAGCGGATAGACGATACGCTTAGAGCTCATCCGATTGACGATGTGCTACAGGCGATTCAACAAGGTCTACATAGCGAGTGTAAGTACACCGTTGAATGGTGTGCGGAGTTTGCAATGGACTTCTTTGACGAGCGCTTGCTCGATGCGTTGTTTTCGGTGGCACAGACTGGATCCACTGACGCACAAATGTATGCATGCTATGCCATTTGTTTAAGCGACTCTGATAAGGGAATTTCCATGTTGAAGAAGCTCCACCGTATGTCTGGTCTTGATGCGGATGTTGCCAATGAAATTGCCGTCAAACTGCAAGAGCGAGCGCGATAGGTTGGGCACGTTACACAATAATAAGGGACAGACCCAATGCTGTTAGTAATCGGGGACAGACCACCATTCATTTTCAAGGAAGAATTAATCGTGGTCTTATATCTTCGAATTAGCGTAATGTTTTGTGTACAGGCGCGGCAGCCTGATTGGTCTTGAGGTGATGTTCTAGCCTGTGGGACAGCCGACGGGGTCGCGCCTGATTCTAACCAACCCGAACAGTTGTCAGGGACATTCATTGAATGATCCCGCATCCGTAAGACTGGGGGAAAGAATCATGGATACACAAGCACGAGTCACACAAGTCATCTACGCCGATATCGATGTGAGCAAAGCGTCGCTTGATGTTGATACTTATCCTGTCAGTGCAACAAAACAGTTTCCTAACGACGACGCTAGCCGCACAGCGGTTTGCGCGCAGAATAATCGCGGACAGACCACGATTATTTTCTGCTATCCTGTCGTTTCTCACACCTTTGGAACGTCCCAGAATAATCGTGGTCTGTCCCCGATTATTTGTCCCCGATTATTTCGATTATTCAAGAATCTCAATGTCGGGAGATGAATCCACAATTAATCGTGGTCTGTCCCCAATTATGTGGTCTGTCCCCAATTATGCAGCCTCGACGAAAAAAAGGCGTAGCCATACTATTGGCAGCAGTGCTCAGCAGACTGTTCTTGAATTGCATCCAATACACCAAAGCCAATGCTCGATAATCTGACGCTGATTGTTGTGCTCTACATGATGAACCTTGTGGCGATACTGCTGCATGAATATGGCCATGCTATTGCGCTAGTGCATTTCGGCGGCAGGGTAAAAAGCTTAAACGTAGGCTTCGGCAGGGTGGTTTACTCACACCCAATACTGATGGGACGTCTCGATACTGTCTTTAATTTTCGCATCATGCCGCTTGGCGGCTTCATTTCTCTTGACACTCAATCTTGGCCCAATCCGACGAGATGGCAAAGCATCATTGTGCTTGCGAGTGGTGTTCTGATGAATTTACTGCTCGCGTTGATTACATTCGTATGGATATGCTTCATCCCTCGTGGCGACGTAACGCCCGTCCGGACAATTACAAATATCACGATTCCTCAACATTTTGTTGAGGGTACACGTTTTTCTGTGCTCCCAGGTTATGTACTAACCTCAGTTAAAGAGACAGAGAAGGAATCGCGATGGAGTTTTGAGGCGCCGATTCAGTCAACCGATACAAGTCAAACAACCATGACACTTGCGGGACGCTGCTCACCTGACTGCGATACTGCGCTGATTCGCGGCTATGGTATCGAACTTAGCAAGGGTTTTCGTGCCGAAGTCGCAAGTGGGCATGCACTTCATGGCCTGACTGTTTTATCAATTGATGATGAGCGATTTGGTTCAATCAACAGCTTCAGCGCTCGTATCACTAATGTAAGCCAACAAAGCGGATTCATGAAGATTGAGGCTATCTGCGACCAAAAGTACTGCCGTCAACAACATGATGCGCGTGACCTTGCCAAGCTGAAGTGGAACGCTGTGCCGCTCAAAGACCAAAGAGTTAGCTCTAGGGTATTACCGCTATTGAACATGCCTTTTGTAATGACTACGGAAATGGTGCGTAGCAGCGTAGAGAGTATTCGAAATCTGATCGCAATTGGCAGCACGATGCTCGGAGTTCCCAAATCAACAAATCATGTAGGTGCATTTACTCGCTTGAAGGATCACTACTACAACGAAGGTGTTTTGTGGTCTCGTGCAGCAACATTCTTCATGCTCAACATCGGCTTGGTCGTATTAAACATCATCCCGTTTTTTGGCAGCGACGGCTACCACATTCTTAGTAATATGGTCGGAGAGGGCAAGTCTATTTTGTCGCGGACCGTGCGAGGCATGTTGTTTGCCGTCTCGATCGGGCTGGCCGCATTCGTGCTGCTAGGCATGGCTGGCTCAGTAGCAGCGATTATGTGTTTTGCCGCGGGAGCAACCTCTTGAAGTTAAGATTTGAGATGATCTTGCTGTGTTTTTTTGCCAACACGAACTTAAGTATTGCAGCTACGAAGGTTGACGATGACACATATAACCATGAGAACGTAAAGCTTGAACAATAGAATAATAAGGGACAGACCACGTTTTTTCTGCCAGCCAGCTCTATTCGCTCCGGATCGTTCCATGTTGACGCTCGAGCAACGTAGACTTGTTTGACCATCCTCAAAGAATGCTAAGCGGCAAAGAACAACTTCAGCGTGCACTATCTTGTTTCCCAAAGAAGCGTGCCAGACTTGTAAGGTCCAATAGAGGTAAACGTTTCCAAGCAAAAAGTGCTGTAAATGCCCGTGGAATGGCGAGTTTCAGATTCCGCTGTTTGCGCCGCGAGTGGCTCAATGAGTACGGTTAGCACAGGGGTTTCGCGCCTACAGAACGCAACGGTGAACCGAACGAGGCAGCTCGCGAGAAAGAGTTGATGCCTTCGCTGGTCTCGTCCGCTAGCGCGTGAATACCCGTGCGCCGATTCAGGCGGCGGCCTTCATATTTCAACTGCCTCTCTATCCGCCATTGACGCTGAAGCGTGGCGCTCTTTGAGGTCGCAAATTGCGACCTCAAACTCTAAGCACCGTGAACTCAGCCAGCATCGCAGAACAATTCGCTAGCACATTGAATCGTCTCAAGGGAAAGGTGTCGATGTTGTTTATCACGCACCAATTACCAGCGTCGCTGTTGGTGGATCGTGCGCTGAAGATCGACGACTTGTTCTGAGTTGGCTCCAGGCACCGGCGACCTCGAAACGTTTCAATTGAGGTGTTCAGCCTAGTTGTTCGACGAATCTCTCAAAGGTCATAGCCCGGCATCCTGGCGCAATCGCGGCGGATTCGATCGCATTTTTTGCTGCGCGATGAACGAGCATTGAGGGGGTGAGTTTTCGCTGCTGCGCCGTGTCGTGCCACGCTTTGGTCAGACGGATCATCGGTGCCACCATACCGGATTGCGGTGAACGTGTTGCCTTGGCCTCGATAAGCGTCGCGGTGCCGCCGTCGTTGAGTTTGATGAAATCGACCTTAAGGCCCTGCTGGTCGCGGAAGTAATAGAGCGCCTTTCGTTGGCCTTGGTTAACTTGTGATTTGATGATTTCGCTTGCAACTGCGCCTTCAAAAATGGCACCAAGGAACGGAGAGCGTTCAAGCTCTGCGCTACTTCGTATGCCGAGCAAATGACAGACAAGGCCGGAATCGAGCCAGTAAATCTTGGGCGCCTTGATCAGACGCTTGCCGACGTTTTCGAAAAACGGAGGCAGTCGAAGAATCAGGCCGGATGTTTCCAAAATATCCAACCAACGCGAAACTGTTGGAACGCTCACGCCGAGAGGCGCAGAGAATTCGCTCATGTTCAACACGGCGCCGTGCCGCGTGGCAAGTAGCGACATAAAGCGTCTGAATGTTTCTAGACTGACAATGGCGCTGGCGTTGCGAACATCGCGCTCCAAATAGGTCTGGGTGTACGACGAAAACCATAACTCGGCTGCGTTCGGTCGCAGGATGACCTCGGGATAGCCGCCGCGCAGCAGCGACACTTTGGGGGATTCGCTCAGCGAAAGCGGCAGCATCTGCAAGATCGCAGCACGACCGGCCATCGATTCGCTCACGTTCTGCATCAGTGATGATTCTTGTGAACCTGTCAAAAACCACTGACCTTTCTTCCCGGGATTCTGGTCGATACGGCTACGTACAAAGTTGAACACTTCGGGGACGTTTTGGATTTCATCAAGGATCACCGGTGGCGTCACCCCGTCAAGAAACCCTTGGGGGTCCGCGCGGAAGCGGCCGATGACATCCGGATCTTCGAAAAGAAAGTACTGTGCCTTCGGGAATTGATGGCGCAGTAACCACGTCTTGCCGCTCCGCCGCGGGCCCGTCACCACGACGGCGCTGAACGCCTTGGCAGCTCTTGAAAGCTGTTTTTCGATGGTTCTGGAAATGGTTGGCATTTGATTAATTTAACATGACATATTAAATTGCTCAAATCTGCGGCTGTCAGATGCCCGAAAAACGACACACTGGCGGCATGTTCAATATGGATGCTGAAGGGAATGTGATGTTTCGGCTTTGGGCCAAAACATCATCGCTGCGCGACCGTTTGCGGCATGAACCGAAACAGCGCCGCAAACGTCCAACCGAAGTCCGCTGGACGTCGATTAGTCGAACCCGGTGAGGGTTCTCATCCCTGCCACGCCGCCCAAAGCAAAAACGCCCCGATGGGGCGCTTTGTTTGGAGCGGGTGAAGGGAATGTGATGTTTCGGCTTTGGGCCAAAACATCATCGCGACGCGACCGTTTGCGGCATGAACCGAAACAGCGCCGCAAACGTCCAACCGAAGTCCGCTGGACTTCGATTAGTCGAACCCGGTGAGGGTTCTCATCCCTGCCACGCCGCCCAAAGCAAAAACGCCCCGATGGGGCGCTTTGTTTGGAGCGGGTGAAGGGAATCGAACCCTCGTATGCAGCTTGGGAAGCTGCCGTTCTACCATTGAACTACACCCGCTTTGATGGTGTTGATTCTAACGACTTCTCAGCCAGCGTGGGAATCGTCCCATCACATCGATCAACGCCGGAATATCGCCTGATATGCACCACTGGACAGGAACACTCCGATGGTGACTGCGGCAATGCCAAAATAGTCCGAGGGTGCGGGCACTTCGCCCAACAGTGGAATGGCGGCCAACATGGCCAGTACTGGAACGAGTGAGGCGAAGCTTGACCCAAGTGAAGCGCCCAAGATGCTCACCGCTTTTGCGTAGGCGAACAGTGAAACAATGGACACGAAGATGCCTTGGTAAATTGTTTGGACCGCAATAACGCCCCACGACGCTTCCGCGATGCGATGTGGCAGTAAAAAAGCATAGACGGGGAGATACCATACGGCGGACACGACTGAGACAATCGCTGCTGCATGCAGTGGGGTGAGCCCTTTACTGCTTGCGCGTCGCATCGCAACCGTGAAACTTGCCCAACATAGCGCAGCCGTCAGGAATAGCAGATGGCCACGCCAGTAACCCGAAGAAAAATCCGTCAGCCCCGCACCGACAAAGATGACGATGCCAACCGGGATCATCATCAAGCCGATGCGTCGAATGCCGCCAATTTTTTCGTGCAGGAAAATCATCGCAAGAAGCGCGGCCCAGAGCGGCATCGTGCCGGGCACCAATGCTCCGGCATGTGCGGCGGGTGCGAACTGCAGCGCGCCGGAGGCAATAAGTACGTAGGGAACACCTGCGCCGAAACAAATGACACCAAGCAAGGGCAGACCAACCTGATTAACTGCGAAGCCTTGCCGAACTACGATTGGCAGCAGGAGCAAGCCCGCGCAGGCGAAGCGAAGTGCCGTGATGTCGTAGGGCGAAAGTGACGTGGTCACGCCATACCGTGTAAGCAAAATCCAACCCACCCAGATGGAAATCGCAAACAAGCCCCAAATAGCGCCTGAAACGTATGATGAACGTGCTGCCGCGCTAGTTGTCGGTAACATTTACGAGGTGTGCCTGCGCTTGGCACGGCGACTGAAGCAAAATAGCAGTCTAGCCTGAATATTTCATGAGTCGCCCGCTGCGTCGAAGGAGGTTTCGCCTGAACGATTGGCAAACCAAGTTGGATCGCTCCTATTTTGCAGTAGATGCGAGCTGCATGTTCGCTCTCGGGCGATTGGACGGCGCTTTTTTACCTTCCTCCCGCAGCATAGCCTGCTATGCTTCGGTCGATCAGGCGAAAAATCACTCGTCCACTTACCCGCTTTCGAACGCGCCCCATGAAATGTTCAGGCAAGCAGCGCAGCCACGCGTACTCCGTCATGACGCTTTTGAATTGAACCCAACAATGTCCACCATGCCCACTCCTCCAAGCAAGCCGTACAAGATCCCGCGTTCCACCCTGATCGTGATCTATAACGAGCGGATGGAGGTATTGTTGATCGAGCGAGCTGATCGTCCCGGATATTGGCAAAGTGTGACGGGGAGCCAGGACGAAGGTGAGTCTTTGCTTGAGACCGCTACACGTGAGGTGATGGAAGAGACCGGTATTGAGGTTAGCCGTCATGCGTTGACTGACTGGCAAATCGAGAATGTGTATGAAATCTATCCGATCTGGCGGCATCGTTATGCGCCGGGCGTCACGCACAATACGGAACACGTGTTTGGGCTGCGCGTGCAGGGCCGCGTTGCAGTTAGCTTGAGTGCTCACGAGCATCTTCAGTACGTTTGGCTGCCGGTCGAGCAGGCCGCGCCGCTTTGTTTTTCGCCGACCAACCGTGATGCAATTTTGTCGCTGACTGGGCGTGGCAAATAAGTGAGGATATGTTTGTGAGGACGCGTTTTCTTATCGCGGAAGATCTTAGGGCGGCAGAAAATTGAACGCTTTGTCGAACAAATCAACGATTACCATTGCGACCTACAACATCCATAAAGGATTATCGCCGCTTGGTCGCAAATTGATCATACACGACGTTCGGAAAAACTTGCATGCGCACGATGCGGACATCGTGCTGCTTCAGGAAGTGCAGGGTGCCCACACCGCGAACGCGAGACGATTTGCCGATTGGCCGAGCGTGCCGCAACATGAACATATCGCCAACGGACGTTATACAGATATTGTTTATGGGGCAAATGCACGGCACCGTATGGGAGACCACGGTAATGCAATCCTGTCATCATTTTCCATCGCCCAATCAGTAAATCACGATGTGTCACACCACCGCTTTGAGTCGCGCGGGCATCTTTTTGCAAGTATCAACGTGCCGGCGCTCGCCAAGCCGCTAACCTGCGTGTGCGTTCATCTGGGGCTGTTCCATCGAAGTCGCTTGATCCAGGTCGAACGATTGATTGATCTCATCAGCGAGGTTGCCCCGGGGGACTCGCCACTGGTGATTGCGGGCGACTTCAACGATTGGCGAGCGGGGCACAGCCGGATCAGCGACCAACTCGCTGATCGTCTCGGTGTGGTGGAGGCGTTCGAGTCATCGCATGGCAAACTCGCTCGTACCTACCCGGCAGTGATGCCGATCCTTACGCTCGATCGCATCTACGTTCGCGGTATGAAAATCGAGGCTGCACACCGCCTCCACGGTGAGGTGAAGGGAACACGTTGGCGGCGCATGTCAGACCATATCGGGCTGGCTGTGACCCTGCGCGCGCAATGAAAATTTACACGGGGAACCGCATCACGCTGCTAAAGAATGGTGCCGCATTTTTTCCCGCCATGTTGGCAGCGATTGATGCCGCTGTTGACGATATACGAATTGAAATCTATATCTTCGAAGATGATGTATCAGGACGTGCCATCGCCGAGGCGCTTGCGCGCGCAGCGCAGCGCGGGGTTGCAGTGCGGTTGTTGATCGATGGCTTCGGCTCGCTAAAGGCACCCGAGACGTTTTTTGACGCGATGCGCGCCGCTGGCGTCGATGTCCTTGTTTACCGACCGCTTCGCGGGAAGTGGTTTCCCACTCGCCATCGGATGCGACGTACACACCGCAAGATTGTGCTGGTCGACGGCAAAGTTGGCTTTCTAGGTGGTATCAACTTTATCGATGATTTCACCGAAAATCTTTCGACGACACATCCCCGTTACGACTACGCGGTAAAGGTGGAAGGCCCGGTGTTGGCTCCCGTTTATGAAAGTGTTCACCGCCTGTGGCGGCGAACGAAGTGGTTAACTCAGCTTCGTCGTGAGCATGACGGCGCGCTGCCAACGGTCGCATCGGAGGCTGTCGGCGACACGCTGCTGGCGTTTGTGAGTCGGGACAACGTGAAGCACCGCCGCAACATCGAGCAGGCGTACCGTGCGGCAATTTCAGCGGCCAACTCGGAAGTTCTCATTGCGAGCTCGTACTTTCTTCCGGGCAGGCCGTTACGGCAGGCATTGGTTGCAGCAACCCAGCGTGGCGTGAAGGTGGAAATTTTGTTGCAAGGCGCGGCAGATCATCCGCTGATGCAAATGGCAACGCGCTCGTTATATGCGGATTTGTTGGAAGCGGGCATTGTTATCCATGAGTACAGGCCGGCCATGTTGCATGCCAAGGTTGCGGTCGTCGACGGGTGGTGGGCAACAGTAGGATCGTCCAATCTCGACCCGTTCAGCTTGCTGCTGAATCGTGAAGCAAACATCATCGCGGTCGATGCGGCATTCGCAACGGAACTACGCGCCTCGCTGCATGACGAGACGATGCGTAACGCCGAAAAATTGGAGGCGCATGTATGGGCAACTCGCGGCATGAAACAAAAACTTGCCTCGTGGCTGGCGCTGGGCTTGATCCGTATCAGCTCAGCAATCTTTGGGGTAGAAGCCGAGTGAAAGTTTAGAAGTCGTTTATTGGCGGGCATTTTCGAGCGAAAAGCCGTAAAGACGCCCGTGAAATAAGGAGTTCCGCTCTTATCGCTGGTGGCTGCCACCGCGATTCGCACTCGCGCCACGGATCAGCGTACCGACGCCTTCGCTGGTCAAGACCTCGAGCAACAGCGCGTGCGGAACACGACCGTCGATGATGTGTGCCGTCTTCACGCCGTTTCGCACGGCATCGAGCGCGAAATCGATTTTCGGAATCATGCCGCCGGATATGGTGCCATCCGCGACCAATTCATGGATCTTTGAGGCGGTGAGCCCGGTCAGCACCTTGCCTTGTTTGTCCAGTACGCCTTTAGTATTGGTGAGAATGATGAGCTTTTCAGCTTGTAATGCAACGGCGATCTTGCCGGCCACCACATCGGCGTTGATGTTGTAGGCAGTCCCGTTTTCATCCACGCCTAACGGGGCGATGACGGGGATGAAATCCTCGGAATCAAGTAAACCGATGATCGCGGTATCGATCTTCACCACTTCGCCGACCAGGCCCAGGTCTATTTTCTTGCGCTTATCTTCAGTGGAGGTCATCGTCAGCTTGCGGGCATGGATAAAGTTGCCGTCCTTGCCTGTGAGGCCGACTGCCTTGCCGCCGGCTTTATTGATCAGGGTGACAATTTCCTGATTCACTAACCCGCCCAAGACCATTTCGACGACGTCGAGTGTCTCGTCGTCAGTCACGCGCATTCCTTGGATGAATTGGCCTTCTTTACCGATCTTGGACAGCAGTGAGTTAATCTGCGGGCCACCACCGTGTACCACCACAGGGTTCATACCGACGAGTTTCAACAGGGTGATGTCTTCGGCAAAGTCCTCTTGCAACGAAAGATCGGTCATCGCATTGCCGCCGTACTTGACAACGATATTCTTGTCCCAGAAGCGTTGAAGATATGGCAGCGCTTCAATGAGCACTTCCGCCTTCTGCGCCGCAGTGATGGTGCCGACCTTATTGGCGGCATCTTCAACGCGACGAATCGCTTCTTTTTTGGTTGGTGTTTGTTTGGAGACGGCGCGTCCAGCAGCGGGGGGCTTTGCGGTCGCGCCCTTAGCAGCGGGCTTCTTCGGCACCGTTCGTCCAGCGACGGCTTTTTTGGCGGGCATTACGGTCTCTCCTGACGTTCGTAGGTGTGGGAGAATTCTAAGGTCATTCTGCCTTAGCTTCGCGCGCAAGTAGCGCCTTCAGTGCATCGCGCGGGTCGGCCTTGTGAAACAGGACGGCATTCACCGCTTCGGTAATTGGCATGTTGACGCCGTGTTTTTGGGCGAGTGCCAGGGCAGCGGCCGCAGAATTTACGCCCTCTGCGACATGGCCGATATCGCGCAAGATGTCGCCAAGCGATTTTCCGTCCGCCAGTAACATGCCGACTTTGCGATTGCGGGAGAGATCTCCGGTCGCAGTGAGGATAAGGTCGCCCATGCCCGTCAGCCCCATGAAGGTTTCGGCTTTGCCGCCCATGGCCACACCGAGTCGAACCATTTCGGCAAGCCCACGGGTAATCAGCGCAGCGCGGGCGTTCAATCCAAGTTGCATACCATCGCTGATTCCGGCGGCTATCGCTATGACGTTCTTGAGTGCGCCGCCGAGTTCAACGCCAATCAAGTCGGCGGATGAATAAACCCGCAGTACATTGTTGTTGAGTGCGCCCGCAATCTTGGCGGCGAAGGCTTGGTCATTTGCTGCTAGGGCTAGTGCGCAAGGTAGTCCCCTTGCCACTTCTTCGGCAAAACTCGGCCCGGACAGGGCACCATACAGCGCACCGGGAGGGACGAGTTCGGCGACGGTCTCGTGCGGCAGTTTACCGGTCAGCTTGTCGAATCCCTTGCATGCCCAGACAATCGGCAGCGCCGTCTTCGCCATCGTTGTCTCGGCGAGTGTTGCGCTGATCATGTCGGCCAGTCCGCTGGTCGAGGTGACGATCAGCGCCAAATCCGCGCCTGCCAGCGCCTCGCTGAATGAAGCTGTGACGGAGAGCGCGTCGGGAAGCGTAACGCCGGGAAGATACTTTTGATTTATTCGGCTGGCGGCGATTGCCTGCATCTGTGCAGCGTCGCGGCCCCACAAGGTGACACCATGTTTGCGCCCCAATGCTATCGCCAGAGCGCTACCCCAGGCACCCGCGCCGAGCACCGCGATACGCATGAGTTAGTCGCCCCAGATTTGGGTCAAACGAACAAACCCGGTTTGCCCGTCGCGGTGCTTGACTGGCAACCAGCCATCCTGCGCGGGTCCGATCACTTCCAACACCACTGAGCGCTGTGCTTCAAACACCAACGCGGCAGATGCAGAAGCAGCAGCACGCACATCAGCAGATGCCGCCGAAATTTGTATATGGCGGCGCTCGCCTAGGGCCGAGTTTTCTACCCAGCCAACGGTACCATCGACGTCGCGCACCTTTGTGAGCTTGTCCAATTTGACCAACATTTCAAGTGGTGTGTGGGCGTTGATGATGAAGATTCTGTTTGTGCGGATGGATGGCGCGTCAAACATAATCGCAGGCCTGTCGCCCATGCTAACGAATGACCTGACGGGGGTGGCTGCAGCGGCGACCGGGGGGCTTCCATTTGGCGTCGACGCCGACGGAGTACTTTTGAGTACTGCGGGTGCGGGTTGAGGCGCTACGGGCTGTGGTGATTTTTCAGCGACGGGTGCCTGCGCCAGAACGGACGGGCTCATCGTGCCCAACACACCACCAAACAAAAACGCCGCAGCTATGGCCGCGGCGTAATGTTGGCCGGCAATGGTGAACGCATTAAGTAGTGCGCGCATCATCGTGGCTCTGGTTAGTGCTTGGTCGTAACCATCGGCGTTTCAGCGCCATCTTGTGCTTCTTGCGCCTTTTGCGCCTGGTACAGCGCTTCAAAATTCACCGGGTTCAACAGAACCGGTGGGAAACCGGCGCGTGTGATTGCGTCGGAAATCGTCTCGCGAGCATATGGATACAGGATGTTCGGATTGCCAATTCCCAGAATCGGATCGAGATCCTGATTTGGCACGTTGCGAATCTGGAAAATACCGGCTTGGTTGGCTTCGGCCAAGAACATGGTCTTCTCCCCAATTTTTGCCGTGACGGTGATGGTCAGTTCGGTTTGGTAGATGCCTTCATCAACCGACTTCGACGTGTGGTGAAGCTGGACGTCGACAGTCGGTGCCTCGCGCTCCAAAAAAATCGACGGTGCGTTAGGGACTTCCAACGATAGATCCTTAACGTAGATTTTTTCGATGTTGTAGGTTGGTTGATTGTCTTGAGCGGCTGGTGCGGCGGCGGTTGCGTCGGTCATTTCGGTTTTCCTAAAAGTGAATCGATTGTGGGTAAAAGAGCGAGAACAATTGGTATGCGTCGGCCAATGCCAGCGTGCTGGTGGCGACTGCTAGGTTTGCAAAAGCGGATCGAGTCCGCCCGCCTTGTCGAGTGCGGCAAGATCGTCAAATCCGCCGACATATTGTTCACCAATAAAAATTTGCGGCACGGTTCGGCGTTGGGTCTTGGCCATCATCTCGTCGCGTTTTGCCGGGTCGAGATCAATTCGGATTTTTTCAATGTTGTGCACACCTTTTGCCTTCAGAAGCCGTTCAGCCATCTGACAGTAGGGGCAGACTGCGGTTGAATACATGGTGACAGTGGCCATGATTGTTCCTATCGTTCAACAGGCAGGCTGGCCTGTTGCCAAGCGGCGAATCCGCCGTCAAGTTGCCGCACGTTGGTGAACCCCTTTGACTTCAGCAAACGCGCCGCCGCCCCAGCGCGGGTGTTGCTGCGGCAAGTGATGATGACCGGCTTTTCTTTGAAGCGGGAAAGGTCATTGATGCGTTTGTCGAGCTCTGCTAACGGGATGTTTTTCGACTTTGGAATGCGCCCGCCGTTGAATTCGCCGCTGTCACGAATGTCGAGCACTAGCGCTTCACCCGAGTTCATCAGCCGGGTCGCTTCCAAGGTGCCGATGTCACTCGCGCCGCCAACAGACTTGGCAATCGTCGGCCAGATGAGCATGATGCCGCTGGCGATGAATAACCCCAACAGCATGAAGTTTTGTGGTTGTGTGAGAAATTCAGTCATATGTGGTGCAACAGCGTCCGGTAAGAATGCAACTGGCAGATTAATCTGCCAGCACAGGTAGGGTCTTGCGGATTCAGGTTTGTACGCATCAGTGCATCGAGGGCACCGCAACAAACCAAACTAGTTCGGTGAGATAGTTGGCAACTGCCCAATACCAACTGCCCAATACCAACTGCCCAATACCAACTGCCCAATACCAACAGCCTTGCCAAATGCGATTCATGAGCTGGCGACCAACTGCGTCACCGATTCTGCGCTGCAATGTCAAACGCCCGGCTTGGTACGAGGCAATCGCTCACGTAAACTTGCTATTGTACCAATTTTGTCTCGACTGGCAGGGTGCCCAGTAACGTGGTTGGACGCGGGCCGTTGCTAAGGCTTTCTCGTTACCGGAAAAACTGTCCGCCAAAAAGTCGCACGTATCGTTTGAATTTCAAGGCTTAACCAAATAAAACATGAAAAAACTCGTCCTGATGCGCCACGGTGAATCGCAGTGGAACCTAGAAAATCGCTTCACTGGCTGGGTGGATGTGGATTTGACCGACAAGGGCGTTGCCGAGGCTCGCCGGGCGGCGCAGCTTCTGAGAGAAGAAGCTTATGGTTTTGATATTGCCTACAGTTCGGTGCTGACACGCGCCATCCGAACCCTTTGGTTGGTCCAAGAGGAGCTGGACCGGCGCTGGATACCGGTGGTTCGTCACTGGCGCTTAAACGAACGCCACTATGGTGCACTGCAGGGCCTCAACAAGGCAGAAACCGCAGCAAAATTTGGCGAAGAGCAGGTGTTGGTTTGGCGGCGCAGCTTCGATACGCCGCCGCCAGCGCTCAGCCGACATGATGCCGGCCACCCATCCAGAGACCTTCGCTACCAGTATTTGCTACCCGAGGAGCTACCGGATACCGAGTGCTTGAAAGATACGGTGCAGCGCGTTGTCCCGTACTGGCAGATGGAAATCGCCCCCCAGCTGCAAGCGGGAAAGAGAGTCTTGATTGCCGCGCACGGTAATTCGTTGCGGGCGCTAATCAAACATCTAGACCATATGCCAGATGAGGCGATCGTCAATCTGAATATTCCGACGGCTGTGCCGTTGGTTTATGAGTTGACCGATGACCTGCGCCCTATCCGCAGCTACTATCTGGGTGATGCGGCGGAGATCGCGGCGGCTGCGGCTGCGGTCGCCGCACAGGGTAAGGCGAAGGCCCAGCTTGATAAGCCGTTGTAAAGCCAAGCAGACACAGGCATTTTGGGGCGATTTGGCTTGGAAATGCCCGTTTTTATTGGGGTTCAGCATCCTTGCGCTTGTCGTCCTCACCCCTACGTCGGCAAGAGCGAATGACGAGAAGAAGCAGGCATTAGACGATTTACGCAGTCGGATCGAAAGACTGAATCGTAAGGTCGCCAAGGGCGAAGAGTCGCGTAGCGAGGCGACGGATCAGATCAAGGTGTCTGAGAAGGCGATTTCGGAAGTCAACCGTAATTTGACTGAGTTGGCGAGAGATCGGGCCGCCACTTCGCGAGAACTGGCGGATGTGACGCAGCGTATCAAGGCGACCAAGAACGATATTCAGCGGGAAGAAGCGCTCCGCGACAAGTTGATCCGGCATCAATACATGTTCGGCAACACGGATGCCATCCGTTTGGTACTCACTGGTAAAGATGTCTCAACAGTGGAGCGGCAGCTCGGGTATTTGCGTTACGTCACCAGATCGCGGGTTGCCACCATCAGCCGGCTTAAGACAAAGGTGGCGCAGTTGGCCGCGCTGGAAATAGAAGCGCGCGAAAAACAAACCCGGCTTGCGGCAAACGCAGACGAGCAAAAAAAGGCGCGCGCGAGGCTGGTCTCAGAAAGGGCGGCTCGCCAGCAGGTTTTGGGGCGAATCCGGGCAGATATTGATAAGAATCGGCGCGAGGTGGGCCGATTGAAGCGCGATGAAAATCGATTGACCAAACTCATCGAGCAGATTGCAATTGAGCTGTCGCGCAAGACCGAATCGCGCGATGGGCGGCGCGGCGACACAAAGAAAAAGGGCGACGAGGCGGCGCGCATCCGAAAGCCGGGTGAGGCCGTAAATGATGTGGTGGACGCTGGATTTGTCGGACGAGCGTTTTCCAGTCTGAGGGGAAAGCTAAAACTACCGGTTAAAGGTGAACTGACCGGGAAGTTTGGTGCCCAACGTGAGGACGGTGGCTTGACGTGGAAAGGATTGTTCATCCGGGCCGAAGAAGGGCAGCCGGTGAAAGCGGTCGCCGACGGTCGTGTTGTGTATGCAGACTGGCTGCGCGGTTATGGCAATTTGGTCATTGTTGACCATGGAGCCGGTTTTTTGAGTTTGTATGGTCACAATGAAAGTATCGCCAAACAGGTTGGCGAAAACACAGTTGCCGGCGAGGCAATTGCGTCTGTCGGATCGACCGGTGGTGCGTTGGATTCGGGTGTATATTTTGAATTAAGACAAGACGGCAAACCGTTTGACCCCATGCGCTGGGTTGGGCGCTAGTCATAAATGAAAGTCAGGAATAAAGACGTGGAACAAATGAACGGCTCAGGCCAAGTAAATGAAGGCAACACCTCGCGGGTGCCAAGCGTTAGCCCCAACGATATGCGGGTTGCGGCGGGTGATTCCACGCAAATGCCGGCCTCGCCGGGCGGGGCCGCTGGAGTGATTGCCAGGTCAGGGGCGAAACTGAAAGCGGCGGGATTGGTTGGTCTGGGGACTGTGCTGGGAGTATCGCTTTCGCTACATTTCTCGGCGGTCGCCGAGCGCCAACCAGCAATAGCCAACCTGCCCATCGAAGAAGTACGCATGTTGTCTGAGGTGTTTGGCCGCGTTAAGGCCGGTTATGTGGAGGAGGTCGACGATAAGCGCCTGATCAAAGAAGCGATCAACGGGATGTTGACTGGGTTAGATCCCCACTCTGCGTTTCTTGACAACGACGCGTATAAAGATTTACAGACTGCGACTTCCGGAAAATTCGGCGGTCTTGGTATCGAAGTTGGTATCGAAGAAGGTTTTGTTAAGGTTATTTCGCCGATCGACGACACTCCCGCCTACAGAGCCGGCATCAAGTCGGGTGACTTCATCCTGAAAGTAAATGACAGCAATTTGCGCGGGTTGAGCTTGACTGAGGCTGTCAAGCGCATGCGTGGCGAGGTGGGTAGCGACGCAGTATTGACCATTCTGCGTCGCGGCGAAGCTAAAGAGTTGGTGTTCAACGTCAAGCGGGCAGTCATCGAGACTCAAAGTGTGCGCTCGCGCCAGTTGGAACCGGGTATCGCGTACGTACGGATCGCACAGTTTGAGCAAGCCACGGCTGAGAAACTCGTGCGTGTGATCAACGATGCCTACAAACAGAATGATGGCAATGTGCGCGGCATGATCCTTGACTTGCGCAACGATCCCGGTGGCGTTTTGGAGGCTGCGGTCGCCGTGTCTGCGGCGTTTCTGCCGAAAGACGCCCGCGTCGTTTACACCGAGGGCAGGATGCCGGATGCAAAGATGAATCTCGTCGCGCGGAAAGAGGATTATCAGCGTCGCGGCAAGGAAGATGTGCTTGCGAAGCTGAATCCCGCAGTGAAAACGGTTCCGCTGGTGGTGCTCGTTAACAACGGCACGGCATCAGCTGCTGAAATTGTTGCTGGCGCGTTACAGGATCATAAGCGCGCGTTGGTCATGGGGATCCGAACCTTTGGCAAGGGATCGGTGCAGACCATTCTGCCGATCAGTGACAACACAGCGATCAAACTGACCACCGCACGCTACTTCACGCCGAACGGCCGTTCGATCCAAGCAAAAGGGATCGTGCCAGACAAGATCGTTGACGACGGCGCGCAGCGTTTCATGACGCGCGAAGCCGATCTTGAGCGGCACTTGACGAGCGAAGAAGAGCAAAAGGCAATTGACGCGATCAAGACCGCGTTGCCTGATCAGAAAAAATCCGCAGATACTGTGGCGGCGAAAAAGGATGACGAAAAACCTGTTGACTACAAACCGGCTAATGGTGCCGATGGTCTGCCGATCGATTTTGTTTTGCAGCAGGCACTCAATCATTTCAATGGCCAAGTGGTCTCTGCAAATCCGCGCGAGTGGTTGGCATTGACAACCGGCACCAAGGCCAAGCCAGTTGCTGCTGTGGCAGCGGTGACGCCAGGCACAGCAGATGCAAAACCTGCGACCGCACGGTAGGATCGCTTTAAGCTGGGCTGATTTTGATGGATGACCAGCAGTTACTCCGCTACTCGCGCCATCTACTTCTCGATGGCTTCGGCGTCGAAGGGCAGGCCAAACTTGCACAGTCGACGGTGTTGGTGGTTGGGGCGGGTGGGCTAGGTTCCGCCGCGCTGCCGTACCTTGCGTCGGCCGGAGTTGGCAGGATCATTGTTGCCGATGGCGATATGGTCGATTTGACAAATCTACAGCGACAAATACTCTACCGCGAGTCTTCGATCGGTACGCGCAAAGCTGCCTCTGCACGAAACGCACTACTGGCACTCAACTCGACGATCGAAGTCATGGCCGTTGAGGAGCACCTGTCGTCAGACCGCCTTGGTGCAATCGTGGCCGATGTAGATCTGGTACTGGACTGCTCCGACAATTTTGTCTCGCGGCATGCAATTAACGCGGCCTGTGTAAAGCACCAGAAACCTCTGGTGTCGGGTGCGGCGATTCGGTTCGACGGACAGCTCTCTGTGTTTGATTTTCGTTTGCAGAATTCACCCTGCTACGCTTGTGTGTTCCCGGATGAGGTTGCTGCCGAACAGGCGGAAGAAGACCGGTGTGGTGTGATGGGAGTGTTTGCACCACTTGTCGGCGTGATCGGCGCAATGCAGGCAAGTGAGGCGCTTGTTCTGCTGGCCAACGTTGGTGAATCAAGTGTCGGTCGTCTGCATTTGTTTTCTGCAAAAAATATGCGTTGGCGAGAGGTCCGCGTTAAGCGGGACACCCACTGTTTGACCTGTGGCTCGTTGGCCATGTCTGCTGCGATTTCATCGGAGGTCGGCTATGCCTAGATTAACGGACCTGATTCGGTGCGGCGTGTTGATGCTAGGCAGCTTTGTTGCGTCGATGGCCGGTGGCGAAACCCTCTATCGATACACCGATAAAGATGGCAAAGTCACGTACAGTGACAAGGCGCCCAAGAACGGTGAAAAGGCCGAAGCGGTGCAGGTTGAGAAGGGCGACAAGATCGGCAACACCGTAAAACTGGACACCAAGGACAGCAAGGGGGTGCAGCAGCAGTTTTCAGATATCAAGGCGCGCGGTGATGCACGAGTCGCCGGTCGCGATAAGTTGCAGAGAGAGGTTGATGAGGCCGTCGAACGTCTGGAACGGGCAAAAAAGGCGCTTGAGACTGGGCGCGACCCCAAAAGCGGCGAAGAGCGTATTGTGGTTAGGAAAGGCGGCAACGCCGTGATTCGTACTGAGGAATACTACGCACGAATTGCCACGCTAGAGCTCGCCGTGAAAAAAGCGGAGGAGGCGGTGAGTTCCGCAAAGGAAAGATACAACCGCAACTCGCCCTAGCCTGAGTTTTTCATGACTAGGCCGGGCGGGTCGTGGCAAGCTCAGAGAGCGGCCACCGTGGCCTGACACTGAAAGCACCTTGCATGAAAAGGTTGGTGCCGACCTCGGCGGATAACCGCATCGCACCGGCGAAAGCGATCATCGCGCCGTTGTCGGTGCATAGATCGACTGGCGGATAGAACACGGCAAAGCCAAGTTTGGCCGCTTCCGCATTCAGTGATGATCTCAGACGCTGATTCGCGCCGACCCCACCGGCCACAACCAGTGTTTCGACACCAGTATTTTTAAGAGCAGCCACACACTTGGTGGTCAGAACGTCGACGATGGCCGCTTCAAAGGCAGCGGCGACGTTTGCTCGATCTTGATCAGTCAGATCAGCGGTACTACTTCGCAACTTCTTGGTTAGCGTCAGTACGGCGGTTTTTAGTCCACTAAAACTGAAATCCAGATCGCCTGAATGCAGCATCGGTCGTGGAAGTTTGTACACACTTGGATCGCCAAGTGTTGCCAACTGGGCAAGCGCTGGTCCCCCCGGGTAGCCCAAGCCGAGTAGAGAGGCCGTTTTGTCGAAGGCCTCGCCCGCAGCGTCATCAACCGTTTCGCCGAGCAGTGTATAGAGCCCAACATTACCAACGGACATCAACTGGGTGTGCCCACCTGAAACCAGCAAGGCGATGAACGGAAAGCTTGGAGCGGGTACAGCCAGTAACGGCGATAGCAGATGGCCCTCCAAGTGGTGGACGCCCAACACCGGTTTTCCTAAAGCCGCGCCTAAAGCCGTGGCAACGCTGGTACCGACCAATAACGCCCCGCCGAGTCCCGGTCCCTGCGTAACGGCAATGGCATCAATGTTGCTAAGTTGGCGTCCACTATCAAGGAAAACCTTGTCAAGTTGGGGGAGTATTCTCTGGATATGGTCGCGCGAGGCGAGTTCTGGCACCACGCCTCCGTATGCCGCATGCATTTCAACTTGTGAAAAAAGCTGCTGAGCGAGCAGCCCTGATGAGGTGTCATACAACGCGACACCTGTCTCATCACAGGAGGATTCGATCCCGAGGATTAGCACGGTAGGGTCTTGAAAATGTTGCGGAAATTGCAACTTGCGGCTATTATAGTAGGCTTGTCTGGCACGTCGTTAGGTGACTGATACGAGGGCCAAAGCAGGAAGCAAAATTTCAGACCCACGGAATGCAGGTTTCCGGGCGGGCATAACCAGAAAAGTTTATTTGTAAGGGATCCTATCCATGTTGGTAAAACTTAAAGAAAACGAGCCGTTTGACGTTGCGCTACGACGCTTCAAGCGCGCAATTGAAAAGACTGGCCTGCTCACAGATTTACGTGCACGTGAGTTCTACGAGAAGCCGACTGCGGAGCGCAAGCGCAAGCACGCAGCGGCGGTTAAGCGCCGCTACAAGCGCCTTCGCTCGCAGATGCTGCCACCAAAAATGTACTAGTCACACTCGGGCAAAAGTAGTTCCAGAATTACCAGAGTTACATTAAGGCAGGTGGTGCGAACCACCTGCCTTTTTTATTGACGCCTCAATTGAAACTTGAAACCGGTGACGAAATGAGCCTAAGAGATCGTATCAACGACGACATGAAAATCGCGATGAAAGCGAGGGATAGCGAAAGGCTGTCCGCGATTCGTCTACTCACATCGGCCCTTAAACAGCGGGAGGTCGATGAACGCATTGAAATTACAGACGAGGTGGTATTGGCGGTCATCGAAAAGATGCTGAAACAACGAAAAGACTCCATCGCGCAATATACGGCAGGCAACCGTCTCGACCTGGTTGCAAAAGAACAGTTTGAGGTCGGAGTCCTTCAGGCCTACATGCCTGCGCAGTTGTCCGACGCCGAATTGGCTGCCATTTTAGACAGTGTGATTGCCGAAGTAGGGGCGGCTTCAGCAAAAGATATGGGCAAAGTAATGAATGCCCTCCGGCCCAAAGTCGCGGGTCGTGCCGACATGGGTAAGTTATCTGGCGCGGTTAAGGCGAGATTAGGATAATCTCCCAACCCTTGGGCATTTCATGGGGACGCGTTTGAAAGCAGGCGAGTGGGCAGCGCGCATCGACGGTGAAAGAGGAACGAGCCAAAATAGTCAGCCAATCGTCCGGAGGCAACCTCCTTCCACGTAGCGGGCGACCCATGAATCATTCATGGCTGGCAGGCGAGATGAGCAACGACTGGCACCTTGTCTCCTGCAGTTTCCCTAAATTCGATTTGCACCAACCGAGGCAGCATGCGCGATTTGTATGAACTAATCGGTGTACCCGAAACGGCAAGTGAGGTCTGGATTGAGCGCTCGTACCAAGCCGCACGCCGGAAGATCGAGGCCAACGGCAAACTGCCGTCGAAACGGAAACAGGCGGCGCTGGCTGAATTAGACTCAGCCTACGCCGTACTGTCCGATCCGGTGACGCGAGCGCAATTTGATTCGAAGTTCGAGCAGTGGCGCGAAGCCAAAGCCAACGGCGGCGTGGTCGCGTGGCTAAAGAAATCGATATTGCTGCTCGTGCTGCTTGCCGTCATCGGCGCGTCCGTTTACTGGTACAGGCATATAGAGCAAGAACGCGTTCGTCTCGAACAAGAGCGCGTCGCGTCCGATTTGGCCATGAAAAAGAAACTTGCTGAAATCGCTGAACAGCGTCAGTTGTCGGAAGAGCGCCTACAACGTGAGGCAATCGAACGACAACAGGAAGAAGAAAGGCGGCTAGAGCTCGCTCGTGAGCAGCGGGCGGAAGATGCGAAAAGCCAGCGTTTTGTGGTCGATGATCGGTACGAAAAAGCGCAGCGCGAAAAGCGCGCAGAAGCTGAGCGGCGGGACCGGCAGAATGAAGAGCTGCGCCAACAACTTGAGCTCGCGCGCATCCGCAATCAGGCGCAGGCAGAAATGGAACGTCAGCGTCGATTTATCGCACAGCGGGAGAGGGAAGAAGCAATCGCCGCGCAGCAACGCGCCGCAGCAGAAAGCGCACGACAGATGCAGGAGCAGGGCAAGAATCGCTGACCCCTAAACCTGTTCAGTCGTGATGCCGACCAGTTTTGGGCTGCCTCTTATAATTAGGCGAGCATGATTCCGCAAGAATTCATTCAGCAGTTGTTGGCTCGCGTCGATATTGTCGACGTGGTGGATCGGCGCGTTAAGCTGAAGAAGGCCGGCCAGAACTATTCGGCTTGTTGCCCGTTTCACGGCGAGAAAACACCATCGTTTTCGGTGTCACCAACCAAGCAGTTCTATCACTGTTTTGGATGTGGCGCACACGGCACTGCGATTAGCTTCTTGATGGAATACAACGGAATGGGTTTTCGTGAAGCCGTTCAAGAGCTCGCCGAAGGTGTCGGCATGACGTTGCCAGTCGAGGCGAACCGTGAACAATCGCTGGAAAAGGCGCGGGTATCTGCCTCGCTCGGGGAGGTGATGTCAGCCGCGATGCAGTTTTATCGCCGTGCACTCAAGGACTCGCCGGCCGCCATTGGTTATCTCAAGAGTCGCGGTTTGACGGGTGAGATTGCCGCTAAGTTTGCGCTTGGTTATGCGCCGGATGCTTGGCAGGGTTTGAAGGGGGCAGTCGAGGACTACACATCTAGTGCATTGAAAGACTGCGGCCTAGTCATCGACTCTGACGAAGGACGGCGCTACGATCGCTTCCGTGACCGCGTAATGTTCCCGATACTGGACCAGCGCGGCAATGTGATCGGCTTTGGAGGCCGTGTTATCGGTGAGGGCGAGCCCAAGTATTTGAACTCACCCGAAACGCCGCTGTTTGAAAAGGGGCGCGAGCTTTATGGACTCTTTCACGCGCGCAGGGCGATTCGCGACCACAACACCGTCATCGTTGTCGAAGGTTATATGGATGTTGTTGCGTTGGCGCAGGCCGAGGTGGAAAACGCAGTCGCCACACTCGGCACGGCGACGACGCCGATGCATGTAGAAAAACTGTTAAGACTTGCCGACAATTTGGTTTTCTGTTTTGATGGAGATAAGGCCGGACAACGCGCTGCTTGGCGCGCATTGGAGCAGTCACTGCCAGTGGTGCAGGACGGTAAAGAAGTAAGATTCTTGCTTCTTCCGGCAGAAGACGACCCGGATACGTTTGTCCGGCGACTCGGCAAAAACGCCTTTCTTGCGGAGGTAAAGAACGCAAAGCCTTTGTCAGTATTTTTGCTAGATGAATTACGCTCACAGGTTGACGCCACCAGTGACGAGGGGCGTGCTCGCTTGATGACACTCGCCAAGCCATTGATTGGACAGGTGACGGCACCGGCGTTGGCCCTGATGCTGCGACGAAAGTTGGCGGACGAAATTGGATTGAGCGCAATCGAAATCGAACGCGTTGTGCCACTGTCACCCCAGGTGGGCAATATCGGTAATGGTTCCAGCGCTAACCCGGCGGGGTCAAGCGCAGGAGGCGGTCGTACGAACCGCGCAGACGCTGTGGATTGGGGAAAGTCTAAGTCGGACAAACCGTTTTTCCGAAAGAAGGGGCGGGAAGCAGGCGCACCGGCGCCTCGAATCAAATTGCCCCCGGCCTCCCGCCCAGTGCTGGCCATCTCACGCATGTTGGTGAGACCCAAGCTCGCTAACGTGTTTGACCTTAGCGTTGAAGGGGGAGACGAAACCGCATTAGGTGCAGCGTTCCGTGTGGCGACATACATCCGCGATCACGATGGCGAGAATATCAATCAGGCGATGATTGTTGAGCACTTCCGACCCACCCCGGACTGGATATTCGTCAATCAGGCCTCACTTCTCTTAACTGAAGTTGATATTGATCGGCTTGATCTCGATACCGAGTTTGCCGAGACGTTGGCGCGGCTGCGTGCAGATGCAGCCGCAGCAGCGAAAAGAGCAGACGAAGTGCGGCGGGCGCGCGATCTCGGTCTAAGCTAAACATCGATTTGGCGGGCGTCTTCAGGCACTTTGGCTCGGAAACGGTTGTTGTGCGTCGAGTTGGCCGGGCTTGGCACTTTTCTTGCTGACGAGTGTCATATGTGTGGTTCTCCATTCACTAGTTAAGTCCTTGTCTTCATTCGCAAATCTGCTAATGAGGGTATCGGAAAAAGCTGCGGCATGCTATAGTGTTTGGTTATGCTTCCGGCTTGCTGGTGATTGTGTTTGTTTGCTGCTTTTTCGCCCAATGACGTAAGCAAGTTTGTCTTTGGGACGACGTTGGCTTTCACGCTGGAATTAGCGTGGAGCTGACTTTTTCTCCCATTATTTTGACCTCGCCCTACTTTCCCCGGACTTCACACATGGCCCGTAAACCAAAAAGCGCGCAAGACCACGACGAATATCCGTTCCCCAAAGGAAAACTTGCGAAAGCCGCCGAGATGGCACCGCAAGACATCGAGGCCCAGAAAAAGCGTCTCAAGAGCCTCATTACCTTGGGAAAGGACAGGGGCTTTCTAACCTATGGCGAGATCAACGATCACTTGCCGGATATGGTGGATGCGGAGCAGATTGAAGCCATCATCACCACCTTCAATGACATGGGTATCCAAGTCTACGATGAAGCGCCAGATGCGGAAACGCTGTTGATGAACGAAGCGGCTCCGGCCGTGGCCGATGACGACGTTGAAGAAGAAGCGGCGCAGGCGCTCTCAACGGTGGATTCCGAGTTTGGTCGCACTACCGACCCTGTCCGCATGTATATGCGGGAAATGGGGTCTGTCGAGCTGCTCACGCGCGAAGGCGAAATTGAAATTGCGAAGCGCATTGAAGACGGCCTGAAACACATGATTCAGGCAATTTCATCGTGCCCGACGACGATCGAAGAAATCCTGGCCCTTGCTGACAAAGTCGAACGCGACGAGCTACGTATTGACGAGGTGATCGACGGACTGGTTGATCCCAACGAAGATCAGGTAAAGGAAGCCGAGCTGGCCGACGAAGACCTCGACGACGATGAAGAGCTTGATGAAGAAGATGCCGATGAGGATGGTGCCATTGCAGCGGCAAATCTTGAGCAGCTCAAACAAGATGCGATGGTGCACTTTAACCAGATTCGCAAAACCTATAAGAAGATGAAGAAGGTTTTGGCGGAAAAGGGTTATCGCTCACGTGCGTACAAGGACTTGCAGGAAGAATTGTCTGCAACCTTGATGCAAATTCGTTTTGGCGCGAAACAAACTGAATCGTTGTGTAACGGCCTGCGTGCTCTAGTGGATTCGGTTCGCAAGAAAGAGCGCGAAATCCAACATCTGTGTGTGCAAAATTCCTCGATGCCGCGACCGCATTTTATTAAGGCTTTCCCAGGCAACGAAATCAACTTGAAGTGGATTGCTGATGAGATTGCCGCGCCACACGCCAAGTCTTACGCGACAGCATTGCTACGCTTCAAGCCGGCGATTATAGAGTTGCAAGAGAATCTGATCGCGCTACAAAAGGACGTCGGTATTCCGATCAAAGATCTAAAGGAAATCGCCCGCCAGATGTCGACGGGTGAAGCAAAGGCGCGCCGAGCCAAACGCGAAATGATTGAGGCTAACTTGCGCCTGGTGATTTCGATCGCCAAGAAATACACCAACCGTGGCCTTCAGTTCTTGGATTTGATCCAGGAAGGCAACATCGGCCTGATGAAGGCGGTGGATAAATTCGAGTATCGTAGGGGCTACAAGTTTTCGACCTATGCAACGTGGTGGATTCGTCAGGCCATCACCCGCTCCATCGCCGATCAGGCACGTACGATTCGTATCCCCGTACACATGATCGAAACCATCAACAAGATGAACCGTATCTCGAGGCAGATCTTGCAAGAGACGGGTCTTGAGCCGGACCCGGCAACGCTGGCGCTAAAGATGGAAATGCCGGAGGACAAGATTCGCAAGATCATGAAGATCTCGAAAGAGCCAATCTCCATGGAAACCCCAATCGGTGATGACGATGATTCACATTTAGGTGACTTCATTGAAGACACGAACACGCTTGCACCGACCGACGCGGCACAATATGCGTCACTACGTAATGTGACCAAGGACGTGTTGGATTCACTAACGCCTCGCGAAGCCAAAGTGCTTCGCATGCGGTTCGGTATTGAAATGAATACCGACCACACGCTGGAAGAAGTAGGCAAGCAGTTTGACGTTACCCGCGAGCGCATCCGTCAAATCGAGGCAAAGGCGCTGCGCAAGTTGCGTCATCCTTCCCGCTCTGAGCGCTTGAAGAGTTTCCTAGAGCAAGAGGGTTAGGTCAACGCTTCACGACACGAAGTGACATCGTAACAAGGGCAGCCTAGGCTGCCCTTTGTTCTTGGTCGAGTGCGGCCGACGGCTGAGCTACTACTTCACCAGCAATACCGGTACGTTGCTCTCGGCGAGTGCGCTTGTTGCAGCTGAGCCCATTAGCAAATTGGCGAGTCCGGTGCGCCCCTTTGTGCCCATGACAATCAAGTCGAAACCACGGTTTGCCGCCGCAGCAATTTCCTGACCGGGCTCTCCAATCTTAAGTAGCTCGGCGGCAGTGCGTTGTTTCTTGGCAAGCAGCGCTCGCGCCGGGCCCAACGCGAGCTCCGCTTCCTCTTTGTAGTACTGTTCAACCACATCGTGTCCAACCCACGCTTTGGCACGAGCCGACGGAATCGGGCGATGAACGTTAATCATCGTGAGTTCCGGGCCCGTCCCGAACAGAGAAGTGTGCTCAAGTACGTACGATAAAGCTCGCTGGCTACAATCAGAACCATCAATCGCAACAAGTATTTTCATTAATTTTCTCCTGTCTGTCTTTGTATGATGTCATCGGCCGGGCTGGAATTACTTGATCTTGGTCATACGCCCGTCAGAATGTATCGTAGCCGTACTACGTGCCGGGAATCGCTCGAGGCACGGGTTGAAAAACCGAGACGACTGGCAAGCGCCAACATCGCTTGATTGGCTTGCAAAACGCTTCCTTCCATTTCCGCATACCCAGCATCCCTTGCGCAGTTGATTAAACTGCGTATTAGCAGCTCGCCAAGTCCTTTGCCCTGCCAGTGGTCGCCGATCGCAATCGCAAACTCAACTTTGGTACCGTCAGCGTTTGGTGAATATCGGGCGACGCCGGTGATCACCGCCTCATCGGGCGTAAGCGCGATTAACGCCATTTCGCGGTCGTAATCCAGTTGCGTGAATCGCGCAATCATGTCGTCTGATAACGCGGTGAGCGAGTGCATAAACCGGTAATAGCGCGATGTCTCGGACATGGCCGCGACAAATGCGCGCTCACGGGCTGCGTCATCGGGGCGAATTGCACGCATATGGAATTGTGTGCCGTCTTTGAGTCGAAGTTCCCTTTCGAGTTGCACGGGATAAGGGAAAATCGCCATGTGTTTGTAGCGCATATCGGTCGCGGCAGAGTCGGCATCAATCACCACTCGTGCGTCGAGTATGGCGACGCCATTTGGATGCGCCAATACGGGATTTATGTCCATTTCGCGCACCCAGGGCAGAACAGACGCGATGGTAGAAACACGAACGATCAACTTTTTTAGGGCGCTCTGATCGATCCCGCCCACATTGCGATACGGCCCCAACACGCGGCTAATCGCAGTGGCACCTATTAGATTCTCTGCAAGTGCATCGTTTAGAGGAGGTAGCGCGAGGGCCATATCATTGATCACTTCGACACCCACGCCCCCTGCGCCAAACGCAATCACCGGCCCAAAGGTTGGGTCACGGGAGATTCCCACCAGCAGCTCGCGGGCGTCCAAGAATTTCAGCATCGGTTGGACGTTGATTCCATTGATGCGGGCGTTTGGCTGACTATCCTTTACGTCCGCAAGCATCGCTTCAAAAGCCGCCTTAACTTGACGGGAATTCATGAGATTTAGGCGGACGCCGCCGGCATCACTTTTGTGTGTGATGTCTGGCGAATCAATCTTTAGCGCGACCGGGTAGCCAATCGCTGCCGCTGCGCGGGTTGCCGCCGCCCCATCTTGCACCGTCGCACCGATACTCACCGGAAGCTGAAAGGCGTCCAATAGCGCCTTTGCTTCACTTTCTTGCAGCAGGGTGCGCTTTTCCGACAGCGCGCGCTCGCGAATGGCGTGTGCCTTGGCGATGGCCTTGGACAGGTCATGGAAGGTCATTGACTCGGCCGCAGAGACAGACTCACGCAGCAGTTTCTGATGCTCTTGAAAACGTGCCAGGTAAGAAAATGCGTCGACTGCGCTTTCTGGCGTGAGGAAATTTGGTATCCCCGCCGCATCGAGCGCAGCTTTTGCCTGAATGATCGACCGTCCACCGAGCCAAGATGTGAACACCGGCTTGGTACCAGCTGCCAGTGCTGCGGCTGCCACCGGAATGACGGCGGCAGCCGCGTCTTCGGCGGGGGTGACAGATTGCGGGCAATACATCGTCAGCACGGCATCAACACCAGTATCGGCAACCACGGCCGCCAATGCATCGCGAAACCGCTGCGCCGGCGCATCGCCAACAATATCGATTGGGTTGGCGCGTGACCAATGTTTTGGCAACACCCGGTCCAACGATTCGAGCGTTGTGGCGGAAAGAGTTGCTAGGCGAAGACCATTGCGATCAGCCGCATCTGCGGCAACCACCCCCGGCCCACCACCGTTGGTGACAATCGCCAGCCGATTTCCCTTCACCGAATTGACAATGCGAGGGTCGGCTAACAGGCGTGCCGCCGCAAACAGTTGAAGCGAGGACTCGACCCGCACTGCACCCGCGCGAGCGAGGGCTGAATCCCAAACCTTGTCGCGACCCGCCAGCGCGCCGGTGTGGCTGGTGACAGCTTGTGAGCCAGATGTGTCGCGCCCGGCTTTGAAAACAATTACTGGCTTCACCCGTGAAGCCGCGCGTAGCGCCGACATAAAGCGTCGCGCATCGCGAACGCCCTCCACATAGAGCAAGATGCTCTTGGTCTTCGGATCGTGCAGGAGGTAGTCAAGAATTTCGCCGAAGTCGAGATCCAGCGCACCGCCGAGCGACACCACGCTGGAGAAACCAATCTCCGTGCCAGCAGCCCAATCAAGAATCGCCGTACAAACGGCACCGGACTGCGCAACCAGCGCAAGTGAACCGGTTTTTGCGCCTGCGTTGGCGAAAGTGGCGTTGAGGCCAATCGATGGCCGGATGATGCCGATACAGTTGGGCCCTAACACCCGCAACCCGGTTTTCCTTGCTTCTGCCTTCACCTGCGCGCCAAGCGCCGAGCCTTCGGCACCGATTTCTGCGAATCCTGCGGTAAGCACAACAGCGGCGCGAACGCCGCGCTTGCCAGCTGCGCGGATAATGCCCGGCACCGTTGCGGCGGGGGTCGCAACCACAATCAGATCGGGTGTTTCTGGCAGATCCTCGATTGTCGAAAAGGCAGTCACCCCCTTAACCTGCTGATACTTTGGGTTTACTGGGTAGATCGGGCCGTGAAAACGCGAGCCGACAACATTCGCAAATACGAACGTGCCGAGCGCACCTGCGCGCTCGGAGGCACCGATCACGGCAACGGAATTAGGTACGAATAACTTCTCGAGGTAATGCGGGTCTTGCGAGAGTACCAGTGGAGCGGGCTTTGGCTGGGGCTGAGCAGGTGACATTTTGTGGTGATATCAGAGGACGGATCGTAAGTTGAGACTAGGGGCCGATGCAGCCTCCGCTATAATGCACCTATGTTATGACAGTGTCTGTGCTCTGGCTGACTCAGATTCACCCGAGGGCCGTTAGTTCCATTGTGAAAGGCCCGTGGATACAAGTGTGCCTTCGCACATTTGGATGGGGCCGAATCCAAACGCCAAGCAGGGCGTGAAGTGGGTTTGTGCGGAGGGTCCTTTCGGCACAAACGAGCAGAGGGCGGGATGTAGCAGGAGTACGGCGGGCCGTTAGCTCAGTTGGTTAGAGCAGAGGACTCATAATCCTTTGGTCGTTGGTTCAAGTCCAACACGGCCTACCAATAAAATCAGGTACTTGTGTTGTGCATGAACCAGTTGAGAAAATGTTGAATTGCGGAGCGCTCCGCAATTCAACGGTTTTACAGCTGCGATGCAACTACTTTGTTGGATCACCCACGACACGCTTTCGTACTCGCAACATCTACCCACAGGCGTGCAACCGTGATGAAGCGCTGAAACGGGCAGGTGGCACAGTGGCTTCTACAGCGCCCCCCACAAGCCCGGCAACTGACGCTGGCACTACGACACCAGCACAGCGCGAATCTTCCTCCAAACAAAAAGGAAAAACTTATTGAAAGCCGCACCGCTGGCCGATAGACTTGACCCGGCGACGCCGCGCTTGCGGGACTGTGGGTGAGTCTTGTGAAAAACCATTGTAACTTTCTTGAAAGTTTCATCATGGCCTTTGAATTAATCGCAAGATTGTCCAAGCCGCTTGGTGAGAGCATATTTCGAGTGACTCACACTCAGCCCAGCCGTCCGCTTGGAGTGGCTGTGCCCAAGACAAAAAATTTGCGCGTAAATGCCGGTACCGTCGTCGTGTTGATGGTCGGCTTCGTCGCTTGTTCTGGCACCCGTGCGAATTCTTGCACTACGATTGAAGACGACAGGCAACGCCTTCTTTGTTACGACCAGGAGGCAGGACGTAAGCAGCCAACAGCGGTAATCGCTCCGCTGCCTGTTGAACGTCCGAAGCCGACTGCAGCTGCCATTGCCGAGCAGGAAAGGAAGCTTGAGCGCAGAACGCAAAGCCTTGTTGATACTTGGGACCTTGATCCAGCGCAGGTGAGTCCCGCATTTGAGCTGCGCTCGCATCGCCCGGTTTTTTTTCTGTTGGGTACACGCACAAACCGCATTAACAAACAGCCCTCATCACCTCAGGCGGGGCATCAGCAGTTGACAGTGTTGCCGCTTGATCCGACTGAGTCGCAGTTTCAACTCAGTTTCAAATCGAAAGTTTGGGATCGTGTATTGGGATCCAGCGGGCATCTCTGGTTTGGATATACGCAGAGCTCTCGCTGGCAACTATTCAGCGGGGTCACTTCACGTCCATTTCGGGAAACAAACTACGAGCCTGAGGCCATCTTTGCAATGCCCACGCCGTACTCAATTGGCGACTGGAGGGTTGCGCTCGCGGGTATCGGCGTAAACCATCAATCAAACGGACGAGCATTGCCACTATCTCGCAGCTGGAATCGTGTCACGGGACAAATTGGCATTGAGAAAGATGGGACCGTCATATTGCTGCACCCTTGGCGACGGCTTCGCGAGTCTGGCAAAGAAGATGACAACCCCAGTATCGAAGACTACATTGGTCGGGGCGAAGTTGTCGTTGCGCAGCGCAATGGTGGGCATGTGTGGTCGGTACAGGGTCGGCACTCGCTACGGCGCGGTGAAAATTCGCGTGGCTCAGTCAAGATCGAGTGGTCGTGGCCAATCGTCGGCAATCTAAAGGGGCACCTATCTGTGTTTTCGGGTTATGGTGAAAGCTTGATCGACTACAACCACCGTCAGACAATGATTGGAGCGGGGTTATCTTTGGTGGAGTGGCGATGACGGAGATCGTAAGTGAACCCGATACGACGAATTGTGCTTATTGGTGCGGCTCAGGTGGTTTGGCTGGCGTAGGTAGCTAATGCGAATCGATTTGGCCCGAAAGACGAAATAGAAGATGAGAAGCGCGCACGTGTGAAAGCAGGGAACGCAATACTTGCCAAATGCTAAGCCTGCAAAATCCGGGGAAAAAGGCGGGGCAGTCAGCCGGGAAGTCGACATGGATCTTGGCAGGAATCTGCTCTAGGTTTACCAGTCGATGGAGGCAGGTGTATCATTTGCCCGACTGTTGCGGGCACGACGTACTAGAAGGATGACGAGCTCAACAAACTATCTAGGATGTGGCAGGAAAATTTCCTGCCGCCTACAAAGTAGGAGGCCAGTTGGACGAAGTGTTATCCGGAGGGCAGCCAAATATCTTCTAACGGAGGGACGAACACATGTTTCAAAAACTTTGTTTACTTTTTGCCGCGTTGATTCTCGTCGGATGTGGCAGCACTGAAATTTCGCGTGCGCCGGTCAACGTCACGGTTGGCCAGCAACTGATTGAGCTGAAAAAGGCCTACGATAATGGTGCTCTGTCCAAGAAAGAGTACGACGATCAACGCGAAAAATTGATCGATGCGGTGAAATAAGGAGAACGACATGAAATCATTCAATCGAATCGCCTTGGCTGGCGCAGTCGTGGTTCTGTCAAGTGCGACCATGCTTGGTGGATGCAGCAGTAGTCGTACGGCCGTTACTGTACAGGAAAATACCACCATCACCAAAGGCCAGGAGCTTATCGATTTGCAGCGCGCTCTTGAAGTTGGTGCGGTAACGAAGAAAGAGTATGAAACCGTGCGCCGCATCATCATGCGACGAGATAACTAAAATCCTTAGGGCTCATGCTCGATACCGCCTTCATCTCCGCGATGAACGCTTGGTAGTCATGGCTGTAATATCGGCCGCTACGGTTACTATGATGAATCGGTTCCGGCTTCGGCTTGCGTTTGAAGCGCGCCATCCTTAGCGCGTTCAGTACCAGTGCTTGGCTTTCGGCCTGCGCGCCAAGCCGCAAAGCCGCAAAGCCGCAAAGCCACTCTCACTCGCCGTGAGGACACGGCACATGGCGTTCAGTGGGGATGCACGTTCATGCCCCGAATTCAGGTGTACTTCACAGGTGTTGCGTTCCAAAGAACCCCTCGTTTTTTTTTTGAATCTCGCATTCGCCCCACGCACCCGGGACAGCTCTATCTGCTTCTCGCTGATTTTTGCCTTCTAATTCCTGCTGCCGACGCAATCTTGCTTGAATCTTGGCGTGTAAATCTGCTTCGGTAATCGTTTCATTTGCAACCCTCAAATGTCAGGATCATTCCGCTAACGTTCCTACCCGAAATTCGCGATCAACCTTAGTCGAGAAATTGTCCAGTTGCCGCGCCTCAACGCACCGTAAACTACCAGCGTATGCAAAGCGCGGATCAACCCATCCTCAGAGATATAGTGCTTGTCGGCGGCGGTCACAGCCACGTCGGCGTCCTAAAGAGCTTTGGCATGCGCCCGATGTCTGGCGTTCGGATCACGCTAATTTGCACCGACATGCACACCCCCTACTCGGGCATGTTGCCGGGTTATGTCGCGGGGCATTACGACTACGATGAAGTACATATTGACCTGAGTCGGCTGGCGGTGTTTGCCGGGGCGCGTTTGTATCGAGATGAAGTCATCGGGCTTGATCGTGCCAATAAAAAAGTGTTGTGCCGCAATCGCCCGCCGGTGCCATACGATCAACTGTCGATCAATATCGGCTCAACCCCACAGCTGGCACAGGTGCCAGGTGCCGGCGAAAACACGGTGGCGGTCAAACCAATTCAACGCTTCAACGATCATTGGCTCGAATTGTTGCATCGGGTCAAACATCGTGCGGGCAAACTGACCATCGCCGTGGTCGGTGCCGGTGCCGGGGGGGTGGAGCTGTTGCTGGCAATGCAGTTTCGACTACGCAACGAGCTTCGGGCGCACGGTCGCGATGCGGATGAACTGACGTTTCATCTATTCGCCAGCGGTGCAACCATCCTTCCGACACACAATAGCGTTGTGCGCAGCCGGTTCGATGCGGTGTTGGCGGCACGCGGTGTGGTGGTGCATCGTAATGCCGCCGTGACCATGGTATCGGCGGGAAGTTTACAAACCGCCAACGGTGAGACTCTCGCCGCCGATGAAATTGTCTGGGTGACCAGTGCTGGTGGCGCGCCGTGGTTGCGTGAAACAGGCTTGGCACTCGATGCAAATGGCTTTATCAGTGTCAACGATACCTTGCAGACGGTGACCGACACGGATATTTTTGCGGCGGGTGATATCGCCAATATGATCAACCATCGGCTGGAAAAAGCCGGCGTGTTTGCGGTGCGGCAGGGTCCACCCTTGACCACTAATCTTCGACGTGCGGTCGAAGGGTTGCCTTTGGTGCCATATCTTCCGCAACGTCACTGGCTGGCGTTGATCAGCACGGGTGACAAATATGCCGTTGCCTCGCGCGGATGGATCGGCTTTGCCGGCAGCGCCGTTTGGCAGTGGAAAGAGTGGATCGACCGGCGCTTCATGCGCAAGTTTCAAGACCTGACGCCGATGGCAGGCGACGCACCGGCCGCAGCCAACACCGCAAACCAGGTGAAGCTGACTCATGAGGAGTCACTACAGGCGATTTCCGCCATTGCCATGCGTTGTGGTGGCTGCGGCGCGAAGGTTGGTGCGACGGTGTTGTCGCGCGCATTGAGCAATTTGCAACCGGCGGATCGTGATGATGTTGTGATCGGCCTCAAAGATCCGGACGACGCCGCCGTGGTGCGCGTGCCGCCGGGCAAGGCGATGGTGCATTCGGTGGATTTCTTCCGGTCGTTTATTGACGACCCCTATTTGTTTGGCAAGGTCGCGGCCAATCACGCGCTTGGTGACATCTGGGCGATGGGAGCCGAGGCGCAATCGGCGACTGCGATTGCCACCGTGCCATCCGGGCTCGAATCAAAAGTTGAAGATGTGTTGTTTCAAATGATGACCGGTGCACTCGAGGTATTGAACGAAGCCAACTGTGCATTAGTTGGCGGACATACCGGAGAAGGCAGGGAGCTTGCACTCGGCTTTGCGGTGAATGGCCTGATTGACGACGACCCCACAAAGATTTTGCGCAAGAGTGGTATGCGACCGGGCGACGTCTTGATCCTGACCAAACAGATCGGCACCGGCACTCTGTTCGCCGCGCACGCGCGCCTCGCCGCCAAGGGCCGCTGGATCGATGCGGCATTAAAGTCGATGGTGATATCCAACCGGCTGGGTGCGCAGTGTTTGTTTAAACACGGTGCCACGGCCTGTACTGATCTCACCGGCTTTGGGCTGCTCGGCCATCTGGTTGAAATGACGCGGCCCTCGGCGGTGGATGCCGAACTTAATTTGTCGGCGCTGCCGCTGCTCGATGGCGCGGAAGAGTGTGTTGCCGCAGGTATTGTCAGCTCATTGCAGGGGGCGAATGTCCGGCTGCGCCGGGCGCTGCGCAATCAGGAGGCGATGGTCAGCCATCCGCGTTACCCGCTGATTTTTGATCCACAAACGGCGGGCGGGTTGTTGGCCAGTGTGCCGGCTGATCAGGCCGAAGCGTGTATCACCGCGTTGCGGGCGTCGGGCTACCCGCACACAGCCGCGATCGGCTGCATTCTGCCGCAGGGAGATGCGATGGAGCCGATCACCTTGACGGTTTGATTGTCCGGTTACGGGCGGGGCTCACCAAGTCGCGTCGCTATAATGTGTTTCCATTCTTTAGGTAGCGATCCGCCACATGTTTTTTCTGTTCGCCGCATCAATGTTGCTGGTTGCCCTCGGGTTTGTATGTTGGCCACTTCTCCGCCGCTCAGCGACGACAAATTCCCCATCGACTGAAGCGAGTAATCTCGAGGCGTTTCGTGTGCAGCGTCGCGAGGTCGAAAACGACTTCGCGCGCGGATTGATCTCCGCCGCTGAGCGCGAAGCGGTGATTGATGAGTTGAGCGGTAGGCTAGCCGCCGAAATGGACGCAGATGCCAAACTCCAGCAAAGACGGGTAGTTTCAGGCGAAACTGCCTCAAAACGCCCGTGGATATTGGCAGTTGTTCTTTCGGTTTTTATTGTAGCAGCGGCGGGCTTCGGCTATGTAATGCTGGGGGCACACGATGCACGACATTTTGCGGCGATGGCGGCGCAGAGTCCGGCGGCGAGTCTTGGTCCGAATGCCGACCCCAATGCGCCAATGTCGGAAAAGCAAGTGCTAGCGCTGGTTGAGAATCTGGCCAAGAAGATGGAAGCCAATCCAGAAGACCCGAAAGGCTGGATTTTGCTGGCGCGTTCACAAAACGCGCTCGGTCAGTGGGGAGCTGCGGCAAAGGCGTTTGAGCGGGCCGTGGCGCTGACGCCGGATGACGCGCAGTTACTTGCGGACTATGCGGATGTGCAGGTGATGGTGCAGGAGGGGAATTTCGCCGGCAAGCCGATGGAGCTGACCCAACGTGCCCTGAAAGTAGACCCGAAAAATATGAAAGCGCTGGCCTTGGCCGGAACGGCAGAAATGCGCGCCGGTAACAAAGTGCAGTCGCTGAAGTATTGGGAGCGCCTGCTTGCGGTGGTGCCGAAAGATTCTGAAGATGCCGCGCAGGTGGCATCGATCATCAAGGAAATTAAGACCGGGCAGCCCGCTTCCGCGCCACCCGCCTCGCCGTCTGCTCAAGCGGTCGCACCTACCGCTCCTGCGGCTGCCGCCAAACAGTCAGCACAACCGGCGGGCAAAGTGGTCTCCGGCGAGGTGTCGGTAGCAACTGCGCTGGCGAACAAGATTGCGAAGGGCGACACGTTGTTTGTGTTCGCGCGGGCATCTAGTGGACCGAAGATGCCGCTGGCGATTTTGCGTGTACCTGTGCCGTCTCAGTGGCCGTTTCGCTTTGAGCTGAGTGACGCGATGGCGATGGCACCGGGCATGAATTTGTCGTCGTTTGCCGAAGTCGTGATCGAAGCGCGAATTTCCAAGGCTGGTACGGCGACTTTGCAGCCCGGTGATTTGCAGGGCGTTACGCCAAGCATTCGCCCGCCTACAAGTGCATTAAAGGTGCTGATCGACAAGGTGGCGCCATAGTGTCTGCGGCCATCTTGGAAGGCAGAGATCTAGGCCTCGCGCGCGGGGTAAAACAACTATTCTCGGGGCTTAGCTTTGCGGTCGGAAGCGGTCACGCATTAGTGTTGCGTGGACCGAATGGTGTCGGCAAAACGAGTCTGCTGCGTGTGTTGGCCGGACTCACCGAAGCCGACGCGGGGGAGGTGTGGGTCCGCGCAAAGCCGACTCAACGCCTGTCCGCGGCCAGCCGCTCCGCGATGCTTTATATCGGTCACGCCAACGCGCTGAAAGATGATTTCACTGCGGCGGAGAATCTCACCGATCAACTTGCTCTTGATGCAAACCCGGCCAGCGCGGGTCAGCAATTGGAAGCGCTGAAGGTGGTCGGTTTGTTTGAGCGGCGCGACGTGTTGACGCGCCGTCTCTCCCAGGGGCAGAAGCGGCGGATCGGACTTGCGCGACTGCATCTATCTCGCGGCGCGGCGCACAAGCGTGTTTGGTTGCTCGATGAGCCGACTAACGCGCTGGATGGGGACGGCAGCGCGTTGTTCCTGCAAATTGTCGATGCGCACCTGGCCGAGGGCGGTGTCGCTGTGATCGCCACGCACTTGCCGATGGCGCTGTCTGGCAAGGTGGACGAAATGCACATGCGGGAGATTGTGTGAGCGCGGTGCTGGCGAGTGAGCAAGAACTTTCCACGCCAGAGCGTGGTGTGTGGCTAACACTCACCCGCGACATCAAGCTGGCGATGCGATCCAAAGGTGAACTTGCTCAGGCGCTGGCGTTTTTTATCATTGTCGTCAGCCTGTTTCCATTGGCGATCGGTCCTGAGTCGGCGGTGTTGAAGCGTATCGCCGCGGGCGTGGTTTGGGTATGCGCGCTGCTGGCGGTGATGCTGACCCTGCCACGGTTATTCCAGAGTGACTATGTGGATGGCACGCTCGAACAACTTGCGTTGTCCCCTTACCCCCTACCGCTGCTTTGCGCCGGTAAAATGCTGGCACACTGGCTATCCACCGGTTTGCCGCTAGCCATGGTTGCACCGGTGCTTGGCTTGCAGTTTGGTTTGGATGCGAGTGAACTCCTGGTTATGGTCGCTGGTCTACTGATCGGCACACCAGTCCTGACCATGTTAGGCGCGATTGGTGCAGCACTGGTGCTGGGTGTTCGCGGAGGCTCGATTTTGATGGCGCTGTTGGTGTTGCCGCTCTACATCCCGGTATTGATATTTGGTGCTGGTGCAGTTGAAGCCAGTCTCGCGGGGATTGATGCCACGGCTAACTTGTCGCTGCTGGCGGCAATGTTGTTGTTTGGGTTGGTGACAACGCCGTTTGCGGCCGCTGCCGCGGTGAAAATTTCACTGGATTGAAATGAGTTTATTCAAGTATTCCGCACCGTCGTCGTTTTATCCGCTTGCAGGGAGGCTGGTGCCGTGGTTTGGTACGCTTGCATTTTTGCTCGCTGTCGGTGGTTTGTATTTAGGTTTGTTTGTCGCGCCGGAAGACTACCAACAGGGCGAGGTGTATCGCATTATCTTTATTCATGTGCCAAGCGCATGGATGGGGATGTTCATTTATCTGGTGATGGCAATGTACGCCTTACTGGCACTCGTGTATCAAACCCGTCTATCCGCAATGATGATGGAAGCCCTTGCGCCTACGGGAATGATGTTTACTGCACTCGCGTTATGGACCGGCGCATTGTGGGGCAAGCCGACCTGGGGAACCTACTGGGTTTGGGATGCGCGTATGACATCCACTTTGATTCTGTTGTTTCTGTACGTCGGCTATATGGCGCTGGTGAATGCCATCGACGACAAGAAACGCGCCGACAAGGCTGGTGCTTTGTTGGTGCTGGTAGGATCGATAAACGTGCCGATCATCTATTTTTCAGTGAAATGGTGGAATACGCTGCATCAGGGCGCGTCGGTGTCGTTAACGCAAGGTAACAAGATGGCAGCAACGATGCTGGCGGGTATGCTGATCATGGCCTTGGCATGCTGGATGTACTCGATTGCCGTCGCGCTCTGCCGAGTGCGGGCAATCATTCTGGAGCGAGAGCTCCACGCAGCTTGGGTCAAAGATATTCGCGAGGTGCGGACGTGAACTGGATGGATTTTTTTTCTATGGACGGTCGGGGCTTTTACGTTTGGGGTTCATTCGGCGCGTTTCTGGCTGCTATTGTGATTGAGATCGTGCTGGTACGGCTACGTATACACAGGGCGCAGAAAGCCGTTTGCGACACACTCGGTTCGGCCGACCCCAGCGGTACGGAAAACAGCGATGCGGGAAAGGGTTCAAAATAATGTTGAGCTTACGGGTCAAACGATTTGTTTGGGTTGCAGTGGGAGTAGCGACGATTGCCGTTGCGGTGGCGCTAGTATTGCGCGCGTTTAATTCAAACTTAGTGTTTTTCTTCACGCCGACAGAAATCTCGCAAAACAAAGCGCCGAAAGACCGCACCTTTCGTATCGGCGGCCTAGTCACTGAGGGCAGTGTTCAACGCAAACCAGATGGTTTGACGGTAGCCTTCACCGTCACCGATACGATGCAGTCGATTCCTGTGCGTTATACCGGTATCCTGCCCGACCTCTTCAAAGAGGGTAAAGGTGTGGTGGCACAAGGCAAAATTGGTGGAGATGGTGTGTTCACGGCCTCTGAAGTACTGGCGAAACACGACGAGAACTACATGCCCCCGGAAGCGGCAGAAGCGTTGAAGCGCGCCGGGCATCCGATTGAAGGCAAGGTGTTCGCTGGCCAAAAGCCGGTGGTGACACAAACCCCTGAAAAGAAGTACTAATATGATTCCGGAACTTGGTCATTTTGCACTCATCGTCGCGCTGTGTTTGGCGATTTTGCTGGGCACCCTGCCTCTTGTAGGCACGTTCCACAACAATGAACGTTTAATGGTCATGGCCAGGCCGCTCGCCACTGGCCAGTTTGTATTTGTGTTGTTCGCCTTCGCCTGTTTGATCTATTGTTTTGTCACCAGCGATTTTTCGGTCAAGAATGTCGCGGCGAATTCAAATACCAAGCTGCCGGTGTATTACAAGGTCACCGCCTCTTGGGGCTCGCACGAAGGTTCACTGTTGTTGTGGGTGTTGATGCTCGCCGGCTGGACGTTTGCTGTGTCCACGTTTAGTCGAAATTTGCCGCAAGAAGTCATCGCGCGTGTTTTGTCGGTGATGGGCCTAATTGCGATCGGGTTCTTTTTGTTCATGCTCATTACGTCTAACCCGTTTGAACGACTGGTGCCCGCCGTCGCCGAAGGGCGCGATCTGAATCCGCTGTTGCAAGACCCGGGAATGATCTATCACCCGCCGATGCTCTATATGGGGTACGTGGGTTTCTCAGTCGCGTTTGCGTTCGCGGTTGCGGCACTCATCGGTGGCAAGCTCGACGCAACGTGGGCGCGTTGGTCGCGTCCTTGGACTACGGCTGCTTGGATTTTCCTCACGCTTGGCATCGCACTCGGCAGCGCCTGGGCCTACTACGAGCTGGGCTGGGGCGGCTGGTGGTTCTGGGACCCAGTCGAAAATGCATCTTTCATGCCATGGTTGGTCGGGACCGCATTGATTCACTCGCTTGCGGTCACCGAGAAGCGTGGCATCTTCAAGAGCTGGACGGTGTTGCTCGCAATCATCGCATTTTCGTTGTCTTTGCTCGGCACGTTCCTCGTGCGCTCCGGCGTGCTGACCAGTGTGCATGCGTTTGCGACGGATCCGGCGCGAGGTGCATTTATTCTCGGCTTCCTAGTTATTGTCACCGGCGCATCACTCGCTTTGTATGCGTGGCGCGCACCGCAGCTTGGATTGGCGAAAATCCCCGGCGCGTTTACACCGGCCTCGCGCGAGGCCATGCTGCTGGCGAATAACGTGCTTCTTCTGGTGGCGATGTTGGCAGTGATGTTGGGTACGCTTTACCCGCTGTTTTTGGATGCGCTAAATCTGGGCAAGATTTCGGTGGGGCCGCCGTACTTTGATGCGGTGTTTTACCCGTTGATGGCACCCGCACTGTTCTTGATGGCGGTCGGCCCCATTGCCGCGTGGCGCAACGCGACCCTGCCCGACTTGTGGACGCGTTTGAAGTGGGCACTCGGTGCGGCCATCGGTTGTGCGGTGGTTACGCCGTTTTTGATGGGCAAGTGGACGCCCCTGATCTCGCTGGGTCTGCTGCTGGCGTTCTGGATCATCGCCGCGTCGCTGGCGGGCATCGTTCATCGTTTCCGTTCGACAGCAGGTGTGGGTATGCTTGCCAAGCTTCAAGCCAATAGCGCGAGTTATTACGGCATGCATTTGGCGCACATCGGGATGGCCGTGCTGGTCATCGGCATTACGCTGGTACGAGGTTATGAAACCGAGCGTGATGTACGTATGGCACCCGGCGATTCGGTCACAGAGGGTGGGTATGCCTTCAAGTTTGTGTCCGTCGGCGCGCGACAAGGCCCGAATTTCGACGCCATCGAGGGTGTATTCGAAGTCAGCCAAAACGGCAAAGTGGTGCATGTGTTGCACCCGGAAAAGCGTACCTATTTCGCCTCGGGCCAAACGATGACGGAGGCTGCGATTGACTCGGGTATCACGCGTGATCTCTATGTCTCACTCGGAGAACCGGTTGAAAGTGTTTCACCCAACAATCCGGAGGCCGGTGCGTGGGCGGTGCGAATTTATGTCAAACCCTTCATTGATTGGATCTGGGCCGGCTGTATCTTGATGGCGCTCGGTGGTGCCTTTGCCATCGGCGACAAGCGTTATCGTGTTCGAGTGCGGCAACCCGTAACGCAGTTGTCGCCATCCGTATCACCTGCATCCAAAGGCACAGAATCGCCACAGGCCGCCGAATGAGTGTTGACCCGACACAGTCTTCGTCGGTCGCCGCCGCCGATGCTGCCGATGCCACGATTGGCGGCGTTAGCAGCGCAAAACGTGCGTGGCAATTTTTTTTGCCGCTCGCGATCTTTGTTACGCTGGTCTGGTTTCTCTATCAAGGGTTGTTTCTGAATCCGCGTGAAGTTCCATCCGCGTTGATCAACAAGCCGGCACCAGCGTTTTCGCTCGCCAAATTGCACGCGCCCGATCAAAAGTTTTCACCGGCTGAAATGCAAGGCAAGGTTTGGCTGCTTAATGTTTGGGGCAGCTGGTGCGCCTCGTGTCGTTACGAGCATCCGTTCTTGAATGATCTCGCCAAGCAGCAAGTGGTGCCGGTTGTCGGATTCAATTGGAAGGACGACCCGGCAGCGGCGAAATCTTGGCTCGTTAAGTACGGCGACCCTTATCAGCTGAGTGTCAGTGACCTCGATGGACGTGTGGCGATTGATTGGGGTGTCTATGGCGCGCCGGAGACGTTTGTCATCGATAAAGCGGGGATGATTCGCTATAAACACACTGGCCCCATTGACGCAAAAGTGCTTAACGAGACACTGCTGCCGTTGATTCGTGATCTGAAAAAGGCGAGTTAGGAAATGCGCCCACCTTATCGCGTAAGCATTGCTATGTGCAAAAGTCTAATATCTACGGGTGTCTTCAGCCGTTTTGGTCTGAAGATGGCCGCCGAATGTCGATCTTGGTTTTCGGTAGTTCTTCCATTGGTGCGCGGTGCGTATACATCCGCTGCCGCCAGTGTGGTGGCAGCAGCTTTTGTTTTTTTATCAGCCGGCGTTGTTTCGCCGGTCGCGAATGCACAAGTACAAACGCCCGAAGCTGGATTGCCGTCGCCGGAGGTGGCAAAACGTTTGAAGACGCTTGAGAGCGAGCTGCGCTGTCTGGTTTGCCAGAATCAAACGCTGGCGGAGTCGCCGGCAGGCCTGGCGGGTGATTTGCGGCGTGAAGTCCGGACGTTGGTGGAACAAGGCAAGAGCGACGCAGAGATTAAGGCTTTCCTACGCGCAAGATATGGTGACTTCGTTCTTTACAAACCGCCGGTGGATCCAAAAACTTACCTGCTCTGGTTTGGCCCGTTTGGGTTACTGTTGATCGGCGCGGCGAGTGGCTGGCTGGTTGCACGTCGTCGGGGTCTCGCCGCGAAGGTGGCCCACCAAGTCGGCGAGGCACCGTCAACACCAGAGAAATCAAAGCAAGTCTCGTCGCAGCAACGCGCCAGAGCGCTGCTAGACGACGATGTAGCTGACAAGGATGGAAAGCGATGATCATCGACGACGTAGCAGGTATTCGTCGGGTACTAAAAAATAGCCGCACGATCGCGATTGTGGGGCTATCGGCAAATTGGTGGCGTCCGAGTTACTTTGCCGCAAAATACATGCAGGAGCATGGTTACCGGATCATTCCCGTGAACCCGATGTACACAGAACTACTGGGCGAAAAGTGTTACCCCTCGCTCGCGGAGGTTCCGGACAAGATCGATATCGTTGATTGCTTTCGCAAAATCGAAGAGATGCCGGCGCTGGCCGAGCAAGCCATCGCGGCAGGTGCAAGGTGTCTGTGGATGCAACTGGGTGTGGCGAACGCGGCGGCAGCGGCCATCGCATCCAAGGCGGGGCTCGACGTAGTGGCAGATCGTTGCGTGAAAATTGAACATGCACGACTATTCGGCGGGCTAAACTTTGCGGGCGTCAACACCAAGATAGTCTCCGCCAAACGGCCGATTTTTTGACTATGCGGGGAATTTTTGCGGATTGTTATTGTCATATTTTTGTCATGGGCGTCGGTTAAATTACCGTCACAACACTAACAAGAAACACAATAACAATAAGAAAGGAGTTTCAAAATGGCATCATATGTTCTCTGGGCAATCGCTGGTTTTGTTCTCGTCATCGCCGAGCTTTTGTCGGGCACTTTCTACCTTCTCGTATTCGGCGTCGCCGCTCTGGTCGGTGCATTGGTCGCTTACTTGGGCGGGGCATTTTGGCTGCAGGTAGTTTTCACTGCGGCGGCGTCGCTGATCGGTGTGTATTTGGTCCACACCTGGTGGCAAAAACACCCTAAAGACTCGAAATCCGAAAACAGTCTGGATGTCGGACAGACTGTGGTGTTCGAAAGCTGGGTCAACGAGAGCGGCAAAATCGCCCGTGTGAAATATCGCGGCTCCAGCTGGGACGCAAAGGTTGATGGATCACCGCAGGCCAACGATGTGCTTACCATTCAGTCCGCCGAAAACGGTGTACTGCATGTGTCATCGGCTTCCGCTTGATCGATAACCAACCCTACTCGGTGGCCAAGCAAATACTTGGCCCCAACAACCATATTCAAAACACGAACGACAATCACAAAGGAGTTCCCATGTTTGTCAAATTCGCCGCGGTTCTCGTTGCCACCCTGGGTTTGTATTTCACGCCGGGCTTCGCAGGGTATGCGATCCCGTTTTTCCTCCTCGCCACCATCATTGTCTTTGTTGTTGAAGGTGTTCGCATCGTCCCTCAACAAAACGCATGGGTAGTGGAGCGGTTGGGTAAGTATCACTCGACCCTCGTTCCTGGTCTAAACGTCATCGTGCCGTTCTTTGATCGTGTCGCTTATCGTCATAGCCTGAAGGAAGTCCCGCTGGATATTCCCGAGCAGGTATGTATCACCAAAGACAACACGCAGTTGGCCGTCGACGGCATCATCTATTTTCAGGTAATGGATCCAAAACTTGCCAGTTACGGTTCAAGCGACTACATCATGGCTATTACGCAGTTGGCACAGACGGCGCTGCGTTCGGAAGTCGGCAAGATGGAACTCGATAAGACCTTTGAAAGCCGTGACGAAATTAACCACAAGATTGTCAGTGTGCTGGATGAAGCCGGCCGCACGTGGGGCATCAAAGTACTCCGCTACGAAATCAAGAGTCTGACGCCGCCAGAATCGATCCTGCGCTCCATGCAGGCGCAGATCACCGCCGAGCGCGAGAAGCGCGCCTTGATCGCCAAGTCAGAAGGTGTGCGTCAGGAAGAGATCAACATCGCCGACGGTCAACGCCAAGCGGCAATTTTGGCCTCAGAAGGTGAGAAACAAGCCGCCATCAACAAAGCCCAGGGTGAGGCGCAGGCGCTCACCACGGTAGCAGAGGCGACAGCATCTGCAGTACGTCAAGTTGCCGCAGCATTGGAAGCGCCCGGCGGACAGCAAGCCGCAAACTTGAAGATCGCAGAAAAGTACGTCGAGCAATTTGGCAACCTAGCAAAGGCCGGCAACACGCTGATTGTTCCGGCGAATATCGCGGATGTTGCCGGTATGCTGTCAACTGCCATGACGGTGTTGGATAAGACCAAGCAGGTGATGAAATGAACGCGTCACGCAAGCTCGCTGCCCCGCAGATGCGGGACGGTTCTATGTGCGGGTGTCATTCGATTTCTTGAGTACGGTGTGATCGGTCGCAACGTCACGAATTCTGTAGCCGCAACCAGAGAATCGTCGCGGTACCACCGTCCTCGTTGGGTTCTGTATTGATCGCGCCACCCATTGATGCAAGCAGACTTCTCACGACCCTAAGGCCGATGCCCGCATTGCGTCCGATATAGTCAACAGTGGGTTGTTCGTGTCCTATTCCCGGCCCAGTATCATCAATGCGAATAAACGCTTGGCCGCCATTTTTGCCGGCGCTAACCGAAACGCAGCCGCCGTTCGGCGTGTGGCGGATGGCGTTTGCCAACAGATTGGCAATCGCTTGGCGCAGCCAGCGTGGGTCGGCCACCACACACGCGTCGCATGAGTGGCCTTCGCAGCGCAGAAGGACGCCGTGTTTCCAGGCTGGTGCCTGGAATCGTGCGTGCATCTCCTCTAACACAGTGGCAAGATCGACTGGCTCCTGCCGCATGTTGGCGTTGATGGAATGCATGCGGCCAAGATCAATCAGATCGCTGAGCAAAATGTGAAGGTCGTCAACTTGACGCACGATGATCTCTGCGCTCCCGACCGAAGCTGGCTCTCTGGCGAGGCGTTCTGCGTGACCGCGAATGACGGTCAGAGGTGTTCGAAGTTCGTGCGAAATCTCTGCCACAAAGTTGCTCTGGTCTTCACGCGCCTGCGCCGATTGGCGGAGGCTATCGCTAACGTGGTGCTGTAAGCGGTTGTTGATTTGTATCAGCTCGGCCAGCTCTAAGGGCGGGGTAACTGCGACTTCGATGGGGTATCGCTGGTCTTTCATGAAGCGAGTCATGGCATCTGCGAGGCGTTCGACCGGAAGCGCGAGTGCTTCGGCGCTTCCAGCAGCGAACCAACGACGGAACGCCCACAGGAATAAGGCGACGAAGCAGCCGACGCACAACAGAGTCGCCGCGAATACAGTCGCGACGATTTTGGCAAGCGCCGCAAACGACATTTCAAGGTCTGGGGCCTGAACGAAAAGCCGACGATCTTCCGAAAGCATGATCACGACGGCGCGCCAATGGCCACGCGCCCCGCCGGGTTCTGCAGCAATGCTGAGAGGAGTGACGCGATTGACTGGCTGTGTCCATGTTACGGGGATTGGCCCGAGGGATCTTTGGTTCATCGGGTCGACGCGCAGCCCGGCCTGCAGAAGTTGCACCATCCGGTGCACCGGCACGCGTTCACCGTCAAACAAACGTACCTGATCTGGCCCATCAAGCTCTTGTCCGAGGCCGTATTCCACCAGCCAGCGGGCCAGCTGCGGCCACTGCTCCTCGTGTGCGAGGCCCAGTACTGATTGCAATTCCGCAAACCGCAATTCATCCAGTGGATTTCGAGGGCTCCAGCGCAGCGTCGCATAGACGAGCAATATAGCAATGGAGGTTGCCAACGCGGCCGCTACCGCGAGAGAGACCACCGGGCGTAGCTGGGCCCGCAAGATCGCGTCCCGGAAACGCGGCATGCCGGGCGATGTTGTAGGATCCATCAGCTGCCAGTGGCGCGCAGCCGATAGCCCAGCCCGCGCACCGACTCTAACGCACGCGAGATGGCGCTAGCGCGTCCAAGGCGTTCGCGTAGTCGCATGATACAGGCGTCGACCGCCCGATCCTCTCCAGAATAGTCTCGCCCATATACCTGCTCAAGCAACCACTCGCGCGTCAGCACCCGCCCAGGTGTGCGCATCAGTAGCTCCAACAGGAGAAATTCTCGACGAGAAAGCTTGCAGTCGGCACCATTCACCGTTAGCCAACTGGCTGCGGGATCCAGCTCGCAGTCCAGCACTCGTAAAGTCGCCCGGTTTGTTTCCGCAGCGGCCTCGTGCGTCTTCGTCTCAGCTCGTCGATACCGCCGCAACAGCGCTGCAACCCGCGCAGCGAGTTCCCGCAGACTAAATGGTTTCACCATGTAGTCATCCGCACCCAGTTCCAATCCGACCACCCGGTCGGCTTCCTCACTACGCGCGGTGAGCAAAAGGATCGGCTTGTCAAAGCCTTTCTCCCTGAGGCGGCGAAGAATCTCAAAGCCATTCACGCCCGGTAGCATGACATCAAGAATCAGTAAATCGGGCTCGCTCTCCTCGAGCAACAACCAACCTGCCCTACCATCAGGCGCTGTGGTGACGTCAAAAGCCAGCGCCCGCAGCTCGCTCGCCACTAGATTAGAAACGTCGGTCGAGTCTTCAATTAGCAGGATGTGAGGCATGGTGACGATGCAAGTAATGGGGTACGGCATATCAAGCCCGGCTAGAACACTGGCCCGTTTTGGCCGCACGCTGCCGAACAAACGCAACACTTACGAGGCAATAACTCAACAAATCAAATTCAGATTTGACAGATGGCAGGCCAACTGCGGTCGCACCTGTGGAAATTTGATCGGAAGATTCTATATGCGAATTCTAGGTTTGGTGATATTCAGCTCGCTAGCGCTGCTCTTCGGCTGTGCGAGCTACACGCCGGGAGTCGTGCCCAGAGAGGCTAAAGCGCTCCATGTGGTTGAGTTGCGAGCACTATTCGAACGCGCAGCTAGCGAGGCACTTTGGTTCGACGACGACGTCAAGAACGGCCTACGTTTTCGCTTCGAACCAGACGGACGCATGCAAGTGCGCAGCCGCTTTTTTACGGCTAAGGTTGTGGCGGGCCAGTGGCGGCTATCGGCGGAACCTGCCCTGCTTTGCATTCGGGTCGAGCAGGATCCAGAAGCTTGCCACACGGTTTATCAGTTGAGTGGCGACCGCTTCTACGTGGACCTGCCTGAGCGAGCTGCAGAGACCAACACATTCACGCTTCGGTCGCGCTGAACGTTACTGTGTTCATCGTTTGCCAAATCTAGACCCGCTTTTGCACAGTCGGGGCAACGCCCCCGTAAACACTTGAGAGGATTAGCATGAAACGAATTCAACTTGCACTCGCAGCGGTGTGGATAATCGTCAGCGTATCGTTGTTCGGTTGCGGGGATAACAAAGGCTCATCGCTAGCGGTTGCGTTGCCTGCTGCTGGCGATTTGGTGGCGAGTAGCACCGCGCAAGCTAGTGGGATTGTCGGTGCCGCTAGCATCGTGAAACTCCGCTATCGGATGCAGGCCATTGGCGGGGGTCTGACAGAAGCGAACGCGCTGTTGTTTGCGCCGCCGGGTAGTCCTCCAAATGGCGGCTGGCCACTCGTGGTGTGGGCACATGGCACAACCGGTGTAGCCGACAGTTGCGCGCCTAGCCGTAATTTTGCGGGTCTGACCGAACCGGCCGTTGCCAATGCCCTGCTCGCCGCCGGTTTTGCGGTTCTGGCTCCGGACTACGAAGGCCTCGACGCACCCGGTGTGCATCCGTATTTCATCCGCTCAAGTCACTCAAATTCAGTGTTGTCAGCGGTCAAGGCGGCGCAGGCCGTCGGCAGTACGACGGTGTCGAAGGCTTGGTCCATCATTGGTCACTCCCAAGGCGGTCATGTGGCGCTGTCTGCTGCGCAGTTCGCTAGCCAGCTTGGTACCGATTTTCCGTTGCGCGGGGTTGTTGCTCTGGCACCGGGCTCTGACTTGGTACTCAGTAGCAATCTTGCCTTCCAAAGTATCGATGCGCTCATTTCCGCTGGTGACCTTAACCAGGCTGCTGAGATACTTTTTTTCGTTCAACTAAACGGCTCCTTTGCGATTCACGGTATGCGCACCGTGAACCCTAATCTGGACGTTAGTCGAGTTTTTGGCACACGGATGCGCCCGCTGTTTGATATAGCATTGACGGATGCCAATTGCGAAGCCTTCGGCACGGCCATCAGTAATGATTTGAATGCTTTTCTGAGCGGCGGCGGCAATTTGGGAAGCTATCCCGGTTTCCGTCGGGACTGGGTGACAAATAATGACTTCGCGTCCATCGCAACGGCCAATCGGGTCGGACAGGTTCGGCTGACGGCACCTGTCCTAGTGGTGCAAGGGTCTGCCGACGAGCAGGTGCCGGCGGGGGCAACCACAGTTCTGGCGCAAACCCTGATTGCCAATGGGACGGCGGTGTCGCTGCTCGACGTACCTGGTGGAACGCACAACAGCATTGTGATCGACACGTTGCCTAGGGCCGTCGCTTTTCTGAAAGCAAACCGTTAGTTACTTAAGGCGCATGAAGACATAAAAAATCCGGTCGATCCACCGCGATTGCTACTGCCACTGTGGTGCCCGCGTTAGCTGTTAGCTTTCATGTCCGCGCGCAGTCAAGGGCAAAGCTGATTGATCATGTCCTAGAGTGATTCCCCGACTGGGCGAAACAGCCGTTAGAATCGTGGCTTCGTCGAACTTGAGGACAGCCCGGCATGCCAGATCGCAAATTCGGCTTTGAGACATTGGCGCTGCACGCAGGGCAAATTCCTGATCAAGCGACGGGCTCACGCGCACTGCCGATTTATCAAACCACGTCATATGTGTTTGATAGCGCCGAGCAAGCGGCGTCACTATTCAACCTGCAAACATTCGGCAATGTTTACACTCGCTTGTCAAACCCGACGACCGCTGCGTTCGAGGAGCGTTGTGCCGCGCTGGAAGGCGGACGGGCCGCCGTCGCAACAGCCAGCGGGCAAGCGGCAGAGATGGTGGCGTTACTGAACATTCTGGAGGCTGGAGATCACATCGTATCGTCGTCGAAGCTGTACGGCGGCACCCATACAATGTTCAACGTTAACTTCAAGAAACTCGGTATTGAGGCAACGCTGGTAGATCCGGATGACCCAGAAAATTTTCGACGCGCAATCAAGCCAAACACCAAAGCAGTTTTCTCCGAGACCTTGGGCAACCCGGCGCTCAACCTGATCGACCTAGAAGCGGTTGGCATGATCGCGCGCGAGGCGGGTGTGCCGTTTGTGGTGGACAACACTGCGGCGTCACCTTATCTTTGCCAGCCGCTGAAACACGGCGCGGATATTGTGATTCACAGCGCCACCAAGTTTATGGGCGGACACGGAACGACGATGGGTGGTGTGGTCATCGAAAGCGGCAAGTTTCCGTGGGGTGAAGAAAAAATTGCGGCCAAGTTTCCGGGCTTGCACGAGCCATCTGCGGGTTATCACGGCGTGCGCTTCTTTGAAACATTTGGCGACTTCGCATACACCATGAAGGCGCGCATGGAGGTGATGCGGGTGTATGGGCCGACGCTATCACCGTTTAGTGCTTGGCAGTTGATGCAGGGGCTTGAAACCCTCCCGCTGCGTATGCAACGTCATTGTGAAAACGCGATGGCTGTTGCGACTTTCCTCGTTAACCATCCGGCAGTCGCGTGGGTGAATTATCCGGGGTTGGTCACCAATCGGTACCATACGTTGATAGAGAAATACATGCCGCGTGGAGCAGGGGCACTACTGTCGTTTGGCATCAAACCCGGCTCGGTATCGAGATTTGAAGCGGGGGTGAAATTTATCGAGGCGTTGCAGTTCATCTCGCACTTGGCAAACATTGGCGACGCAAAATCGCTCGTCATTCATCCCGCATCCACCACGCACCGGCAGCTTAGCGAGGCGGATCAAATAAAGGCCGGTGTACCGCCCGATATGATTCGCCTCTCAGTAGGGCTCGAAACGCTCGACGATATTCTTTGGGATGTCGAGCAGGCGCTTGCCGGGGCGATGTGACCCGACAGACATTATGTGAGAGTAGGCGTGCCGGCAATGTTTCGGTGCGCGACACTGATCGGACGCGTTAAGTCGACAGGCTTGGTGTCGGCGTATTGTTTGGCGCGCCATGCTAGGGCCTGCGGTCGACTTGTTGAGCGGGTATGCCAAAGGCTTAATCTTGCTAACGTTGCGCTGGGGGGTAATGCTGCGAACCTCGCCATCAATGCCCTGTTATCAGCGCCACCGCCACAAACACTCATACTATTCGTGCCCGGCGGGTAGCCCCGGCGGGTAGCGTTTTGTATGCTCCGAAATTGACCATGCAGTTAGGTCAAACAAAGAGGCTTGCAAAACTGAGCAGTAGCCGAGCTACTCGAAGCGGCTCGGGATAATGTCGCGCATGAGCGCGAGCTGCGTACCTTGGGCGGCTGCAGTGGCCTTAAACTGGGCGATGTACCTAGCGGCGAGCGGATCTGCCTTGGGTAGGGCGACGCGCATTGGGTCCTGATGTTGGCCGCCAATCTTAAACTCGTAGTGCAGGTGCGGGCCGGTTGCGAACCCAGTTGAGCCTACGTAGCCCAACGTTTGGCCCTGTGTAACGCGTGTCCCCTTACGGACTCCCGGTGCGAACCCCGAGAGATGACCATATAACGTACTTATCGAGCCGGAATGGCGAACCTCAACAACATTGCCGTAGCCGCCCTTTACACCGGCGAACTCAACCACGCCATCGGCGGTCGCCCAGGTGGACGTTCCGCGCGGTGCGGCGAAATCAACGCCCGTGTGTTGCCGCCAGTTGCGGAATATTGGGTGCATCCGGCCGCCGAAGCCTGACGAAACTCTCGAGAACGCTAGCGGGGACCGTAGAAACGACTTCGCCCGGTTCGAACCGTCTGCGGCGTAGTAGCCCTCGTTGCCTTCACCATCTGTAAACAGATAGGCCTCGAAGGTTTTTCCTTTGTTGGAGAATTCTGCAGAGAGCACGCGACCAGGTCTGAGGAATTCGCCGTTGTAGTAAAGCATTTCGTATACGACAGCGAAGCGGTCACCGGTCCGAAGATCGATGTGGAAATCGATATCGGTTGAGAATATTCTTGCGAGCTGGTTAGCAACCGCGTCGGGGATGTTGGCCGCATCCGTTGCGCCGTATAGCGATGATTTGATGACGCCTGTCTTGCGCACGGTTTGTGCAGTCGGCGTGACGATCTTTTCAACAGCCTTGAATGTATCGTGATCACGCACCACTTCCAGCAATTTGTCGGCGCTGTGGAAATAAACAAGTGATTGCATCTCGCCGTCGCCATTTATTACCGCTTGCAACGTTTTGCCGGGGCGAAGCTGAAAGAGCGAGCGCGCCTCCCGAGACGTGCGCAAGAATTCAAATGCGGCTTTGTCGTTCACGCTGAGTCGTTGTAACAGACTTGCAACTGTATCCCCGCGCTGTACGCGATCCGCAGTCCGATATTCGACCTGCCCGCTGTCTTGTTCTTGAAAGTCAGGCAAGGCAATCAGTTGATCGACGTCGCGGCGTACAACCTGTGTTGTTGAGGTGTCTGAAGAAACGCCAAACGCCGTCAGCACGCCAAAGATGGGCAGGGCTAACAGTACACCGACTGCAACCGCCGTGCGCCGCAGCTCTGGACGTTGGACCGCACAACGGATGGCATTCGCCAGCCGCGTCACTCCCTGATGCGCTTGAATTTTGAATTTTGTGTGGTTCATCGGGACAGTGAGTCGGCCTGGAATCTGCCGTCAATGGCAAAAATACAGTCACACAGGATAGCAGAAACCCCCATTTGTTGTCTCACCGCACCGCCGAACTGCCCGATCCCAGCTAGCTGTTCTGCAAGCTTTTCCATGCTGGAGCGACAGGATAAGTCTGCGAGCGCCCTCTACAGGAGGATACGGTCGAGGACAAAGTGTTGGTAGATTTGATGCCACCGAAGACCTAGTTGAACGGCGATAGGTACGAGTGCGATCTAATCTAATGTAGGTATCAGTAGGTATCAAACTTACGTATCGCAGATTACATTAGTCATATTTTCATCGCGATATTGAAATCTTTTTTAAAAAAGGGGTTGACCGAGCTGATGGTGCGCTGCATAATCGCAATCCTTCGAAAAAAACCGCTGCGGTTCTAAAGAGAGCCGCAATGGGATGTGTTTCGAGTCGTTCTTTAAAAACTAGACAACCGATTGAGGTGGGTACTCTGGTATTGGGGTGCTTTGCTGGTGATGGTTACTGGAGGTGGTTGGTTTAGGCTGATTGCGGAAGGTAGCTGGTGCTTAGGTGCACGGATTGCTGGTGAGG
>JADCIX010000034.1 GCA_020247545.1 Rhodocyclaceae bacterium | reverse complement strand
TTGAGGACAAACACAATCACACACCGCGCGCCGCGCTGGGCTATCTGACACCGTTTGAGGTAGCATTTGATTGCCCTCCGCCGGTCGGCATTTGCTGTTGATACCGCGTTTTTGTCTGGAGATGCCCGCCAAATGGCGACGTTCAAGTTTGTCTATCGATGCGCTGAAAACACACTTTCATCGATTCCGTATAGCGCCGCAAGCGCTTTGATCTGCAATGCGTCCGCAGTCGCACCAATGCTAACTTGCCCCGCACGTGAAATTGTCAGCGTTTGGTCTTGGCTTTCACTACAAACGTGCCGTGCGTGATCCGGATCGTGGGTGGTGAACAAAATCGTCATGCCACTCTGTTTGAGCTTCACGAGGGTATCGAGCACCAGCAACCGGTTGCCAAAATCCAGACTCGCAGTCGGTTCATCCAGCAGCAAACACTTGGCCTGGCTGGCCAAGGCGCGGGCGATCATCACCAATTGCCGTTCGCCGCCGGACAATTCAGAAAACTCGCGTTCAATAAACTCTCCCAAGCCGACTTGTGACAACGACTCCGCGGCAATCGCGTGATCTGCCGCGCCCGGCTGCGCAAACCATGAGAGATGCGGCGCGCGCGCCATCTCAACGACTTCGCGCACGTTGAAATTGAAAAAGCTGGCTGAGTTTTGCGGCACGTAGGCAATCTCGTGCGCAATCTCCGGTGCGGATAGTGTGGTGATCGATTTGCCGTCCAGCAGAACGCGGCCGGCTCGCGGCGCGAGCAAGCCCAACACCGTGCGAAACAACGTGGTTTTGCCGCTGCCGTTAGGCCCGAGGATAGCAATCGCCTGACCCGCTGAAACGCCAAAGGTGATATCACGCGCAATCTCCCGGCGCGGATAACCAATCGATAGCTGATCAAGTGCGAGCAGAGTCATCTTGCGCGCCTGAAAGTCGCCGCCATCAGCCAGATAAACACCGGTGTTCCGAGTGCGGCGGTGAGCACACCCGGTGGCACCTCAATCTGTGCAATGCTGCGCCCAATGGTATCGACCATCAACATAAACGTGCCGCCGATGAGCATCGCCAGCGGCAGCAGGCGTGAAAACTCCGCCCCCACCAGCAAGCGAACCGCGTGTGGCACCACCAGCCCGACCCAACCGACAATGCCGCAGATCGCCACTGAGGCTGCTGTCATCAAGGTCGCGGCGACAATCACAATCAAGCGCAGGCGGCCGACGTCTTGGCCGAGAGCACGGGCCTCATCATCGGGAAGGGCGAGCAGGTTGATCCGCCATCGCAACGCAATCAGGGGCAACGTGGCGATCACAATGATTGGTAGCGCCACCGCCAGGTCTTTTTTGGTGATGCTGGCGAAACTTCCCAACAGCCAATAGGTGATGGCTGGTAGCTGGTTGTACGGGTCGGCCAAATACTTGGTGAGTGCGATGCCCGATCCCAACAACGAGCCGATCACCACACCAGCGAGCACCAGTGTCAGCACCGGGTCGTGTCCACCGTGTTTGCTAACCAGACTATTGCCGATGAGATAGATGGCGGCGACCGCCGCGAGACCGCCGACAAACGCGAGCCCTTGAATAGCGACAATCGGCAGCGCCATCAAGATGCCCACTACCGCACCTAATGCTGCACCGCTGGAGACGCCCAAGATGTCTGGCGACACCAACGGATTGCGAAACAAATTTTGATACGCCGCACCCGCCGCCGCTAACGCCGCACCCACCGCAAAGGCCGCAACGATACGCGGCCCGCGGATGCTGAACAACACCAGGTCAGCGTTCTCAGGTGCGTTGGCGGTGCCACCGAAGAGCTTTGCGCCGACCAATGAAAACAGCTCCAAAACGCTGAGCGGAAAGCGGCCAACGGAGAGTGCCAGCAACACCATCGCAATGGCCGCCGCCGTTGCGCAAGCGTAGATCGTTGCCACGCGCGCGGGGCGGGGCTTTCTAATGCCGGAGGAAGATGTGATTGCGGACAAGGGTCGGGTTGGAAATTGCGTTATGAACCAAAGGATCAGAGTTGCACTATTTTGGCAGCACGCCGGGCTCGCCAAGAATCTTTGCAATTTGTTCGCGAGTCGGCTTTTGCTGGTACAGGAGGCTGTAGACGATTTCGATCTCTTTGGTGAGGTCAAATTTGAAGGTCTCGGGGTACAACAAATTTGCCAGCCACTTTAGCCCGATCAATCGATTGGCCCCCGGCGGAAAGTCGAACCAGCCGAATGGGAGGTTGGGCGAGAGGAACACACGTTTATTGCGCACCGCACGAATGGTTTGCCACTCGTCTCGCTTCCACACGTCGCGGTAGAAAACCGGGTCGTTGGTGACAATGAAATTGGGATTCCACAAGACAACTTGTTCAAAGCCAACTTGTGCGAGATTGGCGACACCCGCGCTGCTTGCGCCCGCGCCGGAAACATTCTTAGCCCCCAAAAACTCCAGCATCTCGACATTGATCGAGCCCGGCAGACCGGTCGTGAGACCGTTGTTGCCGCGCGCGTAGTAGGCTTCCGGGCGCTTGTCGATTGGGATCGTGGCGATACGCGCTTTTAGGTCGGCGAAGGTCGCGTTGACGTAATCAAGCAGTGGTTTGGCGCGATTGGTCTCTCCCAAGATGCGCGCAACCTTTTCGATTTGCTGTGGCAGCGTATCGAGTTTGCCGTCGAGCAGGATGTAGGGGATTTTGGTTTCTTGGGTAACACGATCCGCGAGTGAGGCGAAGTTGGCATTGACCGAGCCGATGTCGATGATGATGTCGGGTTTAGCCTTCAACACCACTTCTACATTCGCCGTGTTGCCACGACCGGTAAGTCTTCCCAATTCGGGCAGTTTGACCAACTGTGGCGGCAAGAACGGCGCTTCATCCGGCTTCATCGCGCGTGTCCAGCCAATCAGTTTTTCCGGCGCAATCGCCATCACCAACACCGAGGCGGGTGGCCCGGCGGCGTACACGCGTTCTATCTTGCGTGGCAGTTCGATCCTCCGCCCGGCGTCATCGACGAACGTTTGTGCACCCACGGTGGTCGGTGCGGCGCACCAGAAAAGCACCATCACAAGGGGGACGACTGCGAAACGATGCCACCGGCTTTGGGGTTTGCAAAAAATCATATTGCCTCCGATTTTCTATTCGTATTTGCCATGCAAAAATGTGCGCATGAAACACAAACCATCCAGTCCCGATCGCACCGCTGTCCCAGACCTCATGGAACTCAAGGAGGTTGCGGCGTACCTGCGCATCGGTGAACGCACCGTGTATGACATGGTGAAACAAAAGAAGATACCGTGCTCGCGTGTCACCGGGAAGTGGTTATTCCCGAAGCGGCTGGTGGATTTGTGGATTGACCAAAATACCGAAGCGGCCGGTCTGGGACGCGCGACGCCAAACCTGAGTCGGATTGTTGCGGGAAGCCACGATCCGTTGCTCGAATGGGCGGTCCGTGAATCCGGTTGCAATATGGCGATGTTATCCGGCGGCAGTCGCAGTGGGCTGGATCGTTTGTACGCGGCCGAAGCGGTGATTGCCGGCATCCATCTATACGATGCGGCGACAGATGATTTCAACGTGGCTGCGTTGGCCGCCGCCCCCTTGGGTGAATGGGTGGCGATCACCATGGCAGAGCGCCAACAGGGCTTGGTGGTAGCACCTGGCAACCCGTTGCAAATTGCATCGATCGGTGACCTTGTTGCCGCAAATGCCCGCGTTGCTCTGCGACAATCCGGCGCGGGGAGCCGCGAACTGTGGGACGCTTTGCGCGAACAATCGGGGTACGCGCAGGACCAGTTCACGACGTTGGATGCAGTTGCGTTAACGGAGACTGATTTGGCGCTGGCGGTGCGGGAAGGGGCGGCCGATGCGGGGCTCGCCATCGAATCGGCCGCGCGCAACTTTGGCCTCGGATTCATTCCTCTCAAGGTTGAACGGTTTGACCTCGTGATGCCGCGGCGCGAGTATTTTTCGGCGGACGTGCAACTGCTGTTTGCGTGCATTATGGGAGAGGGCTTTGCGCGTCACGCCGCTTCACTTGCCGGCTACGACCTGACCAAAAGAGGTCAGGTCGTGTTTAACAGCTAGCCGACACGGCAGTCCTTTAAGCGGCCTTCTTCATCGGCGGCTTTGCGTTCGGGAAAAACAGCTGTTCTCCGCCGATCTTGTAATCGGCGATTGCTTTTTGCCCAGCAGGCGAAACAACCCAGTCAATGAAGCGTTGGCCCAGATCTTTTTTGACGTGGGCATGTTTTGCCGGGTTTACCAGCATCACGCCGTATTGGTTAAACAGTTTGGCATCGCCTTCAACCTGAATTGCGAGCTCACCGCGGTTCTTAAATGACAGCCAAGTGCCGCGATCGGTGAGGATGTACGCGTTCATGGCGGAAGCGGTATTCAATGCCGGCCCCATGCCTGAGCCTGTTTCGCGGTACCAAGCGCCTTTGGTTGCGTCGAGATCAACGCCGGCCGCTTTCCAGTATCGCAACTCAGCCGCGTGGGTGCCACTCTTGTCGCCGCGCGAGACGAACGCAGCCTTGCTGTCGGCAACCCGCTTGAGTCCGACGGAAATGTCGCGCCCGTTTGCCTTTGCCGGATCTACTTTCGGCCCGACAAGCACAAAGTCGTTGTACATGACTTCGATACGTTCAACGCCAAACCCCTCAGCGATAAATTTTTCTTCCGCAACCTTATCGTGGACAAATACGACGTCAGCATCGCCACGGCGACCCGTGTCGAGCGCCTGCCCGGTGCCGAGCGCAACAACGCGGACATCAATGCCCGTATCCTTTTTGAATATCGGCAGCAAATGGCCAAACAGGCCGGATTGTTCTGTCGAGGTCGTCGATGCTACGGTTATGAATCGCTCTTGCGCGTTCGCTGCGTTGATGCCGATTGTGGCCAGACATGCGCCAACGACGCCCAAAGCCTGCAGTCTCAATTGTTTTGTCATATCGCTTCTCCTTCAAGAAAATTTCGACCTTCGGTCGATTCAGGTTGTAAAAAAAATTGGCTCGCGAGTGTTGTTTCCGTTATCCGCCCCTCGTGCAGAAAGACGATGCTTTCTGCGATCCGCTTGGCAAGTGCAAGGTTGTGGGTGGTCATGACGATGGTCACGCCGGATGAAGCGGCGCGCTGGATGCAATCTTCAATTTGTCGCGCGGAGCGCGGGTCCAGACTTGCGGTCGGTTCATCCAGATAAAGCACCTCTGGTTGGCGGACGAGTGCCCGCGCAAACGCGATACGCTGCTGCTCGCCACCGGACAGCACCCGCGCCGGGCGGTTGGCAATTCCTTCCAGGCCGACGGCTCTTAGTGCCTCCCACACCGCCTGTTGCTCGCCGTCGTCATTACGGTTTGTGTGCGACACGTGTTGCGCGGCGTACAGCACGTTATTAAATGCACTTGTCCGTAACATGACCGGGCGCTGGAATAACATCGCGTCGTAAGCGCGTAGCTGAACATCAGTGAGTGGCTGGCTCGTGACGTTGAGGGCGGTGCCGGACGACGGCGTCACCAGCCCATGCAGCACCCGCAACAATGTACTCTTGCCCGCGCCGTTGGGACCCAAGATGACGGTGCGCGTACCGCGAATGATCTCTAAATCGATATCACGCAGTATGGGTTTTTGGTTTGCGACAACACTGACGCCGCGCAACGCGACCGGCAGCAGATTCGCGGTCATTTTTGCGAGATCAACCATAACGGCGCTCGGCGAACGACTTTAGTGACTGCGCCAAGATGTTGATCGCCAAAACAATCAATACCAGGACGATGCCCAACGATAGGGCGAGAGGCAGGTCGCCTTTGGTGGTTTCAAGAGCGATCGCGGTCGTCATAACCCGTGTTACGCCATCGATATTGCCGCCGACGATCATGACGGCACCCACTTCAGCACAGGCCCGGCCAAGTCCGGCGAGAGTGATGGTCACTAGCGAAAATCGCGAGTCCCAAAGGAGAGTTCGGGCGGCCGACGCACCCCTCACGCCGAGTGAGGCCAACTGCTCCCGGTACTCGCGCCATGCATCTTCAATGGTCTGGCGCGAAAGGGCGGCGATGATGGGCGTGATCAAAATAACTTGTGCGATCACCATCGCGGTCGGCGTAAACAGTAGGCCGTAGGCGCCGAGCGGGCCGGCGCGGGATAGCAGCAGATAAACCAACAGCCCGATCACCACCGGTGGCAGTCCCATTGTGGCGTTAAGTACCGCGATGACCAAACCACGGCCGGGAAACCGGCTGACAGCGACGAGAGAGCCGAGCGCCAAGCCGAGTATGCTGGCGATCGCGACGGCGGTCACACTTACCTGCAACGACAGCCCGATGATCGACAGCAGGGTTGGATCTGCTCGGAGGATAAGTTGGAACGCGCCAAAAAACGCGTCGGTTAGGCTATTCACGCAGTGGTTCGCAGTAATTTGCAAGAGAATGCAGGAATCTGCAATTCTAGCGGATCACGTTCTGCTCTACGGTGTTCGGCCTTTGGGCGGGCCGCCGCGATATCAGAAGCCCGGGCAAAACAAACTGCGAGCCGAGTGCGTTCTAGGTCAGGCCAAGTAACTTGCCCGAGGCAATCAGCATCACGAAGGCCAGCGTAAGAATCAGCAGCCGGTTGGAAAGTTTGTACAGCCCAAGCCATGTGCCCAAAACTGCGCCAACCAGCGCAGCGGCACACAGAGGCACAACCGCGTTGGGTATGGTCGCCAAGGCAAACGATCCTTTGTAAAGGCCGCCGCTTAGTCCCCCGATTGAGTTAACCATGATGAAGGGGGCGGCGATACCCGCAGTTGCCTTTGGCCCGGCCCAAGCCATCAGCAAAATAATTGGCGACAAAAAGATGCCGCCGCCGGTTCCGGTAAGACCCGAAAGCAGCCCCACCGCCGCGCCGATAAACGGCGCAATGAATATCGGCACCGTCACGGGGGTTTCCGCAGCTGGATCGGATTGCCATCTCTTCGAGTAACTGCGCCAAACCAAGTACGTTGCCGAGCAAAGCAATACGACGCCTACCAGTAGCTTATATATCTCGGATGGCAACTTGATACCACCGCCGATGAAGGCAAGCGGCACAGAACCGGCAAGAAATGCGCCGACAATTTTTGCGTCGAAAAATCGCGCACCGCGAAACCGCCAAGTGGTGAAGGCGGCGATCACAATGTTGAGGGTCAGCGCAGTGGGGCGCATCAGTTCCGGCGCAACACCCACAATCGCCATCGCAGCAAGGTAACCCGAGGCACCAGCGTGACCAACAGAAGAGTAAAACATCGCCACCACCACAAAGATGGCTGCCAACTCCCAGATTTGGATTTCAGTCAAAGGATACCGTCGACGCGCACGCCTCTGCCTCTAGGCGGCAGTACTACTTGGCAGTGTCTAACAAACCTCTCAGCTCACCTGACTGGTGCATTTCGCGCAGGATATCGGCACCACCAATGAATTCACCACTCACGTATAACTGCGGGATGGTCGGCCAATTGGCGTATTCCTTAATGCCCTGACGAATCTCTTCATCTTGCAATACGTCGACTGTGAAGGGTTTTTCCACGCCGTTCGCCTTCAGAATCTGCACCGCACTTGCGGAAAAACCGCACATGGGGAACTGTGGGGATCCCTTCATGTAGAGGACGACTGGGTGACTGGTGACTGTTTCGCGGATTTTGTCTTGTGTACTCATGGGGATTCCTTCGGAAAGATTCAATAAATTATAGGGGTTTCGACACGTTATCTTTGCGACGCCCTGCTGTTACGCGTTCTATAGCTGAAAGATCGCGCGTACTTTCAACATCAACCAATCCAGCGCTCGTCATGAGGTCACGCACGAATAGCGCCTGGTCGTAGCCGTGTTCAATCAACAACCACCCATTTGGCATCAAGTGCTGACTGGCACCCGCAACAATTGTGCGGATCGATGCCAGTCCGTCGTCACTTTGGTCGGTTAAGGCCATGATTGGTTCAAACCGCAAATCGCCCTGCGCCAGGTGTGGATCGCCGCGGCGCACGTATGGCGGGTTGGCAACAATCAGATGCGCCCGCTGGTCGGCGAGTGGCGAATACCAGCTACCCTCAACAAACGTGACCGCCGCGTTTAGCGTGGCTGCATTGGCGCGCGCGCGACGCAAGGCGGCCGCGGATACATCCACACCAGTGACAGTAGCATCCGGTACTTCGAGCTTGAGTGTGATGGCGACTGCGCCGCTACCTGTGCCGAGATCAAGAATTGAAAGTCCATATTCGGCGGGCAAATCCCGCCTTTTTTGCTCGAAAATGCGCGCCAGCGCTTGTTCGACCAGTATTTCTGTCTCAGCTCGGGGGATCAATACATGTTGATCAACACCAAACACCCGGCCATAAAATTCCCGCACCCCTAAGAGCTGTGCGACGGGCTTTCCATCGGCGCGCTGGTTAATCCAGTCGAGAAAGTTGGCGGCTTCCGTTGAGCTGAGAATACGGTCGGGGTGCGCGATCAAGGATGCCCTTGAGATTCCCAGCAAGTGGCTAAGCATGTATTGCGCATCGAGTCGATCGATCACGCGTTGCGCTATCGCCAGAACCTCGCCAACGCTATCGCCATGCATTGTTGCGAACCGTTCCAACCGGGCGCGTTACTGCGCGCCCTCACTCAGCGAGGCGAGTTGTTCGGCCTGGTGTTCGGCGATCAAGGCGTTGGTGAGATCCGTGAGGTCACCATCCATGATGAAGTCAATCTTGTACAAGGTGAGGTTGATGCGGTGATCGGTGACTCGTCCCTGTGGGAAATTGTAGGTGCGGATACGTTCTGATCGATCACCCGAGCCGATCAAGGATTTACGCTCGGCAGCCTCCTTGGCTTGTTGTTCCCGCGTTTGTTTGTCCTTGATACGTGCGGCCAGCACGCGAAACGCCTGCTCCTTGTTTTTGTGCTGAGAGCGTCCGTCTTGACACTCGACGACGATGCCTGTGGGCAGGTGGGTGAGGCGAACCGCGGAATCCGTCTTGTTGATGTGCTGGCCGCCAGCGCCGGATGCTCTGAATGTATCAACACGCACATCCGACGGATTGATGACAACGTCTGAGGCATCGTCTGCTTCAGCCATGATCGCCACTGTTGCGGCAGAGGTGTGAATACGACCCTGCGTCTCTGTGGCAGGGACTCGCTGGACGCGGTGCCCGCCAGATTCGAATTTCAGGCGCGAATACGCGCCTTGGCCAACGATTCGCGCGATGACTTCCTTGTAACCACCCACTTCCCCGTGGGATTCGGAAATGATTTCAACCTGCCACCCCTGACGCTCGGCGTAACGCGTGTACATCCGAAACAAGTCTCCCGCAAACAGCGCTGATTCGTCACCGCCGGTGCCACCTCGAACCTCGATAAAGATGTTTTTCTCATCGTTGGGGTCCTTCGGCAACAAGGCCTTCTGCAACGCAATTTCAATTTCTTCGAGGCGCGCACGGCTGGCTTTGATTTCCTCATCGGCAAAATCGCGCATCTCCGGGTCCTTTGCCATATCAAGCGCGGCGGCGACATCGGCTTCGGACTTGCCGTAATCGCTGTAGAGCGCGACGACAGGCGAAATCTCAGCGTGTTCCTTTGTAATCCTGCGGTAGTTGTCCATACTGGCGACGACGTTGGGATCCTCAAGTTGCCGGTCTAGCTCCAATAGGCGGTCTGACAGCGACTGCAGCTTGTGTTGAATGGAGGCTTTCATGGCTCTTCGGTTTGGTCAGCGGCAGGTGCCGGATAAAGTTGTTCCAGCGCGGCTGTAAGTGCGGTGCGTTCATCGCTAGAAACGCGTTTGAGCGCGGTCATTGGGTGGTGAAGAAATTTGTTGGTAAGCGCTTGTGCCAGTAGTTCGAGCACAATTTGCGGATTTTCACCGCGCGTGAGCATTTTTTGTGCTCGCTCTAATTCGACGCTCCGGTAGTGATCGGCACGGCTACGCAGCTGTTGGATAACCGGCACCGCGCTGCGCCCTGTGACCCACTGTTGGTACTGCTTAACGTGCGTATCAACGATTTTTTCCGCCGCCACCAATGCGGCTTCCCGTGCCGCCATATTCTGCTGTATCACCTTGCCGAGGCTATCGAGCGTGTAGAGATAGACGTCCTCCATCTCGCCTACTGCGGCTTCAATGTCGCGCGGAACCGCAAGGTCCACAAGAAACATCGGCTTGCGCTTTCGCAGCCGGAGGGCGTTTTCGATCATGCCCTTGCCGATGATTGGCAGGCTTGAGGCGGTGGAGGTGATCACGGCGTCGAATTCATGTATGCGATCCGGCACTTCACTTAGTGAAATTGCCGTTGCTCGGGAGTCTGGGGTGTCAAATTCCGCCGCGACCGTCTTTGCCCGGGATACGGTACGATTAGCGACCACGATGACTTTGGGCGACTGTGCGCTGAAGTGCGTTGCGGCGAGGCTGATCATTTCGCCCACACCGATGAGCAGCAGCTTTACCTCGCGTATGTCGCCGAATAGCTGTTGCGCTAGTTTTAGGGCGGCGGCTGCCATGCTCACCGATGTCGCGCCAATCTCAGTGTCGGTGCGGATGTGTTTGGCCGCTTGAAACGTATCCTGAAACAGTCGATCAAGCGGCCCGCCGAGGGTTCCTGCTTCAGCCGCCACCTTTACCGAATGTCGAATCTGGCCGAGGATCTGCGGCTCGCCGAGCACCATTGAGTCCAGGCCTGCTGCGACGCGGAAGGCGTGGCGCGCTGCGTCTTCATCTTGAAGTCTGTAGAGATGTGGATCTAGATCAAGACCTACGGCGTTGGGTTCCGACTGTAGCCATATCGCGGCCCGATTTAGGACTGCCTCGCTGCCGCGTAAATAGAGTTCGGTCCGATTGCATGTCGACACCAATGCTGCCTCGGCGGCGAGAGTGGCCCGGACTAATTCCTCAAGCGCGGGGCGCTGGCGGTCGTTCGGAAATGCAACCCTTTCGCGAATATCGACCGGTGCGGTGCGGTGATTCAGACCAAGTACGTAGAGCGACATTCAGTGCAATAGTTAAAATCGAAAAAAGCGCTTGGTCGAAGACACAGCCCAAAGCACAAAGTCAATGCGCCTGAGATGTGGGCGAATGCAAAATGATGGTTCGCGATACAATCCGCCACGAGAAATCCCGGACGCCGCGTATTTGAGCAAGCGGCTGCGAAACCGCGCACGGCACTGCGGAAAATAGATGGTTTACAAATTGAAAATTATAGCAGGAAGCCCATTCTTTCTAGCCATCGGGAGAGGCGACCATTGGACGGCGCTAAACTGACCTTTTGCCAACCCAAGCCACTTAAGGAAGAGCTTATATGCACCTACCAACAATTGATTTTATGAGAACGGTCTTGGCGGCCACGGTTGCAACGGCGGCCAGTTTGGTTGGATCCGTATTTGCGACAACGACGCCCGGCTCGCCCACAGGGTGTCCACCGCTATTGAACCACCAGTTTGAGACCCTGCAAGGGGGTGCCAAAAACATGTGTGACTATGCCGGCAAGGTCGTGCTCGTTGTAAACACAGCGAGTTATTGCGGTTTTACGAAGCAGTATGAAGGGTTGCAGGCGATTTCCGACAAGTATCGCGATCGCGGATTGGTCGTGGTGGGTTTTCCGGCCAATGATTTCGGCAAGCAAGAACCCGGCTCGAACGCCGAAGTTGCAGACTTCTGTGAGCGCACCTACAAGGTAAAGTTTCCAATGATGGCCAAAACTTCAGTGGTTGAGGGCGCTGCTAATCCGTTGCATGAAGCGCTGGCTAGAGCATCCGGGCAGCGGCCAAGGTGGAATTTCCACAAGTACCTGATTGGCCGAGACGGTAAGACGGTTGCGTCGTTCGGTTCGCGTGTTGAGCCTGAGTCGACTGAATTGCGGTCGGAAATTGAACGGCTGCTTGCCGGCCCTGCATTGGTGAAGTAGCATTTCTTTACAAAGAGTTATCGACATAGCATCATGCTGTTGGTTGACTATCTTTGCGGATTCTGTGACTAGCCTATGGCCGCTGTCGCAACTTCAATGCTGAGTCCACTTGTGCGTGCAGTGGTTAGGCAGGGACAACTTGTGCAAGCCGATGGCAATACGAGTCGACCGGAGGCCCACAAAGCGGGTGTCTCCTCTGTCAAGCGGTTACTCCAGCCAAGAAAATTGACCACGACAGACCTAGCATTGTTCGCATCAGCAGCTTTTGGTGCGCCCCCGCTGGACCTACGTGGGTTCGAATTAGAGCAGTTGCCGACCACCCGGGCTGCTACCAAGCTGATCGGCTCGCAGAGGGTAATTCAATTGTTGCTGGACGCGATCAATGGGGGTGCCTCAAATGAGCAGCCAACACTTAGACTAAATTCCTGTACAAGACCAATCGACATCCCGCAGGACACGCTGCCGCGGGCTGGTTTTGAGTCTGACTATCTCGGCGGCGTACGCCAGGCCTGTCAGTCGGTCGATTGGCACATATGCAAGAATAGCGTTCACAAAGGGCGTCTGGGCATTTATCAAGCAGCGCTAGTCTCTGAAGAAATGACGGAAATCATCATGAAATGCGAGACATCGATTGACATTGCCGACCAAGCGGTGTGCGAAGCTGTGCGTACTTTATGCCGGTCTGGATTGGAAAAGGCCAAAGTCGGACCGATCTCGCTTGAAAGGTGGAGCCAGTTACCAATGAATAGACTTGGGGTATGTGCTTTGTCGAGCCCGCGATATTTGCCGCGCGCAGACAAATCATCAAAGGAGTAAGTTATGGCTGCTGTCGCAAAACCGTCAAAAGATGTAAAAGTTTATCTCTACACTTGGGAAGGCAAAGACAAGACCGGCAAACTCGTAAAGGGGGAGATGCGTGCCTCCGGTGAGAACATCGTCAACGTAACGCTGCGCAGGCAAGGCATTCAAAACGCCAAGGTCAAAAGAGCATCCAGCGGTAGCGGCAAAAAGATCACGGAAAATGACATCACGTTCTTCACGCGCCAACTGGCAACGATGATGAAAGCCGGTGTGCCGCTTCTACAGGCCTTCGATATCGTGGCCAAAGGGCATAGCAACCCTTCGGTGACGAGATTGCTGCTGGAGATCAAGACAGAAGTTGAGACCGGCTCCAGTTTGGCGCAGTCGTTCCGAAAGTATCCGCTTTACTTCGACAACCTTTTTTGTAACCTAGTGCAAGCAGGTGAACAGGCCGGTATTCTCGATTCCTTGTTGGATCGCCTCGCGACCTACAAGGAGAAAATGCTGGCCATTCGCGGCAAGATAAAGAAAGCCCTGTTTTATCCGGTTTCGATTCTAGTGGTCGCATTCATCGTTACTGCGGTCATTATGATTTTTGTGATCCCGCAATTTAAAGAACTGTTCCAGGGGTTCGGGGCAAATCTACCGGCACCTACGCTGGTGGTGATGCAAATTTCCGAGATATTTACCGCCTACTGGTGGTTGATTTTTGGCGGCATCGGTCTCGCGTTCTGGTTGTTTACTAATGCACTAAAGCGCAGTGAAAAAATGCAATTTGCAATGGATCGATTGATGCTCAAGGCACCGGTCGTTGGCGACATGGTACGCAAGGCGACCATCGCACGATGGACCAGAACGCTGTCGACCATGTTCGCTGCGGGGGTCCCGTTAGTCGAAGCGCTCGATTCGGTGGCTGGGGCGGCGGGGAATCGTGTTTACATGATGGCGACGAAGAAGATTCAGCAGGAAGTATCGACCGGTTCCAGCCTTACGGTTTCCATGCAAAACGCCGGGGTTTTCCCCAATATGGTTTTGCAGATGTGCGCCATCGGCGAAGAGTCGGGTGCGCTTGACGGCATGCTTGGCAAAGTCGCAGACTTCTTTGAGCGTGAAGTCGATGACGCAGTTGATGCACTATCTAGCCTGATGGAACCATTGATCATGGCCGTGTTGGGCGTAATCATCGGCGGCCTTGTCATTGCCATGTATTTGCCGATCTTTAAGATGGGTCAAGTGGTTTAGCCGCAGGTCAGATGTAGGACGCGCTTCTCGCCACTTGGGCACCGGCTTGATCGAGGGACACAAGCTTTCCGCGATTCGCCACATTCAACTTAAGAACTTATGATGGATCTGATCGACGCGTTACGGACAAATTTATGGTTCTTTGTCTCAACCCTCGGCTTGCTCGGCTTGCTTGTAGGTAGCTTTCTCAACGTCGTTATTTATCGTCTGCCAAAGATGATGGAAGCCGATTGGAAACAGCAATGTGTCGAATATCTGCATCCCGAACAAGCGGAAACACAGGCGAACAGCCCTAAGTACAACCTTGTTTCCCCTCGGTCGGCTTGTCCCTCTTGTGGCCATCAGATCACCGCAATTGAGAACATTCCTGTGCTGAGCTACGTCGTACTGGGTGGGAAGTGTTCAGCTTGCAAGGCACCGATTGGCGTGCGTTACCCAGTTGTAGAAGCGATAACGGGAATACTCACTGCGCTGCTGGCTTGGAAATTCGGTTTTGGTGCCCAAGCGTTTGCGGCAATTGTGCTGGTTTGGGCGATGATTGCATTGACGTTTATCGATGCGGATACGACGCTTCTGCCCGACGATATCACCCTCCCGCTGCTTTGGTTGGGCTTGATAGTCAATGTTCCCGGAACCTTCACTACGCTGCCGTCGGCTGTGTTTGGTGCCGTAGGCGGCTACCTGGCGCTATGGTTGGTTTACTGGGTATTTAAGCTAACCACCGGTAAGGAGGGTATGGGTTATGGCGACTTCAAGTTGCTCAGTGCCATCGGCGCCTGGCTTGGGTGGCAGATGCTTGGACAGGTGATTTTGCTGTCGGCAGCCGTTGGGGCAGTCGTCGGTGTTGTCGGTATTTTACTTTACGGTCGCGAGAAAGGGGCAAAGATTCCTTTTGGCCCGTATCTAGCGGCTGCCGGTGTCATCGCGTTGGTTTGGGGCGCGGAAATCAATCGCTGGTATTGGTCGCTTGGGCGCTCCTAAAAAGGATTCGCTGCGCGTCATCGGACTAAGCGGCGGTATCGGCTCAGGTAAGTCGGCGGCTGCGGATTGTTTTATGGCGCGCGGCGTGCGAGTGATAGATGCTGATCAGATTTCACACACCCTAACAGGAAAATCGGGGGCGGCGATCCCTGATATTGTCCGAGCGTTCGGGCCGCAGGTCATTGATAGACAAGGGGCGATGGATCGCGCGGCAATGCGCGAACTGGTGTTTGCTGATCCTGCTGCGCGGAAAAAACTGGAAGCTGTCCTGCACCCGGAGATCGCGGCCGCCGTAGATCGCGAACTCGCACTATTGCGCGGCGATGAAGGATATCAGCACGCCTACGTCTTGCTTGCGATCCCGCTATTGTTTGAGCGAATGTCTTTCCGCTGGAAACTCTGGCGGACGTTGGTGATTGATTGTGCAGAAAGCACACAAATTGCAAGAGCGGCTAGGCGGTCTGGCCTCCCTGTGGAGGCGATTGTTCAGGTGGTTCAGGCGCAAATCTCGCGGAACGTGCGCCTTCAACTCGCCGACGATGTAATTTGGAACGGCGGGGACCTTTTGGCGCTGGATAGGACGGTCGACACTTTCCACCGCCGTTACACGCGGAAAATCGAAAATGTTAGAAGTTGAGACAAATTTGCGAAGCCGACAGCGATGGTTCAAAATATTATTTGCCCTAGCACGATTCAGTAGCTGGGCCATTCTATGAGCTAATGCTGGTCGTGATCACTTACGAATATCCGCTGAATGAGCGTATCCGCACGCTGTTGCGGCTTGAAGATCTCTACGACCGAGTAGCATTCTTTATTGACAAAGCTTCTCCGCTCGACCATCAAGCGGCATTAGTCGGTATTTTCGAGATTTTGGAAGTATCGAGTCGAGGCGACCTAAAGTCAGATCTGCTCCAGGAACTCGACCGCCAGCGGCTGTTTTTGGAAACATTGCGCTCGAACCCCGCTATATCCGTCGAAAAACTCGATACAGTGGTCGAAGAAATCGAAGCGGCGTTCGCCGCGTTACTCGCCTCGTCGGGAAAGACTGGCCAACATTTGCGGGAAAATGAATGGCTGATGACGATTAAGCAACGTGCGGCGATCCCAGGCGGCACATGTGAGTTCGATTTGCCGTCATTTCATCACTGGCTGCATTCAGACGGCACCGCCCGACGAGCTGATCTTTCGGCATGGCTAGAGCCGTTAGCATCGATTGGTGTCGCGCTCAGAATCGTACTTCGCGTGCTGCGCGAGAGTGGCAAGACGCTTCCGCTGATCGCTTTCCGCGGGGTCTTTCAGCAGATGCCCATGGAACGGGCAGTACATATGCTTCGCCTGAAACTACCACACGAACTACAGTGCGTACCGGAGATCAGCGCCAATAAATATGCGCTCAATATTCGTTTTATCCTTCCAGGAAGTGTGCAGCGCACCAAGGTCTACGAACGCGATGTGGAGTTTGAGTTGGCGTACTGCAGCCTTTGATGATCTAAAGGTATGTCAATAAACTCTCAATCTGCCGCGAAGAAAGTCCGTTGCCCCAAGTGCGGCGGTATGTCAATTTACTCGGCCCAAAACGCCTTTCGGCCGTTTTGCAGCGAGCGCTGCCAGATATTGGATCTTGGCGCTTGGGCAACCGGCGAATATTCAATCCCGGGTTCGTCCGCAGAGGCTCCGCTGTTCGACGGTAGCGACGGCAAATCGCCAACAGGTCGATATCTCCAATAGGGGCCGACCAGACTGGTGCAAGGCGAGATTTCCTTGTGCCGCATTGCGGCACGGGCCTCAGGTGCGATAAAATGGCTTAGGTTTGGGCGCGGCTCGCTTTGTTGTCGAGACGCTGCCATTTTTATTGGTTTCTTGGATGCGTCCGTTTGGCTCATACGGCGATTAAGTGTGAAGGTGACAGTTTCTCTTGGTCGGCGCGACCTAATCGATCATTGACGTCAAGGGGCCGCCGATTGTGGGTGGGGTTGGTTGCCGCGAATGCCGTCCTGATTTCTTTGGTCGCAGTCGCAATTGGAGCTTGGCCCATACTTCCGTTCGCGGGACTAGAGGCGTTGCTGGTCATTATCGCGTTTGCCGTCGTTGCGAGACATGACCAAGATTTTGAGCAGCTGGAGGTGGTGCAAGATAAGTTTCGCTGGGAATCGCGAAATGGAAACAATTCATCCATCCTCACGGGGAATGTAGCTTGGATGCGTATTGAGTGGAGTGCGGTTGGCAACGCTGGGAGGCGATGTCTGCGATTGTCCTACGCAGGTTATGATGTGTTGCTGGGGGCTAGCTTGACTGATCGCGACTTGACTAACTTGGCTGCTGCACTGGCGCAGATGCCGACTCTGGCGTTTTGTTTGAAACAATCAGGTCCGAGTTCCTAGCCCGCCATGTTCGTTGAACTCTTGAATGGCAGGACAATAAAACTAATCAGGTTTGAAATAATGAAATCTATAAATGCAAACGGTCAACAGCATGCCCTAGCAGCATTGGCCCGTTCGGTCTCGATAGGCTTGACGTTCCTAGTGAGTCCGGCGACTGCGCTGGCTGCGTATGACGTCAACATCGCGGCTCCCGCATCACCTATCTCCTCGCAGATTTACGGGCTGCACATGTACATCTTGTACGTTTGCGCGGCGATCTTTGTCGTTGTTTTTGCGTTGATGTTTTATTCGATTTTTAAATTCCGCCGCTCTAATGGCTCAAAGCCAGACGTGAATTTCCACGAGAGCACGTTAATTGAGATCATCTGGACGGTAATCCCATTCGTCATCTTGCTCTTCATGGCAATTCCAGCCACTAAGACCGTGTTGGACATGAAGGACACAACCAATCCTGACATGACCGTAAAGGTCACGGGTTATCAGTGGGGGTGGCGCTATGACTACGCCGCTGAAGAAGTTGGTTTTTACTCAAGTTTGTCCACCCCTTGGTCTCAAATCGGCCAGCCGGGGGAAAAGGCGACTGAGGAGAAGGGGAAGGATTACCTGTTGGAAGTGGACAACCCGATGGTTGTTCCCGTGGGGAAGAGGGTACGCTTGCTCGTTACATCGAACGACGTGATTCACGGTTGGTATGTTCCGCAGCTGGGTGTTAACCAGTATGGAATTCCTGGTTTTGTAAAGGATGTCTGGTTCAAGGCCGATAAAGTTGGTACGTTTAAAGGGCAATGTAGCCAGATTTGTGGAAAACTCCACGGTTACATGCCGATTACGGTCGTGGTCAAGTCTGAGGCCGACTATGCAAAGTGGGTGGCTGAGGCCAAGGCAAGGTGGGGTGCGGCCCCGGCCGCGGCGGCAGCTGCGACGCCGGCGGCGGTTGCGACCCCTGAACCAGGCAAGCCGTTGACGCTGGTAGACCTGAAGGCTGCCGGCGAAAAGGTGTACGCCGCAAATTGTGTTACCTGTCATCAGGCTAGCGGCAAGGGTATGCCGCCCACTTTCCCGGCCCTTTCGGGGTCCAAGGTTGTGTTGGGCCCGACTGAGGGGCAAATCAATATTCTGTTGAACGGAAAACCTGGTACGGCAATGGCTTCGTTCGCTCGCTTGTCTGATTTTGAGATCGCTGCAGTGATGACTTACACCAAGAACTCTTGGGATAACAGTACAGGCAAGTTTGTAACACCGGATGACATTAAGGCGAAGCGAAAGTCATAGCCGGGATGTAGGGAATGCAATGGCCGGTTTCTGTATTGTCAGGGACTGGAGAACACTCGATTCAGGAGAACAGAATGGCGTCTGTAACCACACATGACCACGCACACGATCACGGGCACGACCATGATCATCATGGCCCAGGTCCATGGACAAGGATCTTCACCACCACCAACCACAAAGACATTGGGTCGATGTACCTCTGGTTTTCGCTGCTGATGTTCTTTGTCGGCGGTGCGATGGCGTTGTTGATTCGCGCCGAGCTATTCACCCCCGGCCTGCAGGTGGTGCAGCCTGAAGTATTCAATTCGCTGACAACTGTGCACGCATTAGTAATGATTTTTGGCGCGGTTATGCCGGCATTTGTGGGCTTCGCCAACTGGCTCATCCCTCTGCAAATCGGCGCGGCAGATATGGCTTTTCCAAGAATGAACAACTGGTCTTTCTGGTTGATGATTCCCGCTACTGTTCTCTTGATGGCCTCATTCTTCGTCCCGGGCGGTGCTGCGGCTTCTGGTTGGACGCTGTACCCGCCGTTATCGACACAGGGCGGAATTGGTGTTGATATGACGATCATTGCCATCCATATCTTGGGCGCGTCCTCAATCATGGGGTCGATCAATATCATCACCACGATCCTTAACATGCGCGCTCCAGGCATGACATTGATGCGTATGCCGATGTTTGTCTGGACTTGGTTGATTACAGCGTATCTCATCATCGCAGTGATGCCGGTGCTGGCGGGTTGTATCACCATGCTGTTGACCGATCGGCACTTCGGTACCGCCTTTTTTAACGCAGCCGGCGGTGGCGACCCGACGATGTTTATGCATATCTTCTGGTTCTTCGGTCATCCAGAAGTCTACATTCTGATTCTTCCGGCTTTTGGCATCATGTCGCAAATCATTCCGACTTTCTCGCGCAAGCCGTTGTTTGGCTACGCATCGATGGTCTATGCGACGGCTTCGATTGCAATACTTTCGTTTATCGTTTGGGGTCACCACATGTTCACGGTGGGGATGCCGGCGGCGGGCCAGCTGTTCTTCATGTACGCAACGATGTTGATCGCGGTGCCGACAGGGGTGAAAATTTTTAATTGGATTGCGACCATGTGGCGTGGCTCGATCACGTTTGAAACGCCGATGCTGTTCGCGATCGGGTTTCTCTGTATGTTCACACTGGGAGGATTCTCGGGCCTTGTGTTGTCGATCGTTCCCGTCGATATCACGCTGCACAATACGTACTACGTGGTCGCACACTTTCACTACGTGCTGTTTCCGGGCGCTATCTGGGCGTTGATGGCAGGGGTCTATTTCTGGCTACCCAAGTGGACAGGCCGCATGTACAACGAAACGCTTGGCAAATGGCATTTCTGGTTATCTGCAATTTCGTTTAACGTCACCTTCTTCCCGCAGCACTTCCTTGGTCTCGCCGGTATGCCGCGTCGTATCCCAGACTATGCGCTGCAATTTGCGGAGTGGAACATGATTTCCACGATCGGTGCATTTGCACTCGGCTTTAGCCAGCTTCTATTTGTTTATAACGTCTTTTCTTGCATTCGTTCAGGCGAAAAAGCCAAAGAGCGGCAGTGGGATTCGGCAGATTCGCTGGAGTGGACCCATCTTCCTTCTCCTGTGCCATATCACACGTTCGAAATGCCGCCTGATCTTCGTGGCGCAAAGGCCGTGCACTAGTCGGGCGCGACCGAGCTAATCGATGGAAACAAGCCATAAGCCAGCACCTACAGTTCCAACCAGCCGACGGGGGAAGTACATCACGTTGGCGTTGCTATTGTTGTGGGTGGCGGCGGTGTTTATGGTTACCGTTCTTAAGTTTGCTAAGGTGCTGTAGTGAGTGTGGTTGCCGATGATGTTGATGTTGTCACTCCAGCGGAGGTCCGCGAGAATAATCGGACCACGCTAAAGAAGTTGTTGTTGATACTTCCAGTGATGCTCGCATTTTGTCTGTCGTTGGTGCCGCTTTATCGACAGATCTGCGAAGTGCTTGGTATAACAGCGACTCGGGCAGTTGCCGAGAATACCCAAGTAGACAGGTCGCGCATCGTGAAGGTTGATTTTGATGCGAGTCTGCATGGCGGCTTTGCGTGGAAGTTTGTGCCGGTTGACAAACGCGTCGAGATTCATCCGGGAGAGATGGTGACGATCCACTATCGAGTCACTAACGCGTTGCCATATGCCACCACCGGGAGAGCTGTTCCCAGTTTTGCGCCTGTAGAGGCCGGCTTGTTTTTCAGCAAGATTGAATGTTTCTGTTTTTCCAATCAGACGCTTCAAGCAGGTGAATCACGTGAGATGCCGGTGACTTTTTTTATTGATCCCAAGCTGCCGGCAAAGATTGGGTCCATTGGACTTTCGTACTATTTCTTCGATGTTACTGAAGAGATGAAAAAAGCACCAAAAGATCCTGCGTAGTGTGGTGGAACGCATTCAAAGCGGTCTTGTGGGCGTTTCTCGGTGTCCGTAGTTCACGGGGATATGAGGAAGACCGCAGTAAATTGAAAATTCAGCATGTGGTTCTTGTAGGCGTTGTTTGTGCGCTTATCTTTGTTGTAACGTTGTTTATGTTGGTGAAGTTCATCACCGCAAAGTGATGGATTAGTTATTAGGAGAGTGATGTGAGTGCGACAACTGGTGGTTATTATTTCGCCCCCCCTTCCAAGTGGCCCGTAGTCGGCTCAACGGCGCTAATGTTCCTGGGTGCGGGAACTGTGTTGTGGATGAATCAAATCCAGCCGTATGGTGCTGCCTTGCAGCTAATCGGTTTTGCAGTCCTGATCTACATGTTGTTCGGCTGGTTTGGAAATGTCATCAGCGAGAGCGAGTCGGGACTCTATAACAAGCAGGTTGACGCCTCCTATCGCTGGAGCATGGGCTGGTTTATCTTTTCCGAGGTCATGTTTTTCGCCGCTTTTTTTGGCGCGCTGTACTATGCAAGGGTGTTTTCAGTGCCATGGCTTGCTGACTTGGACAATGCTTTTCTGTGGGAAGGTTACGCGGCGAAATGGCCAACCTTGGGACCGTACTTCCAGCAAGATCCTGCGCTAGCGTTTCAAAGCATGGGGGCTTGGGGCATTCCCGCGCTCAATACAGCCTTGTTGCTTGCTTCCGGCGTCACCATCACCTACGCCCATCACGCACTGATCGATAACAATCGTAATGGGTTGATCTGGGGGCTTGTCGCTACCATTGGCCTCGGTGCGGTGTTCTTGGGATTCCAGATTTACGAGTACGTTCACGCGTACTCCGATCTCAACCTCAAGCTTTCTTCTGGCGTGTTCGGCTCGACGTTTTATTTGCTAACTGGCTTCCACGGCTTTCATGTGACGCTCGGTGCCATTATGCTGACGGTGATCCTGTTCAGATGTATTAAGGGGCACTTCAAGCCGGACCGGCACTTCGGATTTGAAGCGGTCGCGTGGTACTGGCACTTTGTGGATGTTGTTTGGCTGGGGTTGTTTATCTTTGTCTACGTATTGGTCTAACAACATTTGGCGTCTATCAAAAAAGGCCGCCAGCTCATGCTGGCGGCCTTTTTTTCGTAGTACCACTCCACCAAAGTGAGAATTGGTAAGAGACAGTGCGGAAAGTTTATGGCGCTAACCTCGGGGAAACCAGCCGAATACGAACCCGCCCACGGCGACTAAGAACGCAATAATCGAAAAGCCAACGCGAATTTTCAGCGCATTGACCATTTTCCTCGAGTGTCCATTGTTGCGATACATGAAGAACAACCCCGAGAATAAACTAATGATGACGAGTAACAGCAGCAATACCAGCACATATTTCATGTTTTTTCTCCCAGGTCAACCGACCACCAGAGAATTATCGCGGTAAATCCTTGTCGTATGGGGCCGATGAAGTAGTTTGTGGATAGTAACTTCCTGGCTAGTTGTTTTGGCGGGCTGATTTTTTTATTTTTGCTCCTGTTGTTTACATGGGATTGCCCTTGATGTTCTATTCGATAAGAAGGCTAACTCAGCTGCGGTTTCAGCCGACCCTCGTGCCAACCGTTGCCGCATTGGTCACGCTCGTGATGACGGTGCATCTCGGCAACTGGCAGCGCGGTAGAGTGGCCGAAAAGACCCAGTTACAGGCGAGTTTAGACCTGCGGGTGGTAGAGCCGCCGTTACATGTTGATGGCGAGCTGGTGGTAGAACGCGACGTATTCCGACGTGCCATTGCAAGGGGTGTCTACGACGCGGCGGGCCAGATCTTCCTCGACAACAAGAGTGAAGGGGCGACGGTTGGGTACCATGTGGTAACCCCTTTGTTCATCGATGGAACCACATCAGTGTTGTTGGTCAATCGAGGTTTTGTTCCGCGAAGTGCAGCTTACCCCCAGCCTCCCTTTGTCGGTGTACCCGCGGGTCTGGTAGAAGTGCGCGGGATGTTGTCGCTGCCTACCGCGAAATTTCTGGAGCTAGGCGAGCAATCGCCGGTGCAGGGGAGCGTTTGGCAAAATCTGACCATTGAGCGCTATCGCCAGCGGACCGGTCGCCATGTTGCCGGGCTTATGTTGCTTGCGAATCCGACGGATGCAGGCCTTACGCACATTTCTGAACGACCTGATGCAAAGGTGGCTAAACATGTCGAGTACATGTTGACTTGGTACTCGCTGGCAACAACAGTCGTGGTGTTATGGCTGGTGTTGAATCTAAAACTCAAGAAAGCGGATCGGTTCGGATGAGGCTATCGCCACGTGTTAAGTTCGTGCTCATGTTCGTGCTATTTGCCCTGCCGATCACTGCGTCGTACCTGATGTTTTTCTTTTGGAAGCCAAAAACGACCAATAACTTTGGCGATCTCGTTGTCCCGGTTGTGCAGTTGCCGAAAATACCTTTTGATGCGATTGACGCAAAGGACGCGCCTCCTGCTGCGGCCTCGAAGGCATTCCGCGGGAAGTGGCTGATCCTGACGCGCGATAGCGGTGCCTGTGAGTCGACCTGTATTGCTAAGTTGCACACCATGCGTCAGGCTCGTCTACTGGTTGGCAAAGAGTTGGACCGGGTGGTGCGCGTGATGTTGATCGACGACGGACTTCCGGTTCCCGCAAAATTGACTGAGGACAATGCTGGTACTGCGTTCGTTTCGGCCAAGGACTCAACCTGGCTTGCAGAGTTACCGCGTGCGCCCGGCGATACGACGGGCGGTCGTGGCTACATCTACGCGGTCGACCCGATGGGAAATTTGTTTATGAGTTATCGGGCGGATCAAGATATCAAACAGTTAGCTGCAGACCTTCGTCGCGTGCTGAAGGCCTCGCAACTTGGGAAGGAGATGGAAAGTGCAGAACCAAAATAGAGGTTTGATGTAATGCGTATGAGTGCAATCGAGCATGGCGTGGTGGGACTGATCACGTTGGTAATCATTGTTGGAGCCTGTATGTGGATTGGTCGTGATCAGGTGCGGTTTCGTCGGCTCATCACCGTGACTGCTGTGACCACATTTGTACTGATCATTCTTGGCGCATATGTCCGATTGTCTGACGCCGGACTTGGATGTCCAGACTGGCCCGGATGTTATGGCAACTTGACGCCGCACCATTCAACCGAGGAAATTCGTGCGGCCGAAGCCGCTTTGCCGGGTGGACCGGTAACCATGGCGAAAGCGTGGAAGGAGATGGCGCACAGGTATCTGGCGATGGTGGTGGGTGCGCTGATCGCGGCGATCATGTTCGCCGCCTGGCGCAACCGGCGTCGCTTTGCGCAGTCGCCTGCGCTGGCAACCGTCATTGCGGCGGCGGTTATCTTTCAGGCCGCGCTTGGCGCGTGGACCGTAACGATGTTGCTAAAGCCGGCCATCGTTACGTCACACCTATTGGGCGGTGTTGCCATATTGACACTGCTGATTCTGTTGCTTGCAACGCAGCCGGGCGCGGGAAAACTTGGAGAACGTATAATTGTGTCCTCAGGATTGAAGCTGTTTGCCGTGGTCGCTGCGGTCGTGTTGTTTATGCAGATCGTGCTTGGCGGCTGGACGAGTACCAATTACGCTGCGCTGGCATGTGTTGATCTTCCAACTTGTAATGGCAAGTGGCTGCCAGAGATGGACTTTGCCAATGCCTTTCACGTGATCAGGCCGCTTGGTGTCGGGCCGGATGGGGAACTGCTGACTATCGATGCACTCAGAGCCATCCACTGGATGCATCGGCTTGGCGCGATTGTTGTTGTACTGGTGGTTGGATTTTTTTCTTGGCGTCTGGCAAAAACTGAATCTGGGCGGATGGTTGGAAAAATGCTTGGTGTGATGCTGGCTTTGCAGGTACTGCTGGGACTTTCAAACGTGTGGTTTAGTTTGCCCATCTGGGTTTCGGTTGCCCACAATGGTCTTGCCGCGTTGCTCATGGCACTCATTGTGGTAACCATATATCGAATGAATAGAACTTGAATTGCTGAACCCACCACGTGACTGAAAATTTAATTTCCTATCGCCAACCGGGCGTGTTAATGCAGTTCCTGAGACTTACAAAGCCGCGGGTCAACGCCCTGATCGTGTTCACGGCGGTGATCGGCATGATGCTCGCTTATCCCGTGGGCATCGGCTGGGATCTACCCCTGATGCTGACGGCAACCGGAGGCATATGGCTCGTCGCGGGTGCCGCTGCGGCATTTAATTGTTTGGTTGAGCAGGCCATCGACCGCAACATGGCGCGGACGAGAGATCGGCCTACCGTGGCGGGGTCCATTTCCACCGCACAAGTATTGTCGCTGGCAGGCATCGTCGGTGGTATTGGGCTGATGATCCTTTACCGTTACGTCAACCCGTTGACGATGTGGTTAACCTTGGGAACGTTTGTCGGGTATGCGGTGATCTACACTGTGATCCTCAAACCAGCGACGCCACAGAATATTGTGATTGGTGGTGCCTCCGGCGCGATGCCGCCGATTCTTGGTTGGGCAGCGGTCGCCGGGGTGGTGGATCCACAGGCTCTGCTACTTTTCCTGATTATTTTCGCCTGGACCCCGCCACATTTTTGGGCGTTAGCGTTGTACCGCAAAAAAGAATATGCAAAGGCGGGGGTGCCGATGCTCCCGGTGACACACGGCGATCAATTCACCAAGCTACACTTGCTCCTCTACACCTTGATGTTGTCCGCGGCGACATTGCTGCCGTTTGTTGTCGGCATGGCTGCTTGGTTCTATCTGCTTAGCACCGTCATTTTGAACGCGGTATTTATCTGGTTCGCCATACAGCTGTACCATCGTTATACCGATGCACTCGCGAGGAAGACATTCAACTTTTCGATCTTGTATCTCGCGTTACTGTTTGCGGCGTTACTGATCGATCACTACGCGCCTCTCGCCGCAACATTGTGATGGTGCGCGCCGTTTGGGTTGCCAGTATTTGCGTAGTGATGCTGCTGAATTCCGGTTGCCGCCAGTCCCCGCCGTCATTTAATTCGGTAGATATCACCGGCGCTCAAGGCTACGGGGATGACTTTCGGCTGACCGACCACACAGGAAAGCCACGAACGATGGCTGACTTTCACGGCAAGGTGGTGGCTGTTTTCTTTGGTTTTACCTTCTGCCCGGACGTGTGTCCAACCACCCTGTCCGAGATGCGGCAAGTCATGCTACAGCTTGGTCCGGCGAGTGAGAAGCTGCAAGTCTTGTTCATCACCGTGGATCCAAAGCGGGATACACCAGAGCTTCTCTCAAAATATGTTTCCTCCTTCAACCCAACTTTCCTTGGGTTATATGGTGATGAAGCAGCTACGGCTAAGGTGACTAAAGACTTCAAAATCGTCGCGCGGGTTGTCGCAGGTAAAACTGCGGATTCTTATACCGTTGACCATACGGCAGGAATGTTGATCTTTGATACGCAGGGTCGCCTGCGTTTGATGGCACCTTATGGGTTGCCGGTAGATAAGTTGGCAGCTGATATCAGTAAGCTTTTTTAAGGAGAGACTAGATGACTATTGAGCGGATGCTCGTCGGTAAACGATTATCGGAGATTGCGGTTCACGGCAACACCGTATACCTTGCAGGACAGGTTGCTGAAGACAATACGCAGGATATTTCGGGTCAGACACGTCAAGTCCTAGCGGCGATCGATAAACTCCTCGGGGAGGCGGGAAGCGACAAATCGAAACTGCTGCAAGTAACAATTTTTATTGCCGACATGCAAGATTTTCCTAGCATGAACGCCGTTTGGGATGGCTGGATTGTACCGGGGGCGACGCCGCCGAGGGCGACAGTCGAAGCCAAGCTGGCGAAGCCAGAATGGAAGGTGGAAATGCTGGTGGTTGCCGCGCGCTGATGGCATCCGCAGGCAGTAAACAAAACGGGCACCACTGGTGCCCGTTTTGTTTGGACGGAATCGTCGAATCAAGCCGCAGCGTAATCCTGTAACTGCAACTTCATTTTCTGCATGGCTTTGGCTTCAATCTGGCGGATACGCTCAGCCGAAACACCGTATTCTGCCGCCAACTCGTGCAACGTTTTTTCTCCACCTTCATTAAGCCAGCGGGTTTCAATGATTCGCCGGCTGCGGTCATCCAGTGTAGCGAGTGCGGCTTCCATGCCACTTGTTGCGGCAATTTCTTTTTGCATCGCACCGAGTCGCTCGGCAGGATCCACGGAATTGTCTGCAAGGTAGGCAATCGGGCTTATCCAGCTCTCGTCGTCCCCGTCATTAGGTTCGAGCGAAATTTCCTGCCCAGTCAGCCGTTTCTCCATCTCGCTGACATCGGTCTCTTTGACATTAAGTTGACGTGCGACCTCTTTTACCTCGGTCGGCGACAGCGTGCCAAAGTTTGGCTTCATTGAGCGTAGATTAAAGAACAACTTGCGCTGCGCTTTTGTCGTGGCAACCTTCACGATGCGCCAGTTCTTCAAGATGTATTCATGCATCTCTGCTTTGATCCAGTGCACGGCAAAGGATACAAGCCGCACACCACGATCCGGGTCAAATCGTTTGACCGCTTTCATCAGACCAATGTTGCCTTCTTGAATGAGGTCTGATTGCTGAAGTCCATATCCGGCATAGTTGCGCGCGATCGAAACTACCAGTCGCAGGTGCGACATCACGAGTTCGGAGGCTGCGGCAAGGTCGCCACGCGTCTTGAGTGCAACACCCAGCTCATACTCGCGTTCTGGGGTCAGCATGGGTATGCGGTTGACGGTGGAGATGTAGTTTTCCAAACTTGCGACTGACAAGGCTGGAAGATTCATGCTTGCGGTAGACATTGATAGCTCCTTTTTTGGTACTTGCAACGAGTGCGATCCTAGGCAGAGGTTCCTTATTGAATATATTAGCACTCTGCCAATAAGAGTGCTAATAGCTTTAGAAGTTCAATTGTTAAGGCGATTCATGAATCCAAAAGATGCAGGAATTTGTAAAGACTCACTTATGATACAAGTATTTGATTTAAAATAATTAATCGTCTATGCGGGGAAAGTTACGCGTATTAACCTAGGTGAGCTGGACCGACTTTGGGCGACACGCCATACCGTCGCGATGTGGGAAGAGGGATCTTCTAAAAACCCCGGCCCCCTAAGTTCAGACCGCATCGACTAAGGGACTAGCAATGAGAAACCGCACTGGCGACTTGTTTTCGAGAGCACGACGGGAAGAGAAGCTCGTTCAATTCACCGGGGTGCTCGACAGGCTGGAGCATCTCGTCGATTGGGTGGGGTTAGCCGCTGCCGTCAATGCGGCCACTGGGCGCGAAGCGGCGCGTCCGCAAGGCGGACGCCTGCCGTACCCGACGGCGGTGCTGACGCCTTGTTTCGTGAAGTGAGCCACCAGCTCGCCCGAGCCGGTCTCACCGCCAAAGGCGGACAGTTGATTGACGCCACCATTGTCGAGGTGCCCAAGACGCGCGTCAGCGACGAATCCCGAGAGAGGCTCAATAACGGCGAGACCCCCGCCCACTGGGACGCCAAGCGCATCGCCCACACGGATGGTGATGCCCGCTGGACGATGAAGCACGGCAAGTGGTTTTACGGCGACAAAGGCCATATCAACGCCGACCAGAAACACAAACTGATCCGCGCCATTGAAGTGACCCCGGCCAATGTGAATGACCGCGTACCGCTTGAGAAGCTGATCGACGCCGACGCGGTGCGATTAGACAGCGGCAAGACCGTACATGCCGACAAAGGCTACGATGCCAAGGCCACCAGAGAGCTGCTCAACGCACGGGGCCTCCGAGATGGTGTTGCTCGCAAGGATGACGCGCAGCGCTACGACCAGACCGGCAACCAGAGGCGCAACCAGAAGCTCTCGCGGATTCGAGCGCGGGTAGAGCATGTATTTGGCGGCTGGGAGAAGACGATGGGCAAGCGACTACGCTCGATCGGTGAGACCCGCGCCAAGTCGATGATCGTTGTGCAGGCGACGGTCTACAACCTGCGGCGCTGGGTAACCTTGGACGCAAGGATAGGCGGGAGAGGTGCGTCTACCGCATGAGAAACACCCTGTTTGGTCGCTTGGTGAGCGGCTAAACAGGTAGGAAACCAAGACCAAACCAAGCAAAAGCGAACAAATCAACACGACTAACTCACTAACTGACACTCACGGCAACGCAAAAAAATCGCGATCACGACGCGTGAGCGGAGCAACAGCGGGTTTCGAGAAGTTCTTCAGAGTGTAATGATCAGCAAACATGGGCGTCTTCAGGCAAAAATGCTTGAAAAGCGCCGTCCAGCAAAGAATTTACCTTGAGGTTTCTATCTGTCGCCAGTACATCGAGACAGAGATGAGTGCACCAAGCCATCCCATGATGCCCGCAACCGTAATCACAGACAGCGACTGTTCGAAGGAGGGGCCCTGCGTGAAGAAATTCCCGCCATAGGACGCCACGAACGCATTCACCTCCCCGCCGACCCATAACCCAATGCCGAGGGTGGCTGCGACGGCAAGTAGGCCGGCAAGTGCACCTTGAAGCGCGCCAAAGTACAGGAAGGGGCGAAGCACGAAACGCCGCGGAGCGCCGATCAGTCGAGCGACGACGATTTCATCCTTCTGCGTCAGCATCTGCAGGCGAATTGTATTGCCAACGACGAATAGGACTGCAGCACCTAGCAAACCGCCCAACAAGATCACCAGATGTTCGACAAATCTTGCGAAGCGCGTTAGTTGCTTTGCCCATTCGAAGTCCATGGTCACGGTTTCCACTTTGGGAATGGACAATACCTCTTTGCGCATAGCCTCCAGGATGCTCATCTCAAATGACAGCGGCTTGATGGAAAACGCATGCGGGAGCGGGTTCGTATCGATGTCGGCGAGTAAATCACTAAGATTCGCGCGCTTCCTCATGTCGGCCAACGCCGCTTCACGCGAGACAAAAGTTACCTGGGCCGAGTTGGAATGCGCGCGAAGTTTCTTTTCAACATCTTTGGCTTCCTGGTCGCTCGTCGCCAACTTTAGGTAGACGTTCACATTTGGTTCGGTGTTCAGGTGGGAAGCGGCGTTGATCACATTGTCAAACAAAACATAAAGACCCAACGGCAACAAAATGGCGATAGCGATGACAGCGATCGAGAGGCAGGTGGCCAGTGGCTGCGTGCGCATTCTGCCAAGAGCGCGTGCTAGCGCCTGCATGTGTGCGTTGAGTGTTGCGTTCATCGAACAATTACCCCGTGTTCAAGCTCCACTTGCCGACACTTTAGATGCTCCAATCCGGACCCGTCATGAGTTGAGAGCAAGACGGTTACGCCAACCTGATTAAAACTTCTGAAAAGATCCAAGATCGTTGCCGCATAAGCTTGGTCAAGATTGCCAGTCGGCTCGTCTGCAATCAGGATCGAAGGACGGTTGACGATTGCTCGTGCAATGCATAATCGTTGTTGTTCACCACCTGATAATGAGACAAGGCCGGCCTTCTCGCGATGGAGCAGGCCCACCTTGTCGAGGGCGGCGCGAACACGCTTGCCGATTTCGATACGGGTAAACCCAGCGATTTCTAGGGGTAGGGCGGCGTTTCCAAAGACGTTCCGGTCAAACAGCAACTTATGATCCTGGAACACCAATCCGAGATTTTGCCGCAACACCGAGATGCCGGTTTCCTTAAGCTGCGCGAGGTTTTGATTGTTCACCAATACGTTACCGGTAGAAGCAAACTCAATGCCGGCTGCAAGACGCAGCAGCGTGGATTTCCCAGCGCCAGAGTGGCCCGTGACGACAACTATCTCGCCATTTTCGATGGTGAATGAAATACCTTTCAGCGCCTCATAACCATTTGCGTAGCGCTTCGAAACCGAGGAAAAAGTTATCAAAATAGTGGTGTCGGGTGGGTTCAGCTAGAACAATGCATCAACGAACTGTTTGGCCACAAAAGGCTTCAAATCATCTATGGATTCGCCTACTCCAATGAATCTGACCGGTATTGGTTGCCCGGCTCTTTCAGCTGCCAGCCCAGCCAACATACCGCCCTTGGCCGTGCCGTCTAACTTGGTTACCACGAGTCCGGTTAACTGTAGTACATCATCGAACGCTTTGGTCTGCGAAAGTGCGTTCTGTCCGGTATTTGCATCCAGCACCAATAGCGTCTCGTGAGGTGCTGACGGATCGGCTTTGGAGATGACCCTTTTAACTTTCTTGATCTCTTCCATGAGGTGAAGCTGCGTTGGTAGTCGGCCAGCAGTATCAGCCAACACGATATCGATGCCGCGCGCTTTCGCAGCATGAATAGCATCAAAAATGACCGCAGCAGAATCGCCGCCTTGTTGTGCGATAACGGTGACGTTGTTACGCGCACCCCAGGTCATCAATTGTTCCCTTGCTGCAGCACGAAATGTGTCCCCCGCAGCCAGTAAGACGCTCTGACCTTCTGACTGGAAATGCTTTGCGAGTTTGCCGATGGTCGTGGTTTTCCCTGCACCATTTACACCTGCGACCATAATTACAAAGGGCTTAGCGATGGAGGTATCCATGGGACGTTCCAGCGGCGACATTAGCTCGGCCAAACTGTTTTTGAGTTCATCGTATAGCGCAGCCCGCTCAACTATTTTCTTCTCGCGCTGCGCTCGCCTAAGACTGTCGATCAGCCGCGCAGTTGCGCGGACGCCGACATCGGCGGTAATTAACGCTGTTTCCAAGTCTTCAAAAAAGACTTCGTCAATCGCTGGGTTACGCGCGAACAGGTCGGAGACGTCGGTCTTCAGGAGCTCCCGCGTTTTGGAGAGACCACCGCGCAGTCTCGCCAGCCAGCCTGTAGAGGGCTCAACGGGCGGCGATATTGAACTGGATTTTGATGAGGAGGAAAACAAGCACGGGGCCTTTAACAATCATCCAAGCAATCGAACTTACTGCCAAGTGCCCCTACATTCTAGGCCAAGGCCTGAGCGTTGAGGGGTTGCAACCGTGCGAGAATTGTCTCATGAACAATTCGCGTATATTGCAACGACGTCGGGCTAACAGCGTGCGGATTGGTGGTGGCGAATGGCGTAGTCGACTCTTGACGTTCCCCGACGCAGAAGGGTTGCGCCCGACGGGAGATCGAGTAAAACAAACACTCTTCAACTGGCTGGGGCAATCGCTTGATGGACAAATCTGCTTAGACGCATTTGCAGGCAGCGGCGCGCTCGGCTTTGAAGCGGCGTCCAGAGGAGCTCAACAAGTGGTCTTGTGTGAGGCTAACAGGGAAACAGCCAAGTCGTTGACCGGTAATGCGCAGCGGCTTGGAGCAGCGCAATGCAAGGTGGTACATGCAGATGTGCGTCAATGGCTTCGCCTGAATTCTGCCAAGTTTAATATAGCATTTTGTGACCCGCCGTTTTCCACGGCAATGATCGATACCTTTTTGGCTCAACTGGTCCCGCACTTGGCTGACGATGCGCTTGTCTATGTCGAGTTGGCAAACGTCGTCGAGACGCTGCGTAGTGTCCGCAGCCAGTTTGTCGTGGAAAAGGTATCAAAGGCGGGCGCGGTGCATTTTGGGTTGCTTCGACTAATTTCGGCAGGCTAACATAGATCTTTTCTGCCGCCCCCCCCCACTTCACACCCCCATGCCCAACCATGATTCGCGCTGTTTACCCCGGTACATTTGATCCCTTGACCAAGGGACACGAAGATCTCGTCGAGCGTGCATCCAAGCTATTTGGCGAGGTGATCGTAGCAGTCGCACACAGCCAGGCGAAGCGTCCGTTCTTTAGCCTCGAGGAGCGAGTAGGGCTTTCCCGAGAAATTCTGTCTAGACATGCCAATGTTAGGGTGATGGGGTTCTCCGGGTTGCTGTCGGACTTTCTCGATGCCCAAGAGGCTAACGTCATTTTGCGCGGACTGCGCGCAGTCTCGGACTTTGAGTATGAGTTCCAAATGGCGGGAATGAACCGACGCCTCAATCCCGGTGTCGAAACGATGTTTCTTACGCCGTCTGATAAATACATGTTCATTTCCGCGACTATCGTCCGCGAAATTGCGGTTCTCGGTGGAGATGTTGGCGAGTTTGTCCATCCGTTGACCAAGCGCGCACTGATGATTAAGGTTGGTAAGGCAACGTGAGCCTCAAGATTACCGACCAATGCATCAACTGTGACGTCTGTGAGCCAGAGTGTCCCAACGGTGCGATATACCAGGGCGTCGAAATTTACGAAATCGATCCCGGCAAGTGCACAGAGTGTGTCGGGCACTTTGATACGCCGCAGTGCCGCGAGGTTTGCCCAGTCGATTGTATCCCGCAGGACGAATCGCGTAGTGAAGGTCACGATACCCTTTACGCCAAGTTCATCCGCCTGAGCGCAGCGAAAGTTGCAGCATAAGAACCACAAAAGCGCGACAACAGGAGTGTGCTAGTCGCGTTTACTGCGCTTCCCGGCGAAACGTTCTAGGCCGTTGCGGAGCATGCTTAACTCGGCATGTTTAATCTTGATTACGTCCATCGCGGCCTGAATTTCAGCAATCTTCTCCGCCAGATCTAGTTCCGCAGAACGGATCACCGCGACGCGTGTTGCCCGCTCTTCTAGACGTTTATTCAATGCATTCAGAGGCTGCTCGATTGCGCTGAGCACGCCGCGCATCCAAGCCGCAGATTCGCGGTGCGCGATTTCGAACAGATGCACAATCCTGCCTGCAATTAGAGCCTCAAACTGCTCGGCCACGGCACTAGCGTGATGCTCTAGGGCATTACCCGCCTTGGGTAGCTCGGTTGCAGTGACTTCTTCGACTTTGTCAATTTCTAACCGGAATCGATTGGTTGCAAACGGGTGTAGTTCGAAGTTTCCGATACCAATTTTGCGAAAGTGGTGTTCCCCCAAGTTGCCGAACAGCGTACGAATTTCATCGAGTTTCTTGTTGATTGCACGAATGCGCTGATGGCATAGCGCGAAATAGTTCGACAAGACGTCGTGTAGCTCGCCCGGCCTGAGTGAAGCAGTGATTTTCATCGCCGTATCGGCAATGTCTTGCTTCGCAGTTGTTGGGCTGGTCAATTCTGCGAGCTCGTTCGAAAGTTTGCTGTGAATCGCCTTGATTGTGCGTAACTCATCTAGTGCCGCATCGAGATTTGCCCGCTTGTTGTCTGTCTCCCGTGAAAGTGCTTGCGTGATTGCTTGATTTTTCTTTCGGACCTGGCCAAGGTCATTTAATCCGGTGAGCACGTCAAATCGCGCTTGGTCAAGCGATGCCTGCACACTTTCCAGTATGCTCGATAACGTATTTAGAATCTTTGTACCTAGAGCGACCTCCCGATCAGCCGGTAGTTGGTCAGTGAGCGTTCTCTCGAGGTGGATGAGTCGGCTTCGGAGTAGTACATCTTGGTCTTTCCTGAACAACCCTTGTAGAGCAAGCGCGGTCGACACGGGAATGACGCTATTCGACTCTATTCCCATCAGGTCGGCAACTTCTCGAATACGTTTATCGATTTCTACCTGCCACAGGCGATCTGCTTCCTTCGTGTGCACCTGCCCTTGAGATGTCAATCGATCAATCTTGTTCACGACTATGATGCGCGCCTGGTTCGACTCGTCCTTTTTGCGCTCTCGGAAATTACGCGATCTGCCAAGCGTTTCCCGCCAGATCCCGAGGTCAGATTTGGTAATGCCCTCGGCTGCGTCCAACACAACGAATACCGCGTCTGCTGCCGGGATGTGCTCTCGGCTGAATTCGGGCTCAGCCGTAAGTACTGAGATACCGGGGGTATCAACCACAACGAGACCGGCATTAAGGATCGGGTGTGGGAAGTTGATGACGGCGTATCGCCATTTTGGCACTTCGGTACCGTTGCTATCGCTTTGGGGTTTGGACAATGAGTTGCCGCGAAGTCCCCATGCAACCGATTCGGCGACCGTGGCGCGGCGGGTCTGTGCCAGCAGGCTAAAAGCTACACGTATTGATTCTGGGTCGTCTGTCGCAAAAGGAATGGTCTGCCACTCGGATCTATCTGCATAAAGATCCGCAAACCGGCGCGGGGTTTCACGTGATTCGATGGGAAGTACCCGTAGGTGGGGGCTCTCGTCTCTGTCGAACCTTACTTCGGTGATGCAGCGGGTGGCCTGTGCTGCGCCCGACGGGAGAAGGCGTCGACCAAGGTCGGAAAAAAACAGCGCGTTGATGAGCTCCGATTTACCGCGCCCCGCTTCAGCGACAAAAATGATTTTGACGCGCGCAGTGTTCGCCTTGTCGGTGAGTTGATCGAAAATCGCCTCAGTATCAGCGTCGCTGTAACCGTGGGAGCGGGTGAAGTCGGCGATACGCGCGATCTGCGTGGTGACACCATAACGCCAGGACTGAAGCTCCGCTAGCCGGGCGGTAAGTGCGTGTCTAGGCTGCATTTACTCAGATCGGTGATAGTTAGCTGTAGCGGGATTAAATCGAAAAGGGCCTGATAGCGGCGAAGCACGTTTGAGAATTATGTCTGACAACGCGGGCAGAAAAACGTGCTTCGTTGCCCTTGTCGGATTGCGCGGATCGTGCCATCGCACCGACGGCAGCACTTGCCTGCACGGTCATAGACCATCGTCCGTTGCTGAAAATATCCTGGTTGACCGTCGGCTTGTACATAATTACGCAGGCTGGACCCTCCGGCTGCTATCGCGTTGGAAAGTGTTGTGCGGATCGCTCCGGCGAGTGCATCGTAACGACCCTTTGAAATCCGGCCGGCGGCGATAGTAGGTTTGACGCCGGCAACAAATAGCGATTCAGACGCGTAGATATTGCCGACGCCAACGACGATATGCGCATTCATGATGAACTCCTTAACACTCAATGATCGACCCCGGGAGCGCTGGAATAGGTGCTCGCCACTGAACTCTTGCCCGAGCGGTTCTGGCCCGAGATTGTGTAGCAGTGAATGGGTCGGTGTTTTGCCGGGAATCCAAAGAATCGCGCCGAAGCGGCGCGGGTCGTGGTATCGGATGATTGACTTGTCATCGAGCAGAAGGTCAACATGGTCGTGTTTATCCGGCGCGCGGCCGGCGGGTATCGCAAACATCGAACCAGACATCCCCAAATGACATAGTAAAAAACCACCTTGCGTACCAGCTCCCACGTCCCATATAAGGTACTTTCCGCGTCGCAAAACATCGCGAACTACCCGACCCTCAAGCTCTACGCTAATGTTGGCAGGGATTGGCCAGCGGAGTCGGGCTTCGCGAACGACAACGCGTTGGATACGCCGACCGACAAGTTTTGGCAGCAGTCCAATCCGGGTGGTTTCAACTTCTGGTAGCTCAGGCATGCGTAATCTAGGCTTGGTATCGTCAGTCTGTTTTAGGTTGCGTAGCGCCGTTCTTGCCATTAAATGTTCGATTGTGACGCTCGTCTGCGAATTCGTTATGATTAGTGTACGTCAGGTCAAATACCCGCTCAATCACTTTGAATGTGAGTTGCATGAACCACCTCCCGTCTTGCGCCCTTGTTCTGTGTATTCTCGCGATACACCCGTCGTCTGGATGGTCGACTGAAGTTGCGGATCCAAAGTCGAAGGCCCGGGCTACCGAGAGCATCTCGGCGAAAGAGACTGTAGCTGACCCCGCGAGTCCGACACCAAGCGGAAACAAAACCCCGCCGACGCTTTCCGCTGAGCAACTGTTGTATCAATATCTGCTGTCCGAGATTGCCGGTCAACGTGGACGACCGGTCGTGGCGAGTCGCGGGATGTTGGACCTCGCGCAGAAAACCAGTGACCCGCGAATTGCGCGACGAGCCGCTGAAATTGCTTTTCAATCAAGGCAGACCCCTGAAGCTCGCGAGGCGCTGTTGCTGTGGATTACGCTCGAGCCAGAATCAGCCACAGCACGCCAAGCACTCGGTGCCCTAGTCGGCATACAAGGACCCATCGAGCAGGCGGCAGAAACGCTGTCGCAGTGGCTGCAGGATAAAACGCTCGCCCCTGCATTATTTCTGCAAATGCCTTACTTGCTGGGCCGCTATTCCGATCGCGATCAGGTTGCCAATTTGGTGGCCGAGTTAGCGCTGCCCTATGGCGCGGTTCCTGAAGCGCAGTTTGCGCTCGGCATTACTGCATATGCTGCCGGTCGTCTGGATGCCGCGCTTGCATCAATTGAAGCGGCGATTAGTAGCAAACCGAGTTTTTCGCGTGCGGTAATTGCGAGAGCGCAGATGATCCGCGCTGCCGACGATGATGAAGCGGCAGAGCGGGCGAGCCGGTACTTGGCAGGTTATCTGAAGGCGTTCCCTCGCGATACCGAAGTCCGGGTCGCCTACGCGCGCTCGTTGGTCAGCACCAAGTCACTGCTACCCGCCCGGGAAGAGTTCCGTCGCGCGTCACGGGAGTTGCCCAGAGACGGTGAGTTGGTCTACGCATCTGCGTTGATTTCATTGCAGATCGAGGACTGGAACGCGGCTATTGTCGACCTTAAGCGAACATTGGATATGGATCCACGCGACAAGAACCCGGTTTATTTCAATCTGGGGCTCGCTGCGGAGGGGCAGAAAGACATTGACGCTGCTTCGGCGTGGTATCGCCTAGTTGGCGAGGGGGAATACTTTGTCAACGCGAAGCTACGTGCCGCCGGATTTGTTGCCAAACGTGACGGAATTGAAGCGGGCAGAAAGCTGCTTCAGAATGCGCAGAATGCGGATTTAGAGTCGCCAGAATCAAGAACGCAACTGGTGTTAGCCGAAGCACAACTGCTGCGCGACAACGGGGCGATACAGGAAGCATACGACGTATTGAGCGCTGCGCTGGCTAAACAGCCTGAATCGGTACCGCTGCGTTACGATCGTGCCATGGTCGCAGATCGTCTCAATCGACTCGCAGACATGGAGAGCGACCTTCGTATCGTGATCCGTATCAAGCCCGACCATGCACATGCTTACAACGCGCTGGGATACGCGCTGGCCGAGCGCAATATTCGATTGCCGGAAGCCTTGGGGCTTATCCGTAAGTCGATCTCGTTGGCACCGGAAGATGCGTTCATTCTCGACAGCCTCGGCTGGGTACAGTACCGAATGCAGCAAATTGAAAACGCATTGGCGACGTTGAGACGAGCTTATCGTATTCGTCCCGATCCGGAGATTGCTGCACATCTCGGCGAAGTGCTATGGGTGAGCGGCAAGAAGGATGATGCGCAACAACTTTGGCAGCGTGCGCTGCTTGAAAACCCAGACAATGCGACCCTGATCGCGGTGATAGAACGATTCAAACAATGACCCTGTCGCATTGGACGAATGGAAGTTTTTGCCTAGTGGTGGCGGTAATCGCGCTCCTGATGGCGGGCTGTGCAACATCACCGCCGACTGCGGCCCCTCAGATATCCCCGACGCTGGATAGCCCGCAGGTATTTATTGAACAATTCGCACTGTCTGGCAGGTTGAGCGTACGCATTGGCGACCGGTTGGACTCGGTCCGCATCGAGTGGACACGCGAGGGCAACAAAGAATTAATAAATTTTTTTTCACCTTTTGGCTCTCAACTTGCGCAAGTGTCGGCATCTTCGGAAGGGGCGAGCCTAGTGCGCGGCGATCAGACTGAGTACGCGCCGACGGTAGGGGCGCTAACGCAGTCACTGCTTGGCACGCCGATTGATACCGCATTGCTCGCCCGCTGGGTACAAGGAGTTGTCGACTTGATGTCAGCCGATGTTCCCGCAGTCAGCGGCGACCGGTTGATACGCTGGACGGTGCGAACGGAGGCAGTACGCGCTGTGGATGGAATTGTCGGGGGTCGTTTCGCGACGCGTATCACGGCAAGCGAGGGGGATACAACGATACGCCTCGTTGTTGACCAATTCCTCCCCCTTTAACCGCTTTGCAAAAAAGTCTGCCGCTGGTTACCGACATAGTGAAGGTTTTTGCACCTGCCAAGCTGAACCTTTTCCTTCATGTCATCGGTCGTAGGCCAGACGGTTACCATTTGTTGCAATCGGTCTTTACACTGGTTGATTATGGCGATCACCTAGAAATTAATGTTCGAGACGATGGTCATATTCGACGGCGCAACGTGATTGCAGGCGTACCCGCCGAAAATGATCTTGCCATCCGTGCCGCTGTGGCGTTGAAAGCCGCCGCAGGATCGCAGCTAGGTGCCGATATCTCGATGCAAAAGCGCACGCCGATGGGAGCGGGGCTCGGTGGCGGGAGCTCTGATGCAGCGTCTGTGTTGATCGCACTCAATCAGTCATGGAAGCTCGGGCTGCCAGATGCACAATTGAAAAAAATTGGGCTGTCGCTAGGCGCGGACGTACCGTTTTTTATCCAAGGGCGGTCGGCGTTTGTCGAAGGTATAGGTGAATTACAGACCCCCGTCGTGGTCCCGCCATGGTGGTACGTCGTGGTTACCCCGAAAGTCCACGTTCCGACGCCATTTGTCTTCACTCACCCGGATTTGACAAGAACGACGCCTACCGTCAAAATAGAAGACTTTTCGGCGACTGGGTTGGCTAATTACCGCAACGATTTGCAACCTGTTGTTTTGAAAGCGTTTCCAGAGGTCGCGTCAGGGCTAGCGTTGCTGTCTGCGGCGTCACAAAAATCTCTTTTTGGCGCACGCATGACAGGCTCCGGGGCAAGTCTATTTGCTGCCTTCGAGTCCGAAAGTGACGCGCGTGAAGCATTTCAGAAGCTCTCGCCGAAAATCACCGGTTTTGTTGCGAGGGGTTTGGAAAAACATCCTCACCTCTAGCAAGTTGCCTTCATGCACGCCGTGATGATTGGCGACAAAAAATTGGGGAGTCGCCAAGTGGTAAGGCACCGGATTTTGATTCCGGCATTCGTAGGTTCGATCCCTACCTCCCCAGCCAGCAACAACATGCTGTTGTCCTGTGACTGAATTGTTCGCTCGGCAACAGCGTGTGTGGTGACTTGTTCCAACTGCGAGAACTAGGTGCTACAAAAGGCGATGGCATGACATTTGATAATTTGAGCGTGTTCGCGGGTAACGCGAATCCGAAGCTAGCGAAAGAAACTGCGCGCTTGCTGGGCACCCAGCTCGGTCGTGCCAAAGTTTCCAAGTTCAGCGACGGTGAAGTCATGGTCGAGATCTTGGAGAACGTACGCGGAAAAGACGCGTTCATTTTGCAATCGACCTGTGCGCCGACAAATGACCACCTGATGGAAATCATGGTCATGGCGGATGCTCTCAAGCGATCAAGTGCCGCCAGGATCACGGCGGTGATCCCGTACTTTGGGTATGCGCGCCAAGACCGCCGCCCGCGCTCTGCGCGGGTGGCGATTTCGGCAAAGGTGGTGGCCAATATGCTGATTGGCGCAGGTGTGGGTCGAGTGTTGACCATGGACCTGCATGCTGATCAGATCCAGGGTTTTTTTGACATCCCGGTGGACAACATCTACGCAACTCCGATTCTGTTGGGCGATGTTTGGAAACACGATTACCCGAATTTGATTGTGGTGTCGCCAGACGTGGGCGGCGTAGTACGTGCAAGAGCAATAGCGAAGCAGCTGGATTCAGAGTTAGCGATTATCGATAAACGGCGTCCCCGGGCGAACGTATCGATGGTGATGAATATTATCGGTGATGTCGAGGGCCATACCTGCCTCATCATGGACGATATTGTGGACACAGCCGGCACATTGACCGAAGCGGCCAAAGCGCTCAAAGAGCGCGGCGCTTCGAAGGTGGTGGCCTACTGTACCCACCCGGTATTGTCAGGGCCGGCAATCGAACGTTTAGAGAATTCGGTCATCGACGAATTGGTTGTCACGGACACCATTCCCTTGAAGCCCGAAGCGGTGGCATGTAAGAAGATTCGGCAAATTGGTACAGCAGAGTTGATCGCTGAAACGATTCGCAGGATCGCTGAGGGGGGCTCAGTGAGCTCTTTGTTCAGCGAGTAGGTCGGGGTGATTCTTACGGTGCCTTGGAAGTACCAGGCGCTTTTGCAACAAACCATTTGGTCGCGAATGGTTTTTAACTTGGAGTAACACTATGAAAATCGCTTTTAAAGCAACTACGCGTAACGTACAGGGCACGGGTGCGAGCCGCCGCCTGCGTCGCGCGGACAAAGTCCCGGGTATCCTGTACGGTGCCGGTAAAGATGCAACCGTTATTGAACTCGACCACAACGAGATCTATCACAAGCTTCGCCTTGAGGCGTTCCACGCGTCCGTTCTCGATATGGAATTGGACGGCAAAGCTGAACAAGTGTTGCTGCGCGACGTGCAAATGCACGCATGGAAGCAAAACGTTTTGCACGTCGACTTCCAGCGCGTTGACCCGACCAAGAAGATTCACATGAAGGTGCCTTTGCACTTCATCAACGCCGACATCGCCCCTGGCGTTAAGCTTTCCGGCGGTATCGTCTCGCACATCATCAATGAGCTTGACGTTGCTTGTTTGGCGAAAGATTTGCCGGAGTTCATCGAAGTTGACTTAAAAGACCTCGTAGCGGGTCACTCGATTCACTTGTCCAACCTGAAGTTGCCGGCTGGCGTAGAATCCGTGGCCTTGAACCGTAAAGACGATCAGTCAGTTGCTACCATCATCATCCCGCGGGCTGTCGCAGCCGATGAGGCCGCAGCCGCTACAGTGGCAGCAGCCGATGTTCCGGCTGCAAACCAGAAGGCTAAAGAGGAGGAGGCTCCCAAGAAAGACGACAAGGCCAAAAAATAATACTGCCTTAGTCGCGCATCACACTGAAATGCCCGCCGCACCTGGCGGGCATTTTTTCTGGTGACATTTAAACTGCTTCATGCTCAATTCCCCCATCAAACTCGTTGTCGGTCTGGGTAATCCCGGCCGCGAATACGAATACACCCGACACAACGCCGGTTTTTGGTTTGTGGATGCACTCGCACGCGAGTTAGGGGCGAGTTTTCAGAAAGAATCAAAGTTTCACGGGGAGGTCGCAAAGTCACCCGGCGTCTGGCTGTTAAAGCCGACTACGTTTATGAATCGATCTGGCCAGGCCGTTGGCGCACTGGCCAAGTTCTACCAAATCACTCCGGCAGAAATTCTGGTGGCGCACGACGAAATGGATTTACCAGCGGGCGGCGTGAAAATGAAAATTGGCGGGGCGGCCGGTAGCAACGGCATTAAAGATATCGTGAACCATCTGGGCACCAAAGATTTCTGGCGGCTGCGTTTGGGCATTGGCCATCCGCGCGAGCTCTCAGGCAAGTTTGGCGGCGCGATGGACCGTCCTGAAGTGGTCGACTACGTATTGCATCGTCCGGGTGCCGAAGACCAACGCTCGATCGATGAGGTCATCAAGCGTTCGTTAGAATGTTGGCCGGCAATGGCGAAGGGCGATATGGAAGCGGCGATGTTGCGCCTCCATACCAAGCCGAAAGAAGTGAACAAAACACCGAAAGCAGACTGATATGAAATGCGGCATCGTAGGACTCCCAAACGTAGGCAAATCGACCACCTTCAACGCGCTCACCAAAGCCGGCATCGCGGCGGAAAACTATCCGTTTTGCACCATTGAGCCAAATATCGGCATTGTCGAAGTGCCGGATCCGCGCCAGGATCAACTCGCCGCGATTGTGAAACCAGAGCGCGTCGTTCCGGCGATTGTCGAGTTTGTCGATATTGCAGGTTTGGTTGCGGGTGCGTCAAAGGGCGAAGGTTTGGGGAACCAGTTCCTAGCTACCATCCGCGAGACGGACGCAATCTCGCATGTCGTGCGCTGCTTTGACGATCCGAATGTGATCCACGTTGCAGGGAGGGTCGATCCACTCTCCGACATCGCCGTGATCGACACTGAACTTGCGCTGGCCGATATGCAGTCCGTTGAAAAAGCTTTGCACAAGGCGCAAAAGAATTCCCGTGCTGGGGACAAAGAGGCAATCAGGATGGTCGCCCTCCTTGAGCCGATGATGGAGAAGCTAAACGAGGCTATTCCCGTTCGTGCCATGGGTTACGACGCTGATGAATTGGCGTTGATTAAACAACTCTCATTGCTTACCGCCAAGCCTGTCTTGTACGTCGCAAACGTGATTGAAGGTGGGTTTGAAAGTAATCCGTTACTTGATCTTGTCAAGGAACACGCTGCCAAGGAGGGCGCGCCAGTGGTTGCGATTTGCGCGAAGATTGAAGCCGAAATCGCCGAGATGGACGAGGCAGACAAGCAGGTCTTTTTGGAAGACATCGGCATGAAGGAGCCGGGCCTTGCGCGGATGATTCGTGCCGCATACACGCTCTTGGGGCTGGAAACCTACTTCACGGCGGGCGTGAAAGAAGTGCGGGCATGGACCGTACACAAAGGCTCAACGGCACCGCAGGCAGCCGGCGTGATCCACACCGATTTTGAGAAAGGCTTCATTCGTGCGGAGGTGATCGCCTTTAATGACTTTGTTACGCTCGGCGGTGAAGCCAAGTGTAAAGAGGCGGGCAAGATGCGTCTCGAAGGCAAAGAGTACATCGTCAAAGACGGTGACGTGATGCACTTCCGCTTTAACGTTTAATTACCTTTAAGTTTGTCTTGCGGTACCAGCGGCATCACGATTTCGATCACTACGCCGCTGCCATCGTGAAGATTCGCGGCGCTGATTTTCCCGTCATGAAATTCGGCAATCAAGCGCGCAATGTGTAAGCCGAGCCCGAGGTGCTCGCCGCCCTGGGCGTCCTCGCGTATCGAAATCATTGAATCAAAAAGCGCGGAAGTATCCGCCGGCAACGGCGGGCCGGTGTTGGCGACGGTCAATATCACGTTGCCTGCGGTGTTTGCGATCTGGACCCGAATCGTCGATCCCTCCGTCGCAAAATCCACGGCGTTCTGCATCAGTTTATCGAGCATCTGTGCAATGGCATCCGGCAAGCCAGTCACCATACATTCTTGGTTCGGCCGCGTTAGCTCGATTGTTTGTGGTGCAAATGCAAGCCGGTAACCTTCAATGCAACCCTCGACGACCTTACAGAGGTCGAAGCGCTCAACATCAGCGCTCTGTAGCATCTGTTCTAGCTGGGTTGCCTCGGCCATTCTCGAAATTAACTTCGACAAACGCAATACTCCTTCATCGGCGCGGTCCAGGTATTTGAGTTCTCCAGCGGATGTGTTGGCCGCTCGAAGGTTATCGAGAGACGAACGCACCACAGCCACCGGCGTGCGCAGCTCGTGCGAGAGACGAGAGGCAAGTTTCTCCAGATACTCGTTGTAGGCAGCCTGCCGCGCCACCATCGCAGCGAGCGTTTTTGAGAGGGCGCTAATCTCGTCATTACCACCGGCCTGCCGAATGACACCCGTGGCTCGTCCATTTGCATCGACCGCCACATTGGCGTCTTGCTGAAGGCGCGATATACGTCGCACCAACGAATACGAAAACCAGACGAGTGCGCTGAAGGCGACAATAAAGACCACGACACTGACGACGATAACCGACTGCGCCGCTCTGCGGGCGAGTGCCCGTTGGCTTGTGTCGCTTTGTTCAACAACAACTGCCGCTACGATATTGTCGCCCTGCCAGATGGGCTCTGCCGCGCTGAGCACGCCGAATCGATCATCGCTTTGCGTACGCCATTCGTTGTTTGATTGGCCAACCAGAGCACGCTCAGACTGCGCCAGCACCGCCTCGCGTGAGTCGACTGCGTCAGTTGTCACCGCATCAATGCGGCCTCTTAGCAGCCACGTGACGGCACCGGTAATCGTAGAATCAAGGCCAGTTTGAAGCGGTGCGGCGTAGATCGCGCCAGCCAAACCCCGCACGTTTCCATTCGCGTCGATTACCCAAACTCGTGCGTCGCGCGCAACCCCTTGGTTGAGAATCCGTTCGACCGCCGCATCCGGCACATAACGCGCGCCAAGGCTTGCGGCAATACTTGCGTCACTCGCACCAAAGAGTGCGAGGACTCGGTCACGCTCTGGGTCCGCTGCTGGTGCGGGGGCAACTTCCGCACTGGGTTCCGGCGGCGCAATCAGCGGTGGCCGACGGCGGAGTTGCAGACCCGGGCGGTCCGACAGCGAAGCCGCCACAAGCTTCGCCGTTGCCACCGTCACCTGCTCATGACCAAGCCGCAGGTAGGTTGCCAGTTCTCGCACAAATACGTAGCCGGACAGCGGAATCAATAGCAGCAGTAGCGATGCGCCGACAAATTTGGCACGTACGCTGTCTTTGAATGGCACATTGTTCAATTGGCCTGCTCGCGTAAGAGTTGCCAACGTCTCTGCCAACGCTTATTCACGCCAGCTCACTCACGCCAGCGATAGCCCATGCCATATACGGTCTCTATGGAATCAAAGCTGTTATCGACAACTTCGAACTTTTTGCGAATACGCTTCATGTGCGAAGTGATGGTGTTGTCATCAACCGTGAGCTCGGCTTCACGCATCAGTTGGTCGCGGTTCTTCACGTGGCCGACAAACTTAACCAGTGCATGAATCATCCAGAACTCGGTCACAGTGAGTATCACTTCCTGTTGCTTCCAACTAATCGAAAGTCGGTTGATATCCAGCACTAATGCGCCACGATGCAACACGTCCTCAGCGCGAGCCGGTGCGCGTTGTGCCTCCAGTCGACGAAACAGCGCTGCGATACGTGCGGTGAGATGTGGCATGGAAACGTCTTTTGTGACGTAATCGTCCGCGCCGAGGCGTAAGCCCGACACCACATCGAAGTCACTGTCGCGCGCCGACAGAAAGATAATCGGCAGGCTGTTCGACAATGCGCGCAAGTCGCGGCAGAGGGTAAATCCGCCGTCTATCTCGTCACCCAGACCAATATCGATGATGGCGAGATCAGGAAGCGCCAACCGAAAAGCAACCATCGCGGAGGCGCGATCGGCGTAACCGGAGACATCGTAGCCGTGACGCTTCAGCGCGTCGCTGTAATTAGCACGGATGGTGTGGTCGTCTTCAACGATGGCGATACGCTTTTGCATGATTGATCCCGGCTGGCGTTTTTACTAATGTCGTAACTGTCGACCCAATATACCGCAGGCTTGAAGCACTTTATTGCCCGTTTTGTCTACATTTCTGCAATGCCACAAAGTCGCCACATTTGTGCATGCCCGCTGCCCGAATCGGTCCCGAATCCAGCCGTAATTGGCGCGCTAAATCATCTCCAGCAGGTAACCACAAACCTACCGCCTAGGGAGACAAATATGCGCTTCACATGGAGCAAACCCAACGCAGACGCAAACGCCACCAACCTTGCCACGGCCCAATCACAGGCGACGTCACTACGACTAGCCGGCCCGCGATTTGTTGCGCAGGATTTTGTGAAGTTGGTTGCATATGCGGTTGCGTCCGGTATTGCTTTTAGCGCGCTCGCCATTGGTGTCACCTTGGCAGTATCGCGCGACAGCGAAGCGCAAACATCTGCGGCGCGGTGGGTGGCGCAGGACGGCATGTTTGTGTTGGCAGAAGACGTGCCAGTCTCGACAGTTGACGAGGCTATGGCCGTCTGGACGTATGATGTAGTGCCATTTGAGATGAAGTCGGACCTATCACCAACACCGGGCAGCCTCTATATCGGCGATGGGTGTGGCGCTGAAGAACTCGCTGCGATCGAACGCGAATGGTATGTCTCAATCGACAATGGCATCGCCACTGTGCAAGTCATGCAGACTTTTGTGATGCCAGAGCAAAGAGATCGCATGGTACCGAGTAGAAGTGAAGCGACTTTGGGCGATGAAATTCGTGATGCTGAAAGCGGGGCACCTTCGTTCAGTGCGCTGTTACCAAGTGGCGCAGAATTTTTAGATATGAAGCTGGATGTTTCCAGTGGACGTCTCCACGGCAAGACTAGCGCGCCTCATGAAGATAACGAGCAAGACTACCAAACTATGATGCGCACAATACGCGAGGCACAAGCGCGCGGTGAGTTACCGGTCTATTTGAATCAAGCAGGTAGCGTGTCCCTCGTTAGCTCGGCGCAAGTACTCGACCTCCGCGCTGGTGAGACGGTGGTGGTGACCTACCGCTATCGCATCGCGATCGATCACGACAATGGCCGGTTGCAGCTCACGCTGCCACTGCAAGGACTGTCGGAAGCAGATCATGACCCGGCTTCGGGCATGGATTTCACGGCGGACTTTGCCAAAGGTGCTGCCAACGGCACTACGAACCCCGCAGCCACCGGCACCGTATGGGTTGAATGGAAGAACCCAAAGGCCGCTCCACATGTCTTCGACGTACTGCCTCGCGGCGCAAGCGTCGAACAAGGCCACAGTGGCGTCGCCGGACTGAACTGGGCCACCCCGCAGATCACTCCCGGTGAAAAATTCGTGGTCGGCTGGCGCTAAACACCGGAGCGCGTACCAAACCTCGGAGCTTGACGCCTGTCTGCACCATCCTCTCCTCTGCCAAGATAATGTCGGCAGGCAGGCGTCCTCTGGGCCAGTTGGGTCTTTCAATGCCCTCAACACCCCTCAATTCGGTTACATGTATTGATACCTAAACGCGAGTATTGACGGCTCATTTCAGCCTTTTTCGCCTGAAAACACCCGTAGATACTTGAGTTTCATTTCTTGTTTGCTGCGCCGCCGTATGAAATTTGCCGCGCTTTGGTCGATTTGTGCGGGCTGAAAATTGACGCTTCAGCTACAATGATTCGGTGGGAGTCACAACAAAAAAATAGGCATTCAACTGGAGGATTCATGTCACTAAGAAAATCTGCGGCCGCACTAGCTGCAATTGGCGCATTCGCATTTTGCGCAATGATGGGAACTGCAAACGCGGCCTACCCAGATAAACCAATAACCATGTTTGTGCCGTTCGCAGCTGGCGGGCCAACGGATACTGTCGCGCGTTCAGTCGCCGCCGTGATGTCGAAGTCACTGGGCCAGCAGATACTGATTGAAAACGTCGGCGGTGCCGGCGGCACCATTGGTGTTGGCCGCGCGGTTGCGGCAGCACCGGATGGTTATTCACTGTTGTTGATGCACATCGGTATTTCCACGGCACCTGCGCTGTATCGCACGTTGAAATATGATGCCAACAAGGATCTCGAGCCGATTGGTTTAATCACCGAAGTACCAATGACGATGATCGCCAAGAAAGATATGCCGGCGAAAGATTTGAAAGAGCTCATCGCCTACCTGAAAGCGAACAAGGATAAGGTTTCCTACGCTAACGCCGGGATTGGCTCCGCATCACATCTTTGCGGCATGTTGTTTATGAGCGCCATTGAAACCGACCTGCTCACCGTCCCATACAAAGGCACCAACCCGGCGATGACCGACCTGCTCGGCGGACAAGTTGATTTGATGTGTGACCAATCGACCAACACCACCTCGCAGATCAAGGGCGACAAAGTTAAAGCCTATGCGGTGACCTCAAAAGCACGCGTGCCATCGCTGTCCAATCTGCCAACGATGGACGAAGCTGGCTTGAAGGGCTTCAACATTGGTGTTTGGCACGGCTTGTGGGCACCAAAGGGAACGCCTAAAGCAGTGACCGACAAAGTAAACAAGGCACTGCAAGATGCGCTGAAGGATAAGGATGTGATCGAGCGCTTTGCCAGCTTGGGTACCGCACCGGAACCCGTTGCACGCCAGACGCCCGATGCGCTGCGCGCGCAACTCGCTGCGGAGATCAGCAAGTGGGCCCCAATCATCAAGAAGGCTGGTGTATACGCTGACTAATCGGCGCATCGCAAGTAGTGTAAAAATGGAAAACGCCCCTCGGGGTCTGCCGTGAAAAAATAGTACTAATTGAGTAAAAGCCTTTAAAGACGGGGCTTTTCATTTAGTAACACAACTAATTGGCCGCCGAGAAATCTGCGGCCAATTTTCTTTGGGTACGCCGAATACTGCGTGGGATCGTGTTTGGATCAATCTTGTGGAACGCAGACGAATTTTGCAGAATGGGCTAAATGCCGCGGTTCGCGAGTGCTTTCTGATTTCATACATTGACCCATTGAATTCGACGAAAAACAATGTGACTCCGACCCCTGGTGTTCACGATGTGGTGCGCTACTTGGATGGCGCTCAGTGCGATCGCCTTCATTGCGTTCAGGCGGCTTCTTGAGGAATTCCCGGCGTGGGCCCCACCAGCCGCTTCCATCGCATACTCTGTCGGGTTGGCTGTGTTGATGATATTTGTCGGTGGCGCAATTTCTTGCTTCAATGGCAACTGTTTCTGATAAGGCGGTCGGTAAAATTCGGCCAAAAGCAGCGCTTTGCGCATGCGTTCCAATTTCATATCTTGATCGCGTGAATTCGATGAAAAACAATACAACTCTGACACGTAATGTTTCGGTCAACAGACTGCTTGCTGCCGTTTGTTCAACTATTCTGCTGGCGTTCTCAAACCTCGCAGCAGCTGACTGGTTCATCTCTGCGGAAACTAAGGCATTAATTGTTAAGGCTGAAGCTGGCGATACGGACGCCCAGCTTCGCGTCGGTGCAGCCTACGACTCTGGTAGGGGCGCTCCGCGCGACGGAAGACAAGCAATGAAGTGGTACCGGATGGCGGCCGAGCGTGGCAACGCCGAGGCTCAAAACAGCGTTGGAAGCGGGCTTCAAGCGGAGAAGCGTTACGAAGAGGCTTTGCCTTGGTATGAGAAAGCATCGGCACAAGGACATGCCCTCGCCACCAACAACCTCGCCTATTTTTACGACCTCGGTCTGGGAGTGAAACAGGATCGTCGAAAAGGCTTCGAGCTTTATTCCCGTGCGGCTGATCTTGGCTGGGCTGAAGCGATGTGGAATATCGCCAACATGTATGGCGCGGGCCAGCTCGGAGAGAAGGACATGCTGAATGCCTGCGTTTGGGCAATGCGGGCGCGCAAGTTTTCTGCACCGCACGAGCGCGAACTGCAAAACCATCTTAGTCGGGTACTTCCTCAACTTCAGCGAATGCTATCCGCTGAGCAATCGGCTTCGTGTAATCAACAGTCCGAAAACTGGACGCCGGCAGCACTTCGCAACAAAGAGGCCCAACCCATCAATCCACCGGACGCTGCGCGATAGAGCTGTTTTGCACCGGTAATTTCAAAGGTTAAACAGCTGCTTTCGGGCAATCGAGATGTCCGTATATGGACCCCTCCTCGTTTGCAAGCATTTTGATTTTTGGCAAGTGAGGTACGACTGCTGACGTATATTCGGCCTCTTCATTCAGCATCTCTGTTGAGGTGCACGGCCATAATGGGCTATTCGCGCGCCTGCTCCCGATTGCTTTGTCGGCCTCGAAGGCCATCGACATGAACGGGTTTTGCTGGCGCCGGTTCGACCTGTTTGCCATCAATCAACTTGCTAGCAATCGTGGTGTGGTGATCTCCTATTTACGATCTTCGTTGTGCTGCAGTTACCTTACCAGCAACCCAAGGGGTCGGAGTCAAATTGATTTCAACCATAACCATTTGAGCTGAGTCCGCCGAGACCTCTGCGCGACCAAACGAATGACGGCCGTCGGGAAATCTGTACAGCCGCATTGGGTCAGTAGTTCGCCTTCGCGCTGCCGCAGAACCGCAATTCTCCGCTCCCGATACGCCGCACCGCGACGCGCTAAACTCACATCATGAGCAGAAAGCCCTTTTTCCAGAACACCATCGCCATGGTCTATGACTTTGACGGTACGTTGTCGCCGCAGCCCATGCAGGAATACACCGTGCTGCCCAAGATCGGCGTGGAGCCTGAAGAGTTTTGGGCGCAGGTGCACAAAGAGGCGCGTGAGACTGGCTCAGACCCGATGCTGACGTATATGCGGCTGATGATGGAAAAGCTCTACAAACACGATGAGATTAAGGTAACTCGCGAAGACTTTGCGGTGATGGCGAAACGGATCAAGTACTTTCCTGGCGTGGAGTTATGGTTTCCGTTGATTGATGACTACGTTCGCGAGCGCAGCGCCGGTAAGGTCGAAATTGCGCACTACATCATCTCCGCCGGGCAAAAGGAAATCTTGGAAGGCGTGTCGATTCGTAAACACTTCAAACAAATCTACGCCTCCGAATACCATTTCAATCAATACGGCATTGCGACGTTTCCGAAGTTGTTGATCACGGACACCTCAAAGACGCAGTTTTTGTTTCGTATCAACAAGGGAAAAGAACTGTTGTCCGAGTCGATCAATGAACACATGCCTGAAGAGCGGCGCCCTATTCCATTTTCAAACATGATTTATCTCGGCGATGGCATGACCGATGTGCCGTCGATGGCGTTGGCAAAGAAGAGTGGTGGACACGCGGTGGCGGTCTACAACCCAAAAGTGCCGAAAACAAAAGATACCTGTATGGGTCTGCTGAATGCTGGGCGGGTCGATTTTATTGCCCCTGCCGATTATCGTGCGACGAGTAAGCTGGCTGCGCGGGTAAGGCTTCTGCTCGATTCGGTGATTGCAGGCATTGCGTATGCGGAAGAAGTCGCCGCATGCAAGTCTGAACAATCCTGAAACCACTCGTGACTGAAATACAGGTTCGCCCGCTGACGTTTACGCTGCTGCGTGAGTTGTCTGCCGAGCACTTCACTTCAGGCGCGGCGTTAGCGGCGAAGTATGGTGTTTCACGCAGCGCAATTTCAGAAGCGTTGAAGGACGCGAGTGCTCTCGGCGTACAGATTTTTTCGTTGACGCGCCGCGGCTATCGGCTGGCCGAGCCGCTGCAACTTCTCGATATTGATGTGATTCGCCAGCGGATGGGAACCAGCCAGCGTCGCGTGGATTTGCGGATCGTTGATGTCATTGATTCCACCAATACGGCTTTGTTGAGCCAAACCAATTCGGGCGTGGCATCGGGCAGTACAACAACAATCCCCTCGGGAATGTGTCTCGCTGCGGAGCTGCAAACAGCCGGCCGGGGTCGCCGGGGACGCGTCTGGCAATCGGCGCTCGGTGCGTCGCTCACGTTCTCGCTCCTGTGGCGCTTTGAAAGTGGTGCCGCCTCGCTCGGTGGACTCTCGCTGGCGGTGGGACTAGCCGTGGCCAACGCATTGCGTGCGCTGGGAATTGATGCCGAGTTGAAGTGGCCGAACGATATCGTGGTGGATGATCAAAAGCTCGGCGGCATTCTCATTGAAACGCAGGGCGATATGCTCGGCCCGACTGTTGCAGTGATCGGCATCGGCTTGAATGTTCGCCTGCCGGAGTCGATTAGGTTGGCGATTGATCAGCCAGTCACAGACATCGCCACAGTCAGCGCGGATGCGGCGTTTGCCTCGCCCGCGCTGAATCGAAATATCTTACTGCCAGCCATCCTTGCCCAGCTCGTTGCGGTGTTGGATCAATTTCAGCGCGGTGGCTTTGGTTCACTGCGCGACCAGTGGCGGGTGCTGCACGCGCATCAGGGTTGCTGGGTCGACGTGAACGGTGCGACAGAGTCCTTTGTTGCGAAGGTACTTGATGTCAGTGAGGATGGAGCGCTGATTGTGGAACGCGACGGCGCTCGTCTCCGGCTGACGGCGGCAGAAATTTCGATACGTCACAACTGAGGTGCGGTATCGGTTAGGATGGCTTTGGATTTACAATTGCGACGCTGGCATACGACGATCACGAGCACTGCCTAGTCGATGCACGGGCGCAGCAAAAGCATAATCAAAGACGAAATCATGGCGCGTTTTATTTTTTTTCTGTTGCTCGTGGCCAATCTGGCGCTCGCCGGGCACATCTACCTGACGTCGACTCAGCCGCGCGAAGGTTTGGGTGTCGAGGTAAATCGTGACGCGATCAAAGTGTTATCGATTACTGATCCGGCAAAGGCGCAGGGCGAAGCGCTTCTTGCCAAGAAACTTATTGAGTCCTTGACCTCGACCTCTTGTTTGCAGCTATCAGTGAAACCAGCCGACGCACAGCGCGCGCAAACGGTACTTGGTACGATGGTGCTGGCTGACCGCATTGATTTTAAGAACATCGAAGAGTTCACCCGCTTTGCAGTCGTACTGCCTGTGCAGCGTGACCGCAAGGCCGCCGATAAGCTGGTTGCTAATCTAAGAAAGGAGAACATAAAGGACGTACTTGTCATGGCGGACAACAGTGTGTCTCTTGGTTTGTTTTCGACCGAGGACGCCGCGAAGCGGATTGTGGCGGAGATGGCAACAAAAGCGGCGAATCTGGTCACGGGCATCACCATCATGCCAAAAAATCCGCAGACGAAAGAGACGGTGTTCACGATTCGTGCGCCAGACGCTGGAGTTATCGGCAAGGTGGCGTTGATGCAACGCGACTTCGAAGCGAGTGTGTTGAAGGGGGCGGATTGCCCGGAGCCAAGGGCAACGCCTGCGGTGGCAACCCAGACTGCGCCGCCATCTGCTGCACCGACTGATTCGGAAAAAACCAAACGCTAGTATCAACGCGCATCTTGAGGCATTTTGATGTGAAGATGCCAATAGATTCTAGGTTTTTTTCCAAGGCGAAATTCTCTAAACCGCAAATTTGCCGTCTCAAACTTGCTGTCATTCACCGCTGTTTTAGTCGCTCCGCTGGAATCCAGTCCTTGGCCATAAAAACTGGTTACGGCGGGCCACGACCCAGCCTACGCTGGGGCGACGTGGTTATTGGCAGATCCTCGGGCTAAAGTACTTTACCCGGGTTCATCAAGTTATGCGGGTCGAGGGTGGCTTTCATTGCGCGCATGAGATCGAGGGCAACTGGTGATTTGTGCATCGGTAACTCAGCACGTTTGAGTTGGCCAATGCCGTGTTCTGCTGAGATGGAGCCGCCAAACTGATCCACATGGGCAAAAACAATCTTGTTGATTTCGGCCGCATTCGCAAGGCCTTGCGCGGGTATTCCGCAGTTGTAGTGCAAATTGCCGTCTCCTAAATGACCGAAGCACACCAACGAAATTTCGGGGAACGCCTTCACCAATGCTGCGTCACATGCATGCAGAAAAGCCGGGATCTTGGAGATTGGAATCGAGATATCGTGTTTAACATTCTTGCCTTCGAGGCGCTGCGCCTCAGAGATCTGTTCGCGCAGCCGCCATAACTCAATGATTTGCGTCTCTGAAATCGCAATGACTGCGTCAATCGCCTCGCCTGCTTCAAATGAGGCCGCCAATTCCATTTCCATCCACTCGCCGATTGGCGCGCCAGCGCGTGAGTCGTTGATCTCAATTAGTACTTGCCAGGCTTGTGGGGTGGCGAATGGCTCACGGGTGTTCGGGATGTGGCGTAAGACCAAATCCAGACAAGCGCGCGAAATGAGTTCAAACCCGACCAGACGATCCGCGAATGCACGCTTAATACGATTGAGCAATTGCACCGCATTCGCAGGATTCTCAACCGCAACTAACGCGACTGCCCGGGTTTGTGGTTTAGGGTATAGCTTGAGTGAGGCGGCGGTAATGATGCCGAGTGTGCCCTCCGAGCCGATAAACCAATTCTTTATATCGTAACCGGTGTTGTCTTTACGCAATACCGACAGGCCGTCCCAGATGTCGCCCTTGGGTGTCACAACCTCAAGCCCCAACACCAAATCGCGCGCATTGCCATAACGCAAGACATTGGTGCCGCCCGCGTTGGTCGCCAAGTTCCCGCCAATGGTGCAGCTGCCTTCTGCGCCGAGGGATAACGGAAACAAACGGTCGGCGTCATCGGCGGCACCTTGCACGGTTTGCAGAATTACGCCCGCCTCGGCGATTAGCGTATCGCTATCCGTGTCGATATTGCGAATGCGGTTCATTCGGTTCAGTGACATTACGATTGCCCGACCATCGGCATCAGGCACACTGCCACCGACTTGCCCGGTATTGCCCCCCTGTGGCACGATGGGGGTTGCGGTTGACGCGCAGATCTTTACCAATGCGGCGACTTCTGCGGTGTTGGCAGGGCGCACAACGGCCAGTGCCCGGCCAGTAAAGTTGCCGCGCCAGTCAGTGAGATAACTTGCAATATCGCTGGGTTCAGTGAGCACCGCCGCATCACCCACCACCGCGCGGAACTGCTGAAGGGCGTAAACAGCATCGAACGAAGGATTAGGCGCGTTCACTACTGCGCCCCTCGAATTTTTGCAAGCATTGCCGTTGTGGAGCGCTCATGCTGGAACGCGATTGAGTGAACCTTGCCGCCCCAGCTGATGACTTCGGGCGCGCCAACAATTCTATCTATGGTCCAGTCGCCACCTTTGACTAAGACTTGGGGGCGCGATTCAAGTATCCGCGCAATCGGTGTGTCCTCTTCAAACCAAGTGACCAGCGAAACACTCTCCAGCGCGGCGATGACTGCCATGCGGTCTTCAAGGGGATTAATCGGCCTGTCACTCCCTTTACCCAAACGTTTGACTGACGCGTCGCTGTTGAGTGCGACCACTAGTGATGCGCCCAACGCCCGCGCTTGCGCGAGATAGGTGACATGGCCACGATGCAGCACATCGAACACGCCGTTGGTAAACACCACCGGGCTCGCGAGGCTGGCGACACGTGTGGCTATCTCGCCAGGCGGGCAAATCTTGCGTTCAAATTCAGGGCGCATCATGTCATTTTGCCACTATGCGCGCCATACGGCTGTGCAAGGAACGCTTAGCCTAGGCAGCGGCAGGCGCGACCGGGGGCGTCTTCATGCCTGCAATCAGCTCTTTGCGGAAGCGATTGAGGTCTGCGGTGGATTCAAAGGTACGGTCAAACAAAGTGGATAGCTGTTTGAGAATGCCGTTGATAACTCGCGCCTCCCACACCTTGTCGAACTGAATCTGAGTGTCGAGCCAACGCTCAAGCCAGGTAGGATCAGGCAGCTTGGATTGCACTGTGTCGTTTGGAAACATCGATTGATTGACGTGCAGATTGGTGGGGTGAAGCGGCTTACCCGCTTTACCGGCGCTCGCCATTAGCAGGCCGATTTTTGCGTATGCAAGTTTCGCTTCGCTGCCGACTTTTTCCATCGCACGTCGCATGTAGCGCATATACGCGCCAGCGTGGCGGGCTTCGTCTTTGGAAATCGTTTCGTATATTTTTTTGATGACTGGCTCGGTGTGCCATTCCGAGGCGCGACGGTACCATTGTGTCAAACGGATTTCACCGCAGAAGTGCAGCATCAACGTTTCTAATGCGGGTGCCGGGTCAAACGGAAAACGCACGGCGTGTAACTCTTCCTCGGTCGGAGCCATGTCGGGACGAAAACGCTTGAGATACTCCATCAACACCAGCGAGTGTTTTTGTTCTTCATAGAACCAGATGGACATGAACGCGGAGAAGTCACTGTCGTGTTGATTGTCGCGCAAAAACATTTCAGTTGCCGGTAGCGCCGACCATTCCGTGATGGCGTTCATCTTGATCGTGATCGCCTGTTCGTCTGTCAGCTTGGTGCCGTCGAATGTGCTCCACGGAATGTCACTGGCCATGTTCCACCGGGATTTTTCTAAATCAGAGAAGAGGTCGGGATAAAGCATAGTGATTGGTCTTTGGGTAGTCGCTATTGCGTTAGTGCCGGGATAGCGGATGTTGATGACAGGAGTCTATTGGTTAATTTGAGCATGTGGCCAGGTCAATTTGATGAACTTGGCTGGTCAGGTCTCGCACGCAAGCCACCGAACGTGGTCTGCACCATGGCTTCCACAATTTGATCGTCCTTCAGTGCCCCCGCCTTTTGCAGAAACTCTAGGGTTGGATCACAAGATCTCGCGTACAACGTGTAGACCACAACATCATCGCCAAAAAGCGCGCTAATCTCGCCGTTCCTTCTCGCTTCTGCGGCTAATGCGTAAAAACGTTTGTTCACCTTTAACGCCAACGCCAGATACTCGATGTTCATCATCAGCGCGCGCTGAAATGCGCCGCGTGTCGAGGGTAGATGCGGAACCCCGCCGCGCAATCGGTGCTGAAGTGTCCAGCGCAAGATCTCCTCCAGCCGCCGCCGTGCCGTCCACTGTTCGGGAAACCCATCGAGTACATCGAGCGTCTGAGAGAGCAGTCGCGACATGGCCGCTGCGGCCAAGCGCTCTTTGGATGAGAAATGTTTGTATAAACTGCCCTTTGCCACGCCAACCGCATCGGCGACATCGTCCATGGTCATAAGGTCGAAGCCCTTTTCGGACAGCAGTCGATTTACGGCATCGAGGATGGCTTCCTCGCGCGCTTCAAACTGTTGTTTTTTAAAGGGAGTTTTCAGCACCAACATTTTTAATCGACCGGAAAAGAACTTTTAAGTTCAAGCAATGACTAACTGGTCACAAAATGACTATAGTGGTAAGCCAGATTGTGCCACGTGTTGCGCAAACTGCCAAATCGTCAAGTTTTGATTTCACCCGCATGGTAGGAACAGTCAATGAAGATCGCTGTGGTTGGCGCAGGAATTTCGGGGTTGTCTTGTGCATGGCTTTTGTCCAAGTACTCGTCACTGGCATCCGCACCGCAGGTGACGCTTTTTGAAAAAAACGACTACCTTGGTGGTCATACCAATACCATTGATGTCCACGTCGACGGCAAAAGTTTCCCGGTCGATACCGGCTTTCTGGTGTTCAACGATTGGACCTATCCGAACTTTATTCAGATGCTGCAGCACCTCGGGGTCCATACGGCGCAATCAGACATGTCATTCGGAATCAAGCTGACCGACTCGAGTGGGCGAAGTCGTATCGAGTGGTGCGGTTCAGATGACATTTTTACAGTGTTTGCGCAGCCGAGCAATCTGTTCAAGCCCGCGTTTCTCGGCATGTTGTGGGATCTGCTTCGATTCAATAAGGCCGCGACGGAGATGTCGGCACACAAGTCCAAATTGTCTGGAACGCTCGGAGAGTATCTCGATACACATCGGTTCGGTAGGGCATTCCGTGACTGGTACTTGGTTCCGATGGCAGCCTGTATCTGGTCGACACCGACTAAACAAATTGCAAATTTTCCGCTTGCCACGTTCATCACCTTCTGCGCAAATCACGGACTAATCTCGGTTAACAACAGGCCGAAGTGGCGGACCATCAAAGGCGGTGCGCGTCACTACGTGGAGAGACTACGCGCGCAACTCAACGATATCCGACTAAACGCCAAGATTAGCGCCATCCGGCGAAAATCCAATGGTGTCGGTATCATCACGGCATCAGGTGAAGAAATGTTTGACCACGTCGTGATGGCAGGTCACTCCGATGAGTCGCTGGCATTGCTGGCCGATCCCAGCTCGGATGAGCGTCGCGTGTTGCGTGCGATTCGTTACCTCCCCAACACCGCCGTGCTGCATACAGACCGGGCACTGTTACCCGACCGAAAACGCGCGTGGGCATCATGGAATTATCACGCGGCCTTCAAACATCAATCGAGCCAAAATGATTCGCCGGTGTCCTTGACGTACTTGCTTAACAAGCTGCAACCATTGCCGTTCACCTCGCCCATTATGGTCACCATGAATCCTTTGCAAACGATAGACCCAGCCAAAGTGATCAAGACCATCAGTTACGACCATCCGCTATTCCTACCGGAAAGTGTCGGTGCAAAACGTGACTTGCGCAAACTTCAAGGCACCAATAACACCTGGTTCGCAGGCGCATGGACGCGTTACGGTTTTCATGAGGATGGTTTGATGTCGGGTATTGCGGTTGCTCGCGCACTGGGCGCTAAAACCCCATGGGAGACGAATACTCCTGCTGCAAACGACCTATTGTCGGCCTATCCCGGCGTCGATGATTCACTCCCACTCGCGGGTTTATAGACAAGATGCGCTTTCTAGCCGAAATTTGCTTGGGCAAAGTGATGCATCGGCGCTTACGCCCAGTGACGCACCAGTTTTCCTACGGTGTTTTTTTTTTACGACTGCCGCTATCGCAGTGGAAGGCTGCAGGCAACCGCTGGTTCTCTGTGGATCGCTTTAACCTTCTTTCGCTCCACACCAACGACTATGGCGCACGCGATGGGACGAGTGTTGAGCAATGGGCGCGGGAGCTACTGGAAACGAACGGATTAACGGCTGCCGACGGTGAAATTGTGTTGCAGACCTTTCCACGTCTGCTTGGGTATGCTTTTAATCCGATTTCGATTTACTTCTGCTACGATAAGATGGGTGTCATGCGCGCGGCAATTTGCGAGGTGAGTAATACCTTTGGCGAGCGCCACAACTATCTTATTGCACATGGAAATGGTGAGCCGATCCTGACATCCGATTGGCTCGTTGCGCGCAAGGTATTCCACGTGTCGCCGTTTTGTGAAATTCGCGGCTACTATCGCTTTCGGTTTGAGCAAGACGCCGGACGCGCGTTCGCACAGATTGATCACTACGATGGCAATGGGGATGAAGACAAATTGATTGTCACCACCATTCACGGCACGCCACAGTCGCTCACGAGCGCCAGTGCGATCTCCACTTTCCTGACGTTTCCGCTCATGACCCTTGGTGTAGTCGCCCGCATACACTGGCAGGCGTGGAAGCTGTGGAGAAAGAGTGTGCCGTTTTTTGCAAAACCCGAGCCGCCAAGTTTGTCGACCAGTCGTAGCTATCCGTAACCAAAATAACAGCCGGCCCGATTTTCCCAATATTCGAATCGCAGTCAAACGTGTATGTCAACCCAAGAATACCCTGCCGCTAACGAAACACTTCCCGGGCACTTGCCAGCATCAGCCAAGCTGCTTTATCGGGTGTTAACCAACATCGATACGGGTGTGCTCACCTTCACCTCGCCGGAGGGAAACACCACAACCTTCAAAGGGGTTCGTGATGGTCCGCATGCTGATCTTCGATTTGCTGACTGGGATGTCGCCAAGGAGGTGCTGAAGTCTGCCGAGATCGGTCTCTCTGAGTGTTACAGGGATCACCGACTGTTTACTTCCAATCTCACCGCGTTCTTGACGCTCTGCGCGCTCAACCAGCGGGCATTGGAGAAAGTTTTTTACGGCAAGCCTTTGGTCGCATTGTTCTTCCGGCTCAAACACCTGCTCCGCAGTAACACACGCAGCGGATCGAAGAGAAACATATCTGCGCATTACGATCTGTCGAACGACTTCTACAAGCTGTGGCTTGATCCTACCATGACCTACTCGGCTGCGATATTCTCTGGCGACTACACACTCCCATTGGAGATCGCTCAGACAGCAAAGTACGAACGAATTTTGCAACTGCTTGATCCTAAGCCGGGCGAGACGATCCTAGAAGTTGGCTGCGGGTGGGGCGGGTTTGCTGAACACGCGGCTAAAACCCGCAGGGTCAAGGTCCACGGTATCACTCTCTCACGCGAACAACTCGCGTTTGCAAAAACCCGTATTGCGGCGGCGGGTATCGCCGACAAGGCAAGCTTCGAGCTCATCGATTATCGCGACGTGACCGCGCATTACGATCACGTTGTATCCATCGAGATGTTTGAGGCCGTTGGTGAGCGCTTCTGGCCAACTTATTTCAAGGCCGTACATGACCGTCTGAAACCGGGCGGCAGAGCGGTGGTGCAGACGATCACCATCGATGAAGCCGCATTTGCACGCTACCGGGCCACTAGTGACTTTATTCGTGAGTACATTTTCCCGGGCGGCATGCTGGCACCCGTAAATCGTTTTGTTTCCGACGCAAACCACGCCGGGCTTGAAGCTGGCGAACCGTATCTGTTTGGCAAAGATTACGCTGAGACGCTGCGTCGCTGGCTGCAAGGCGTCAATGCTCAAGCGGAAAAAATCAAGCCGCTTGGGTTTGATGAGAAGTTTCTGCAGATATGGCGCTTCTACCTTTGTTACTGCGAGGCGGGGTTTGAATCCGGTCGAACTGACGTGATGCAGGTCATGCTTACGCGAGTCAAACATTAACGATTGGGGGTTATATGAATTCACTGAGTTTTCGCAAAGTCGCCGCCGGGGTGGTCGCATTCCTCGGGCTGTCGACAATAATGGTTGAGGCACAATCCACCGGTCTTCCCGCGCCGATCAGTGCTGACGTACTGGGCGACAAAACCCTCACGCGTCGTGGCGAGGCTGTGATGCGATTTTTTGGTTTGAAGGTTTATGACATTCGCCTATGGACGCCTGACCGGCCACATCGTGACGATGAATTTTTTGCGTTGGAGCTTGTCTACGACTTGGGCTTAAAGGGCGCTGAGATCGCCAAACGTAGCGCGGAAGAGATGCGCAAGATTGGTTACACCGATGAGGCAAAACTCAAGCGATGGACCGAAATAATGACCAAAGTGTTTCCCGATGTGAAACAAGGTGACACGTTGGTCGGTGTATCAGTGCCGGGCAAGGAGGCGCGTTTCTACTCGCGCGAGAAGTTTATCGCGGCGGTGCCTGACCCCGAGTTTGCCAAGGCATTTTTTGGCATCTGGCTGTCGGAAAAAACCAGCGAACCCCGTCTGCGTGAGCGCCTGTTGGGCGGAAAATAAACGCGCCTGATATGTCATCTTCCCCCATCATCCAAGCTAGGACAAGCACCTGGCGGTTGATCGCATACTCGCTCGCCTCGATTCCGCTGGCGATGGCGGCGTTGCCAATTTACGTCAACGTGCCAAAGTTTTATGCGGACGTGATTGGCGTCAGCCTGACTGCTATCGGTGGGCTGTTGCTCGCAGCAAGAGTATTTGATGCCATCCAAGACCCCCTGCTGGGCTACTGGAGTGATCGCACCAGACACACAAAGTGGGGGCGGTTTGTCTGGGTGGCTGCCGGGGCACCATTGCTCGCCGCATCGATGCTTGGTTTATTCAATCCCCCCGCGCTTTCCGCCAATCTGATGATGTGGTGGTTGGTGGCGATGCTTTTGGTCGTCTACACCGCGTTCTCCATGCTGCAAATCAGCTATCAGGCGTATGGAGCGGAAATCTCCGACGATCCGGTGGAACGAACACGTGTGGTCTCGTTTCGCGAGGGCTTCGGACTCATCGGCGTGTTTCTTGCTGCGGCGTTGCCACAGATCTTGTCGAGCCAATACGGACCGCGCGAAGGGTACGTAATCTTTGCTTTGATCTTTATCCCGTTCATATTGGTGATGGTGACCTTGACGGTGTGGTTATCGCCGGCGCCGCAGATACGTATTGCTACCGTCAGCAAAGGTGCGTTCTCGAACATGCTGCTGCCGCTGAAGAATCTTCGCTTCAAGAGTCTTTTATTGGTGTTTGTGTTTAACGGTATCGCGGCATCAATCCCCGCTACATTGGTGCTCTTCTTTATCGAGGATGTGATTAAGGCACCAGCGCAGGCTGCCGTATTCCTAATTGCCTACTTCGCCGCCGGGGCGGCGGGTATGCCTCTGTGGGTTTGGTTGTCGGCGCGTATCGGCAAGGGCCGCGCGTGGCTGGTAGGAATGTTGGTTTCCATTGTCGCGTTTGTCTGGGCGTTTATGTTGGGTGCCGGTGACGTGGTGGCGTTTGGCATCATCTGTGTGCTGTCAGGCCTTGGGTTAGGCGCAGATCTGGCTTTACCCCCATCGATATTGGCGGACGTGATCGACGATGATGAGCGCGCGGGACACGGCAGAAACGAAGGTGCCTATTTCGGTCTTTGGAACTTGGTGACGAAGATGAATCTGGCGCTGGCCGCCGGCATCGCGTTACCCGCACTGGCGATGCTGGGATATGTGCCGCAAGGCGCCAATTCCGGCCAATCCCTCACCTACCTAGCGGCGATCTATGCGTTGTTGCCGTGCATGTTGAAGGCCATTGCGGCGGCGGCATTGTTGTACTCACCTTTTGTCCGAAGTGCTGCCAACACTAGAGGCGGAATTCCGCTTGTGCAGAAGGCGAACCCATGAACCCGAAGGATGTGATGATGAAATGTATATCAAGATGGCAAATGTGGTTCGGATTAGCGCTTATTGCGCTGATCACCGGCTGCGCGTCGGCACCAAAACCTGCCGACTATGCGCAGGAAAAACCCGTGCTGGACCTTCGCCAGTACTTCAGCGGCACAGTGGATGGCTGGGGTTATGTCAAAGACCGATCGGGCAAAGTGGTCAGACGCATGTACGTCGAAATCGTCTGCACATGGAATGGCAACGAAGGGACACTGGATGAGTCCTTCAAATGGTCAGATGGCAAAACCGAAAAACGCATCTGGAAAATTCGCAAAGACGGCGACCGTTACATCGGCACGGCAGGCGACGTCGTGGGCGAAGCCACCGGTGTGGCCAGCGGAAATGCGCTGCAATGGAATTACGTATTACGTCTGCCGCCAGAGCAGGGCAGTTACGAGGTCAATATGGACGACTGGATGTGGCTCATTGATGACAAAACACTCGCCAATCAAACCGTGATGACCAAGTTCGGCATCAAGTTCGCCGAGATCAACATTTTTTTCCGCAAGCGGTAGAAAGCCTTTATGAGTCTGAATAACAAGATCACCGACTGGTCATCCAAACGCGTCTGGATTATCGGTGCTTCCACAGGCATCGGCGCAGCTCTGGCTGAGCGATTGCACTCGCGCGGTGCCAAGGTGGCGGTGTCGGCGCGTAGTGCCGACAAACTCGCTGCAATGGTGACGCGTTTTGGCAAGACAAACGCATTGGCGTTGCCCCTCGACATCACCAAGGTAGACACCATCAAGGCGGCTGAGGCCGAATTGATTACCAAGTGGGGCGGATACGATCTGGTGATTTTTATGGCAGGCGACTACACCGCGATGCGCGCATGGGAGCTCGACTTGAAGGTCGCCCAGCAAATGATCGACATCAACTGGGGTGGGTTCATGAACGGACTTTCGGTGGTGATACCGACCCTCATGAAAAACAAAGCCGGCGGTATCGCCTTGGTATCGTCAGTTGCAGGGTATCGTGGCCTGCCAAAGTCGCTTGTCTACGGCCCAACCAAGGCGGCGCTGATTAATCTGGCGGAAACGTTATACCTGGATCTCAGAGATAAAGGCCTCGATATCTATGTGATTAATCCGGGCTTTGTGAAAACGCCGATGACGGACAAGAACGACTTTGAAATGCCCTCTATCATTACGCCTGAGGCAGCCGCGCTGGAAATTGAAAAGGGATTCGCCAAAGGCGAATTTGAAATACACTTCCCGAAACGCTTCACCAACATGCTCAAAACTTTGCGTCACCTGCCGTACTCGTTGTATTTCCCGGCAATCAAGAAATCGACCAAACTCTAAGTTCTCCCGTGCCCACGCCACTGAAGCGATTTGTCTCGTACTGGAACAATCTTACCGCCGCCGATGTGGCGCGGCTGGAAGAGTTCTACACCGAAAATGCGGTATTCCAAGATCCTTTCAACAAGGTGCAAGGGCACGCGGCGATCAAACACATCTTCGACGATATGTTTGTGCGACTAATCGATCCCAAGTTTGTGATTACCGAAACCATTGAGCAAGATAATCGCGTGTTGTTGGTGTGGGACTTTAGTTTTCGTATCAAATCGCTAAAGCCGGATCTAAAGCGCACCATTCACGGTACGTCGCTGATTCGATTTGCGGCTGACGGTCGCGCCTTGTCGCACCGCGATTATTGGGATGCGGCAGGGGAGCTTTATGAACAGCTGCCAGTCATTGGCAGTGTGATGCGCACGCTTAAACGGCGGATGGCGTAGTCGTTTCAAAAAGCGAAACTCGCTAACTTGAGGGCATCTTTAAGCAAAAGTGCCTGAAAACGCCTGTCTAGCTTAGGCTGCGCAGTAGGTTTATAGAGTTTCCAGCTAGCGTTTTGGTGCTTTGTCGACATATTCAAACACCTTGATGACGCGAGAAACGCCAGAGGTCGTCCGCGCCACCTCGGTGGCGGCGTCACCTTCTTCTTTGGTGACGATCCCCATCAAATAAACAACGCCGGCTTCCGTTACCACCTTGACGTGGTTCGATGAAAATCCCTTGGCCCCAATGAAGCGGGCTTTCACATTGGTGGTGATCAAGGCATCGTTTGATCTTGCGGCAAGTGAGGATTTGCCACCAACGGTCAATTCATTGGTGACGTTCTTTACACTGCCGACCTTACGGATCGCCTCGGCAATGTCGGCCTTCATTTTTTCATCGGATACTTCGCCGGTGAGCAATACGCCGAGATTGAAGCTGGTGACATTGACGTGTGTGTCCTTGAAGCGATCAATCAGGATTGAACGTGCTTTCCATTCGATGTTTTCATCTTCGACATAGAAGCCGGTTGAGCGACGGTCGTCAACGACAAGTGCAGTCGCGCCGACGCCGACCGCTGCGATGGGAAAACAACCTTGCAGCGTAATTGCTGACGCTACCAACCCAGCCACCATCAAAAATCGTTTCATTTTGTCTCCTGCAAATTGGGGTGAAATTATCTGACTAACGCCGCGCAGTGCTGGCGACCACTTAGGCACTGAAGGCGTCCTTAATCCATTCGACGCTGGCGTTGTCCATTTCGTTCATCAGTATGGCATCAAAGCGGCACGGCGGAGTTTCGCGTAGCCCTGCGAGATAGTGCTGCGCGGTCGCAACCAGGCGTCGTTGTTTGGTGACGTCAATGCTCCCGCCCGCGCCGCCAAAGTTGCTTGAAACACGCATTCGCACCTCAACAAACACCAGCGTGTCACCGTCTTGCATGATCAGATCGATCTCGCCGAATCGGCAACGGTAGTTACGCGCCACCACCTTCAACTTTCGAGCGAGTAGAAATTGTTCGGCGAATCGCTCGGCGGCATCCCCTGACGTCTTTGATGTCAACGTCGAATGTCCATCTGCATTAACAACGCCATCACATTACTCGGCAGGCTTGGCGACCTGCGGCCGACCGTCGCGCATTTCCAGAAGCGGCAGCGCTCGCAAGAACTGGTTGCCATCGAGCGTGATGCGACCGGTGACGCCATCAATCGGTGCGAATGGCTGTTTGGCGTTGCTCCGCACCAGAGCTGTCGAAACTACCACACCAGCTCCGGCTGTTTTGGTCTGGCCGACGTTTGGTGTGCCGACCAATGCATAAACGATACGCCACGCGTCGATACCCAACGCATAAAGCCGTTCATATTCGGTCGGCAGCCCATCTTGCGGCCTCGCATACGCCATCACTGCGGTGTGGTCACGCTCGGCGAACCACGGAATCTCCGGATACTTCACACTATCCAGATCGAGGTTTTCCACTGCGCCAGCACGCGGGTCAAAGGTCTGCGCCGTGGCATACACAGGCAAGCCTTGCGGCAAGAAGGGGCGCGCAAAACGGGCAACGGACATGTCGGCGGCGAGGAAGACAACGTCAGCCTTTGCGGCGTCGGGTTTTTCCATCGCCGTCCTTACTTTCGGCCCGTCGTCCAAGTCGCCGGAAAACACGATGCGTGTGGCAACCGTGCCGCCGAGCTTGAGCCATTCCTTTTCAAATGCCTCTTGTATACGTTTTGCCAGAGAGGCGTTACTCGCCACAATGGCGACATTGCGAAACCCTTCTGCGGCGGCTGCGCGCGCAGCAAGTCTTGCGTCCCAGTCGAGTGAAAGGGTTATGTGGAAGAAGCTGTTTGCGTCTGCACTACTCAGATCTGCCGGTGTGTTCAACGCCAGTGTGGGCAAAAATCCGGCTTCACGCGCCACGATGGTCGCGCCGTCACGCGTCAGCCCCGCCACAATCGCCACCGCACCGTCCGTTACTGCTTTACGATACAGCAACGCCATCGAAGTGGCCTCGTCGTCAGCGAGATACACACGCGCCTCAAACTGCGCTTTGCCGTTCAGTTCGGCGGCGGCAAGAAAGCCTGCCTTAGCGGCTTCTGCAGCTTTGCCGAGGGATTTTGATGACAGTGGCAGGATGAGTGCAATCGATTTTGGTTTCTCGACAGGAGGTGTGTCTGCCGTCTGCTTGGCCGGCCCGCTTTCCTTCGCCCCGGATGCAGGGGCGGATGCAGGAGAGGACGGTGTGGCGGCGCTCGCTGGTGGCGACGGGGCGACGATGAGCGGTGCGGGTGTGTCACTCGCCTTTTGCGGCGGAACAGGCTTTTCTTGCGATACTGCAGGCATCGACATTGAAGCCGATAGTACCGAGAGCATCAATAGCGCGCACCGAATAAAACGCCCCGCCAAGATCGGCGTGCGGGCTGCGGTGGATTCGGTGCCGTTACTCGAATACAGAACCAGAGCCATTGATTGACGCCACCTATGCAAAACGAAGGAATCGAGTCCGAAAAACAACAGGTAAAGCTCGAAGCCGCATTATATGTGGTGGCCACTCCCATCGGTAATCTCGGCGACATCTCCGAGCGCGCGCTCGATATGCTCCGGCGCGCGGATGTGATCGCCGCAGAAGACACACGGAATTCCCAGTCGCTGCTGAGTCACTACGGCATCAAGGCCCGCCTAATCGCGGTACACGACCACAACGAGCAGCGAGCGGCGGGTGGTGTCGTCAAGCTCATCACGGAGGGCAAGATTGTGGCGCTGGTGACTGACGCCGGCACACCCGCCATCAGCGATCCTGGCGCACGAGTGGTTGCAGCCGTCCATGCTGCGAATTTGAAGGTCGTACCGATACCGGGTGCCTCTGCGGTGGTCGCGGCCGTATCGGCTAGCGGGGAGGGCGAGGGAGGCTTTCTCTTTCACGGATTCTTGCCAGCTAAGACTGGTGATCGAAAGCGCGCGTTGGCGGCGCTTTACCCGCTTGGTTATCCGATCGTGCTCTATGAGTCGCCGCATCGAATTGTTGAGTCGATGACCGACATCGCGGAAGTGTTCGGCAGTACGCGTGAGGTCGTTGTCTGTCGAGAGATCACCAAGAAGTTTGAAACCATCAAACGGCTACCGCTGGCAGACGCGGTCGCGTGGTTGAAGGCTGACAGCAATCAGCAGCGTGGCGAGTTCGTGTTAGTTTTGTCAAAACCTAACGGGGACGCCACTCTTGGGGCAAAAGCGACTGAAGCGGCAATACTAGAGCGGACCTTGCGAATTTTGCTTGCAGAGTTACCGGTCAAACAAGCGGTAGCGATTGCTGTACAGCTGACCGGCGAAAAGAAAAACACCATTTACGAATTGGCGCTGAAGATTCGTGATGAAACATCGGACGCCTGATACCCACTTTTATAATATCAATATGCAAACACATACCCAGTCACTGAATATCACGCGCCCCGACGATTGGCATCTTCACGTTCGTGACGGAGCCGCCCTAGCCGCGGTGTTGCCGCACACGGCTCGACAATTCGCGCGAGCGATTATCATGCCGAATCTAAAGCCACCGGTTCGCACGGTTGCCGACGCCGCTGCATATCGCGATCGAATCCTTGCGGCAGTTCCGTCGGGGATGGACTTTGAGCCGTTGATGACGTTGTATTTGACAGACAACACTTCAGCAGAAGACATCTTTGCGGCGAAGGCATCGGGCTTTGTCAAAGCAGTGAAATACTACCCGGCAGGTGCCACGACTAACTCGGATTCTGGTGTCACAGACATTGGTAAATGTGACGCGGTTTTCGAAGCGATGCAACAGGTTGATCTGCCGCTGCTGCTGCATGGTGAAGTGACGGGTGACGATATTGACGTGTTTGACCGCGAAAAAGTGTTTCTTGAAAAACACCTGATTCCGTTGGTGCAGCGCTTCCCAAAACTGCGCATCGTACTCGAACACATTACGACCGCAGACTCGGTGAAGTTTGTGTTGGCGGCGGGCGACAAGGTTGCCGCTACCATCACCCCGCAGCATTTGCTGTTCAGCCGCAACGCGATTTTTAGAGGTGGGATTCGCCCACATTTTTACTGTCTGCCAATTTTGAAACGCGAAGAACATCGCTTGGCCTTACTACAGGCGGCCACATCCGGTAGTCCGAAATTTTTCCTCGGCACGGATAGCGCGCCGCACACCAAGAATGCAAAAGAAGCCTGCTGTGGTAGTGCCGGCTGTTACTCGGCATTACACGCCATGGAGTTGTACGCCGAGGCGTTTGAATCGGTCGGTGCGCTGGATAAATTGGAAGCCTTTGCCAGTTTCTACGGGCCTGACTTCTATCGATTGCCGCGCAATACCGGCACAGTCACGCTACACAAAACCAAGTGGCGCGTCCCGGACGAAGTGCCGTTCATGGAGTCGGGGCTTGTACCGCTGCGCGCGGGTGAAGAGCTGACGTGGCGGATGGCCTGAGCCGGGATAGCTGGCGCGAGATTCGGCGGCAGTTAGACGCCCCCCTCTTTGCTGCGATTCGCGCTGCCGCCAATGAGTTACCCGTCGATGAATGGCCGTCTCGAGACGCGCTAAATTCCATGGCCAGGCGACGCGGTCTGTGTAACGCGTACGGTCGACCGATTGTGTTTGCGCCACCGATTGTCAATGGCGGCGCGATGGACTACGAAACGCTGATTGCCGAGAGCGGTGCGATCCCAACGCGCGACAACCGACACGACCTCTTTAACGCCTTGCAGTGGTTGTCATGTCCTAGGCTGAAGAGCGCTATCAATGCGGGACACGTGTTCCACCTTCAGCACGATCTAAAGCACGAAGCAAAGGCGCGCTCGACGCCGCGCGACGTATTGACGATGTTTGATGAGAGCGGCGTGATCGTCGTCAGTGAAGACCCTGCACTACTTAGAATGATTCGCGATTTTCGCTGGCGTGAACTATTTGTTTCTCGTCGTTGCGATGTAGTTAACAACATGCGATTTCTGTTAGTCGGCCATGGTCTTCTAGAGAAATCGCTTGCCCCATTCATCGGGCTTACCGCCAAAGCGATATTGCTCGCGCAGCCGATCAATTCCGACCTCGATGCCGCTGCGGCAAACTGGCTCGCGAACTCGGTAAACCTCGCGTCTTCGCGTAATCTCGCCCCGTTACCGCTGCTCGGGATCCCCGGGTGGGATGTGCGTAACGAGACTCCGGCCTTCTACGAAAATGCTTCCTACTTTTGTGCAGGTTATCGGCGCTGATGGGTTCGGCTGTCCGCTTGCCGACTTACATTGAGAGTTCACAATGTTTAACCTGTTTGCTGCGGGATTGTTGATTTAGGACAAGTTTGGCAGAGCTCCCTCCGAGCGATAAAGACTATAGTCTTGATTAGACTGCCGCTCGTTAAACGTGGATCACGAGTGCGCGTGCGGCATTCATTCGTCGCCTGCCAACAGGAGGAAGACAAAATGTATTTGACGATACGTGGAGTGTGCGTAATCGCACTCCTTTTTAGTTTCGGGCAAGCGCTAGCAGCCCAAATTAAGATTTCTGGTTCCGATACGATGGAATCCCTCGCACAAAACGCCCTGTCGCAATACGCACGTGGGCAGGGCAAGGGCGTCGTGGTGACGACCGATTTTCGTGGGACTTCACAAGGCTTTAAGGATCTCTGTGAAGGGCGGGTTGCAATGGCGCTAGCTTCAACGATCATCGATAGTGAAACCGCCGCGCGCTGCCAGAAAGCAGGTGTCGCGTATGTTGAGCTGCCGATTGCATTTGATGCCATTGCGGTCATTGCGCATCCCTCACGAGTGCTCATAAGCGAACTCTCCCTAGCAGAACTGAAATTGATATTTTCCCCAGAAAGCGTGGGTAAAGTGACGCGGTGGTCGCAAGTTCGCGCGACCTTGCCGGATGCCCCGCTGACCGTGATCTCGCTGGATCCAAAATCGGGGACAAACGCTTTTTTTGGCAATGTTGTTCACGGCATGAGAGGGTTTGTCCGCCCGGATGCAAAAACCGACAGAGATCACCTAGAAGTGGCCAAGATGGTTGCCAATGATCCAAGTGCGATCGGATTCGTTTCGCTCGGTGTGTTATCAGACAGCCGTATCGCGGTGTGGAAAGTGCCGGTAAATTTTGGGCGTGGCGCAATTTCGCCGACCCGTGAGGCCGTGCTAAACGAGTCATACTCCAAACTCGCAAGGGTTCTGTATATCTATGTGTCGAAGTCCGCGATCAAAGAAAAGAATGGGCACGTTCTCGACTTAGCGATGTGGATAATGGAGCGTGCCGGAAAGCTCGCTGCGTACGAAGGATTTATCCCTTTGATTGACACGAACTACAGCGATGGTATGCGAGCGCTGCGTGAAGCTGCGCCTAGGTAAGCACGAATTTCCTTTTTGGTTCGATTTCGACAACGCTGCGAGCTTGTAACTTGCGCATGGGATAATCAGCGCGGAAGTTCACCAGACAGTCGCTGTGTACTTGTTGCATAGAGGAAGGTCCGGACTCCACAGGGCAGAGTAGTGGGTAACACCCATCCACCGTGAGGTGAGGATTAGAGCAACAGAGACGAGTCGCATGCTTGCATGCGGGTGAAACGGGCAATCTCTACTCGGAGCAATACCAAATAGGCAGGCGTTGATGTTGCTCGCGGAGCCTGCGGGTAGGTAGCTAGAGGCGTACGGTAACGTACGTTCGAGATGAATGACTGTCATACCCCAAGGCGCGAGCCAAGGGGCGTAACAGAATCCGGCCTATCGGTGGGCTTCCACTTTCTTGTTTAGCGTGACGTGTAGATGTCCCATCCAAAACGGCACATTAATGCGGTGATCACACACAAGAAAAATACGCGCAAGAAACCGCTGCCGCGGTTGACCGCAAGATGTGCGCCGACCCACGCGCCTGCAATGTTGCATAGCGCCATCGGAATCGCGAGTTTGTAAAGGATGTTGCCGCTCCAGGCGAACCACGCCGTCGCGGCGATGTTGGTGGTGATGTTGACCACCTTGGCTGATGCAGAAGCCGTGAGGAAATGGAATCCCATCAGACCGACAAAGGCAAAGATCAGAAAGCTGCCGGTACCCGGGCCGAAAAATCCTTCGTAGAAGCCGAGCACCACACCCACCAGAATTGCCACGAGTTGTTCGTGTGACTGCGTAAATTTTGGTTGATGTAGTGAGCCAAAGTCCTTCCGCATAAAGGTGTAAATCGCAACGCCGATTAGCAGCAGCAAGATAATCGGCTTCAACAGTTTTGGGTCAATCATCGTGACCGCACGCGCGCCGATGAACGCAAACACGGCGGCGATCAACGCCGCTGGAAGCACGGTTTTCCAAGGAATGTCCACTGCGCGCGAAATTTTTGCCAGTGCCACGGAAGTGCCTGCGAGCGAGACAATCTTGTTTGTGCCAAAGATCGTTGCGACTGGTGCGCCGGGAAGAAACACCAACAACGCGGGCACTTGAATGAGCCCTCCGCCGCCTATGACAGAGTCAACGAGGCCGGCAAAAAATGCCAGGGCTAGCAGTGCGGCAAGGGACCACGAAGCGAGTGAAACGCCGGCGGCGTGGGAGAAGTCGAAATCCATGTTGTGTATTGCTAACCCTAGATTAACGAATTCTGAATGCGAAGTTTCCTATTATTCCGAAGTGACTGAACAAGATTTCTCCGCGTATCTCGGCGTGTTCAGGCGCTTTCCTTCGAAAATCTCCCTAATTCGAACAGCGTCTATATTGAAGTCCGTTTTGCCCGTTTCGACAGCATTAGATAGTGCCAGCAGGCCGCTTTCTCGGTACAAATCCGCGAGCGCTATTTGAAGCGGCAAGGATTTGTCATCTAGCAGACGTTTCAACAGTGCGCTCTTGTTAGGTGTCGATACCGCTGATAGAAATGCGACAAGAGTCGATTCGTCATATCTTGGGAACTTTGCCCAGTGCTGTTTCCAAAACCCCATAGTGCTTATTTCTGGCGCACATCGATTTGCGACCCCTACCGCGCCGAGCTGAATTGCAAATCCACAGTCGTATGGAATGCGACCGCGCAACCGTTCAGGGTTCATTGGCCAGGATTGATCTCCCGCTGTTTGCAGGCAACTTGCGATCGCGCGCTCCGCGTTTTTTCTCAGGGTCTCCAAATCTTTGTAGCCGAGCTGATACTGCGCGGCTTGACTGAGCAGCTCCGCGTTTCCTTCGTGCAGCCAAGGAGAGAGTCGGGCCTCGGACGAATAAACACCTGCGTTCCAGAGGTGCGCGAGTTCATGCGAGGCAATATCGCGGATCGTTTCCAATTGTGCTGACGACGGCGTTGCCCAATCAGAACCGCTCAACCCGAAGCGAATCACGCTGCCAGGTACGGTGTCAGCCTGAAAACTCCGGCCCCCTACTTCGCGATTTGCCCACCCTATAAAAACAGAGGGTTTGCTGAGTGGTCTGGCTGCCAACTCAGTCGCGAAGAGCCGAATCAGTTGTGGCAGCATTACTGCGACTATGTTGCCAACCGAGTCTGATACGCCTTCATCGACCATCAGTTGCGCTTCTTCCGACTGAACAAACTTGTCTGGCCCCAAGTAAATCCATCCGCGAGGATCTTCCGCGAAGACAGATCCAGGGATACTAATTTCCTCGCTAGATTTTTGTCCCCTAAAAGCGGCAACACCACCTTTGGGGGCGATCACTTTCCATGACGTGGGCCCGTTCCCATCAAATGTTTGAAGGTACTTTGTGAACACTAGGACTCCACCGTGCTGCAAGGGGATGAGTGGCGGATATCGCCGATCGCGCTGAATTCCGTCCCAGCTCAGAATGAAACGGATGTGATCGCATTTTGGTAATCGGATACGTGAACGGTCAAGTTCTACCGTGCAGCCTTCGCTTGGCTGCCATAGCTTGGAACGCACGAAGGAATGCGTATCTGAATCCGCATCATAAAAATCGATTTGTTTTCTTAGGGTTGGATGTTGGTATTCAACGCTTGCCTTTCCCGCGCCCACGTAGCGAAGCACGATCTCTGAAGTGTTCGAATTCGCGAGCGGCGTCGTGCTGGCGAAGGCACTGAATATGGCGGCCAAGAGGGAATTGCGATCGAGATTCATATGTTGAGAATGGCAATTGAGGTTGGTTGGCTAGAAAAATTCGAAGCTTCTATCATTGTGCGCTTTCCGGCAAAAGGACACGTATTGACGTGGAATTTAGCAGTGTGAAGAAGTTTATGTATAAAAATACAGTAATTGCCTGATTTTTCAGCAAAATTCCTACGAAGTTACTTTAGATATTAAGGCTATCTCATTAATTATCAACGGAGTTTTCCACAGGCTATTTCGCATCAACAAAACACGCTAAGTCCCTGAAGCATAAAGAAAAAATCTCAAAAACCCGCTTGACCGCAGGTTTCTTGTTGCCTATAGTGTCCACAAGTGGTGAAAAGTGGGAATAAAGGTAGTTTTCCAGCTTTTTCCGGCCGTTTGGTGTGCGACTGGGGTCTGGCTGTCGGTCGGAAGCAGGGTTCGCACCCGTCGGCTTTGTGTTGTTTTCGAGGAATTGACGACGTGTTTCAAGGTGCTTCACAAATTAACCTAGATGCCAAGGGCCGCCTCGCAGTGCCGGTGAAGCATCGCGAGGCGCTGGCTGCGCCGTCTGCTGGGCAATTGGTGATGACTGCTCATCCGCACAAGTGTGTGTTGCTCTATCCGGAAGCCCATTGGGAGCCGATTCGTCAACGTGTAATGACCTTTCCGTCGCTTGATGCAACCGCGTCCGTTTGGAAGCGCATGCTGATGGGTTTTGCGGAGAACACCACGCTCGATAACGCGGGACGCATTCTGCTTTCGCCGGAGTTGCGCGCGTTTGCCGGTATCGAAAAGCAAATCATGTTCGTCGGCCAGGGCACCCACTTTGAAGTGTGGTCGCTGACCGCCTGGAACGAACAAATCGCCGCCCTCACCTCGGGCGCTGCCGGGCTACCGCCAGGCACCGAGAACTTCTCGCTCTAGAGGATCGAGTGAATGAAAGCCTCCACACCACCGTTCTCCTCGATGAAGCGGTGTCGGCCCTCCGTATTCGTGAAAACGGCACGTATGTCGATTGCACATTTGGCAGGGGCGGGCATTCGCGTCTCATCCTCAACACGCTGGGAGGAAAAGGCAGGCTGATTGCGATTGATCGTGACGTTGCCGCGATTGACGCGTCTGACATCAACGATTCAAGGTTTACGTTGCACCACGCATCAATGAGTGAAATCTCACAGGTGCTTGACGATTCAGGAGTTGAAAAAGTTGACGGTGTGTTGGCGGACTTAGGCGTGTCCTCACCACAGCTAGACGATGGACAAAGGGGGTTCTCGTTTCGGTTTGATGCGCCGCTCGATATGCGGATGGATCAAACCCAAGGCGAGACGGTAGCAGATTGGTTGGCGAGAGCAGACGAACAAGAAATAGGGGAGGTCATCTGGCGTTATGGTGAAGAACGGTTTGCTAAGGCCATTGCAAGAAAGATTGTTGCGGCAAGGGGCCCCGGACGTCTACGGACGACGGGCGAGCTTGCCAAACTCGTGGGTGAAACCGTCCGCACACGCGAGCCGGGCTTCAACCCAGCGACCCGCACGTTTCAAGCTCTTCGGATTTACATCAATCAAGAGCTTGAAGAAGTAGAGACGATGTTGCCGCAAGCGGTGTCTCGCCTGGCGGTTGGAGGTAGGTTGGTGGTAATCAGTTTTCATTCGTTGGAAGACCGAATCGTGAAGCGCTTCATGCAGTCTGCATCGCGGAAGGATTCGCTCCCCTCGGATTTCCCGATTCGTGCCAACGAAATCAATGAAGCGACCCTGCTGCCGGTGGGCCGCGCTGTGAAAGCCAGCGACGCTGAAGTAGCGATAAACCCGCGCGCACGCTCCGCAGTGATGCGTACCGCCGAACGTACGGGGGTGTCGCAATGATGCGGCTAAACCTTCTGCTGCTCGCCATTCTGGTGTTCTGCGCCCTCTTGGTGGTGACCTCGCAGCATCAGGCGCGTAAGGCTTTTATTGAGTTGCAGTCCGAAAAAGACCGCGAAGCAAAACTCGATCAGGAATGGCGCGAGCTACAAATCGAGAGTCAGACGCTCGGAACACACAAACGCATTGAGCAAAGGGCATCGCGTGAGTTGTCCATGACCTTGCCGGACCCGAAGAGAACTGTGATGGTAACTCTCGACCGGTCGGGGGAATCGTCCACGTCTTGGGCCGCACCACCTGCGTCTGCGCCAGCCGGGGCAGCGCAATGAACTACACCAGCAAGAAAATTCAAGCGCCTGAGTTGCGTTTGAAACTTGAAGGCTGGCGTTCGCGCTTGGCGCTGCTGGGCTGTCTTGCGCTTTTCACCTTGCTGCTGGGCCGTGCGTTTTACCTGCAAGGGTTGAACAACGACTTCTTGCAGGCAAAGGGTGAATCCCGCTTCGTTCGAGTAGTCGACATGCCGGCGTCACGTGGCGCAGTGCTTGATCGCAATGGCAAGCCCCTCGCCATCTCGACACCAGTCGAGTCGATTTGGGCTAGCCCGGCGGACGTGGATTTGGACGAGAAGGCGATCACTAAACTCGCCGCAGCGCTCAATCTCGACAAAAAATTGGTTGCAGACCGCTTCGCCGATAAAGACAAAAATTTTGTCTGGCTAAAACGTCAGCTTTCACCGGAACAGGCTGCACGGGTGATGGCGCTAAAGACGCCAGGCGTCTTCCAGCAACGAGAGTACCGCCGCTTTTACCCCGCCGGGGACGTGACCGCGCACGTGATTGGTTTCACCGGCATGGATGATCAAGGGCAGGAAGGAATTGAACTTGCGCAGCAGGACGTACTGGCGGGAGTGCCCGGCCAGCGTCGCGTGATCAAGGATCGTAAGGGGCGCATTGTCGAAGACTTAGAAAGTCTTAAGGTACCCCGGGACGGAAAACCGCTCAAGCTCTCGATCGACGAACGCTTCCAGTTTCTTGCGCACCGCGAGTTAAAGGCCGCTGTTGAAACCAACCGCGCCAGGGGCGGCGCGTTGGTGATGCTCGACGCGAAGACCGGAGAAGTGCTGGCGTTGGTCAATATGCCCGACTACAACCCGAACAACCGCGCCGCCTACAAACCGGCGCAAATGCGTAATCGCAGCGTCGCCGATACCTTCGAGCCAGGCTCCACCTTTAAGCCGTTTGCCGTTGCAGCGGCGTTGGAAGCGGGTATTGTGAAACCATCGACTGTGATCGTAACCGGCAGTGGTTTATCGGTCAGCGGTCACACGATTACCGATACGCATCCGCTACCGCAGATGACCGTGGCGGAAATCATCCAGAAGTCGTCAAACATTGGCACGGCCAAGATGGCGCTGCAGTTGCCCTCTGAGACTCTATGGAGCCTCTACAGCGATCTGGGGTTTGGTAGCAGCCCGCGCACTGGGTTTCCCGGTGAGGTCAGCGGTAAATTGCGCGCGGCTAAAACCTGGAAGCCAATAGAACAGGCGACCATGTCTTTCGGCTACGGCTTGTCAGTTTCGGCGTTGCAAATAGCGCGGGCCTACACGCTGTTTACCAACGATGGCGTGTTGTTACCGGTGACTTTCAGCAAGCGCGAGACGGACGTCATCGGCAAACAGGTGCTGTCGGCGGCGACGGCCAAAACGATGGCGGCGATGCTTGAGACGGTGACCCAGCAAGGTGGCACTGCGTCCAAGGGGCAGGTGTCCGGTTACCGCGTTGCCGGCAAGACTGGCACTGCGCGCAAGTTGGTGAACGGACACTATTCGCAGTCACTGTATTTATCCTCATTTGTTGGTTATGGGCCGGCGTCGAATCCTAGGTTCATCATGGCCGTCACCATCGACGAGCCTTCCGCTGGCAAGATTTATGGTGGTGAAGTGTCGGCACCAGTGTTCTCAAATGTGATGGCGCAGGCGCTACGAATGGCAGGCGTACAGCCGGATGCACCGGCGTTGGTTGATGCCGGGCGTACGCCCGCCAACCCTGCCGGATCGGCTAGCGTGGTGGTTTCGCCGCAACAGCCGCTAACGCCGCTGGTGACGCCTTTTTCGACAACGCAAGTTGCTGTGGCCCCGAAGGATCGCGGATGAAGGCCACTGGTACCCAGCCAATCCCCCTCACCAATTTGCGCGGTGTCATTCAGGCGATCGATCAATTGCCTGCAAGTTTAGAACACGCCACTGCTGCGTCGCGAGACGCGCGCTTTGGCAGTATTTTCTTAGCCTATCCTGGTGCGGTGCGTGATGGGCGAGCGTTTATTGACGACGCCATAACACGCGGCGCGTCAGCCGTTATGTATGAAGCTACTGGCGAGTTCCGCTGGAACGATGCCTGGCGAGTTCCTCATGTCGCAGTGACAAATCTCAAACAATTTGCCAGCGCCATTGGTGCCCACGTCTACAGCCATCCGTCAAATGAGCTGTGGATGGTGGGTGTGACCGGCACCAACGGCAAAACTTCTGTTTCACAATGGATTGCGCAGTCGCTAGAAATGGCCGGTCGGCGCAGCGCGGTGTTGGGTACCATCGGCAACGGTCTGTTGGGCGCACTCACAACTGCGGACAACACAACACCGGACGCTGTTTTGCTACAGCGCTACCTGCGTGACTTCGTGACTTCCGGTGCGGCAACATGCGCGATGGAAGTTTCCAGTCATGGACTCGATCAGGGTCGTGTGTCGGATGTTAAATACGATGTCGCGGTGTTTACCAACCTGACGCGTGATCATCTCGACTACCACGGCACGATGGAAGCCTACGGTGAGGCCAAGGCGAAACTATTCGCGCTGCGCGGGCTAAAGACCGCAGTGGTAAACGTGGATGACCCATTTGGGCGCGAGCTCGCAGGTCGTTCGGAACGCCGTGGTGTCGATGTGATTCGGTATGCAACCAAGACCGGCAGCAAGTTCGCCAACTTGATTGCACACGATATTGCAGTCACTTCCGCAGGGCTTAGTTTCACGGTGCAGAGTCTCGATGCAAACGGCCTGACGACAGATGAGGCGCAGGTTGAAACAGACATCCTTGGCGCATTTAACGCAAGCAACTTGCTGGCAGTGATTGGCTGTCTGAAGGCTAGTGGTGTCGCCATCGCAACTGCGGCGTCTATTGTTGGCCGCTTAGCGCCGGTGACTGGCCGCATGCAAAAAGTCCGCGCAGCGATAAACGCGGCAAACAAACCGCTGGTGGTCGTCGATTACGCCCACACGCCGGATGCGCTGGAAAAAGTGCTTTCCACCGTCTCCGCGATCGTGCCAGACAAAGGCCGCTTGATTTGCGTGTTTGGTTGCGGCGGTAATCGCGATACTGGCAAACGCCCCCTGATGGGTGCCATCTCCGGACGCTACGCAGATTTCACAATACTGACTTCGGATAATCCGCGCACGGAAGATCCGGCCAAGATACTTGCCGATATTGGGGCCGGCATTGGTGCGGCACCGCATCACACGGTCGTTGATCGCCATCAGGCAATTTTTGAGGCACTTGACTTGGCCGTGGCAAATGATGTGGTGGTTATCGCCGGCAAGGGGCACGAGGACTACCAAATCATCGGGGAGACTAAACGTCACTTCAGCGATGTTGAAGTCGCTCTCGAAGCGTTGAGTGTGTGGAAGGGGCGCACGGAATGAGCGGCGCGGCGATGACAATCGAAAATTGTGCGCGCACGTTGGGTGCGCAGTTACACACTAAAAACATCAGCACGACATTCGCCGGTGTGTCGACCGATAGCCGCTCAATTGCGCCGAATGAGTTGTTTGTTGCGCTGAAGGGGCCGACCTTTGACGGCCATGAGTATCTCGAACAAGTTCGACAACGTGGTGCGGCAGCGGCATTGGTCTCGCGCCTGATGCCGACCGACCTTGCACAAATTGTCGTCGGCGACACCATGTTGGCCTACGGCGCGCTGGCGCAGTACTGGCGCAGCCGTTTTACGCTGCCTATCATCGCCCTCACCGGCAGTAACGGCAAGACGACGGTCAAAGAAATGCTGCGGTCAATAATGGTGAAACACGTGGGCGGAACCGACGGGGTGCTGGCAACCGAAGGTAATCTGAACAACAACATCGGATTACCACACATGTTGTTGCGTTTGGATCGCCATCATCGTGCTGCCGTGCTGGAGATGGGGATGAACCACCTCTTGGAAATTGACTATCTCACGCGTTTGGCCATGCCCGACGTGGCGCTGGTGATCATGGCTGGAACTGCACACATCGGCGAGCTCGGATCGCGGCAGGCAATCGCGCAAGCGAAGGGCGAAATCTACGCTGGACTGCGCGACGACGGCGTGGCCTGCATCAATATCGACGACCAATACGCCGACTACTGGCGGAGTCTCGTCGGGAAAAACAGACGCATCGTAACCTTCGGGACGGCACCTTCAGCCGAACTGCGCGGCGAACTCACACAATCCGGATTGACGCTGCACACGGCAGTTGGGACCGCCGAAGTCGGCTTGCAGGTGATGGGTGAGCACAATCAGCGCAATGCCATCGCTGCTGCCGCCGGAGCTTTTGCGATGGGTGTTTTGCTGCCGGCGATTGCCGCCGGGCTTGCAGAGTTTTCAGGGGTTGACGGCCGATTGCGGCGCTACGCTGGCCACAATTCCGCCACCATCATCGATGACACTTATAACGCCAATCCGGATTCGATGCGTGCTGCCATCAATGTGTTGACGAAGCTGCCGGGCCGGCGATTGCTGGTGCTGGGCGATATGGCGGAGCTCGGAGAAGACGCGGCTGTGATGCATGCAGAAATCGGAAAGGAGGCAAAGATGGCACAAGTTGATGGACTGTTTGCGCTTGGAAAACTTGCGCGTGAGTACTGCTCAGGCTTTGGCGTGGGTGCGGTACATACGGCGAGCTTTGACGAACTAGTTGCCACCTTGAAGCCGACGCTCGACGCCAACACAACGGTACTCATCAAGGGCTCGCGCTTTATGCGAATGGAGCGTGTTGTTTATGCGCTAGTGGATTCTGCACAAATCAAGCCGGCGGAAGGAGTTCACTAATGTTGCTCGAACTCTTCGAGTGGTTGGGTAGAGACGTGCGGGCATTTAACGTATTCAGTTACATCACGCTGCGCACCGTGCTGGCATCAATGACCGCGCTGGTGATCTCATTTGTTATTGGTCCGTGGATGATCCGCAAATTGACGGCGATGAAAATCGGCCAGTCGGTGCGTAGTGATGGTCCGCAAACGCACTTGGTGAAGGCGGGTACACCCACTATGGGGGGCGCGCTGATTTTGACGGCGGTTGCCGTCACCACACTGCTGTGGGGGGATCTGAGCAATCGGTACGTGTGGGCTTGTCTCGTCACCACCGTCGGGTTTGGTGCGATCGGTTGGATTGATGATTACCGCAAGGTCGTGCACAAGAATTCCAAAGGGCTCTCCGCCAAATCAAAGTTCTTCTGGCAGACCGTGATTGCCGCAACTGCGTTATCCTATCTTGCCTTCCGCGCCAACCTGCCGCAGCAGACCGATCTGATCGTGCCATTTTTCAAGACAGTGGCGATTCCGCTCGGTGCCATCGGCTTCATCGTCTTGGGTTGGTTCATGGTGGTGGGCTTTTCCAACGCGGTGAATCTAACGGATGGTCTTGATGGTCTCGCCATCATGCCAACCGTGATGGTTGCATCTGCGCTCGCCATTTTTGCCTACGTTGCCGGTAACAAAGTGTTTGCCACTTACCTCGGCGTGCCGCACATCGCGGGCGCGGGCGAACTCGCTATTTTTTGCGGCGCGATCGCGGGCGCAGGGCTTGCCTTTCTGTGGTTTAACGCCTACCCCGCCGAAGTGTTCATGGGCGACGTCGGTGCGCTGGCACTCGGTGGCGCGCTCGGATTGGTGGCGGTGATCTGCCGACAGGAAATCGTCCTGATCATCATGGGCGGCGTGTTTGTGGTGGAGACACTGTCGGTGATGATTCAAGTGGCCTCGTTCAAGCTGACGGGCAAACGTGTGTTTCGCATGGCGCCCTTACATCACCACTACGAGCTTAAAGGCTGGAAAGAAAACCAGGTCGTCGTGCGCTTTTGGATCATCACGATGATGCTGGTGTTGTTTGGATTGTCGACGTTGAAGCTGAGGTAGGTGACGTAGGTGAGGGATGAGGCTTTAGGGGTGAGGCGTTAGAGGTGGAGATGGAAATTTCCAAAATTGTCATCCCGGCCTCCGCCGGGATGACAGGGTTGGCTGCGGTAGGCCGCTTGCAGCAACGCGCAATGCGGGAAGTTGGATGGAGCAGGCGTTGTCCCGGAAGTGCAATGCGTTCTTTCCGGGCTACGGCGCTGAGGTAGTCGAGGAGTGAGTGATGGCGGGTTTTAACGCCGCGACTGGGTTGAAGCGAAAGTAAAAGACAAATAGTGACGGGCGTTTCCAAGCAGTTTGTGCTGAAAACGCCCGCCAATAAACGAGTTTCACTATTCGATGAAGTGACGAGGCAACGGGGTGAATTGGCATGACAAAAGCGTACTTGTTCTGGGCGCGGGTGACACCGGACTCTCCGTCGTCGGCTATCTCGGAAGAATGGGTGCTCGTGTGCGAGTCGCCGATAGCCGAGACCGACCTCCCGGAGCCGACGACATCAGAAGTCTTGGTTACGAGCTCGTCACCGGCCCGTGGACAGACGGCCTCTTTAGCGACGCCGAACTCGTTGTTGCAAGCCCGGGCGTGGCCGTTGCGGGGCCCGCGTGTGACCCGGCCATCAAGAGGGCCGTCGCGGCGGGGAAAAAGTTCGTTGGGGACATCGAGCTTTTTGCGTGGAAGCAAAACGAAATAACAGGATCGAAACCGAAAGTGATTGGCATTACCGGCTCCAATGGGAAATCGACTGTGACCGCAATGACGGGCGCAATGTGCGCCGCCGCCGGTCTTCAGACGGTCGTGGCCGGCAATATCGGTCTGCCGGTGTTGGACGCACTCGCGGCGGCCGAGTCTTCCGGGCAGCCGGATGTGTACGTGATCGAGCTATCTTCGTTCCAATTGGAAACAACATCTTCGCTGCGTCTTGATGCTGCGACCATGTTGAACCTTTCGCAGGACCACCTGGATCGTTACGCCGGAATGGCTGCATACGCAGCGGCCAAGCAGCGGATTTTTTTACATGCAACGCATCAGATTGTTAATCGCGACGACGCAATTTCGATGTCGATGAAAGAGGCACGTTGCGAATGCACAAGTTTTGGCCTCGATCAGCCGACCAAGGACAAAAATTTCGGACTAGCCGACGGCTGGCTGGTGCGTGGGAAACAGAAATTAGTGCCATTTTCGTCGTTACCCGTTGCCGGGTTGCACAACGCTGCCAATGCGTTGGCAGCGTTTGCACTTTGCGACGCGATTGGTGTGAATTTAGCGGGGGCCGCCGGGGGCTTGAAGTCATTCACCGGACTGCCACACCGTAGTGCACGGGTCGCAGTGATTCAAGGGGTTACTTTCCTAGACGACTCCAAGGGGACCAACGTTGGTTCGACGGTTGCTGCGATGAATGGCATGACCACGCCAACGATTCTGATCGCCGGCGGCGAAGGTAAGGAGCAGGACTTTGCGCCCCTCGCGGAGCCCGTCAAAAAACACGCAAAAACAGTTGTCTTGATCGGCAAAGCTGCGCAACAAATCCAGTCGGCAATTGCTTCATCCAGCGTGCCTTGTTTTCATGCAGCAGATATGGATGCGGCAGTGCGTTTGGCGTTCACACATGCATCTCCGGGTGACACCGTGTTGTTATCGCCGGCCTGTGCAAGTTTCGATATGTTTAAAAACTACAAACATCGCGGTGAAGTATTCGCGGCGTCGGTTGCATCATTAGCGAAGGCTGATGAGAAGCGCGAGGAGCATCCCAATGCTTAGCGCGATCAGGACAGGGCTGTTTCAGCGTGATGCCAAGCCAGGACAGTCGGCTTCGCGCGCGCCGGTTGATCTCGTCTTGTTCTGGAGCGTTCTGCTGTTGCTCTCAATCGGTTTTGTCATGGTTTATTCGGCGTCCATCATGACCGCAGAAACCATGAAAGCGACCGGATATCGCGGCACATACTTTCTGATGCGTCATGGGGCGTACTTGGTAGTCGGTGTGACAGCGGCAATTGTGGTTTTCCAAATTCCGATGGCGCTGTGGCAGCGTGCCGCGCCGTTTTTGTTTATGGCCGGTGGACTCCTGATGGTGCTTGTTCTCATCCCGGGTATTGGAAATTTTGTGAACGGCTCGCGGCGCTGGATCAATCTCGGTTTCATGACCATGCAGCCCTCAGAACTGATGAAGTTGCTGACCGTGATTTATGCCGCGGACTACACAGTGCGTAAAGCGGCATTCATGGATGACTTTAAGAAAGGCTTTTTGCCGATGTTCTCGGTGATGGTCTTTATGGCTGCGCTGTTGTTGGGGCAGCCTGATTTTGGCGCATTGGTAGTCATCACTTCGATTGCCATGTCGATCCTGTTTTTGGGCGGACTCAATTGGCGGGTATTTGCCGCATTGATGGTGTTGCTCGCGGGCGCGTTTGTTGTGCTAATCGTTTCATCACCGTATCGCCTGCAGCGCATTCTTGGCTTTATGGATCCTTGGGCCGACCCGTTTGGCAAGGGTTACCAGCTTTCGCACTCGTTGATCGCGTTTGGGCGGGGAGAATGGCTCGGCGTCGGGCTGGGTGCATCGGTCGAAAAACTTTTCTACCTGCCGGAGGCACACACCGATTTCTTGTTGGCGGTAATCGGTGAAGAGTTAGGCTTTATCGGCATCGCGGTTGTGATCGCACTCTTCGTCACGTTTATCTATCGCACATTTATGGTCGGTCGTGAAGCGATGGTGCGTGAACGCTACTTCGCTGCGTTGGTCGCACAGGGTATCGGCGTTTGGCTGTCGGTTCAAGCCTTTATCAATATGGGTGTGAACATGGGCTTGTTGCCGACAAAAGGATTAACGTTGCCGTTCCTGTCATTCGGCGGCACCGGTGTATTGATGAATTGTGTCGCGGTTGCGGTGCTGCTGCGCATCGATTTCGAGAATCGCGCGATATCTGCCTCTGCGCGCAAGGGGGTGCTGTAGGTATGAAGACGGCACTCATCATGGCGGCGGGCACTGGCGGACACATCTATCCTGGAATTGCGATTGCACAGGTGCTGGAAACACGCGGCTTTAATATCGTATGGCTCGCCACACCCAACGGCATGGAACACAAACTCGTGGGCAAGGTCGGCTACCCGATTGAAGTGGTTGCGATGTCGGGTGTCCGCGGTAAGGGCAAGGCGGCTTGGCTGACATTACCGTTTGTGTTGTTACGTGCATTCTGGCAGTCGCTCGCAGTATTGCGCCGCGTGAAGCCAGATGTGGTTATCTCAATGGGCGGCTACATCGCCTTTCCCGGCGGCATGATGGCGGTGCTGCTTGGTAAACCGTTGGTGGTGCACGAGCCGGGTGCACACGCCGGGCTCACGAATCGTGTGCTGGCCCTGATCGCAGACCGAGTGTTGGTGGGCTTTCCCAAGTCATTTGACCAAGTGCCCCACAACCGTATCGCGAAGTTATTGCCGAAACCGAGTCGTGTGGAATGGCTTGGCACGCCGGTGCGTGAAGACATTACGAAGTTACCCATACCGAGCGAACGGTCTGCGGGTCGCAGCGGCCCGTTGCGTTTGCTGGTGGTTGGCGGCAGTCTCGGCGCGAAAACGATGAACGATTTGATTGTTGCTGCGCTCGCCACGCTTTCGCCGGATCAACGGCCGGAAGTGGTGCACCAGTCTGGTGAAAAGAATTATGCAGATTTGGTGAAGGCCTATGGAATCGCAAAAGTGCATGCCGAGTTCAAGCCGTTTATCGATGACATGGCGGCGATGTACACATGGTGTGACGTCATCATTTGTCGAGCCGGTGCCATCACCGTTGCCGAACTCGCCGCGGCCGGCGTGGCCAGCATCTTGATTCCGTTGCCTTGGTTTGTTGCCGAAGAGCAGCTTGCTAACGCGAAATTCCTCGCTGACGCAGGTGCGGGTCTGTTGGTCAATCAGAAGACAGAGACGGCGCAAGGGCTCGCGCAAAAAATTGCTTCGATGACGCGCGAGAAGGCGGTTGCGATGGCGACCATAGCCAGAAGCCTTGGTAAGCCGGATGCGACTGTCGCTTGCGCTGAAATCTGCGGGGGTTTGGCATGAAACATAAAGTCAAACATCTCTATTTCATCGCAGGTTTACGCCGCAATCGCAAGCCGATTGCCGGGGTTGAAAAATGCGGCGGCTCCGCGCGCAATTTGCGCGCCGCCACCAATGCCGCAGCAGGGAAGGTTTGGCATGAAACATAAAGTCAAACATCTCCATTTCATCGCAGGTATACGCCGCAATCGCAAGACGATTGCCGGGGTTGAAAAATGCGGCGGCTCCGCGCGCAATTTGCGCGCCGCCACCAATGCCGCAGCGGAGACTTTTCTGCGATGAAACATAAAGTCAAACATCTCCATTTCATCGCAGGTTTACGCCGCAATCGCAAGACGATTGCTCCGGGCGGCTCTGCGCGCATGCTGCGCGCCGCCACCAATGCCGCAGCAGGGAAGGTTTGGCATGAAACATAAAGTCAAACATCTCCATTTCATCGGCATTGGCGGCTCCGGCATGTCAGGTATCGCCGAGGTGCTGCTCAATCTGGGTTATTCCGTGAGTGGTTCGGATTTATCCGACAGCGCGACTGTTAAACGCCTCAAGTCATTGGGGGCGACGGTCGTAACAGGGCATGCTGCCGGTAACATCGCTGGTGCGGATGTTGTTGTGACCTCTAGTGCGGTGAAGGCCGACAACCCTGAAGTCGTTGCGGCAAAAGCTGCACAGGTGCCAGTCGTGCCGCGCGCCATGATGTTGGCCGAGTTGATGCGCTTCAAGCAGGGTATTGCTATTGCCGGTACCCACGGCAAGACGACCACCACCTCACTGATCTCGCATGTGTTGGCCGAAGCCGGCCTTGATCCGACGGTCGTCATCGGCGGGCGGCTGAATTCGATCGGAACCAACGCCAAGCTTGGTACTGGCGAATATTTGGTTGCTGAAGCAGACGAATCCGACGCGTCGTTCTTGTATCTGCAACCAATTATGGCGGTGGTGACCAATATCGACCAAGATCACATGGATACCTACGAACACGACTTCGCAAAATTGAAGTCTGCGTTTGTTGAGTTTCTGGAACACCTGCCGTTTTATGGGCTCGCAGTGGTCTGTGCAGATGATCCAAACGTTCGCGAGATTGTGCCGCGTCTGACAAAGCCCGTGCGTACGTATGGATTCAACGAGGGGGCTGATCTTCGCGCTGTCAACGTTCGAGCCGCTAACGGCCGTATGCACTTCACCGCCACATCCGCGCGCGACAAAAAAGTGCTCGATTGTGAATTAAGTCTGGCGGGCACGCATAACGTATTGAACGCACTTTCGGCAATTGCGATCGCACGCGAGATTGGCATCGAAGATGCCGTCATTTGCCGTGCGCTTGCCACCTTCGGCGGCGTAGGCAGACGCTTCCAGCGATATGGTGAAATTCCTTGTGCGGGCGAAAACAGCGGCACGTTCACGTTGATTGATGACTATGGCCACCATCCAGCTGAAATGGCGGCGGTACTTGCGGCAGCGCGTGGTGCATTTCCCGGTCGTCGCTTGTTACTCGCTTTTCAGCCGCATCGATACACACGAACCCGCGACCTGTTTGAAGATTTCGTCAAGGTAATGTCGACCGCCGACGAGGTGGTGCTCGCAGACGTGTATCCGGCCGGTGAAGCGCCGATTGTGGCGGCGGATGGTCGTGCACTCATGCGCGCCATGCGTGTGGCTGGCAAGGTTGAGCCGCACTTTGTTGCAACACCTGCCGAGATTCCCGAGGCCATTCGCGCACGGGTGAAGGAGGGCGATGTCGTGATCACCATGGGCGCGGGTTCTGTCAGCGGCGTTGCACCCGCGCTCGCCGGACTCGGGGGTGGTGAATGATGGCCACTGCTTTGCCCATGAGGGAGACGAGTGTTGCATTGCGTGGCGAAGTTTGCCGCAACGAATGCATGGCAAAACACGTTTCATGGCGAGCTGGCGGCAACGCCAAGACGTTTTTCAAACCCGCCGACCTCGAAGACCTGCGTGCGTTTTTGCCAACGGTACCGCAGGGCGAAAAAATTCTAATGGTCGGGCTTGGCAGCAATTTACTGGTTCGTGGCAGTGAGTCGGCGGGTGGGTTTGCTGGAACAATTATTCTCACCACACCACTGCTCGGGGGTATTGCCCTCGACGCCGGTGACAAACATGTCGTCGCGGCAGGCGCAGGTGCAGCTTCACCCCACGTTGCGAAGTTCGCGGCAAAGCATCACCTTGCAGGCGCCGAATGGTTGGCCGGTGTTCCCGGCACCATCGGTGGTGCCCTCGCCATGAACGCCGGTTGTTACGGCACCGAAACCTGGGATCAGGTGGTGGACTGTCAAACGCTCGACCGACAAGGTGTGGTGCATACACGCACCGCAGCGGATTTTGATATTGGTTATCGCCATGTTGAGGCACGTACCGCAGACCGGGAAGAATTTTTTATCTCCGCCCGCTTCCGCTTTGAAGCGGGAGATGCGGAAACGGTGCAGGCGCGTATCAAAGAGCTGTTGGCCAAACGTATGGCGTCACAACCGCTCGACAAACCAAACGCGGGTTCGACGTTCCGCAATCCGCCGGGCGACCACGCCGCGCGGTTGATTGAATCGTGCGGGCTCAAGGGTTACACAATCGGCGGCGCGCAGGTATCGCTGAAGCACGCGAACTTCATCGTCAATCTCGGCGGCGCAAGCGCCAAGGACATAGAAAGCTTGATTAATTACATGCGTGACACGGTGCGGGAAAAAACTGGCGTAGAACTCATTCAGGAAGTCCGGATTGTTGGAGAGATGGCGTGAGCGCTTCATTGCGGAGAAACGAAACGCTAGTGTTGGCGGACTTCTTCAGGCATTTTTGCCGGAAAACAACGGCCGATATTAGACATGACCTAAGTGTTGATTCGGAATTTCATCCGCTGAAACTGATGCGGCAACTAAATATGGAAAACCATTTCAGCCATCGCCGTTGCCGCGAAGGCGGGAACCCAATTTTGTTTATCGCGGCAGATTCCGATATTAGGCTCCCGCCTTCGCGGGAGCGGGGTTTTCTTAATTATTCATATTTAGTTGCCGGATCAATACAAGCAAGGCGCTCACCAATGGCGTGCCGCGCGTTCGATGGGATGAGATCCCTCGCTGATGAGGCGGTGCTAGGGATGGCAACTAACTTTGCGGGGAATCAGCGTGACTGTTGACGTGCAATCTTTGGGCAAGGTCGCCGTGTTGATGGGCGGCCCCAGCAGCGAGCGCGAGATTTCGTTGCTCTCGGGCAGCGGCGTCCTCGCGGCGTTAAAGGAGAAGGGTGTTGATGCGCACGCCTTCGACCCTGCCATTCATTCGATTTTTGATTTGCCGCGAGAAAAATTTGATCGTGTCTTTATCGCTCTGCACGGGCGTTTTGGCGAAGACGGCACGGTACAGGGTGTGCTTGAGACCCTCAAGATTCCGTACACCGGTTCAGGCGTGATGGCGAGCGCACTCGCCATGGACAAGTGGCGTACCAAACTGGTCTGGCAAGCCGCTGGCATTCCCACACCGCGTTACCACGTCCTCACGCCAGATAGCGACCTTACCCGCGTGCTTGACGATCTTGGCCTGCCATTGATTGTCAAACCGGCACGAGAAGGCTCTTCCATTGGCGTGTCGAAGGTGAATATCGCCAGCGAGTTTCCGGCAGCCTTCAGCTTGGCGCAACGACTGGACCCGCTGGTCATCGCCGAGCAATTCATCGCTGGCCAGGAGTTGACCGCAGCCATTGTCGGCGATGACGCACTGCCGTTGGTTCGCATCGAGGCACCGGAGGGCAAGTACGACTACGCCAACAAATACTTCACAGAAGACGTGCGATATCACTGTCCAGCGGGTGTGCGTGCGGCGTTGGAGGATGAAATTCGTTTGATGGCGCTACGCGCCTTCCGTGTACTGGGCTGCTCCGGCTGGGGGCGTGCCGACTTGATTCTCCGGCCAGATGGCAGCTACGCATTTTTGGAGATGAATACCTCGCCGGGGATGACGGGGCACTCGCTGGTGCCGATGGCCGCACGGGCAGTTGGGCTCAGTTACCCAGACCTGTGTGTTCGTCTCCTCTCGCTCGCAAGGTGCAACCAATGATAGCCAGTGATCGCACATCCGGTCGCACATCGCCGCTTGCCGCGCCACGTAGTGGTACGGGTGGGGCACGTGTGGCGGGTCGTGTGGGCCTTCGCCCGGAACAGTCGGCCGATGTGCCTTTCCGTAATCGGCGTGTGGTGGTGATTGGCGCTGCAATCGTGGCCATGATCGTAGCTGCAGCACTGATGTGGTTCGCCCTTGGAGCACTACCGGAAGTTGGCAACCGCCTGCCGATTGAACGGGTGGTGTTTGTCAGTGCAACCAATACCGCGCTAACGGAGGTCGATGACGAAGCATTAAAGCGCGTGGCAAACGCACTCACCACAAGTGGAGCATCAATGCTGCAACTAGATTTGGTCGGGTTGGCATCGATTGTGAAGCAGGTGCAATGGGTGCGCGAGGCAACTATCCGCCGGCAATTTCCTTCCACCATTGTGGTGGCTATTGAGGAGCACAAACCCGTTGCGCGCTGGGTTGCCGATGCAACCGATGACTCACAAACTATCGAGACGTCAACACTCGTGAATAGTTTTGGTGATGTGTTTAGCGCAACCATCGCCGATGAAAGGCGCGACCAGTTGCCAAAACTCGCCGGACCGGAAGGATCGTCCAATGAGGTACTAACCCGTTATGTCGCGCTACTGGCACCGCTGAAAACGATTGGTCGTTCGCCGAAATCGGTTGTTATGACGCCGCGCCGCGCTTGGCAAGTGAAGCTCGACAACGGCGTCGTGCTCGAATTGGGTCGTGCAGATGTTGATGAACGCATTGCCCGGTTTATTCACACTTACCCTGAATTACCGGCGCTACAAGTTGCCGACGCCGTCGTTGATTTGCGTTATCAATCCGGTCTTACGATTCGCCACGCCAACACGCTCGTAGCAGGCGGCAAATTGACAAAGCCTGCACCAGCCAAGAAACCAACAGCATGAGTTACCACTGTACTGAATTTGCTGAATCCGAAAGATGGGAAAAGCCATGAACCGCGAAACCAAGAATCTGATTGTGGCGCTCGATATCGGCACATCGAAGATCGTCGCCATTGTCGCCGAGTTGACCGCTGAGGGTACGCTTGACGTGCTGGGCATTGGTCAGCATCCATCGCGTGGATTGAAAAAAGGCGTGGTGGTAAACATCGAAGACACGGTATCGGGCATTCAGCGCGCGCTGGAAGAAGCCGAGCTGATGGCCGACGTAAAGATAAGGGATGTGATTACCGGTATCGCCGGCTCCCACATCAAGAGTTTCAACTCGCACGGTATGGTGGCCATTAAAGACCGCGAAGTTTCACAGTTCGACGTCGATCGTGTGGTGGAGACCGCGCGTGCGGTAAACATCCCAATGGACCAGCAGATTCTGCATATTCTTACTCAGGAATTCATCATCGACGGTCAGGAAGATGTGCGTGAGCCGGTGGGCATGAGTGGTGTGCGACTAGAAGTGAAAGTGCACATCGTCACGGGTGCCGTCAGTGCGGCGCAGAACATCATGAAGTGTGTGCGGCGTTGTGGACTTGAGCCGCGTGATCTCGTGTTGCAGCCGCTGGCGTCTTCCATCGCCGTGTTATCGGCCGATGAAAAAGATCTCGGTGTGTGTTTGGTCGACATCGGTGGCGGCACCACCGATATTGCGGTGTTCACCGGCGGGGCGATTCGTCACACCGCGGTTATCCCGATTGCCGGTGATCAGATCACCAATGACATCGCCATGGCTCTGCGTACACCGACCAAGGATGCGGAAGATATCAAGATGGCTTATGGCTGTGCGCTGCGCCAGATTGCAAGCGTCAATGACGTCATCGAAGTGCCGGGCGTGGGGGATCGCAGTCCGCGCCAGATGTCTCGCCAGACGCTCGCCGAAGTCATCGAGCCGCGGGTCGAGGAGCTCTACGCGCTGATTCAACGTGAGCTGCGCAGCAGCGGCTTTGAAGAGTTGTTGTCCAGCGGCATCGTGTTGACCGGCGGCAGCGCCAGCATGGCAGGCATGGTCGAGCTCGGCGAAGAGGTGTTTCACATGCCCGTACGACTGGGTGTACCGATTTATTCAGGCGGGCTTGCCGAAGTGGTGCGCAACCCCAGATTCTCTACCGCCGTCGGTTTGTTACTGACTGGCGTTGAGCAGCGCAAACGTGATGATCACGTGCGATTACACAGCAGCAATTTCAAATCAGTTCTTGAACGTATGGCAAGTTGGTTCAAAGGCAATTTTTAGCGTTGTATTTTTTGAGTTGTTCCACCAAGCAGAGGAGAGCACCACCATGATAGAAATATTGGATAACACTGAGCCAGAAGCGGTCATCAAAGTGATCGGTGTGGGAGGCTGCGGCGGTAACGCGGTTGATCACATGATCTCAAACGGTGTTGCGGGCGTTGAATTCATTTGTGCCAACACCGACGCGCAAGCGTTGAAGCGCAACCAGTCACGTACGGTTTTGCAGTTGGGCGGCGCGGTCACGCGTGGTCTGGGGGCGGGTGCAAACCCTGAAATCGGTCGCGCAGCAGCCATTGAAGACCGGGAACGCATCGCCGAGCTGATCCAGGGGGCCGACATGCTCTTCATCACCGCCGGTATGGGCGGCGGCACAGGCACCGGTGCAGCGCCGATCGTAGCGGAAGTGGCGCGTGAATTGGGTGTGCTGACTGTCGCAGTCGTGACCAAGCCGTTTGCGTTTGAAGGTAAACGCATGAAGGCCGCGCAGCTTGGTATTGAAGCGCTCAAGCAGAACGTCGATTCCCTCATCATCATCCCAAATGATCGGCTGATGGAGGTGTTGGGTGAAGACGCGACCTTTGAAGACGGCTTCCGTGCGGCGAACGATGTGTTGCATGGCGCGGTGGCCGGTATCGCAGAAATCATCAACTGCCCCGGCTTGGTCAACGTTGATTTTGCCGACGTACGCACGGTGATGAGTGAGAACGGTGTTGCGATGATGGGCTCGGCGACGGCAACTGGTGCGGATCGCGCACAAGTGGCGGCTGAACGCGCTGCCGCATCACCGCTGCTCGAAGACGTGAACCTCACCGGCGCACGCGGTGTGTTGGTCAACATCACGGCATCCAAATCCTTGAAATTGAAGGAAGTGCATGAAGTGATGAACACCATCCGCAGCTTTACGGCTGAAGATGCCACGGTAATCTTCGGTCAGGTGTTTGATGAGGCCCTGGGTGACGCGCTGCGCGTGACGATTGTGGCGACCGGTTTAGGTGGTCGTATCGCCAAGCCACAACCCCAGATGGTCTATTCGGCACCCACCATGCAGCGGACGGGGACGGATGACGCCGTTGGAACGCCTCAATCCACACCGGCTGGTGCGATCAACTACGCGGAACTCGACACACCAGCGGTAACGCGTCGTCGTCGTGATGTGACGGTGTCTGCGCTGGCTTCGTCAGGTATGGATACGTATGACATACCGGCCTTTCTGCGTAAGCAAGCTGACTAAGTCACGCTAGGTGTAGAAGTTTGCCAACCAGTAGTCGCCATGCTTGGTGGCGTGGTGTGGGTTGGCAGATGAATGAAATGAGAACATCCTGACGGGAACCTCTGCCCCGTCGGGGATGTTTGCCCGACTGTAAATGAATTGAAAGTAAAAGTCGTTTGTCCACCGGTATTTCCAAGCAAAAAGGCCTCAAGATGTCCGTGGATAAATGAGTTTCGGAATTGACAAAGTAAATTCGATGAAAATAATGTGACTTCGACCCCCTAGTGTTGGAATTGTTGAAACCGGCCAATAGCTGCCCTTCAAGGCAGGTCCCCCCTTGATCTCACCCGCTTGACAAAACTACATATGTGTAGTTACATTAGCGTAGCTACACGCGAAGGTGTTCAATATTGATCAACTGGGATGAAAAGAAGAGCCAGGCAAATCTGAAGAAACATGGGGTCGGTTTTGAGGCGGCTCAACTCGTGTTCGATGATCCCTTGCATGTTTCGCGCCAAGACAGGATAGAGGCTGGCGAGATTCGTTGGCAAACGCTTGGCATGGCAGATGGCGTTGTGCTGCTCTTGGTCGCGCACACATGGCATGAAACCGAGACCGGCGAAGAACACATCCGGATTATTTCTGCCCGAAGAGCAACAAAGCTGGAAAGGAAATTCTATGAACAAGGTCCCTGAGGCAGTTCGCAAGGAACTAGCTAAGCTAGCGGCGAAGTCGGAAAGCGAAATTGACCTTTCCGATCTTCCTGCGACTTCCGCCAAGGACTGGCGCGGCGCTCAACGAGGACAATTCTACCGACCAGTTAAACAGCAGCTGACGGTGAGGATAGATGCAGACGTGCTGGCATGGCTAAGGGGACAAGGCAAGGGCTATCAGAGTCGACTGAATGAAATCCTACGCGACGCTATGTTGAGCAAGTCACGCAATCGCTGACCTCGCTTTGTACCGAGCAATATTGAAGGCCAGCATGACCGAGAACTTTCGGCCAGAAGCGGACATCCGCGAGTGCTTTCTGATTTCATATGCGAATCTATTGAATAAGATGAACAATATGCTGACTAGGACTATTAGATGGATGCAATTGCTTTCGCTGTTATTGCTTCCCACTTTCGTGTTCGCGCAAAGTCAGGGCGTCGGATTCAATTCTGTCGCCGCGGCGTTAGCGGCATTAAGAGCAAAGCCAGGCGCCAGCGTTTCTGTTCAGGGCGGATGGACGATCATCCAAGATAGCCAGACACAGTCGTTGTGGTCGTTTACTCCAGAAGGCCCCCCGATGGCCACTTCAAATTCCCCCACTTATGGCCGCCCAAATTCCCCCGGGCAGGACGCGTTGATTATTAGTTGACGGACGGGTTTTGTGCAATGCGGGCGGCGGCTTCTTTTAGCCGATAGCTCTTGCCTTCGAATT
>JADCIX010000033.1 GCA_020247545.1 Rhodocyclaceae bacterium | reverse complement strand
GATGGTGCCATCATTGCGGGCGTGGTGCGTGGCGGCCCCGCGGACAAGGCCGGTATTAAAACCGGCGATATTCTGATTGCGGTGAATGGCAAGCCGATTACTGATTCGACCACCATGCTCAATCTGATCGCCCCACTGACCCCCGGTGGGCAGGCGCAGCTGACCGTGGTGCGTGACAAACGTGAACAACAGCTAACCGTGACCGTCGGTCAGCGCCCCAAGCCGAGGCCGCAGCAATAGGACGCTGATCCGGATCCGATTCCGGGGCGTTTTGACACCTTTTTTCGCTCCCGTTATAATTCCCGGTTCGCCGTGGAGGGGTGCCCGAGTGGCTAAAGGGGGCAGACTGTAAATCTGTTGGCTTACGCCTACGTTGGTTCGAATCCAACCTCCTCCACCAAGGCAATAGATCGGTGCTGGCGGAATCGGTGCGCGGGAGTAGTTCAATGGTAGAACCTTAGCCTTCCAAGCTAATGACGCGGGTTCGATTCCCGTCTCCCGCTCCAGGCGGCTAGGGTTTGAGTTGAGAATTTGCCCATGTGGCTCAGTGGTAGAGCACTCCCTTGGTAAGGGAGAGGTCACGCGTTCGATCCGCGTCATGGGCACCAGTTAATTGAATGTGTTTTATTTGAGAACTCCGGGAGTCAATCATGGCAAAAGGCAAGTTTGAGCGTACGAAACCCCACGTAAACGTAGGGACGATTGGGCACGTAGATCATGGCAAGACCACACTGACGGCGGCGATTACCACCGTTTTGTCGAGCAAGTTTGGCGGCGAAGCCAAGGCGTATGACCAGATTGACGCGGCGCCGGAAGAAAAAGCGCGCGGTATTACCATCAACACCGCCCACGTCGAATACGAAACCGCCAACCGTCACTACGCCCACGTTGACTGCCCTGGCCACGCCGACTACGTCAAAAACATGATTACCGGCGCTGCCCAGATGGACGGCGCTATTCTGGTGTGCTCGGCCGCTGACGGCCCCATGCCCCAGACCCGCGAACACATCCTGCTCGCGCGTCAGGTCGGCGTGCCCTACATCATCGTCTTCCTCAACAAATGCGACATGGTCGACGACGCCGAACTGCTCGAACTCGTTGAAATGGAAGTGCGCGAACTCCTTTCCAAATACGACTTTCCGGGTGACGACACCCCCATCATCAAAGGCTCGGCCAAACTCGCCCTCGAAGGCGACAAAGGCGAACTCGGCGAACAGGCCATCATGAAACTGGCCGAAGCCCTCGACACCTACATCCCCACCCCCGAACGTGCGGTCGATGGTGCCTTCCTCATGCCGGTTGAAGACGTGTTCTCCATTTCCGGACGCGGCACCGTTGTGACCGGTCGTGTTGAGCGTGGCATCGTCAAAGTCGGCGATGAAATCGAAATCGTTGGTCTCAAGCCCACCCTCAAAACCACCTGCACCGGCGTTGAAATGTTCCGCAAACTGCTGGATCAAGGCCAGGCCGGTGACAACGTTGGCATTTTGCTGCGCGGTACCAAGCGCGAAGAAGTGGAACGTGGACAAGTCCTGTGCAAGCCGGGCTCAATCAAGCCGCACACCCACTTCGAAGCTGAGGTGTATGTACTGAGCAAGGAAGAAGGTGGCCGTCACACCCCGTTCTTCAACAACTACCGTCCGCAGTTCTACTTCCGCACCACCGACGTGACCGGTGCGATTGAACTGCCGCAAGACAAAGAGATGGTCATGCCCGGCGACAACGTTCAGATCGTGGTCAAGCTGATTGCCCCGATCGCGATGGAAGAAGGCCTGCGCTTTGCGATCCGCGAAGGCGGTCGTACCGTCGGCGCCGGCGTGGTCGCGAAAATCAAGGAGTAAACAGGCCTTGACTCGGGCGGTCGCGTGGGTGACCGCCGCCAGGACAGTAGGGGTATAGCTCAACTGGCAGAGCGTCGGTCTCCAAAACCGAAGGTTGGGGGTTCGATTCCCTCTGCCCCTGCCAACAGACAAGCAGTAGCGTGCCGTTCGGTGCGAACAAGACCCGGAACAGCGGGTGAGGAATGTGGAACATGTCGAATGTGGAAACCGTAACCAGTCTGGCAGACAAGCTCAAGGCGGGCTTGGCTTTGTTGGCGGCGGTCGCTGGTGTAGTCGCGTTTTATTGGCTGGGCGAGCAAACCCCGCTGGTATTACGTGTGCTGGCAGTGCTGGGTGGTTTCGCGGTCGCTGTCGCCATTGCCTGGTTCAGCGAGCCGGGACGCCGTTTTATCGGTTTCTCACGTGAGTCTTATCATGAAACCCGGCGCGTAGTGTGGCCGTCACGCAAGGAATCGTTGCAGACCACCGCAGCCGTCTTTGCCTTTGTGGTGGTCATGGCGATTTTTCTGTTCGTGGTGGACAAAACCATCGAGTGGACTTTGTACGACCTGATATTGGGATGGAAGCGCTGATGGAAACAGAAACCAACGTTGTTTCGGGTAAGCGCTGGTACGTGGTACACGCTTATTCCGGCATGGAAAAAAGTGTGGCGCGCACCTTGCAAGAGCGCGTTGAGCGTGCCGGTATGCAGGGGCAGTTCGGCAAAATTCTGGTGCCCACCGAAGAGGTAGTGGAAATCAAGAATGGTCAAAAGACCATTTCAGAGCGCCGCTTTTTTCCCGGCTATGTGCTGGTCGAAATGGACATGACGGACGAGTCCTGGCATCTGGTGAAAAACACACCCAAGGTCACTGGCTTTATCGGCGGCAAGGCTAATAAACCTACGCCCATCAGTGAGCG
>JADCIX010000032.1 GCA_020247545.1 Rhodocyclaceae bacterium | reverse complement strand
ATGACTTGCCGGTCTTGAGCACGTGGTAACTCGCCCTCGCCAGCTTGTGCGCCAAGGCCTTGGTCGCCACAGGCCCATTGGTCTTGGCAAACTTCTTTTGGTAGAAGCGCTTAGCCTCAGGGTAGAAGCGTGCCGCAAAGTGCGCGGCTTCGACAAACGCCCAGCTCAAGTATTTATTGCCATTCTTGCGATTGCCTTCGCCTTTCTTCTTGCCGTTGCTCATGCGCGCACTGTCTACACAGCGCGCATAGGAGGCAAAGCAGCCGACATCGTCAAACCGGCCAATTTGTTCTCTCATGGCGTCCTCAACGGGGTTCGCATCGACTCCGGCAGCTTGGGAATACGATGTTCAATTACCGGCGAAGGGTCGGCGCTGGCATTAGAGCATTGCAAAGCCGAACTGCCGTGTGCCGCTCGGCCCAGAAATGAGCAATGGCCGGGGGGTTAGTCAGGGTACGCGTACGGCAGCGCGCTCACCAGGAGGTGGTTCTCCTCCGTGCAGGCGATGTCCAAGAAAAGGCTGTTGCTCTTGATCGATTCCAGTTGAGCGACAACCAGCGACACCACTGTGCTCGCGGAGCAGCGGGCGGACAGCGCCACGCTCCCGACGCTTTGATCCGGGAACTGCGGTGAATAGATCAGTGTGCCCGGTGCGAGGGTGATGGACGAACGATGCGACACTTTTGCCATACGTCGTTTGAGGATGCCGCGATATTGCGTACGCGCGACGATTTCTTGGCCCGGATAACAGCCCTTCTTGAAACTCACGCCACCCACTAGCTCGAAGTTTGCCATCTGTGGCACATAACTGTCTTGGGTATCGGGCACAACGTCGAGGACGCCTTCGTTGATGGCAGCGAGATCCCATTCGTTGGCCGTAAGCGGAGGACTTGTTTTGCTAAGTTCTTGCCAAACACCTTCGGCAGTGGCCGGCGAGGTGATCAGGGCGGTGCGTGACGGGCTTAGTCGCACTGAGATTGCCCGATCGCTGTTTGTGACGCTACCAAGCGAGGGAATGATGCTTTCTAGGGTGTCATCAGCGGCATGGGTGGGATCGGCCTCCAATGCCGCCGGTTCGCGTACCACACCAAGCCGTACGGTATAGGCGCTGGCGTCCTCCAGGGTTACCTTGGAGCGAAGGATAAACATAGCGAGACGTTTCTGTATTGAGGGCTGCAGCGATTTTTGCAACAGTATGTAGTAGGCATCCTCTGCCCGCCAAAGCCAAAAAGTTACCAGCAAACGGCCTTTCGGCGAACACCAACCGTTCAGTTGAGACTGGCCAGGTTGCAAAGCGGCCACATCATTGGTGAATTGGGCGTGTAAGAACTTTCCGGCGTCTTCGCCGGTAACTTTGATAATGCCATAGTGAGACAGGTCACATATGCCGGCAGAGAGTGCCAGCCAAGACGCTGCGGAGTCGCCCGTAAACCCAACTACCCGTCCATCCGAAAACTGTGCGCCCATGCGGATCAGTGCGTTATCCCAACTATCGCTCATGTCATTATTTGGTCTGGTTGCTTTAGACTGATTGTACCTTCACATCTTGCGAGTGACGCAGTTCTTATCAGACGTACCAAAAATGAATCCACGTGAATCTGCTGCTACCCGATGGGTACACCTAAACCCATCCAATGTTAACTTGGGGCTCACACTGCTCGCGCCGATATGCGCGGTGGCACTGCTCTTTACTGTTGATCTGCCGGCGTGGGGGCGGGCAGTAATCGCCATTGCGGTGTTCGTGGTCACGTTGATAGACGTGTACTTTGTGAGGCAAAGTAATTCCCGCGCCATCGCAGCGCTCTCGTTGGAACGACGGGAAGCGAATGCCGTGGGTGACGCAGGCGCAACAGCTGGGTTGGACCCCGGCAACATTGGGGAACAGCAACAAAAACTCGTCCTCCGCTTGCGTTATCGCTTTCCTGCCCGGGTCGGTGGTGTGACTGAGGTTGAGGCGCTTGTTCTGCCGCGCTGCTACGTATCGACCTATTTCACCAGCATCTCGTACTTAATGCCGGGGGATCCGGCTTGGCGGCGCTGGTTTCCGCGCGTTCTACCCATCTGGGCAGACGCTATCGACGCTGAAGAGTTTCGTCGTATTCGTGTGCTGCTCAAGTGGCGGTAGTAATTTCCCACGCGTTTCATGGTTCGCCGTAGGCACTGGCCGTCTATAATTACGGCTTCCAAAGTGCTGCTACTCGCGCTCAATTTCTTGCGGTTGGCTCAGCTGTCAATATCTTCGCTCTTTACCCATGAACCTGAAGCCTGCCGCTACCAAAGAACCTGTCGAGGCACCGATTGTAATGCGCGGCCCATTGGCTTTGTCCTCGTTCCGGATAAACAAGCTGCTTGAAAGCTTCCGCGCAGCCAATTTACCTGTTGCATCCATTGCAGCGCAGTATGTGCACTTTGTTTCGGTCGCTCGCGGCTTGACCGAGCGCGAGTCAGAGACACTAAAGAGGTTGCTGACTTACGGCGAGCAGCCGACGCAAGCCGGGCCGACGTCAGTGACTGTCATTCCGCGGGACGGCACGGTCTCACCGTGGTCTTCAAAAGCGACCAACATCGCCCAGAACTGTGGGCTAGTTTGTATCAACCGTATCGAGCGTGGAGTTTCCTACACAATTGAGGGATTTTTGGAGCTTACGGCAGTGCAGCAAACCGCCGCAGTGTCGTGTCTTTTTGATCCGATGACCGAAGTGGTGTGCCCGCCAGAGTTTGATGCTGCCGCATTGTTCGTCACCCACAGTCCCCGGCAACTAAAGTCGATTGACGTTCTTGCCGAAGGGTGCGACGGGCTGGAGCGCGCCAATGCCGAGATGGGGCTGGCGCTGTCGGGCGACGAGATTGAATACCTTTACAACTACTTTGTGCGGATTGCGCGAAATCCAACCGATGTCGAACTTATGATGTTTGCGCAGGCCAATTCTGAGCACTGTCGGCACAAGATCTTCAATGCGCGCTGGACGATTGATGGCGTTGAGAAAAATCACAGTTTGTTTGCCATGATTCGAAATACCCATGCGGTGTCGCCAACGGGAACTGTTGTCGCTTACTCCGATAACTCTGCGGTGATGTCGGGTGCGTCCATTGAGCGCTTCTACCCCAAGGCTGATCGGCAGTACGGCTTCAGTGCGGAGGAGACCCACGTACTGATGAAGGTTGAAACGCACAATCATCCAACTGCAATTGCGCCGTGGCCGGGCGCGGCGACTGGTGCAGGCGGTGAAATTCGCGACGAAGGTGCAACCGGAATCGGCGCAAAACCCAAAGCCGGACTGACTGGTTTCTCGGTTTCGAACTTGCAAATACCGGGATATACGCACGCTTGGGAAAGTGCTTATGGCAAACCTGCAAGAATTGCATCACCTTTGGCCATCATGATTGAAGGCCCGATAGGCAGTGCGGCTTTCAACAACGAATTTGGCCGTATAAACTTATGCGGCTATTTTCGAAGTTACGAGCAGCCCGCCTACGGTGTTGTGCGCGGCTACCATAAGCCGATCATGATCGCGGGGGGGTATGGCAACGTCTCCGGGCAACACACCGGCAAGAAACCACTAAAGCCCGGTGCTTTATTTTTGCAGTTAGGTGGGCCCGGTATGCGAATTGGGCTTGGCGGGGGCGCTGCATCATCGGTGTCGTCTGGCTCCAATACCGAAGCACTCGATTTTGACTCAGTGCAGCGGGCCAACGCCGAAATGCAACGACGTTGCCAAGAGGTGATTGATGCGTGCTGGCAATTGGGTGCGGCGAATCCGATTCTCTCCATTCATGACGTTGGCGCAGGCGGTATCTCGAATGCATTGCCTGAGTTGGCGCATGCCGGCGGCGTAGGCGCACACTTTGATCTGCGTGAGGTACCCTCACTGGAAGCGGGCATGAGTCCGCGCGAAATTTGGTCGAATGAATCGCAAGAACGTTACGTCATCGCGATCGGCCCAGAATCGCTGGACCAGTTTTCTGCAATTTGTGCACGCGAGCGCTGTCCTGTTGCCGTCGTTGGACGGGCGACGGGTGATCAAATGCTTGTCGTCGAAGATCGGTTGTTTGACAATTTGCCGGTGGCGATGGAAATGGACGTGCTGCTCGGAAAGCCGCCAAAGATGCTTCGCGAAGCGCATACAGTGGACCGCCGGGTCGCACCATTCGGTGCCGACGAGATTTTGTTGGAAGAGGCCATCTATCGCGTGTTGCAGTTACCAACCGTGGCCGACAAGTCGTTTTTGATTACCATCGGCGACCGTTCGGTTGGCGGGTTGACCGCTCGTGATCAGTTTGTCGGGCGTTGGCAGGTGCCGGTCGCTGACTGTGCGGTTACCTTGATGGGTTTCAACACTATTCGTGGCGAAGCGATGGCGATGGGAGAGAAAGCACCGATCGCGCTCATCAACGCACCGGCATCAGGACGGATGGCGGTTGGTGAGGCAATCACAAATATTGCTGCCGCAGATATTGATGATATTTCCGGTATCAAGCTATCGGCAAATTGGATGGCTGCCGCCGGTTTCCCTGGGGAAGATGCCAACCTCTTTGCAACGGTGGAAGCCGTTGGCATGGACTTATGCCCTAAGTTAGGAATCGGTATTCCAGTAGGCAAAGATTCACTGTCGATGCAAACTTCGTGGCAGGACGGCGATAGCAAGAAACAGGTTGTGTCACCGGTTTCGCTGGTGATTTCAGCGTTTGCGACTGTTGCTGATGCGACTAAAACACTGACACCAGCGCTTTCCGAGGCCGCCGACACCGAACTGATTTTGGTCGATTTGGGCACCGGCAAGAACCGGCTCGGTGGCTCCGCACTCGCGCAAGTCTATTCAGCGCTCGGCGGTATTGCGCCTGACGTTGATAGTGCTGAGTATCTCAAGAAATTCTTCGCCGTCATTCGCAGACTTGCTCGCGCAGATTTGATACTCGCTTATCATGATCGGTCCGACGGCGGACTGTTGACAACTGTGGCCGAGATGATGTTCGCCGCGCGCCGCGGCGTAACCTTGTACCTTGATGAGTTAACGTTCTCCGTGCGCGAGACGGATGTCGATGACTACGATTCAACGCCAGATACTCAACGGCTCGGGCTGAATGCGAGTGTGCTGAGCGCTCTGTTTGCCGAGGAGCTTGGTGCGGTGTTGCAGATTCGGCGTTCTGATCGACTTACCGTGATGGCGGCGTTTCGTGATGCGGGGCTGGGTGCGTTCGCCCATGTGGTTGGCCACCCAAACACAGCCGATGAGTTGCGCGTTGTGCGCACTGCAAAACCATTGTTTGTCGCCAGTCGGACCAGCTTGCAAATGGCGTGGAGCAAAACGAGCCACATGATCCAAGCCATGCGAGATAATCCGGCAACCAGCGGTGAAGAATTCGCGCGGATTGAAGATCGCAAGGATACGGGGCTCTTTTCCCGACTCAGTTTCGACATCAGCGCCGGGTTTGATGCGAACCTAGCACCAAAGGTTTCGCTGCCGAAAGTCGCTATTCTTCGAGAACAGGGCGTGAACGGTCAGGTGGAGATGGCGCATGCGTTCGTCAAAGCGGGATTCAATGCGGTTGACGTGCATATGAGCGACATCATCGAAGGGCGTGTATCACTCGCGGGGTTTCGTGGATTGGCGGCCTGTGGAGGGTTTTCTTATGGGGACGTGCTCGGCGCGGGAGAGGGGTGGGCTAAATCGATTCTGTTCAATGACCGGGCGCGTCAAGAATTTGCCCAGTTTTTCGCGCGCACTGACTCGTTTGCCATCGGGGTTTGCAACGGCTGCCAAATGATGTCCAACTTGGCGGAGATTATTCCGGGTTCGGACAACTGGCCGCACTTTGAGCGTAATCGGAGCGAACAATACGAGTCGCGGACCGTGATGCTGGCGATTCGGGAGTCGCCTTCGATTTTTTTCGCTGGCATGGCGGGCTCGGTTATCCCCGTTCCTACCGCGCACGGCGAAGGTAGGGCGGTGTTTCGCGACCAGACGCATGCAGATGCGGCGCGCTGGACCTGCGCAGCCCATTTTGTTGATTACGATGGGGCTGCGACAGAAAAGTACCCGGCCAATCCAAATGGATCGCCTCAAGGCATGACGGCATTTACGACGCCCGATGGGCGCTTCACAATCATGATGCCGCATCCTGAACGGGCCGCACTCGCGGCGAACTTGTCGTGGAGGCCGGATGACTGGCGCTTGGTGGATCCATTGAGCAACGCTCCAGCGCCAAGTCCTTGGATGCGCATGTTTGAAAACGCACGACGCTGGGTGGGCTGATTAGCCCTCGAACCTTGCCCCGTACGCAGAGGCGTACTGCTCTTCGCCAAATTCAAAATGCGCGTCCGGGGACTCGCCGAGGTAGGTCGTCTCAACCGTTACTTTGGTATAACGATCTAGGCGCTGCCAAATTGCATAAGTAAGTTCACGCGCCATAGCCGCAGGACTTTGGTCAGCGCGAATCTCGTGGTCAGCGACGAGCGTTAAAATCAGCGCGTCGCCCGACAGGCTATCGATCACGATACTCTCGACTTCTTCAGGCTTGGTCCATACTGCGGTGTAGGCGGCCACCACCCGGGGGACTTCTCGTGGCAGCAGGCGCGAAACCGATGCCTCTAGCCGGTAGTAGTTGCCAGCCTTGGCGAATTGGACGCGGATCGGAGCAAGTGGTTGGTTCATGCCGCTAAGTTACTTGAGTCGATCCGCCATTGCAATACTAGCCTGAACATTTCGTGGCCCGCGTTCAAAAGCAGTTAAGTGGACGAGCGATTTTTCTCCTCACCGACCAAAGCATAGCAGGCCATGTTTGCCAAATGGGTGCGGGACGAGAGCGCTTGTTTGACTAACACGACGCCGTCAAATCGCCCGAGACAGAATGTGCAGCCCGTATCTACAGCAAAAGAGGAACAAGCTCAATTGGTTTGCCAATTGTTCAGAGTCAACGTCCTTCGAAGCAGCCGTTAACCGATGAAGTATTCAGGCCAGGCAGGTTTGCGAAGCGAGTTCACTTTATGCTTGCGGAACTTACTTCGCGAGGTTGGGCGCTGTTGTCTCGCGCTTCGACTTGGAAATCTAGGGTGCGCGGTTCACCGCAGAGTGTAGGCGGTATCCAAAAAAAGGCAGCCTTGGGCTGCCTTTTCGATTGAGCGAGAGCAATTTACTTCTCTTCGATTTTCGCCTTGGAACGCAGATCCTGTACCAGCCGTGCGATCATTTCTTGCTGTGCACGCTGACGGAAATTTTCCTTGACGTCTTCGAACTTTGGCGGCTTGTTATCCCGCGAGTCGTCCAGACGAATGACGTGCCAGCCAAATTGCGTTTTGATCGCGTTGGGTGTGGTCTGCCCCTTCTGCAGTACGCGTAACGCGTTGCCAAACTCCGGTACATAACGACCTGCGGGACCCCAATCTAGGTCGCCGCCGTTGTCTTTGGAGCCGGGATCTTTAGACTTGTCCTTTGCAAGCTTCTCAAAGGACTCGCCGCGACCGAGTTGCGCAATGATTGTCTTAGCTTCGTCTTCTGTGTCAACTAGGATGTGGCGCGCTTTGTATTCTTTATCGCCCATTTGTGACAGGAAGCCGTCATACATAGACTTCAATTGTGCGTCAGTAACCGGATTGGCTTTCGAGTAGTCTTCAAAGTAGGCGCGGATCAACACCGTCTGAGCGGCAATACGCATCTGTGCGGCGACCGCCGGATCCTTGTCTAGGCCGCGCTTGGCACCAGCCTGTGCGAGCACTTCGCGGTTGATAAGTTCATCACGAATGGCGGCGTTCATTTCCGGCGACGCTGCCTGGCCGGACGCTTCACGTTCACGATTCATTGCATCAAAAAATGCTTGCGGAATGATCACGCCATTTACGCTCACCTTACCTTCGACTTTTGGCGTAGCAGCTGCCTTCGCAGCTGGCTTCTCCGCTTTGGTTTGCGCTAGGGCGCTGCTGGTAAGTGCCGGTACGGAAAGGGTCAGAGCGATCGCAATAGCGACAGTTTTCTTTGTTGGTAGCATTGCTTCTTCCTTCTTGTGAGTGGTACAAAAAATATTCCGAATCAGGCTGCTCGCGCATCGATCTTCAGGGCATGAATACGCGTTTTCATCAAATCGTCCAACAGGCTATAAATGATACGGTGTCGCGCGACTGGGGTTTTGCCAACGAACTGCGATGAAACAATCTGAATGGCGAAATGTGTACTGTCCTGTGCGCCCGTTTTAGCGGCGTGGTCAATTGCTCCTCGATGACCGGCATGTGATGCAGAATCATCCTCCACCATTAATTGAGAGGGTTGGAGAATGCTGAGTCTGGCTATGATGTCTTCGCGCGTGGTTACCATCGTCAGGCAGGCAGGGTCTTTTTAAATGGTTTTACGGTAATGTGCGAAAACACGTTTGCCAAGCAGTAAGGGTCTTCAGCTGCCCACGCAATGGCCGCCTCACGAGTCGCAAAGTCGGCGACGATCAAAGAGCCGGTGAAGCCGGCGCTTCCCGGATCTTCGCTGTCGATCGCTGGGTGTGGGCCTGCCAGCAGGAGTCTTCCCTCGGCCTGCAGTTCCTTTAGTCTGGCAACGTGTGCGGGGCGGTTAGCAAGCCTGCGCTCAAGTGCGCCGGGTAACTCTTCACAGATGAGCGCATACAACATTAGATTTTACCTTGCGCATCGACGTTGGGGTCGGCTACGGTCGGCGGTGCCGCTGCCGTAACCCCGTCCTCCGGCAGGTAGGGCATCAGCCAGAAAATTTGAAGCACAATGAAAACAAAAAACAGCCCCATATCGCCAAAAGTCTTGAACAGTACCCACGTATCAGTTGACGTGTAGTAGGCGAACCATATGTTGAGAATGGCGATAAACAACAAAAATGCGATCCAAGTAATCGATAGTTTGCGCCAGACGGGGTCGGGTGCCGTGATGGTGTTATTGAAGATGAACGCAACTGGATTTTTCTTGAACCAGAACTGAGCGATGCCTATTGCAGCGGCCATCGCCGTGAAGAGCATGGTGGGTTTCCATTTAATGAAAATCTCATTCTTAAAGGCAACCGTTGCGCCGCCGGCAACAACAATGATTGCCAAGCCGAGCCACATCATGGGCTCCACCTTCTTCTTGGCTAACTTGAGATAGCCAACTTGCGCAAGGGAAGCCGCGATCGCCACCAACGTCGCTGTATAGATGCCGAAGGCTTTGTAGGCCACAAAAAACAGGATGACCGGAAAAAAATCAAACAAAAACTTCATTAATCGCGATGTAATCAAGTGTTAATGATAGGGGCATTTATCTGTGACGCGCGACACAAATGCAGGCGTGGATTATCTCACGATTGACGCTTTGCTTGGCGGTAGATGGTTAATGAGTCGGTGCCCACTGCCGACACTGGTCGGCGATTGCCGCGCGCAAGTCAGCCGGAAAATTGGGGCTGTTAGCTGTCGCCAGCGCATCCGTGTAGAAATGGTATCTTTCATCGGGTAGTGAATCATTGAATTTTGCAAACGCGAAATTCATCAGCTCAAGGTCGCCTGTCCGGATCGCCGTGATAGCAAAATTAACAATTAGCAAGCGCCATGGTCGATCAGGGTTGGAGCGTTCCAAATCGCTTGATAGCTGAGCCGCGACGTGGTTAATTGCACCCTGCATCATCGCGTAGACGGCGACAGTCTCTTGCGTACTGGTGGCGGAATTTGCTCTCCTCGCCAGCGCGTTTACCACCGGTTCGCAGTTCGAAATTGTCACGTCGTGGCGCATTGCCCAAAGCAGCAGATTCAACGTAATTCCGTCAAGATCCCCGATCAAACTTGCATCTGGCGCGTGGCTCACCGCACCCTCCAGTTCTGCAATCGCCAGAAATCCGGCGTTGGTGACGGAATCGATATCGGCCACCGGTAGCACGCCATCCGACCCGTAGGAGATGTCTAATCGCTGGATTAGCTCGAGCAATTCACCGATGGACTTCAATGATTGCTGTTGGAGTGGGTGCAGCAGCCCTATGGTGCCTAACGATAGCCGCGAAAAACGCTCAGCCGCCGTGCGGTGGGACGAGCCGGCATCGGCAGGGTCGATTGCGGCCCCTTTCAGGGCAAGTCGTATCGGTTTGAATTCGGTCATAAAATATTATCCTTGGAGCCAGATTACGGCATTCGGTTCCGCCGCTGCGACCCCGGCACACTGATGCCCACATTCGCATTACTCGAAAGACGCATTTGAAACCGCTGAGCGAACTAAATTTTGATCTTCACAACCATACAAGCGCCTCGGACGGGCTGCTATCAGCCGATGAACTTGTGCATTTGGCCTGTCGCAATGGTTGTGACGCATTGTCCATTACAGATCATGATACGGTGGCAAACATTGCCGCCGCCCAAAAGAGCGCGGCAGCTGTCGGGCTCCGGTTTATCAGTGGCGTGGAAATTTCGGTGTCGTGGGTGGCGACCGGTGACATTGACCGTCCGTCGACCACGATCCACATCGTTGGGCTGAATATCGATGTCAACAACAAGATCCTATTGGCGGGGCTGCAAAGCGTTCGGAGCGGTCGCATAATACGCGGCCAGGAGATCGCCAAGCAACTCGTCGACGCAGGGCAGCCCGATATTTTTGACGATGCGTACGCTTTTGCTGAGAACAAAGAAATGCTCGGCCGAACACATTTTGCACGCGCCTTGGTCGCACGCGGCATCGTGCCGGACATCGGCGTTGCGTTCAAACGTTTTTTGACCCAGGGAAACCCTGGTTACATCCCACACCGCTGGGCAAGTTTGGCAGATGCCGTGGGCTGGATTCGCTCGGCTGGTGGCGTCGCCGTGATTGCGCATCCAGCTCGCTACAAACTCTCCAGTGCCGAATTTGATGCGTTGTTTGATGAGTTCAAAGTGCTCGGTGGAGAAGGTGTGGAAGTCGTGACTGGCAGCCACTCGCCCAATGAATATGCCGCAGCTGGCGCACGCTGCAAAGCTTTCGGACTGCTTGCCTCGCGCGGTGCCGATTTTCATGGTCAGCTTGAAACGCCTGTCGAGCCCGGAAAAATGGCGCTGTTGAGTGAAGTGGATCGTGATTTGGTTCCTGTGTGGCAGCTCTTCCATTGACTCGCTCAAGCATGCCACATGCGCAGCCGGTCCCGCGCGCTGTCAACTCCGCGAGATTCCAGACATGAGTCAGTTTTTTGTTTTGCATCCGACACACCCCGAGATGCGCCTCATCAAGCGGGCGGTGGAGATCGTTAGGCAAGGTGGATTGATTGCCTATCCGACTGATTCCTGCTACGCGCTGGGCTGCCATATCGGCGACAAAACTGCGATGGAGCGGATTCGAAGAATTCGTGGAGTTGATGAGCGCCATCAGTTCACGCTGATATGCCGGGATCTGTCTGAGATTGGCACATTTGCCAAGCTCGACAACTCGCAATACCGCCTGTTGAAGTCGCACACGCCGGGAGCCTACACATTTGTTTTAAAAGCGACACGCGAGTTGCCGAGAAGGCTTGCACACCCCAAGCGGGCCACCATTGGGGTTCGCGTCCCGGATCATGTCGTCGCCAGCGCGTTGCTGGCGGAGTTGGGCGAACCGATTCTTTCGTCAACCTTAATACTGCCGGAGGCACTGGAGCCCCTCAACGACGCGGAAGCGATCCGCGATGCGCTTGAACATCAACTCGATGTCATGCTTGATGGCGGCGCGTGCGGGATCGAGCCAACTAGTATCATCGACCTCTCTCAGGACACACCCGCATTGGTTCGACGCGGCAAAGGTGATGTATCCGTGTTCGGTTTTGACGTGTGATGATGGGGGCGTAATGTTAGTGCTGTGTTGTTCGTTGTGAGCGAAAAATGGAAATCGAGACCATCCAGAAGATTACTGTGTATGCTATACCGCTCATCTTTGCCATCACCTTGCATGAAGCTGCGCATGCGTTTGCGGCTCGCTATTTTGGCGATTCCACCGCGTACCTGCTCGGCAGGATGACACTGAACCCCATCAAGCACATTGATCCAGTTTGGACCATTGTCGTTCCCCTTATCACGCTGCTAATCTCCCCCTTTGTGTTTGGCGCGGCCAAGCCCGTTCCGGTTAATTTTGGCGCGTTGCGAAGACCCAAACAGGACATGATTTGGGTCGCTGCCGCCGGTCCTGCGGCCAACCTATTGATGATGTTGCTATGGGCGCTAGTGGGCAAATTTGTGCTGCTGTTTCCCGCATCTGGGGGCATCATTTTTGTCATCTTGGTCGCAAAGGCGGGGATATTTGTTAACGCGATCTTGATGGTATTTAACTTGTTTCCGTTATTGCCCCTAGACGGCGGTCGTATTCTTGCAGGGCTGTTACCGGCGCGTGCCTCCTACCTGTTTGGCAGAACAGAACCCTACGGGATGTTCATCCTGGTTGGACTAATCTTGACGGGGGTCATGGGGGCGTTCCTTTGGCCTCTGGTTGATTTCTTCATGAACACGGTATACTCTATACTTAACCTTAGGTGAAATCTGGCGCGAGTAGCCATACATTGTGTTACCTCGACAGCAGTTCCGCCTCCCGGCGTTGAGACACTGGATAGCAAATTCACCCTTAGTGTTCGATAAAGAGATCAGATAATTCGTAGCGTTGCGGGATCGTAGCCCGCAACCACTTGAGTTTTTTGCAGACAAGTTTCTTACCTTTTAGCACCACCCTTCGTGTTGCGCACACGTGTGATCCAAGCGAGAAAGTGTGCCGCGCCGGTGGTTTGGTTCACCATTATTCCCGTCGATAACTAGGCCTTCATGCCCGACTATGTTTCCTGACCGCGTTCTCTCCGGCATGCGCCCGACTGGGCCGCTTCACTTGGGCCACTACCACGGTGCCTTGAAGAACTGGGCAAAACTGCAAAACGAGTTTCCATGTTTCTTTTTTGTCGCCGATTGGCATGCACTGACTACCCACTACGAGTCCCCCGATGTTATCGAGCAATACACGGTGGACACAGTGATCGACTGGATTGCATCGGGTATCGACCCATCGCAGGCGACCATGTTTGTTCAGTCGCGGGTGCCGCAGCACGCAGAGCTGACTTTGCTGTTGTCGTTTTTTACGCCTATTTCATGGCTGGAGCGCGTGCCGACCTATAAGGACCAAGTTGAAAAGCAAGGTCAATTGGGCCGCGACCTCACGACGTACGGATTCCTCGGCTATCCACTGATGCAGGCAGCTGACATCCTTATCTATCGGGCCAACCAAGTGCCGGTCGGCGAGGATCAGGTATCGCATATTGAACTGACCCGTGAAGTTGCCCGTCGATTCAACCACCTGTTCGGTCGCGAGAAGGGGTTTGAAGAAAAGGCCGAGGCAGCAGTCAAGAAACTTGGATCGAGGAAGGCTAAGTTGTACTCGTCTCTGCGTATACAGTATCAGCAAGAGGGCAACCAACGGGCACTCGATGAGGCGCGAGAATTGCTCGCCGATGTTCAGAACCTGTCGATGGGAGACCGCGAACGCCTGTTCGGCTACCTTGAAGGCGGCGGCAAAGTTATCTTACCCGAACCCAATGCCTTGCTCACGCCGGTTTCCAGAATGGTCGGTCTTGATGGGCAGAAGATGTCCAAAAGTTATGCCAATACCATTGATATTCGCGACGACGAAAAGGCAGTGACGGCGAAGGTTAGAAGGATGCCGACAGATCCCGCCCGCGTTCGGCGCACCGATCCGGGCGATCCCGAAAAGTGTCCCGTATGGCAGTTACATCAGGTCTATTCGTCCGAGGATACTAAACGCTGGGTCATTCATGGATGCAAGAGCGCGGCCTTCGGTTGCCTCGAGTGCAAGCAGCCGGTCATTGAGGGCATTTGCGCTGAATTACGGCCCATGCGCGAGCGCGCAGCGCCGTTCGAGGACGACCCGACGCTGATCAAGAATATCATTGCAGATGGCTGTGAAAAGGCGCGAGATGTGGCGGAAGAAACCATGCGTGACGTTCGAGAAGCAATGGGGTTGGACTACAAGTGAACAGCATGACAGCGGCCATAAAGACGATTCATACTCGGGCGTGCACGCCTCTCGGGGAGCATGAGTCATGAGTATTGAACTCGTTGTCGATAACGACAAATCCGCCGACAAGCAGGGTAGTCTGGGAATGGAGTTGCCAATCGCCCGTATTCGCGGCGAACTAGTGACGCACTTGCCGACGGATTTGTTTATCCCGCCGGATGCGCTATCGGTAGTCCTTGAACAGTTCGAAGGGCCGCTTGATCTGTTGCTTTACCTGATTCGAAAGCACTCGCTCGATATTCTCGACATTCCAATGGCGGAATTGACGCGGCAGTACATGGTGTACGTTGAAGCCATGCGCGATGGCCAACTGGAGCTAGCTGCTGAGTATTTGCTGATGGCCGCGCTGCTCATCGAGATCAAATCGCGCATGTTGCTCCCGCGACCGCCGCGCGAGGGTGAAGCCGAGGCAGAAGACCCGCGCGCTGAACTGGTGAGGCGTTTGCTCGAATACGAGCAGATGAAAGCGGCGGCACTAGCCATTGAAACGATGCCGCGCCGAGGACGCGATTTTTCGCTGGTGGATGTGTTGGTCGAACAAAGCTTGGTCAAACGCGTTCCTACTGTGTTGGCAGCGGATCTGACCAACGCATGGCGGGCAATTCTGGCGCGTGCGCGACAGACGCAAAAACATCGTGTCTCACGTGAGGAGTTATCAGTACGGTCACATATGAGTCGAATTCTTCGCCAGCTGGGCGGTGATGGTGGCGCGCGGGACTTTGTCCGCTTTGACGATTTGTTTCGAGCCGAGGATGGTGTTTCGGTTGTGGTTGTCAGTTTTCTCGCGATTCTCGAGCTAGCCCGCGAGTCGCTGATTGAAATCACTCAGACCGCTCCGCTGGAGCCAATCTACGTCAAATTACGTTTGGCCGAAATGCCACCATTGGAACCAACTTAGGTCGTCATTGAAGGCACGGCAATAGCAATAAATAATGGAAGCATCACCAATGACTCAAACGGAACAGACAAGCAACGCGATCAGCAACTCGCCCGATCAAAAGCTATCGAATGACGCGATCACGCCCGCACACGCGGATCAGCCGGTAGACGCTGTTGAGATCGCACCAAGCGATGACGCAGGAGAGGTGGGCGGGGCGGTTGATACTTCGCTAAAGGATATGATTGATACTGGCGAGGTCAAGCGTGCATTAGAGGCAGCGTTGCTCGCGGCATCTGAGCCGATGGGATTGAATGAACTTCGGCGCTTGTTTGAAGGGCAACTTGGACCAGAGGTTATCCGTAATCTACTCGACGAGCTGCGCACCGAGTGGGACGATCGCAGTATTGAACTTGCGGTTGTTGCTAGTGGATACCGATTTCGCGTTAAGCCAGTGTACCAAAAGTATCTCGACAGATTGTCGAGCGACAAGCCGCTCAAGTATTCACGCGCGGTGATGGAGACGCTTGCCATCATCGCCTATCGGCAGCCAGTTACGCGGGGCGACATTGAGGATATTCGCGGTGTTGCCGTCAGCCCACACATCTTGAAGACGCTGGAGGATCGAGGCTGGATCGACGAAATTGGTAATCGCGATACGGTCGGCCGACCAGCCCTGTTTGCCACAACTAAGCACTTCCTCAATGATCTAAATCTGCGCTCACTGGAGGAGTTGCCACCGTTGCATGAGTTGCAGGCGACGCTAGATATGACCCAGACTGGTGTCGCGCTGTCCGCTGGTGAGTCGCCGTTTCCCCCGCTGCCAGGTGTGCAAAGCGCGCGTGATTTTATGGAAGCACCGGTTGTTGAATCAGGCGACGCCACAGATATCAGTATTGAGCAGGACGGTGGTATTGATGAGATTCAATCCCAAGGCGTAATCGAACCCAATCCGGAGAGTCGGCCATGACCAAGCGCGTGGTAGTACGCGTGGCGGCGCGTGGATATGTCGACGGACGCTACATCGGAGAAGAAAAGGAAGTCATTGAGGCCATCGATCCCTCGGGGCGCGGTAAACGCAAGCGTGGCAAAGCAGTTGGCAAGCGGGGCGCTACGGTAGACAACCGAGGCAACCGGATCGCCGGCAAAGGAGCGCGTGGCGGTGGTGCGGGCGGTAACAGGCGCGGCACCGCGGCAGATGGACGTGGCAACCGGCCCCGCAGCGAAGCCGGACAAAGCCGCGACCCGCGTGGAGGCCGTGGGACACCGCGCACAGCGACCAGCGGGTTACCCGCAGGAATATTGGACGGAAACACAATCGGCCCACTGGTATCTGGCGCACCAGCCGGCGGACGTGGTCGTGATCGCAATGCACGCGGACGCGGAAAGCCGCGTGGTGCTGCGGGTGGACCGCCTGACTTGCTGGGTAGCGGCGCAGGAATGCTGAACGTTGCGGGTGATGGTCGGCCGCCTCGTGCACGCAAGAGTCGGGGCGGAAAGAAGACACCGTTTCGCGCGCCACAAGGTGGTAATCAGGGACAAAATCTGCAAGGATCGCGTGCGTTGATCTCTGAGGTTGCTCAGACGCGGCGTTGGCGTGATGAATCGAAGTCAGGTCAGTTTGCAGAGGCGCTCTCCAAAGAATCGAATGTCAAGCGTGAGCGGTTACACAAGGTGCTTGCGCAGTCCGGACACGGCTCGCGACGTGACATGGAGATCATGATCGCGTCTGGTCGGGTGATGGTGAACGGCATTGTCGCAACGACCGGAATGACTGTCTCGCCGGCCGATGCCGTGATGGTCGACCATCATCTCGTCAAACTAAAGTTCAGCGAGGAACTGCCCCGTGTTCTGCTCTACCATAAGCCCGAGGGAGAGATTGTCACCACCGATGACCCGGGCAACCGGATAACGGTATTCGACAACCTGCCGCCCGTCGAGAACGGCAAGTGGATGTCCGTTGGTCGGCTGGACATCAACACATCCGGGCTATTGATTTTCACTACTAGCGGTGAGCTCGCAAATCGATTAATGCATCCGCGCTATGAAGTTGAACGCGAATACGCGGTGCGCGTTCTGGGCGAGTTGACCGAAGAGCAGACTGCACAACTACTTTCAGGCGTGTCGATTGCCGTAGAACCCGATGACCTGGACGGCGACGAAGATGAGATCATGGATGATCGACCGGCCAAGTTTGACAGCATCGAAAAGCGCGGTGGGGAGGGCGTTAATCAGTGGTACCACGTGGTCCTGCGTGAAGGCCGCAATCGCGAGGTTCGCAAAATGTTTGAAGCGGTCGGCCTGACTGTTTCCCGGTTGATTCGTGTACGTTTTGGCAAGATCGGGCTACCACCGCGTTTAACCCGCGGTCGCATGATGGAACTCGACCCTTCCCAGGCGCGTGCGGTGTTGCGCTGGGTGGGTATGGAAGTTGAAGGTCCAATCGGACAATTGCCGAGTAACGGGCCAGCGCGAACTGTGCACGTCTCACGGCGCGATGGTGAGGGTGGCAACGAAGTCCCGTTGGACCCGGATGCGCAACTGGGCGCTGCAGTCGAGGTGCCAGCGGACGAGAGCGGGAGGGAGCCAATTGCCGACGGACGTGGGCGGCGTGCGCGTGGGCGGCGTGCACGTGGTTCACGTGACCCGGCGTTGGTAAGGAGTTCTTTGCCCCAAACGCTGGATGCGCAGATGATGGATAGTCAGCCTGCGGACACGGGTGTTGCGTCGCCTTCTTCTGCTGATTCGCTGCCGTTACCGCCGCGCGAGGGGCGGCGCGGACGTGGCAGGAAGATGCGCCGTTTAGGGCGCGAGCGCGGACTGATGCAGCAAGGTGGGGGGGGAGTCGCATACAATGCGGATGACCAAGACAATATTGGAAACGCGCTACCGAGTGTGCCGAGGCAGCCGGTCCATGTTGACATCGATGATTCGATTGGCAATCGAATCGTGCCTGTGCAGCCCGAGGCAATTCACCGCTCGGCCAATCTTCGGGCAGAGTTGCCTGGGCAACGACAAGGTGAGCCGCGAGGCGGGGGGCGGCGCCGATCTCGTCGGCGTAAAGGCAACCCCGGGGGCGGCCCGAGAGGGGGCCGCTCAGGTGGCGGAGGCGGCCAGAGCAGTGGCGGTGGTCCGGGCAATACGCTTTAACGCGTCCCCACTACTGCGCAGCCACCAGTGTTTCACGGTCGACGATAAACACAACCTCGTCGCCGACACTCGTTTCAGCCCACACCAGTGGCAGGTTGGGGAATGCGCGTTCCACGCCTTCGCGATTGAAGCCCACCTCGACGACCAGCAAACCAGTGGCGTATAGATGTTTGGTGGCGTTTGCTATGAGTGCGCGAACATGGTCCAGACCATCTTCACCCGAAGCCAGCGCCATTTCCGGCTCGCGACGATACTCCTCGGGAAGTTTACCCATCGACTCGGCGGATACATATGGCGGGTTGCTGATGATGATGTCGTAGTGTTTGGCACCGAGCGACTCGTACATATCTGAGGCAACAAGATTGATGCGGTCGTCGAGTCCATAGTCGCGAATATTCTTCTTTGCAACTTCGAGTGCGTCGTATGAGGCGTCAACTGCATCCACCGTTGCATGAGGGAACGAGAGCGCCGCAAGGATAGCCAAACAGCCGGAGCCGGTACATAGATCGAGCACCCGTCCTACACCGCGCGGATTCTCCACCCAAGGAGCCAAATCTTCGCGCAACAACTCAGCAATGAAGGAGCGTGGAACGATCACACGTTTGTCTACGTAAAACTTGTAATCACCCAGCCAGGCTTGTTGTGTCAAATAGGCGGCCGGAATACGCTCGCGCACGCGTCTTTCGATGATGCCGAGCACTGCGTCGCGCTCAGCCCCTGTCAGTCGTGCATCAAGAAAGGGCTCCAGGTGGTCTAGCGGAAGGTGGAGTGAGTGTAAAACCAAGTACACGGCTTCATCATAGGCGTTCGACGAGCCGTGCCCGAAAAACAACTTTTGCTCAACAAACTGGCTGACGGCAAATCGCACTAGGTCCCGCACGGTGTTTAGCTCGCGCCGCGCCGCATCGTAAATGCCGGTGTCGCCAGCGGTCGACGGCTGCTCGGTTGCCGGTCCGCTAGCCCGGCCCGTGATGGCTGCGTCAATTGCTGAACGTGAGTTGGACGGCAACATTTATGCTCCGCGACGTGAAGGCTAAGGGCAAGGCGAGCTTGTGCTAATGTCACGCACCTTGCATTTTGCTGTTAGTGGTAGTGTCTCCGGGGCCCAGTGGCTTACCATCACGCCTGGCCATGGTTGGACCAACGCGGGCTTCTATGTAGGATTTCAAATCGCCGCGTAAACCGAGCAAAAAAAGCACTTCCACCATCACGAACAGCGGGCCGATCAAGAGGCCGACGATGTCGTCGACAAAAGCTGGTTTGATGCCTTCATATTTGTGGCCGAGGAACTGAATAGCCCAGCCGAGCACAAACAGGCCGGCAGCGATGGCAAGCCCTGCCGCCCAGCCGGTTTTGAACGAGATCAGTGAAGCAACTGCGCCGCATAAGACAAGGAAACCGAACAGCAGAAAGCCGAGTGGACGGTCGAGGACTAGGTAGTAAATTGTTGCCAAGATAATGCCGATCCAGCCGAGATGCACCGGTCCGATGACAACTTGCGCCAATGCCAGCACCACGGAAAAAACGATGATCGGCACACCGACAAAGTGTGTGGCGATATTGCGGCGATCACGATGGTATGCCGCATATTGCGTAAGGACTTGGTTTGCAGTTCTCATGTTGGAAAGAGGGGGTGTGACGCCTTGCAGCGCAGTCAAGAGACACAGATGCTGACAGTTTAGCAGGCTTGCTTTGGTGGAAACGTTTGCGCTAAAGGCCAAAGTCCTGATTCGACGCGTGTTTCCAGCGCATTTCGTGAATTCAACAGCAAATGTCGACGACCTTTAGGGGGTTGATTTAGGGGGTAAGGTATCGAACGGCGGTACCCTTTTGTTTCTCAAGACGAAAGGACACTGCCATGAAACGTTCGGACCTTACCCTAGACGAAAGAT
>JADCIX010000031.1 GCA_020247545.1 Rhodocyclaceae bacterium | reverse complement strand
GGGTAAACCAAGCATGATCATCACTCCGCACGAGCAATACATGCATTTGGCCAGGAATGACGCAGAACGTCGCGAGGCGTACCGCGCGCTGTTTCGTGCACATGTTGATGAGGCGCTGACCGACGAGATACGGGATGCGACGAATGGTAACTTTGTACTGGGCGGCAGGAAGTTTCAGGCGCAGATCGCAAAGGCGTTGGGGCGGCGGGTGACAAGGGGTGAAGCGGGGCGACCAGTTGAGAAAACTGACGGCAAAGACAAATGGCAGGCGGAATTGTTGTGAATAATCGTGGTCTGTCCCCGATTATTCTGGTCCCCGATTATTCTGGTCTATCCCCGATTATTCGCGATTATTCTATGTCCCCGATTATTCTATTATTGGGTTGTCGCCATATACTGAGTTAGGCCGCACAGTCTCTGGAGGTGCTCATGCAAGAAATCTTTTCTCTTCTCGGTATCGCCAGCGCGCTGGCCATTGGAGCAATCAGTCCAGGGCCTAGCTTTGTCATGGTGGCAAGGGTTGCGGTCTCTGCATCGTGGTCAAGCGGTGTCGCCGCTTCGCTTGGCATGGGATGTGGTGCCGTCCTCTTCGCTTCGGCAGCGCTGCTGGGGTTGCAAGCAGTTTTCTTGGCGGTGCCAGCTCTGTTCATAGGCCTCAAGGTTCTAGGCGGTCTGTATCTTTGCTACCTCGGCTACCGCATCTTCTCTGGCGCCAACGAGCCACTCCAAGTCAATGGCAAATCCTCTAGCCAGAAGCTCTCTTTGCGCCACCACTTCTTGCTTGGGCTCACCACACAAGTGAGCAATCCAAAAACCGCGATCGTCTATGCCAGCGTTTTTGCGGCTTTCCTACCAAGTAACTTTTCAGCGCCGTTCGCGCTCGCATTGCTTTGCACCATCTTTGTCGTTGAGGCTGGCTGGTATGCCATAGTCGCAATACTTCTATCCTCGTCTGGGCCTCGTCGCGTCTATCTTCGAGGCAAGGTCTGGGTCGATCGAACGGCCGGCGCTGTCATGGTGGGTTTGGGATTAAAGCTCATTTCCTCTATGCATCGCGGGTAGTGCCGAGTGCGGCCTAACCCGTCAGTCAAGCGGACAAACAACGGCGGTCAACGTTTGCGCGCTTTTGCCTGCGCCGTGCCGCCGTTGTTTGCCGCTTATCTCCAACGTTAAACCGCCGCTTTCGGGCCTTGGCAATGTCCATTGTGGGTCACAAGCGACCCTAGCCGCAACCGCCTAACTGATCCCAATAAAAATGAGGGACAAGAATAGAGGAGAGCTGCATGTTTTTCGCTTATCGGCGAAAATCATGCACGCGCGATTGTGAATGCAGCTGCGCAGTCGGGATGCGAAGTGATATGTTCGAGACCGCACCGACGCAGAGACTTCGCCCAACTATTCTTGGGTGGTGTAACTGCCAAGGTGTCCCAAGGTAAAGTGAGTTTGGGCGGTGCCGATGCTCGTGTTTCGATTGGCTAAGCGCGGTGAAGCGCCGCCATGTGCGTCTAAGCGCGTGCAAGAGCCAGCCGCCCCTAAACGTGATCAATAAGGCATCTCCGAAAGTGTTTCCTTGTTATCTTCAAAGTCATCCGCCGGGCATGAAATAACCTGCTTCGCACAGCAAGTGGCTGGCTGCGCGTGGCTAAGGCATGTGATTGCATGCGCATGCTTGCTGCTTGCGCATCAGGCTAGTGTGGCCACAGCGGGGACCACAGCGGGGGCCACGACAACAAACACCCCCGATTTTGCCGAGCTAGAGCGCTCTGGTGCAGTTATCGGCAAGATCCACATCAATCCGCAGAATATTTTTGATCTGTCGGATGACGCCGAAAACAATGCATTTTTTCGTTGGGTCAACCGGTTGCATATTCCCACTCGTGCGCCGGTGATTGAACGGGTGTTGTTGTTCAAAAGCGGCGACCGAGTCTCGCGCCAGAAAATTGACGAGACCGAGCGCCTGCTTAGGGCTTCAAGCACGCGCTACGACGTTGATATCAAGCCGTTGACATACAAAGACGGTGTGGTGGATATCGAGGTCGCTACCCGTGACACGTGGACACTTAATCTGACCGGCAGCTTTTCACGGGCCGGCGGGGACAACAAAACCAGTTTTGGAATAGCGGAACAAAATCTTTTTGGTAATGGCACCAGCATCAGTTATGCGCGCACCGCAGACATTGACCGGAAAGGTTCCGAATTCGAGTTGTCGCAAACACAGCTCTTTGATGGCCGTACAACTCTGGATTTTGCGCGAGCGCGCTTCAACGACGGCAGCCGAACCTCGCTGATCATAGATAGGCCGTTCTACTCGCTCGATACGCGCTGGGCGGCGCGTGGCGATTGGCGGGAAGAGGATCGTATCGACCCCATCTACAACGCCGGCAATATTGTCAGTGAGTATCGTCACCAAATACAGTCGGCAGAATTGAGCGGCGGCTGGTCGCCGGGGCTCATGAACGGTTGGACGCGGCGTTTCTCTGCAGGCGGGCTCATCAACGACAACAGCTATCGCACTGAGAGCGGCCGGGTTGCCCCACTCCTGTTACCGGTCGATAATAAGTTACGGGCAATTTTTTTGCGGATGGATTTGCTCGAAGATGCATTTGTCAAAGTCAAAAACTACAACCGGATTGAGCGCGCCGAGTATCTGGTTGTCGGTTTTAACGCGCGTGTGCAATTGACCGTGCCAGTGGCGGCGATGGGGTCGACCCGCTCGGACTTGTTGTTTTCAGCGGCGGTTAGCAACGGCACCCAATTAATGTCGAATCGCGTACTCCTGACCGGCGTCGTTGTTGATCGCCGTATTGCCACGACCGGCAGACCGATGACGCAGGCGGGGTTCACGCTGAAATATTACGCACCCCAACCCGCGCGCTCACTTTTTTATGCGTCGCTCGCGGTTGATCGGATTAATGGCGGCGGGATTGCCGACCAGTTAATGATCGGCGGCCTGTCTGGCCTGCGCGGTTATCCCGCACGTTATCAGGCCGGTGACCAGCGGGTACTTGCCTCAATTGAGAAGCGCGCGTTCACCGATTGGTACCCCTTCCGGTTGCTTCGTGTTGGTGGCGCCGTGTTTTTTGACAGTGGCCGCGCGTGGGGTGGGCTGAACCAGAACAAGGTTAACGGCGGGCAACTCTCGGACGTCGGCATTGGCCTACGGGTGGCCCTCGACCGTACTGCATTTGCCAATATGTTGCACGTCGATCTGGCGGCACCACTGAACCGCGCGCCGGGTATCAAGCCACTGCAGTTCTTGGTGAAGAGTGAATTTTCCTTCTGAAGGAGGGAGATTCGACGTTTGGTCAGTAGGGTAGCCTTGGTCTTGCGATTTGCGTGAAGAACGCGAATTAGAAACGCAGCGCGGCGGCTCCCTTAGCAAGCACCGGAGCCCTGCAAAAAGGTGAAAACCCCGCCAGTCGCAAGACCGGCGGGGTTTTTTGTTGCAGCTCAGAGGCGACTAAGCTTCGTTGGCGGCACCTCTACGGACACCTGCCAGTTTGTGGATTACTTAAACGAATACGCGAGGGATGCAAAGTAAGTACGCCCTCGCGGATCGCCATAGGTGGAGTCCCACGTGACTTGGAAGTAGCGCGACTGGTTGGTGAACGGTGGTGCAGTATCGGCAAGGTTCAACACGCCAGCGCGTAGGCGAAGTTCCTTCGAAAAGCGGTAGCTGCCGCTCAGGTCCCAAAGCGAGTAAGCCTTTACGTCGCGGTTGTTCCACTCCGGTGCCGCCAAGCCGTCGACGTTTTGGTCGCGATAGCTTGAAAGATACGTGTTGGAAAGTGTCACGCCGATCGGGCCGCGGTCCCAATCGAAGTTCAGCTTATGACGCCAACGTTGCACGGCCTTGTCGTCGCGGAATTTGCCCAAGCCGTCGACCAGTGGTGAGCGTGGATCGGTCGCGAACTTGTACTCAGTGACGACGGTGCCCAAGATGTCTGCACCAAAACGACCGAAGGGACCGTTGTCACCGCGCCAACGCAACGCGAGGTCCAGACCGGCGGTATTGAGCTTGCCGCGGTTCTCTTTCTTCACGGTGATGACGTTAACAAAGCCGTCCGAGAAGCGGCTGACGATAGCCGAGTTGTTGTAGTAGGTTGGGTTGCTGAAGATGGTCTCTTCGCCGATTTCCGAAATGATGTCGGTCTTGCGGATGGTCCAGAAGTCAACGCTACCGCTCCAATTGCGCGAGGGCTCAAAGATCACGCCGACACTGAACTGTTTGGACTTCTCGGGCTGTAGGTCTGGGTTGGAGAAGCGATCAATGGGCAACTGACCCACCTCACCCGAAACAGGATCGCGTACGAAGCTGGCGGTCACGCCGGATCGTACTGGACGGAACAACTCGGAAACCGACGGCGCGCGGAAGCCGGTACCATACGAAGCGCGGAACAGCAGTGTGTTGTCGGGACGGAAGCTGATCCCGACTTTTGGATTGGTGGAGGTCAGGTTTGACGTCGTGCGGTTGAGGGCCTTGTCATAGACGCCGTCGTAGCGGTCGCTGCGCAGCGCGAACTGGCCTTCCCATTGTTTGGTAAACGGCGCGATGATTTCGGCGTAAGCACCCTTGACATTACGGGTATTGCTGGTGTCTGCCAACAGTGCGCCCGAGCTTGAACGGTCGCCAACCACATCGTTGCTCTTCAACACATCCGTGGCACGGAAGCTGGTCTCTTCACGTCGCGCCTCTGCACCCAATGCAAGAACGACATCGCCGCCATCTAAGCGGGTCAGCGTACGTGACAACTTGCCGTCGATGATGGTGGTGGTGCCTTTGGAGATACGTGCTGCGCCGCTCAGTTGGATTGAATCCATGAATGCCCGTCCGGCGGCAGTCGGTAACACGAACGGATTGTAGGCACCGGCAGCAATACCAGCGCGCAGGCGGGTGTTCGACACCCAGCCGCGGATGTTTTCGTCGGTCGTCTCGTTCACGCTGCGGTTGATCGCGGCGTCGTAGTCCCAGTCGGCAACAGTGCCAGTTGCACCGACGACCACACGTGTGGCTTCGCTCTCGACACGGCTGGTGCGCCCGCCAGCGTCCGAGAGTCGGAAGCGGAAGGCGACCGGTGTGGTGATACCAGTCACCGCTTGCAGCGAAGCCGGCAGGGTGATGCCGGCGCTGGCGGCGATGTTGCCCGATGTTGCCGGCGATGCGGCGTAGTCCGTCTCGGTCTTGCTCAGGAGTAATTCAGCAAACAATTGGTGCGTGGGGGCCAACTGGAACGTGGCGCGGCCGATGAAGTTTTGTTTGTCCGATTTTGGATAAATCTCGGTATCAGCCATGTAGTTAAAGCTACAGCCTTCCCGGCCACCCAGTCCGGTGGGTTGGACAGAGTTGGGGTTCGCGCCGCCAGTGCACGACGTGCGGGCGAAGTTGACACGACGTGAGCCGCTGTTGATGCCGCCCGGATTCCACGTGCCATCAGCGTTGGTGCCACGCAGCGCGGTGGTGGGGTTGGCGCGTACAAAGTTATTCAAAGTTGTCAGTTGTGCCGAGGTGAGATCGACGTTGGCTGGAAACGGGTTGGACGATGTTTGTGGTGCCAGGCGTCCGGGCAGGTCGTACTCTTGAATGAACTTGCGCTGGCTGGAACGTAGTGGATCGAGTTTCTGCACATCGATTGCACCAAAGACGTTGAACCCATCCTTACCGAGGTCGCCAATACCTGCAGAGGCGCTCACGGTCGTTTTGCCCGCACCGCCCTGTTCAGTACTCGCGGTGTAGATCTTGATGTCCGCGCCCTGATAGTCTTTGCGGGTGATGAAGTTGATCACTCCGCCCATTGCATCTGTACCGTAAATTGCTGAGGCACCGTCCTTCAGTACTTCGACGCGCTGAACTGCACCAGATGGAATATTGTTGAGATCAACACCTGAGTTGTCCCCAGGTGAGGCAAAGTTGGCGAGGCGACGGCCATTTAGGAGTATCAGCGTACTGGACACGCCCAGGCCGCGCAAATTCGCACCGTTAAAGCCACGCTGCGCGCCGGCTTGGTCGGTGATGCTGGCTCCGTCGGTCAAGCCGCCGACGTTGGCAGTGATCTTTTGCAGCAATTCGGCCGCTGTAGTGACACCGCTTTTGTCGATGTCTTCGCGCGAGATGACTTGCACCGGAAGCGCGTTCTCGCCTTCGATACGCTTGATGGACGAACCAGTTACCTCGATTTTTTCCGCCTTGACGGCGGGCGCAGCGGGCGCAGGTGCGGCGGTCGGCGTCTGGGCTACCGCGTGGATCGACACGATTGCCGCTGCGACTGCGAGGACGCATGGCTTCAAAACAAAGTGCGTTTGTTTCATTTGGGTGGACTCCGTAGTGGGCATGTTTGACTAATCAAGGGTTCGTGAAAAATAGGCGTAGTGGCTGGCAGCTGGGAAATTGTTGGTTGACCTGACTAATGACGAGTTTTCCCCTTCGTAATCGATGGAGTCTAGCCACCGGCGTGGGGAAAAAAAGCCCCGGACGGGGTAGCCGTCGCTTGTTGACAACTTGGCGTCGCAAAGTTGAAAGCGGGTTGTGGTCATTTTCACGAATCTGACCTAATTGCCGGGTTCCAACCCCGTAGCTGCGGGGATCGTTTGGTCGGGATGCTTATAACAATGCGACCATCGGTTACAACTTGCGCAATTTTCTGCAGGGCGCGCCTATGGGCGGTCACGGCGATGTGTCAATATCGTGCGTCGCCACAATTCCCACTGAGTTACCGTGAAACTTTTCTGCGTGTTTTCACACCGCGATTCACACCGCGAGGCACTGAATTCCAGCCGCCACATACTGGCGGCGTACCTCGTGGCATGGGTGTTCATTGTTTGTAGCCTGCCGACGCCGCTGTGGGCGAATGAGGGCTCCAAGGTTGTCAAAGCTGGTATCGCGGTCGCAATCGGCGGTGCTCTCAAGTCGGACAACGCCGATGTTTGGGGCCGAATCGTTAGCCTAAGCGGCGGCCCCGGCGCGAAGTGGGTGGTGTTTCCGACCGCTTCGGGTGAGCCCGAACAATCGGCAAAAAGTCTCATCGAGTCGTTGCAGAAACACGGTGCAAAAGCGGAAATGATTCCGCTGTCGGATAAGTTGAAGGGGTTCGACCCCCGCACGGTTGTTGCGGACACCAAGTGGATCGCCGCCATTGACGGCGCGAGTGGTGTCTATTTTTCAGGTGGGGCGCAGGAACGAATCACCGCAGCCTTGTACTCCGTCGACGGCAAACCCACGCCGATGCTCGAGGCGATTTGGCGTTTGTTCAGGCGTGGTGGTGTCGTCGCCGGCTCAAGTGCGGGTGCGGCAATCATGTCCGAAACCATGTTCCGCGAACCGCCGGCGATCCTGACGGTGATGCAGCGCGGTGCAAGGTGGGGTAGCGAAATCGATCGAGGGCTAGGGTTTGCCGGGCCGGGCGTGTTTGTTGATCAGCATTTTTTGAAGCGCGGCCGCATCGGTCGTATGGTTGCCGTCATGGCGCAGCAGAACATCAAGCTGGGCCTCGGGGTGGAAGAAAACAGCGCTGCCATTATTGACGGCGGCGACGTCGAAGCAATCGGCGGGCGCGGCGTGTTACTCGTTGACCTGCGCGGCGCAAGTCAAGTTAGCAGCAAGCCGTTGCGCGTCTTGGGTGCCACGCTGACTTGGTTAGATCGTGGTGATCGGGTCGATCTTCGCAGTGGTGTCGTTTCACCATCGCCCGTCAAGCTGGCGGGGAAAAAGCTCGACCACACGTCGGCTGACTTTAATCCCTACAACAATCGCGTTCGCTTTTATCCGGATATGCTGGGTGACAACACGATTCTGTTTGCCATGAGTGAATTGCTCGATAGTCCTGCCGCTGAAACCCGTGGCATCGCGTTTTCGGCTGGTCGCGTCGGTGGGAGCCCCACCACCACCTCGATTGAGGCTGAGGATGTTGGCTTCGAATTTCGGCTATTCAAGACTGCATCTACAATTGGCTATTTCACCTCTAAGTTGGGGGGCGAGGACTACAGCATCCTTCGTATGGGATTGGATATCGTTCCGGTACTGATGGCAAAACCTTTGTACATGCCGCTTTCGACGGCAGGCGGGCGGAAAGCAGGCGAAAATGTGGGTTCGGCAAGCGTGCCCAGTCAGACCCCCGCTGCGGTGCCTAAATTGGAGAGTGTGAAATGAACGTGTTATTGCGCGCAGTTTTGTTTGTCGCGGTTGTCGCAATTTTTGCGGTCTTTAGTTTGGGTGCCGACGCCCAGCCAAAAAAAGTAAGACTCGGCGTGGAAGGTGCCTATCCGCCGTTCAGTGAAATCGACACCTCTGGCAAGTTAAAAGGATTTGACATCGATATCGCCAACGCGTTGTGTGCGCAGATGAAAGTGGAATGTGTATTCGTACAATTAGCCTTCGACGGCATGATTCCCGCGTTAAACAGCCGCAAGATTGACGCCGTGATCGCCTCGATGTCGATTACCGATGAACGCAAGAAGGCAGTGGATTTCACGGACAGGTACTATAAAACACCCGCGCAATTTGTCGTGAAGAAAGGTTCCACGCTCGAAGTCACCCCCGCAGGATTGAAGGGCAAACGGGTTGGTGTGCAGCGCTCGACTATCCATGACCGATTTGTTGGCGAAAACTTTAAGAGCGCGGATATCGTTCGTTACACTAAACAAGACGAGGTGTTTCTTGACCTCGCGTCAGGCCGTGTTGATGCGGCGGTGCTCGATATGATTGCAGCGCAGGTGGGATTTTTGAAAACGCCGCAGGGGAAGAATTTTCACTTTGTTGGCCCGGTGTACGACGATCCGAAGTACTTTGGTGTCGGTGCTGGAATTGCGCTTCGGAAGGGCGACAATTCGCTACGCGAAGACTTCAATAAGGCAATCGCCGCGATTCGTGCCAACGGCATATACAAAAAGATTCAAGACGTGTATTTCGACTTTGATGTGTACGGCACCGCAGCTGCGACCGCGGCTGCTGCAGCCACCAACGCGACGGCGAAGAAATAACGTCACATGTTGCACGGGTTTCTCCCCACACTGCTGGACGGCACTTTGACGACGCTTGGCGTAGCGGGGGCGTCGTTAGTGATCGCCGTCTTGCTGGGATTGGTGGGAGCCGCCGCAAAGTTGTCGCGCATCCCTGTTATTCGTTGGCTGGCCTCAACATACACCACGGTAGTGCGAGGCGTACCCGACCTGGTGCTGATGCTGCTGATCTTTTTCGGCGGCCAGATTGGCATCAACGCCGCCGCTGCCGCGCTCGGTTATGAGGGCTATGTCGATATTAATCCGTTCGTCGCCGGTGTGGCGACCATCGGATTCATCTTCGGTGCCTATCTGACCGAAACTTTCCGTGGAGCGTTGATGGCAATCCCCGCAGGCCAACGCGAGGCAGGGCTGGCGTTTGGTATGTCGCCCATGCGTGTGTTCTTGCGAATCACGTTTCCGCAGATGGTACGTCTTGCCATTCCCGGCTTCACCAATAACTGGCTGGTGTTGGTGAAATCGACAGCAATCGTTTCTGTCATTGGTTTGACCGACATGATGCACAGCGCGGGGCTGGCGGCGGGCGCGACACGTGAACCGTTTACCTTTTATCTGGCTGCTGCCGCAATCTACCTAGCCATCACATCGATTTCGCTGCTTGCACTGGGTGCGTTGGAAAAGCGCGTCACCGTCGGTTTGCGCGGGGCAGCCTGAGATGAATTTCGATGCCATCATCGAATCCTTGCCCATGTATGCGACAGGCATCGGGACAACGCTGCAATTGCTCGCGGTAGCGCTGGCGGCGGGCCTGTTGCTCGCCATGCCTTTAGGCATCGCGCGTGCGAGTAACAACGTGTGGATTTCGCGACCGGTATGGCTCTATACCTATGTCATTCGCGGCACACCGATGCTGGTGCAATTGTTCCTGATCTACTACGGCGTGGCACAGTTTGAATGGGTGCGGCTGAGTGTACTCTGGCCGCTGTTGTCCTCCGCCTGGTTTTGCGCAGTGCTGGCGTTCACCCTGAATACAGCGGCGTACACAGCGGAAATCATTGCTGGTGCCATGCGCGCCGTTCCCTACGGCGAGGTCGAGGCGGCCAACAGCCTTGGGATGAGCAAGCTCCAGGTGCTGACGCGCATTTTGCTGCCTTCCGCGATGCGTCGCGCGTTGCCAGCGTATTCCAATGAGGTCATCATGATGTTGCACGGCACGTCACTGGCGAGTGTGGTGACAGTGATGGATTTGACCGGTGCGGCAAGAGAGATGAATTCACGAACCTACCTGCCGTTTGAGGCGTTTTTGACGGCCGGTGCGTGTTATATGCTGCTCACGTTTTCGCTGGTTGGCTTGTTTCATTTTGCCGAGCGTCGCTGGTTACAGCATCTCGCGCCGCGCAAGAACTCGTTCGATGTCAGCGGCGTCGTGTTGACCACCGCGCCACGAATCTAGCAATCATCACATTCTCTACGATAAAACTATGCAAATTCGTAAGCACCCTCTTTTGTCACCGGTCATCGGCACATCGCGTGAAATTGTCAGCTTCCACTTCGGGCCAACCGACCGCAATCGCAAGATTTACATTCATGCGGCATTACACGCTGATGAGGTGCCGGGCTTGTTGGTAGCGCACCATCTCAAGTGCTTGCTTGCGGAGCTCGAGGAGTGCAAGTCGCTTGAAACCGAGGTTGTATTGGTGCCGGTCGCCAATCCGATCGGTCTTTCGCAGTGGATCGATCATGCACACATCGGACGTTTCGAACTTCTGACTGCAGAGAACTTTAATCGTCACTATCCCGATGTAGTGGACATTGTCGCGAAGAAGGTAGAAACGAAGCTCGGACCGGACGAGACTGCTAACGTGAACTTGATTCGCGCCGCTTTGATCGATGCCATTCGGGCACTGCCGGTGAAGACCGAGATGGCGAGCCTGCGCCAGACACTGTTTGCGCTTGCCGCGGATGCCGATGTGGTACTCGATCTGCACTGTGATAGCGAGGCATTAATGCATTTGTATGCGGGCAGCCCTTTGTGGGAGCGTGTCGAGCCGCTCGCGCGCTACCTCGGTGCCGCAGCGACGCTGCTGGAAACGGTCTCCGGCGACCACCCGTTCGACGAAGCGTGTTCAAGAACCTGGTGGATGCTGCGCGAGCGTTTCCCCGGTGTTCCGATCCCGTTGGCTTGTGTATCGGTGACGGTCGAACTGCGTGGTGAAGCCGACGTCTCGAAGGCGCTGGCGGAGCAGGATGCAGGTGCCATCATCTCCTACCTGACCGAGCAGGGATTCATTCGCGGCGCGGCAGCACCACCCCCGCCGCTGTTACATGACGCAACACCGCTGGCGGGCTCAGAGGCGGTTGAGTCGCCCGTCTCCGGCGTGGTCGACTATCAGCGCGCGCTGGGTGACATGATTCATGCCGGCGACTTGGTGGCGAATGTGATTGATCCGATCACAGGGCACACTACTGCGTTGAAGGCGACAACCGATGGGGTCTTGTATGCGCGTAGCACCAGTCGGTTTGCGCATGCTGGGATGCGGCTGTGCAAGATCGCCGGTAAGGTGCCATTTCGCACTGGTAATTTGCTGAGCGCGCGTTAGGGAGGCTGGCTTGCGTCAATTTTGTCGCTTCGCGTTTGGCACCCCCGTCCTAGTCTGGCTTAGAACTGAACACAATCAGTCACCCCTCGAATCAATTTCAACATGAGCCCACAAGAAAAATTACGTGTAGACGGCATCGTTAAACGCTTCGGCAACAACGATGTTCTGAAGGGCGTTTCGATGGCCGCAAACGCGGGGGATGTGATCAGCATTATCGGTTCTTCTGGCTCAGGCAAAAGCACATGGCTGCGTTGTATGAATCTGCTTGAGCGCCCGCACGAAGGCTCTATTGCTGTTAATGGCGAAAGTCTGGCGTTAAGGCGCGACCGCGATGGCACGCTGACCGCCGCAGATCCAAAGGCGTTGGAGCGTTTTCGCGCGAGATTATCCATGGTGTTTCAGCATTTCAATTTGTGGTCACATATGACGGTAAGCGAGAATGTTGTCGAAGCGCCCATGCAGGTGCTCGGCCTGTCCAAACAGGAAGCACTTGAACGCGCTGAGCGTTACTTGAACCGTGTCGGCGTTTGGCATCGCAAAGATTTTTATCCCGCGCATCTTTCCGGCGGTGAAGCGCAGCGTGTGGCAATCGCCCGCGCGCTGGCGATGGAGCCGGATGTGATGTTGTTTGATGAGCCGACCTCGGCGTTAGACCCGGAACTCGTCGGTGAGGTGTTGCGCGTGATGCGTGACCTCGCAAGTGAGGGGCGCACCATGGTGGTCGTCACGCACGAGATGGGCTTCGCGCGCGAAGTGTCAAACCGCGTGGTGTTTCTGCACAAGGGCTGCATTGAGGAGCAGGGCGATCCGCGTGTCGTGCTGAGCAAACCAACCAGTGAAAGACTGCAACAGTTTTTGTCGGGCAGTTTGAAGTAGCGCGGACACCAGAAAAACTGCGAATCTGGGTTTGCGTGCCATAACTTGTAGGAAAATCCTCGAGCGTGCCGCGTGATGGAGGGTCACTTCGGTGACTCCTTGATTGCATACAATTTAGCAAACACTAGTATTGACGGGCATTTGCAGGCATAAATGCTTGGAGACGCCCGTCGTTATTGATGTTTTGTTGAATTTGTGTTGGCCGTTCCGTTCGCTCTCCTTTGGTGGCTTCCCATTTCGTCTGCCGTTAATGCCGCGCCCGAACTTTCGACACATCGGTTTCCTCCTCTTGCCTCGCTTTTCGCTAGCGGCACTCGGCAGTGCGCTTGGCATTATTGAAGCCGTCAACGATGTTTCGGGTGAGGCAACCCTTTCCGTACATGTGCTCGGCGATGGCATTGTGGCCGCAGCCAGTCAGGCGGCCGTCTCGCCGAAGCAGGAAGTGCACAGCGCCAGCAAAATTTCGCTCTTGGCCAATGCGGCAGCAGATACGCTCAGCCGGCTGGATGTATTGTTTGTCGTAGGCGACGCACCGCTGGCTGAGGTTGGACATGACAACATCATCGCTCGACTGCGTGCGGCGGACGCGGCTGGCGTAGCGCTGGGGGGTATCGGTACTGGTGCCTGGGTGTTGGCGCGTGCTGGGCTGCTGGACGGCTTCCGCGCCACTATTCACTGGCCCTATACGGCCTTGTTTGCCGAACAATTCCCTGATGTCGTGGTGTCCTCGCACGTATTCGAGATCGATCGAAACCGATTTACGGCGGCGGGCGGACAGGCGGCCCAAGACTTGATGCTCGCTTTGGTGACCGCCCGCCTAGGGGCGGACGTCGCCGCTGAAGTCATGGATCAGCTCGGTATCGAGCGCGCGCGTGCGGCGGACGAGCGCCAGCGGGTGCCGCTATCGGCACGGATTGGAGGCGGACAGCCTAAACTGACCGAAGCTGTCGCACTCATGGAGGCAAACTTTGAGGAGCCTCTGTCGACTGAGGAAATTGCGCGTTTGGTGGGTGTCTCGCGGCGACAGCTCGAGCGACTCTTTAAGCAGCATCTGGATAGCCTGCCGTCTCGGTATTACCTTGAAATGCGGTTAGCACGTACGCGCCAGCTGCTGCGCGAGACCAGCCAGTCGATTCTGCAGATCGGACTCTCCTGCGGATTTTCGTCCGGGCCGCACTTTTCCAGCGCTTACCGGGCGCATTTTCAGTTAACGCCGCGCGATGAGCGCAGCCGCCGATTAAACGCGCTCGCCGCCACCTCGGCGGCGGACCAAGGTAACCCAATGGGAGATGGTTGATATGAGTCGCCTTCGGTCTAATACAAGTCTTGGTCGCTTTTGCGATAGCCTTCACGCAGCGCTGCTCCGTAAAATATTCTGTACAGCAACGATTCATCGCCGCGAGCCGCATCAACGTTTTCTCACACCTATTTCCACTGGAGTTCATCATGACCACCACCCGCGCTGATTTTGACAAAGTGATGGTGCCCAACTATGCACCGGCCGGATTTATTCCCGTACGCGGACACGGTTCGCGCCTGTGGGATCAGGATGGCCGTGAGTATGTCGATTTTGCCGGTGGCATCGCGGTCTCCTCGGTCGGGCATACCCACCCGCAAGTTGTGGCAGCACTCAAGAATCAAGCTGACAAGCTCTGGCACGTTGCCAACGTGATGACCAATGAACCCGCGATTCGTTTGGCGCAGAAGTTGATCGAACACACTTTTGCCGAGCGGGTGTTTTTTGCCAACTCGGGTGCCGAGGCCAACGAGGCGGCGTTGAAGTTGGCGCGCAAATACGCAAGTGATCATTTCCCCAACAATTCCAAAACCAAGTGTGCCGGCTGCACCATCAACGGCTGCCAGTGTGCAACTGACAAATTCGAAATTGTGTCGTTCGAAAACAGCTTCCACGGTCGTACACTCTTCACTGTCACGGTCGGTGGCCAGCCGAAGTACACACAAGGATTCGGCCCGCTGCCACAGGGCATCCGGCACTTGCCCTACAACGACATCGCCTCTGCCGAAGCGGCCATCTCCGACAAAACCTGCGCGGTCATCGTCGAGCCAATCCAAGGTGAAGGCGGTGTGACGCCGGCTAAACGCGAGTTTCTACAGCGTTTGCGTGAACTGTGTGACAAACACAATGCGTTGCTGATATTTGACGAGGTGCAAAGTGGCGCCGGCCGTACCGGTGCGTTGTTTGCCTATATGCAATACGGTGTCACGCCGGATATCTTGTCGTCAGCAAAAGGACTTGGTGGCGGCTTCCCAGTCGGTGCGATGTTAACCACCGACAAGATCGCAAAGAGTTTTGGTGTGGGTTCACATGGCAGCACCTACGGCGGCAACCCACTGGCCTGTGCGGTCGCAGGGGCGGTGCTCGATATTGTTGCGGCACCCGAGACATTGCGTGGTGTCACTGAGCGGCATCAGTTGTTTGTCGATGGGCTGAACAAACTGAATGCCAAACACGATGTGTTTAAAGACATTCGCGGCGAAGGTTTGCTGATTGGCTGCGAGTTGCAACCGGCATTCGAGGGGCGCGGCAAGGACATCGTCAAGGCGGCGGAAGTTGAGGGGCTGCTGTTGTTGATCGCCGGTCCGAGCGTAATGCGTTTGGCGCCATCGCTGTTGATCACGCCCGCCGATATCGCCGAGGGGATGATACGATTTGATGCAGCGCTGGCGAAGTTCGTTACTGCCGTCCAAGCCGATAAACAACAAGCTGCGTCAAGCAGCGTTGCCAAAGCGGCCTAGACAACATGTTTGTTCTTCGTCCGGCCGAGCTTACCGATCTGCCGCAAATCGAATCGATTGCGGCTAAGAGCGCGATCGGCATTACCTCGTTGCCGCCCGATCGGGATCGGCTCACTGACAAGATCACCAATTCGCGTTACTCGTTTGCGAGTGAAGTTGATCTGCCGGGTGAAGAGGCATACTTTTTTGTGCTCGAAAATGCCAACACCGGTGAGATTGTCGGTACCAGCGGGATTGCGGCGGCCGCAGGTTTTCATGATCGTTTCTACTCGTACCGCAACGAAATCATCGTGCATGCGTCCCAAGAGCTTAAGGTCAGCAACAAGATTCACGCGCTGCACCTTTGTCATGATCTGACTGGCTTGTCATTATTGACCTCGTTTTACATCGACCCAACCTTTGTCGATAGCGACTTGCCGGATTTGTTGTCGCGCGCACGGCTGTTGTATGTTGCTGAACAGCGTCAACGATTTGCCGACAAACTCGCCGCCGAAAACCCCGGCGTGTGTGATGCCGAAGGCCGCTCACCGTTTTGGGATGCGGTCGGGCGTCGCTTCTTCAACATGGACTATCCACAGGCTGAGCAGCTTTCCGGCGGGCGCAGCAAAACCTTTATTGCCGAGTTAATGCCGCAGTATCCAATCTACGTCCCGCTACTGCCAGCGGCCGCAAAGCTGGCCATCGGCCAGTTACATCCCGACGGCGAGTTGCCGTTTTCCATCTTGATGGACGAGGGCTTTGAGGCTGACACCTACGTGGATATTTTTGACGGCGGTCCAACGGTCGAAGCGCGCGTGGAAACCCTGCGGTCGGTTCGTCTGCAACGACGTATGACCGTTTCCACAAGTTTGCCGAATCTCGCCGAGACCATCGAGTCGGGTAGGGCGGTGATGTCAATTGTCGCAAACACAAAGTCAGAAGGGTTTCGCGCCACCATCGCACCGGTGGTGATTGGCACTGGATCCGGTGTTGGCAACGGCAGTGATCATATTGGTGTATCGCGAGAAGTGGCGGTGCTGATTGATGTGGACGACGGCGACGCCGTGCGTGTGGTGCCGCTTGATACCGCCAATCACCATCTGACGGGGGCGACATGGTAGTTGTCCGCCCGATTCGTGCAAATGACCTCGCACCGCTGCTCGCGCTGGTGCGCGACACTGGTGTTGGCCTGACAACACTGCCCAACAATGAAGGATTGTTGCGCGGTCGTATTGAGGCATCCATTGCGACCTTCAGCGGCACCGCGGAGAAGGCGGATGAGCAGTGGGTGTTTGTGATGGAAGACACCACGCAGAACAAAATTGTCGGCATTTGTGCGATTGCCGGTGCGGTGGGTCTGCGGGAACCTTGGTACTCTTACCGCGTTGGCACAGTGGTGCATGCTTCGCGCGAACTGGGGATCTTTACCCGCACCCCAACACTGTTCTTGTCTAACGATCACACCGGTGCCTCAGAACTTTGTTCCCTCTTTCTTGCGCCGGAGTACCGCGTGGGACGTAACGGCGCGCTTCTGTCGAAATCACGGCTCATGTTTATGGCGCAGTTTCGCGAACGATTTTCACCAAAGGTGATTGCGGAGTTGCGAGGGGTATCTGACGAAAGCGGTCGTTCGCCGTTTTGGGAGTCGTTGGGACGCCATTTCTTTTCGATGGATTTTGCCGAGGCCGACTATCTAACAGGGATCGGCAAAAAGTCATTTGTGGCCGAGCTCATGCCCAAACATCCGCTGTACAGCTCGTTCTTGTCCAAGGAGGCGCAAGCAGTTATCGGTGAGACACATGAAATGACGCGTCCCGCCAGAAGGTTGCTGGAACAGGAAGGGTTTCGTTTTGAGGGGCACGTCGATATTTTTGATGCTGGGCCGGCACTCGAGTCGGATTTGGTTGACATCGATGCTGTGCAGAAAAGCACCACACATGCGGTTGCCGCTGTTACTGAAGCCAGTGCAGACAGCGCATCTGCAGCACCATTAATGCTCATCAGCAACGTCCACCTGGCGGAGTTTCGGGTCGGCCTTGGTCGTTGCCAGATCAGCGATGACAACGTTGTTATCAGCGCAGATATCGCCAAGGCGCTTGGTGTCATGGTGGGTGATACGGTGCGTGTGGTGGCGTTAAGTCCGTCCGAACGCGCGTAGTCACGCATAGGCAAACAGCGCCAAAGATCGTCAAAGAGGGCTTTATGAATCAGCAGTTTGTCGGTGGTGCCTGGGTAGATGGTTCGGGTGCGACGTTTCAATCAGTCAACCCTGTGACACAGGACGTCGTGTGGCGGGGTAATGCAGCGGGTGCTGCAGAAGTGGAAGCCGCTATCTCGGCGGCACGAGGCGCGTTTGAGGCGTGGTCACTGAAGCCGCTGGACGATCGGCTGGCGATTGTGCGGGCGTTCGCAAAACGTCTTGCCGAAGAGCAGGCCGCACTCGCCACTATCATCGGTCGCGAAACCGGAAAACCACTTTGGGAAGCGATGACCGAAGTGACAACCATGATCGCGAAGGTTGAGATTTCGATCAAGGCCTATCTGGAACGTACCGGCGAGAAGTCCACAGTGCAGGCGGATGCCACCGCCGTATTACGCCATCGCCCCCACGGTGTAGTGGCGGTATTCGGCCCCTACAACTTTCCTGGCCACTTACCGAACGGCCACATTGTTCCCGCGCTAATTGCGGGTAACTGTGTTGTGTTCAAACCATCGGAGTTGTCGCCGGCAGTCGCAGAGACGACCGTACGGATTTGGCAGAAGGCAGGTTTACCGGATGGTGTCATCAATATGGTCCAGGGTGCGCGTGAAACTGGTGTGGCGCTTGCCAGCCATCGTGATATCGATGGCCTCTTCTTCACGGGTAGCTCGGCAACGGGGGCTGCGATTCACCAAGCCTTTGCCGGCCAACCCGAAAAAATTCTCGCGCTTGAAATGGGTGGTGTGAATCCCCTTATCGTCGGTCATGTCGGTGCGGCTGCGGCGGAAGTGGATGCTGCGGTACATCACATCGTGCAATCGGCCTACATCTCAGCCGGGCAGCGCTGCACCTGTGCGCGACGTTTGTATGTGAGCAAGGGGTTTGATGGCGACAACTTGTTGCAACGCTTGATTGACGTTGCAGGCCGTTTGACCGTCGGTGCCTTTAATGCGGAACCACCGCCGTTTATGGGTGCGCTGGTGTCGATTCGCGCTGCCGAGCAGTTGCTCGCCGCACAAGCCGGTTTGCTCAAGTTGGGTGCTAAGTCGCTATTGACGATGAAACAAATTCAAGACGGCACGGCGCTGCTTTCGCCCGGCTTGATCGACGTCACGGATGTATCCAGCCTGCCGGACGAAGAGTACTTTGGGCCTCTGTTGCAAGTTGTCCGATACAACTCGTTTGACGAGGCAATCACGCATGCAAACAACACGAGATTTGGCCTCGCGGCCGGTTTGCTTTCCAAACAACGTGCCGAGTACGACGTGTTTGAACGTCGAGTTCGCGCGGGTATCGTGAACTGGAACCGCCCGCTGACGGGTGCCTCTAGTGGCTCGCCGTTTGGTGGTGTGGGTGCATCAGGGAATCATCGCGCCAGTGCTTATTACGCGGCAGACTATTGCGCGTATCCGCAAGCGAGCCTTGAATCAGAAAGCATCACCTTGCCAGCGAAGCTTTCGCCTGGCCTGGTGTTGTGAGTATTTCCAATATGGACGCAATGGCAAACGAATGGAACTTCGATGGGCTGGTGGGGCCAACGCATAACTACAGCGGTCTCTCATTCGGCAATATCGCATCGGCAAAAAATCAGGGCGTGGTGGCGAACCCAAAACTTGCTGCGTTACAGGGCTTGGCCAAGATGAAGGCGCTGGCCGATCGCGGTTGGAAACAGGGTGTGTTGGCACCGCAGGAGCGCCCCAACCTAGCCGCGCTTCGCGCGTTGGGGTTTTCGGGGGACGATGTAGCCGTGTTGAAAACGGCGGCGCGTGATGCACGCCCGGTATTCAACGGCGTGATGTCGGCGTCTTCAATGTGGTCAGCCAACGCCGCGACAGTGAGCCCGAGTGCAAACACAGCAGATAAGCGTGTCCATTTCACCGCGGCGAACTTGAACAATAAATTCCATCGCTCGATGGAGCATCCGACGACCTCGCGCATCTTGCGTGCGATGTTTGCCGACGATAAGTGTTTTGCCCACCACGCGGCACTCCCTTCCTGCCCACAATTTGGTGATGAAGGGGCGGCGAACCACACACGCTTTGCGCCGCGTATTGGGGCGAAGGGGGTGGAGTTTTTTGTTTACGGAGCGACTGGTTTTGACCCGAGTGCGCCTGCACCGAAAAAATTCCCCGCACGGCAAACGCGTGAAGCCTCGGAGGCCGTGGCGCGGTTACACGGGCTCGATACATCGGTCACCGTGTTTGCACAGCAGAATCCCGATGTGATTGATGCGGGTGTGTTCCACAACGACGTGATTGCGGTCGGGCATCGTGAGTTGTTGTTCTGCCACGATCGCGCGTTTGCTAACCAAGCCGCCGTCTTTGCCGAGTTACGCGAAAAGTTCGGCGAGGGGTTTGTTGTGATCAACGTGGCGGACGCCGATGTCTCGGTTGAGGATGCGGTGTCGAGTTATCTCTTTAACAGTCAACTGTTATCGAAACCTGACGGCAAGATGGCGATTGTGGTTCCCGACGAATGTCGGACAAATCCACGTGTGTGGACTTACCTGCAAGGATTGGTCACATCGCATCCGGTGTTAAACGAAACGCTGGTGTTTGATTTGCGCGAAAGCATGATGAACGGCGGCGGCCCCGCGTGTTTGCGGCTTCGTGTTGAACTCAACGCGGCTGAAGCGAACGCGGTGAACCCGAACGTCGTATTGAATGACACCCTGTATGCACGGCTCACGACTTGGGTGGAGAAGCACTACCGTGATCGTATGGCCGATGCGGATCTCACCGATCCGGCATTGATCACCGAGGTGCGCGTCGCGTTGGACGAACTTACCTCCATTCTCAAGTTGGGTTCGGTTTACCCGTTCCAACTGTAAAGTCTAAGCAGGGCGGGCAGTTTCAGGCAAAAAACCGTGAAGATGCCCGTCAATGGACGAGTTTCAGTTTTTTGCGGGTGACCTACCGCTAGTCAGTCATCACATTCGGAAAAACAAACCCGAAAGACATCACGCACACCGCGAGTTTCAATACCCAACGAAACTTTGTCGCCGGATACATAACGCCAAAAAAGCGTCCCAAGTGTTTTCGGCATGAGTGTGGCACCGCCGCCCTTATGCTGTTCCGTCACGACCGTGCTCCTGACGGAGCGAGGAGGAGGATTTTCACAAGCCTGACCACCGACCACGTTATGCCTAATGGGGGTGCAGCGGCGAAAACATTACCTGAGCGGCGAACCGCCGTACATGACCCATAAAAGCGGCGCTACGATTTTCCGGAAATCGGTACTTTAGCGTTTACGTTAAGGGCTGCGCGCCAGCGTCTTTGCGCCATCCAGCGACTACCCCGGCGAGTTTGGGGCACAAAAGTTGGCCCCGTTGATCTCACATCTGGCTCTTCAAATCGCGCAGCTTTGCCTCTATATCGGTACGAGAGGGATCGAGTTGCAGAGCATTTTCCAAGACCTCCTGCGCCTGCTGTTTTCTTCCGTATGCCAAGTAAACTTCAGCCTCCGCAAGTGGGTCTGAAGTTGACTTAAGGCCATTGGCGTTGCCGGTCGTTTTCCTGATTAGAAAATACCCCGCAATTAAAACGCCAATCGCGATAAGTATCCAATTTTGCGCGTCGTTCATGATTCGTCCATAGAATGCGTTGTAGCCATTACAAAGCGGCAGCCAAGCGTCGAAGTCGGTCTCTCGCAGCTTACGGACAGTGATTGGCGGGCGCATCTGTTGTCTTTATGGCCGGGAAGTATGGCGGCCAGAACGCGAGGCCTAACGTCTAGGGTAAGGGGCGCGCCGCTTAACCGCATTTTAAAGTTTACCGGAGATGCAATAAATCAGGAAGGCAGCATCGATAACATCGAAGCACAGGCCAACGATATCAGTACCAAAAGTGAAGTTGAATCTCTGTCAGATCATCGGGAGGTAGAGCACTAGAGCAATAGAACAGCAGCGCTGGAAGAACTTGAAATTACGATTCAGGTTCTTCATGACGCCGGCAATCACTATAAGAAGTGCGCTTACAAAAAAAGAGTAATTCACGAATGTTTCGCCAACCGTTACGTTGAACGCTAGCGCGAACCAGAGGAACAAGCCAATCAATACGAGAGCGTTTTCCATAGCGAGTAAATCTAACGTTTGAGCTAACCGGCGCTGCGAGGCTTCATCGCGCAGGTCCGGCGGAATGATGGGTTAGGCACCGCGGATTGGCTAATCGTATCTAACAAGGCAGATTCCACCTTCGAGTAAGTAGGCGACGGCATCCTTTCTTTTCAGGCAATCGCTTTCTGAGAGGCCCGGGATACGTTCTGCCTTGCATTGATCATAGTAAAGCCAGCAAGAGACGAGATCATCAAAGAGAAAGGCAAAGCCGACAGGAAGTAGCCCGAGCAACACGAACGTAAGTGCCGCCACAGTGAGCCGGCGTTTTTGCTGTAGTTTAAATGTGGCCAGATATGCCGCGCCACTGAATGCGCCGGCCAGAACCAGAAGAGCGAACATCGGTGCGCCTAACGAATAGCGTTTATCCGCCGCCCGAGGCAACCGGAGATTGCGATGATGTTCATGGCGGCGGATAAACCTCGTTAGACTGATCCGGCGCGGGGGCTATGGGGATTGTAAGTCTGCCGAGCGGTTCATGGAAACAATATAGCGCGTGCTGGTGTTCGCGGTCACGAGAAATCTGGCTGCACCGGCTCGCGTGGACGCCACTTGGTATTGCGACAGGTTGCCGCAGGCGCGCACTAATCGCGATTCTATGGAGGGTGGACGATCCAATCCCTGCCAATGATTTGCCAGCATGCGGTTAAGCTGTAAATTCGCCTGCGGTTCGCGCTTCATGGCGGTGCCCTCGCCGGGCAAGCCCTGCTTCGCCCGTGACGCAAAGGCGCTAGGAACGCAGTGACCTTAAGTGTGCCAGCGGGCAAACCCATCGATCCAGTTGCATCGTCCGGTGCATGAATGCCTCAACAGATTACTCATGCGATCCGGTGCGCTCTCGATATCGGTCAGCTCCGACGCACAGACCTCCGCCACCCGTAGCCCGGCCGAGTAGGTCGTCATAAGCAACATCCGGGCACGCGGCGTACGTGCTGCACCGATGAGTTTGACGACTTGCTCGCGAGACAGAATCTGCGGCAGCCGTTTCGGGGATTTGGCCATCGGAATATCCAAACGTACCGTGGCGCGTCCCAATACCTGCCCGTAAAGAACCGCATCCCGCAGGCGACCGTGTTGACGCTGGCGTACGCGAGTTTCCGGTCGTTGATCAGAAACAGTAGGCGGTCTTGTAGCTGTTCCCCAGTCAGTTCGTCAGGTCGCTTCCCGTAGTGCCGGGCCAAGCTGGCGATAGTCGATAAATACGACTCTCGGGTGCGTGCCGCAAACCCTCACAACACGATCGTGTCGGTCATCCACTCTCTCTTAACGACTTTATATGCGTGTCCTAGATTAGCGCAGGGATGTCCCCTGCAACAATCAGGATCGTGGATTCATTAACGAAGCCCTAGAAATGGCGCGCAATCGCGCCGGGCAGATACCACCGCGTCAGCGGTTTAGTTCAACTCAATCTGGGGAGCACTGCGTCCGCACAACATTCTTCTGCGGTGCGCCCTAGCATTCCCGTGGCAAACGGTAAAAAACACTTGTAATCAATTGTTTTTGTTAGCAGGTTGGACGGTTGGACAAGTACTCAATAGCGTCGGATTCACATTTTCCATTAATGCCTTGGGCCCGCTTAGTCGAGCCCACGCGCTTTATCCACGGCACCCTAGCACCGGTCTTCCGGCCCACCAATGACAAAAATATTGGATTATGTGCGCTGCCACCGCGGCGGATTTACCCAATTTGTGCCCCGTGCCTGCGGCAATCCTGATACCTCTCCGCTGGGCTGCGGCACCGAACGATCTGCGCGTGGAAGGTCTATCGATCAGCGCGCAGCGTGCCTGCCAGATCTTGCATTCGAAACGCACCCACCATAAAGTCAACAAACGCCCGCGTTTTAGCCGGTAGCAGCTTGGTGCCCGCGTAGTAGAGGGACACCGCCCCCACATCGCTGTACCAGCGCGGCAGCAGGCGCACCAAGGCACCGCTGTGCAAATGGGGCAGGGCATGCGGCATGCCCACCAGCCCCACTCCCAAGCCCATAAGCACGCCACGGCACAAGGCCTCGGGATCGTTCATGGTGACGCGGGGTTTAAGCTCCACCGTGGCTTGCTGCCCGTCGCGCTTTTGCAGCAGCCAGGGGCGCACCCGCCCGGTTTGTGGGGAACGCCACACGACGCCATCCAGCGATGCCAATGCCTGCGGGCTGCGTATGGGGGGGTGCCTGGTCAAGTAAGCTGGTGCGGCCACGGGTATCAGATGCAAGCGCGAGAGTTCGCGCGCCACCACACCGGGGGCCAGCTCGATCCCCCCTCCGATGGCCGCGTCAAAGCCCTCCCCAATCAGATCCACCTGGCGATTCTCGAAATGCCAGTCGGGCACCACCGCAGGAAATTTTTCTAAGAAATCAGTCAGCAGCGGTAACACATAGTCGCGGCCAAAGGCGGGAGCCAGACTCACTTTCAAGGTGCCGGCAGGCAAGCCACCGGATGAGGCTAGGTTGCTCATTGCGGCTTGCAGGGTGGCAAGGCCTGAACCGACGTCACTCAACAATCGCTCCCCCGCCTCGGTAAGCGCCAAACTGCGAGTACTGCGCTGAAACAGGCGTACGCCCAAGTTCGCCTCCAGCTTTGCTACATTCTTGCTCACCGCCGCAGGCGTCAGGCCCATGCGGCGCGCTGCAGCCGAGAAGCTACCGCTCTCAGCGCTGCGGACAAAAGATTCAATGGTCGATAAGGCTTCCATGGTAATTGATCTTCAACGTTTGGTTGAAAGTAATTGTAGCGATTACTAGCTCCTCAATATCAACCGATGGCCGCAAAATTCAGTCCCTTAGCAACCACTTTGAGGAGTTCATCATGTCAAACACCATTCTTGTCACTGGCGCATCCGGCAACATTGGCCGCCCCTTGGTCCAGCAGCTCAAAGCCGCTGATGCCAAGGTCATCGCAGGTTCGTCTTCAGGCAAATCTGTGGACGGGGTGCCCAGCCGCCATGTAGATTTTGGCGATGTGGCCAGCCTGAAAGCCGCATTTGCCGGTGTTGATACCTTGTTTTTGTTGTTGCCCTTGGTGCCCAACAAGATGGCATTGGCCAAGAACGCCATCGCGGCCGCCAAGGCAGCAGGCGTCAAGCACATCGTGCGTTCCTCTGGTGCGGGCGCGGATGCTACGGCAGGCTTTGCGCTGCCCAAGCTGCATGGTGAGATTGACCAGCTCGTGATCGATTCTGGTATTGCTTATACCTTAGTGCGCCCCGCCACCTTCATGCAAAACTTCGCCACTTACTATGTCGGCATGATTCAAGGCGGCGCTTTGTACTTACCGCAAGGGCAAGGGCGGATAAGTTTCATTGACGTGCGTGACATCGCCGCAGTCAACGCCGCTATTTTGCAAAACCCTGCCGCCCATGCTGGCAAGGCCTATACCCTCACCGGCGCTGTAGCTCTTTCCAACGCGGAAGTGGTCAAGGCCATTGGTGATGCAACTGGCAAGACTGTGACCTACGTCGCTGTGCCCGACGATGCAGCCATTGCGTCCATGAAGGGCATGGGCATGGATGACTGGAGCATTGGCCAGATGATGAGCCTGCACCAGCTCACCGCCGCAGGCTATGCTGCGGGCACTACCGACACCGTGCGCCAGCTCATTGGCCGCAAACCCATCGAGTTTGCGCAATTTGCAGCAGACCACAGGAGTGCATGGGTTTGACAGATCAATGACACAGCACTGGGGCACCGTTTGCGCCCCGGTGCGTTAGCGCCCTGTCAAGAAGGGAAGGCCACCACTCCCGCAAAGGTAAACAACGCCGCCGCCGTAGATACCGAGATAATGCGCGCAATGCGCCCTGTATCGGCCCCAAAGCGCTCTGCCAGTAAAGACGCATGGTCGGCGCTGGGCAAGGCGGCGAGCGGCACCAACACGGTTAGTGAAGATTTGTCGGGCAACACGCTGAGGCAGCACGCTGAATATGGTGCTGCGCATCTTTGCGTGGGTCATTGCGCAAACACTGCAACACCGCAGCCCCGTGCGGCCAACGTGGGCAAGGCGAGTCTGCACATCAGCGCAGCGGCCTTCATCCACTCGCTCGGCCAACTCCAGCTACTCCGTCTTTGCAAAAGCAGCCCCCTCGCCCACCGCGCGCAGCGCGCCTGGGCGCGCTCAAAATGGCACCGTGCCTTTCACCACCCAAGAGGTGGCGGCATACGAACGCGGTCCGTCCGCTTCGCCGTCTAGATAAGCCAACGCCATCTTTTCCCTAAAGACCGCCTTCGCGTCCGGCGTAAGCGCGCGAACATATTCTGCGTAGGGACCATCCTTTCCCTCCATCGGCCTCCAGAAGTCCTCGAACAACGCAAAGTCCATGCGGATGGTAAGCATGTCCTGCACAACATTAGTCAGCCCTGCGGCCTTCCATGCCCGCTCTAAATCACCAGGGCGTGTCATCGGACGAGCGCAGACCTTCGCCCGCCGTACAACTGCCTCCGGATCGAGCATTGCCGCGGTGTCCCAGAACATGCGTAACCACACAAAACCGCCGCGCGAGTCCCATGTCGCAGCCGCAACGGTGCCGCCCGGACGTGTGACGCGACGCATCTCGCTCACCGCCTTTTCTGGCTGTGCAATGAATTGGAGCACCAACATCGAAAGCGAGTGATCGAACTCTTGATTCCCGAATGGCAGCGCGCACGCATCACCAACTTGGAATTGAACGCGGGAGTCGTCGTTATTGTGCGTGGCGTGCTCGATATAAGCGGCTGAAAAATCGACCCCGCGGAGAGCGCGAATATTGGGATTCAGGGCAAGCGTCGACGTTAAACTCCCGGTGCCACACCCGACATCGAGAATCCAAGGGGTCGGAGTCACCGTGTTTTTCACTTGATTCAGTAGATCACGAAATGAAGTCAGGAATCGCTCGCGAACAGTGGCCTGTGGCCGATTCTGCACTCGCGACAGCGTCCGCAGGAGTTCCATATCCGACTTACTGACTACTTCCAGAGGATACAACTGCGCGTCCGTTGACCTGCCTAAAGATGAATCGATACTCTTGCGAAAATGGTAGCGGTTGGATCGAAGATCCTTCGATGCGCTGCAGTGGGCTGAAGGCCCATCGCTTCACCGCCGCCAGCGTTTCTTCCGCGAACGCCTGTTCCTCACTTGAAGTACTGGCGATTGTTGCCGAATCGACCGATCCCACCGTATTAACAATAACGCGCACAACAACCTCGACTGGGTCGAGGCGTTTGATTAGCAAGCCAGGCGGATACTTTGGCACTGCATTTTTTTCCCATGGTTCAGGACTGATGAAAGTCACGCCTTTGGTGGCCTTGTACCGCGCGCGTTCAGGGGCTTCAATGACTTCGGCTTTAACGTCTCCGTTCGACGCGTATGAAGTGATTTGACTGCCGGGGTCTGCTTTGTCGAGCGCGCGCTTAGAAGCGCAGCCGCCCACGACACACGTGGCGAACAGTATTGCTGCAGCGAGCGTCATTTCTTGAGGCCGACGAATGTTCACGAGTGCTTTCCGTTAAGCAGCAAATCGACGTGAGCCGGTCTCGCTAGAGCCACGCTTCTCATTTTCGTCAGCGCGCGTCGCGTAACGCGGTGATTGGCCGATTTCTTCAATTTTATATTCACGTCGCTCCTTCACCAAAGCGGTCGTCAGCGTTACGCAACAGGGCGTTAATCCTACCGTGCTACCACCCATACAGCGCTGGATACTCGGTCGTGTGAGTCCCACGGCTTTCCCTGCAGTAATGGTTTCTGTTTTGACTTCGTAGATCAACCTTTGCGGGCCTTCCCAAGCAAAAGCGGCGGTAAGTGATGCACTTGCGCGGTAAAGAGCACCGGCCAGTCCTCGGTAGAGACTTCGCCGCACATAATGTCTGCGGGATGGTATTTGTTTACTTCAGTTCCGCCGTCGCACTAATCCCGGTGCATTGCGGTGCTTATTAGAATACCGCACCACAATTCCAACATGAATCGAATTCGCCCGGGCTCGATTCGCCGCAGGCGGTGCAAGTCTTGGTCACAGTGGTGGGGGAGCGTGATTGGTAGTCGGCAATCACGGCGGCGGCGTGTTGTTCTTGATGCACTTGTGTGATCCATACCTGCGGCTGGCCGGAAGCGACCGGCACCAGCCCAACCAAGGAGTTGGCGTTTTCGTTGAAGACGTGCGCGGCAATTCCTGCTTGCTGTAGCAGATCACGCAGCAAGTGTGCATCGGGGAGGTTTAGCGCGGTGTAGACACGTTTCATAGGCGGATGATGCATGAAGCCTGCTGCAACAGGCAAGCAAAGGCTTCACTGCTGACGAAATGAGGGCGAAAAAAAAGCCGCCGACGATTTCGCCAGCGGCTCGTTTGGCGCCACGACCAGCGTCTAGAACGCGAAGCTAACGTTGGCGGTGACACCATCCTGTTTCACGCCAGACTTGCCGGAGACCGCCGTGTAGGCGAGCCCCAAGCCGATCTGCGGGGTGATGTTGCCACGAACACCGATCACGCTTGTGATCCAGCTGTTGTCAGCCCGGTAGGCTGGAATGTCGTACTTGATGTTTTGTGTAATCGTCACAGGCGAGGCGGTCACGAAACGCTCTTTGTTGGATTCATCACGGTCAATCGAAACGCGAAGGTAAGGCGTGAAGCTACCCATCTTGATGCTGGCGCGAACACCGCCGCTCAAGACGCTGGAAGTGCGCGTCTGGCCATCGATGTTTAAATCGGTAGACAGTGCGGTTGCGGCCGAGCTTTCTTGGAAGTTGCCGACGGTAACCTGCTGGCTGGTCCAACCGACAAACGGACCGACCGTCGCCGCACCTAGCCCGAAGTCATAACCAACCATGATGTTGCCGGAAGTGTTGGTACCGTTCGCGGATGAGCGATTGGTGCGTGTAACGTTACCGAGTTTGACGGAACGCTGGATGTTGTTGTACTTCAGGTCGGCGACAGAAAAGCTGGCGTTGGCATACAGGCCGCCTGATTTGGCGCTACCGAAGAACGAAATCGTGTTCTCGTCAATGTCGAACTGACCAACGCTACCCATACGTGCTTCGTTGTTGTTTTTGCCGAAAGCTACACCAACCGTTGCACCTTCGGAGACGCGCATCGTCAAACCGACGGTTGCAGCGCGGTTCTTGGTGTTGGTCTGTGGGTTCAGGTTGGAGGTGGAGATATCGGTTTTGCCGCCGTCGTACGCAGCGAACGCGGTGACCTTGCCGACTTCCGCTGTGGCACCTTGCATCAAGCCGGAATCCAGTGTGCGTACGTGTGCGGCGCGTGACGACAACGGGACTTCCGCCATCACGGAATAGGCGTTGGGGCCGTCGATCAGTGACTTAAACAAGTCAGCGACGATGGCGTGTGCGCCAGTGGTCGGGTGGATGCTGTCGGCAAACAAATAGTTCGAGGGTGTTGCACCGGCAACAAGCGTTGAGCCGGTACAGAACTGCGAGTTATTGCCCGCCGGGGCAAACGGCGGGAACGGACCGCACGCCGTACCGGAAATATTGGTGAAGCCAAATGCAGAAGCATTGGCTGCGACTTCATTCAACATCGAGAAAACGTCAACCGGAATTACGCGTTGATTCGTCGCGGCCAGCGCGTTGAAGAGGGTGATGTTGAAGCCAGCGGAAGCCTGAGTTTGCAAGGCAACAGCGGCGGCACCACCTGCCTGCGCGCCCGGTGTCAGGCCGAGGTTTGGCAGGCCAAACACGGCGATGTAGCGTGCGCCCGCTGCACGTAGGCGGGCGGATTGCGCGGCAACGTCGTTGGCTGAAGCAACACCTGCTGCACCAGCTTGCAGAAGGTCGTTACCACCGGCCCAAATTGCATATAGGCCGTTGGGGTTTGCCGAGCCACCAGTCGCAGACAAGTGCTCGGTAATCTGGGTGGTGACAGGACGTTGCGCGCCGCCTGGGGGCGTTGAGGCCGAAGCTGCTGCAACGCGCGCGCCGCCTTGCGCGAAGATACCGCCGCCAGCATTCGATGGGTTTGGATTACCGCCGTAGTACTGGGCGATGATCTCAGACCAAACAGGCCCAGGGTTGGTGGTAAAACGACCGAGGGTCGCGGCTGTGCCGGCAGGCACGCCGATGCTCACCAAAAATGGACGGTAGTAGCCAGAGTCCGACAAGCTGTCGCCGAAGACATAAACACCCTGGAATTGCACCGCATTCGCGGTAGTTGCACCAGCAGCCATTGCCGCTGCAACAACAGCGGGCAATACGCGTTTCACAAACCCGCGTTTAACAAATGAACGTCGTGACATAAACAGCTCCTCGATAAATGGAATGGTCAAACTTATTATTAGAAAATCGTAAAGCAAAAACTTAGCAGCTCGCGGTGCCTCAACCCATACAAAGATATACGACGCAAAGCACCTGCGAAAGAACAGAGCTACTGGCGATGTGAAATTATCCCGCAATCCGTGCCAATTGCCAGCTTTTGTGTATTGTTGCGACGATTTGCCAACACTTGTTTATGCTGCATTGCAGCATTCACGCATGTTGAACATAGACATAGCCCTCCTTGCGGCGTCGTCAGGTTGGATCAGTCAGTACACGCGCCGATCGAGTCTCGCTTCGTGCAGGATGGTTGTCGCCAGTTCCTCAATCGATTTGGCGGTCGAATTTAGGTAGGTTAGTCCGGCGCTTTCCATCAAGCGTTCTGCGGTCGCCACTTCCCAGCGGCAGTTTTCGAGGGAGGCGTATTTGCTGTCGGGTTTACGCTCTTGGCGAATTTGTGCCAGGCGATCCGGCATGATGGATAGGCCCCAGACTTTGCTTTTGAGTGGCAGTAGCGAGGGGGGGAGCTTGAGCTTTTCCAGATCTTCCGGGATCAATGGGTAGTTAGCCGCCTTGATGCCGAATTGCAGGGCGAGATAGAGGCAGGTCGGCGTTTTGCCTGACCGCGACACGCCAACCAGAATGATGTCGGCGTCTTCCAGATTTCGATTGGTGATGCCGTCGTCGTGGGCGAGGGTGTAGTTCACCGCTTCGATACGCTGGTTGTAGTCCTTGAAGTTGCCTGCGGAGTGGCTGCGACCGATGGCGTGGGACGACTTCACCCCAAGCTCTTCTTCTAGTGGAATGATGAAACGATCGAACACATCCAGCACCATGGCGTTGGCCTGACCAAGTGCTACGCGTAACGTATCTTCTGTCAGCGAGGTGAACACCAGCGGTCGTTTACCGGATTCGCGGTGCATCGACTCGATCTGGTTGATGACTTCGTGGACCTTTTCAAGATTATCGATAAATGGCAGGGTGACCCGCTTGAACTCAACCTCCTCAAATTGAGTGAGTAACGAGTTGCCGAGCATTTCCACCGTAATACCAGTGCGGTCGGAGACAAAAAATACGCTACGCTTATGCGGCACGGGTGGCCCTCTGTGAAGATTTATCAATCGGACACGTGTATCGCGTACCGGATACCTGTGTCCGCTATAATTTTACGTCTTTTGCACCGCAACATTTCCAGAAAGAGTCCGCCATGTCGTCAGCGTCGCTGGTCCTGCCACTCTCACAATGCCGGATGGCCGATGTTGCGTCCGTAGGGGGAAAAAATTCCTCGCTCGGCGAATTGATCAGCCAGCTCTCGGCGGCCGGTGTTCGTGTGCCAGGGGGATTTGCCACGACAGCCGACGCGTTCCGACAGTTTCTCACCCATAACGGCTTGACCGAAAAGATCAACGCTGCACTGGTGAATCTGGACACGGACAACCTTGACCAGCTCACCAAGACGGGCGCGATGGTGCGGGAATGGCTGGTTAACGCGCCCTTGCATCCAGAGCTTGACTCTCAGATTCGGGCAGCCTACAGCGAGCTGACCAAGAATGACCCCGAGGCCTCATTCGCCGTGCGCTCATCCGCAACGGCAGAGGACCTGCCAGACGCCTCTTTCGCTGGGCAGCAAGAAACCTACCTGAACATCAAGGGTATCGAAAACGTCCTTCATGCAATCAAACACGTCTTTGCGTCGTTGTATAACGATCGCGCCATCTCTTATCGCGTCCACAAGGGCTTCGCCCATGCCGACGTCGCACTCAGCGCGGGGATCCAGCGGATGGTGCGCTCCGACACCGGTGCTGCAGGAGTCATGTTTACGCTCGATACCGAGTCCGGGTTCCGGGACGTGGTGTTCATCACGTCGAGTTATGGCTTGGGCGAAATGGTGGTGCAGGGCGCGGTGAATCCGGATGAGTTTTATGTCAGCAAGTTGTGTCTTCGAAACGGAGCGCCGGCGGTATTGCGTCGCACGTTGGGTACGAAGGCGCAAAAGATGGTGTTTGCCCAGGCCCAGTCGGCTGGCCGGTCGGTCGAAACCAAACCGGTTGATGTGGCTGAACGCAATCAGTTTTCTTTAACTGACGCAGATGTGGAAGAACTCTCCAAGTATGCGGTGGCCATCGAAAAACATTACGGCCGCCCGATGGATATCGAGTGGGCAAAAGAAAAAAGTGCGGAGGGCGGCGATAGCCGGTTGTTCATTCTGCAAGCGCGTCCCGAGACGGTTAAGTCTCAGGAACTCAAGACCGGATCGCTCACGCGTTACAAGTTGAACGGTACCGGGAAAAAATTAGCCGAAGGTCGCGCGATTGGTGGAAAGGTTGGCTCGGGTCCGGCGCGGGTGATTTCCAGCGTCGATGAAATCCATAAGTTTCAGGCGGGCGATGTCATCGTTACCGACATGACCGACCCCAACTGGGAGCCGGTGATGAAAAAGGCTTCCGCCATCATCACCAATCGTGGTGGTCGCACCTGCCATGCCGCGATCATCGCCCGCGAGTTGGGTGTTCCAGCCATCGTGGGCTGTGAAGACGCCACCGAGGTGGTAAAGGATGGTGAAGACCTCACCGCAAGTTGTTGCGAGGGTGATACCGGTTTTGTTTACCAAGGCAAGGTGCCTTTTGAAGTTGTGACCGTTGCACTCGACAACATGCCGGCGATCCCGGTCAAGATCGCGATGAATGTCGGCAACCCACAACTCGCGTTTGACTTTGCCCAGCTGCCGAATGAAGGAGTAGGGCTTGCACGCCTTGAGTTCATTATTTCCAACACTATTGGCATTCACCCGAAGGCCTGCTTGGACTACGCGAAGCTGCCTGATGAGCTGGGTACACAGGTGGCAAACGCCTCGCGTGGTTACGCGTCGCCAAAAGAGTTCTACGCCAAAAAGCTGGCCGAGGGTGTGTCCACCATTGCCGCCGCCTTCTGGCCGAAGAAAGTCATCGTCCGATTGTCCGACTTCAAATCAAACGAATACCGCAACCTTATTGGTGGGCCGCGTTATGAACCCACCGAAGAAAACCCGATGCTCGGTTTCCGTGGTGCGTCGCGCTACATTGCGCACTCGTTCCGCGAGTGTTTCAAACTCGAATGTGAGGCGATGAAGTTTGTGCGCGACACGATGGGTCTCATCAACGTTGAGTTGATGGTACCGTTTGTTCGCACCCTGGGTGAGGCCGACGCCGTGTTGGCGATCATGAAGGATTTCGGTCTTGAGCGTGGCAAAAACGGGCTTAAGATTGTGATGATGTGTGAGATCCCATCGAATGCGATTCTGGCCGACGAATTCCTTGAGCGCTTCGACGGATTCTCGATTGGCTCCAACGACATGACACAACTGACACTAGCACTCGATCGCGATTCGGGCCTCGTGATGGAAGCCTTTGATGAACGTGACCCGGCCGTTAAGCGAATGCTGCACCTGGCCATTTCGGCTTGCCGCAAGGCCAACAAATACGTCGGTATTTGCGGGCAGGGGCCATCAGATTACCCCGACCTTGCGGAATGGTTGATGAAGGAAGGCATCGAGTCGATGTCACTGAATCCGGATACCGTTGTGGAAACATGGCTGCATCTGGCGAAGGTGAAGTAGCTTCCAATGGCCGAGCTTTTGCAATGGCAGTTTCTTCGCTTTGAGGATCTACCTCGCCGTGATTGGTATGCACTGTCTGCAGCGCGCATTGATGTTTTTGTAATTGAACAAGATTGTCCGTTTCAGGATTTGGACGGAGCGGATTTTGTGTCGTGGCACTTGCTCGGCTGGCACGAGGCAGGGGGCAAGCGTGAGCTCGCGGCGTACTGCCGCCTGGTTGACGCGGGCGTTAAGTTTGCCGTGCCTTCGATTGGTCGCGTCATTACAACCAAAGACTATCGACTTGGTGGTTACGGCAAACAGCTGATGGTCGAGGCATGCCGCCGCCACGACGCACTTTATCCGGGGATGCCCAACCGGATCGGCGCACAAGCACGCCTCGAAAAGTTCTATCAGGGGTTCGGCTTTGTAACCGACTCGGCGGAATATATCGAAGATGGTATTCCCCATCTGGAAATGCAGCGTGCCGGCATGGCAGTTGGCTAACGTAAGGAAACACTAAATGGCACGTTTACACGAAGGTCGTTCCGTCATCATTACGGGATCAACTTCCGGCATCGGCTTGGGGATTGCCCGCGCATTTGCGCGCGAAGGCGCCAACATCACGTTGAACGGCTTCGGTGATTCTGAGGTGATTGAAAAAATTCGTGCCGGAATGGAAACCGAATTTGGTGTGAAGGTACGCTACTCGCATGCGGACATGTCAAAGCCGGCAGAAATTTCTGCGATGGTTGGCGGGACGGTTTCAGCACTGGGGCGTTGCGACATCTTGGTGAACAATGCCGGGATTCAGCACGTTGCACCGGTGGATGAATTTCCTGTCGAGAAGTGGGATGCAATTCTCGCCATCAATTTGTCTTCGGTGTTCCATGCTACCCGCGCCGTCTTGCCGCATATGAAAGCCGCGAAGTGGGGTCGTGTGATCAACATTGCATCGGCGCATGGGCTAGTGGCTTCGCCCTACAAGTCGGCGTATGTCGCGGCGAAACACGGCGTGGTGGGTTTCACCAAGTCATGCGCCTTGGAAGTGGCCGAACAGGGGATTACGGTAAATGCCATTTGCCCGGGTTATGTGCTGACACCACTCGTTGAAAAGCAAATCGACGATCAAGCCAAGGTCCACGGTATCCCTCGGGAGAACGTGATTCGTGACATCTTGTTGGCGCCGCAACCCAACAAACGGTTTGCCGAGATTGATGAAGTGGCTTCGCTTGCGCTGTACCTCGCCTCTGATGCTGCGCAAGGCATCACTGGGACGTCGATGTCCATTGATGGTGGATGGACTGCGCGTTAGGCAAAGACGCAGATGAAAACGATCCCCACGGTATTGGTAACGGGCTTCGAGCCGTTTGGTGGTGAACTGATCAACCCTTCGTGGGAAATCGCCAAGGCGCTGCCTTCAATAATCGGCTCGCACCGCCTCGTTTCGCACTGTATACCGACTGCATTTGGTGATGCGATTGTGGCGGTCGCCAAACTAATCAGTAAACACCAACCGAGTTTGGTGCTGTGTCTGGGACAGGCTGGTGGTCGAAGCAGTATCTCCGTCGAACGTGTGGCAATCAACATCAACGATGCACGTATTGCGGACAACGCAGGCTATCAGCCAATCGATGAGGCAATTGTTGCAGCGGCGCCAGCTGCGTACTTTTCCACACTACCAATCAAGACCATGGTTGCTGCCATGCAAAAGGAAGGCATACCGGCGGAAGTGTCAAGCACGGCCGGTACATTCGTGTGTAACCACATCATGTACGGCGTGTTGCACCATATCGCGACTAACAAACTTAATGCTCGTGCTGGCTTTATCCATGTACCGTATTTGCCGTCGCAAGTGGTCAATGGTAGTGCGCCAACGATGGCGCTCTCAACGATGCGGGCCGGGATTGAAGCGGCCATCAACGCTTCACTACGGACGAAGCAAGACCACAAGCTTGTCGGCGGCAAACTGGATTAGGATTTTTCATGGCAGAAAACAAACAATTACCGCTTTGGATACCCACACCTGAACGCGTGGCAAGCGCGAATGTGACCGCATTTAGGCAGGCCATCAACCGCGCTTATGGGACAAATCTGGCCAATTACGATGCGCTCTACGCATGGAGTGTGCGTAACCCGCAACATTTTTGGTCGGCGATTTGGGACTACTGCGGTGTGATTGGCGAGCGCGGTGTTGCCGCAGATGCTGACATTCTGGTCAATGAGCACAAGATGCCTGGTGCGATGTTCTTCCCGAAAGCCAAGATCAACTTCGCCGAGAATCTGATCGAGCGCACCTTTAAGTCGCGCACCGATGCTGATGCGATCACTTTTTGGGGCGAGGACAAACTACGCAAACGTTTGACCTACCGCGAGTTGGACGAACAAGTCTCGCGCTGGCAGCAGGCGCTGCGCGACATGGGAATCTGCAAGGGCGACCGGGTTGCTGCATTTATGCCGAATATGCCTGAGACCGTGGTCGCGATGCTGGCGGCCACCAGCTTGGGCGCGGTATGGACATCGTGTTCGCCAGACTTCGGCTTGCAAGGGGTGGTGGATCGCTTCGGCCAGGTCGCACCAAAACTGCTGATTGCGTGTGACGGATACCTGTACAACGGTAAGCCGGTGCCAACACTTTCGCGTATCGCCGAATGTGTCGAGCAGCTGCCGACGGTGAGCAAGGTGGTCATCGTGCCGTATTTGCACGACATCCAGACTGAGGCGAACGAAGGACTTGATGTGGCCGGCGTGCCTCATGCTGTGGTGATGGAGAATTTTCTTCTACCGTTTAGGCCGAAGGCAATCAGCTATGTTCGGGTTGGCTTTAATGATCCGCTGTACATCATGTATTCGAGTGGTACCACTGGTGCGCCAAAGTGCATCGTACACGGCGTCGGCGGCACGTTACTAAAACATCTGGAAGAACACGTTCTTCAGTGTGACGTCAAACCCGGCGACAAGGTGTTCTTTTTTACGACTTGTGGCTGGATGATGTGGAACTGGTTGGTATCTGGTTTGGCGGCGAACGCCACACTGGTGTTGTTTGATGGCTCTCCATTCCTGGGACGCGGCAACATCCTGTTTGACTACGCGGCGGCAGACGACGTTACCCATTTCGGTGCGGGTGCCAAGTACTACGAGTCAATCGCAAAGCTTAAGGTTCGTCCGGCCAAGACCCACAAGCTCCATGAATTACGGTCGGTAATGTCGACCGGCTCGCCGCTCTCTCCCGAGGGGTTTGAATATATCTATCGGAATATCAAAGCCGACGTGTGTCTGTCTTCCATTTCTGGCGGTACTGACATCCTCGGTTGTTTTGTCGGCGGTGTGCCGGTGCTGCCGGTATACAGCGGCGAGATCCAAACACGTATGCTCGGCATGGCGGTGGATGCGTGGGACGACGAAGGCAGGCCCATTAGGGGTGACAAAGGTGAGTTGGTCTGTACCAGACCATTCCCTTCGATGCCGATTGGATTCTGGAACGACCCCGACGGCAGCCGATATCGTGGTGCTTACTTTGAACACTTCCCGAATGTGTGGACACACGGCGACTACGTCGAGATCACCGCCCGCGGCGGTATGATCATTTATGGACGTTCAGACGCCGTGCTCAATCCGGGTGGCGTGCGTATCGGCACCGCCGAAATCTATCGGCAGGTCGAAAAGTTAGAAGAGGTCATGGAGTCCGTTGTCATCGGCCAAGACTGGCCACCAGAAAAGCCGGGTGACGTTCGCGTGGTGTTGTTTGTGCGTCTTGCCGACGGTCATCAACTGACGGCGGAACTGGAGAAGCGCATCAAGGAAGTCATTCGGACGAATACCACCACACGCCACGTCCCGGCGAAAATTCTCGCCGTCCCCGATGTGCCGCGCACTAAGTCGGGCAAGATTGTCGAGCTTGCAGTGCGCAACGTCGTGCATGGACGGCCGATTAAAAATCGTGAGGCGTTGGCCAATCCTGAGGCGCTACAGTTCTTTGCCGACCGTGAAGAACTACAGGTCTAAGGGCTATATTCTACGGGCGCTTTCAGCCAAAAGTGCGTGAATCCAACACCAAATACCGACGACCTTCTAGGGTGTTTATTTAGGGGGTAAGGTATCGAACGGCGGTACCCTTTTGTTTCTTACGACGAAAGGATGCTGCCATGAAACGTTTGCGCCTTACCCTAGACGAAAGATACCCGATTCAGAGCGCTTTGTTGGGCGGCTTTACGCTGGAGGAGATTGCGCTGGAATTGATGTGTGATCGCTCGACCATTCACGATGAGGTCAAGCGAGGCCGCAAGCACCGGCTAGCCTGAATATTTCACCATAGTTGTAAAAAAAATCGGCGTTGACTCATATCTCTTCTATGATGGAGGTATCGAATCAACACACAAAAGAGGAGCAACGCCGATGCCACATTGTACTGAAGCTTTAGCGTCGAGGCGACTTGAATTTGGGCACCTTGGTCGCCAGCTGCCCGCAGACGAAATCCGCCTCCGAATGCCGCCTCCAAGACCCCAAATTTCCATTTCAATGGCTGATTGCGTCCCGCTTCAGGAAAGTATCGGGACGACGGTGAAATATGCGGGCTAGCGATGCTTACTTCCGACTATCATCATTTGTTCGACGCCGAAATAGCCGTACTCGGCTGACCAGTAGAG
>JADCIX010000030.1 GCA_020247545.1 Rhodocyclaceae bacterium | reverse complement strand
CGATGCAAACGAATAACTTGTTTGCGTTTCTCGTGTTGAGCATCGGGCGAAAGTTTCCGCGCATCTTCTTTGTCTCTATCCATGAAGGTTTGACTGGAGCCCGTGGAAAAAGTTCGCCATATTTAATTGCCGAGTCTATAATTTCCTGAAACCGTCGTTAAGGCGAGTAAACCCTAAGTAGGACGGGCATTTCCAAGCAAAACAGTGTGAAAACGCCCGTCAATGCAAGGGTTTTACTTTAGCTTTGTGCGTTCCAAAATGCCGTCGAGATGCTCAAAGCCCATAAAGGCGATGGTCACCGTGCCGTTGTTTTTCTTGTCGAGTTTGATGGTGACGTTGGTGCCGAGTTTGTCGGACAAGTCCGTTTCCAAGCGGCGCACGTCGGTGTTGTTTGAGAGTGCGGCTTTCTTTGTTTTTGGTGGCGCGCTGGTTGTCTTCGCCAAACGCTCCGCATCACGCACGCTCAAGTGCTTGTGAACAATCTGGTGGGCAAGTTCGACTTGTTTAGACTTCGCCAGTGACAGTAAAGCGCGCGCGTGGCCCATATCGATCTTCTGCGCCATCACCATGTCTTGTACGGGCTTGGCCAATTCGAGCAAACGCAAGAGATTTGATACTGCCGAACGCGAGCGACCCACTGCCTTTGCGGCTTCTTCGTGTGTGAGCTTGAATTCATCGATCAGGCGCTGGATGCCGGCGGCCTCCTCCATCGCGTTTAAGTCTTCGCGCTGAATGTTTTCAATCAGCCCGATGCCTAACGCAGCATCGTCGGCAATCTCTCTCACCAACACCGGGACGGTTGCAAGCCCTGCCAACTGCGCGGCGCGCCAGCGACGTTCGCCCGCGATGATTTCAAACTTGTCTTTTCCAATCTCTCGAACCAAGATCGGCTGCACGATGCCGCGTTGTTTGATGGAGTCCGCCAGCTCTGCAAGCGCGGCCTGGTCCATGTGGGTGCGCGGTTGGTACTTTCCCGGCGACAAACTTGTTAGTGCGAGTTGGCGCAACTCGCCCTCATTCGGGCCTGCCCCGGGCTTGTTGCCACCCAGCAACGCGTCGAGCCCCTTACCCAGACCTTTGTTTTTCAACATAGCTATGCGGTTTCCTTAATCGGTATGCCGTGTCGCCCGAGCAGCTCGCGGGCGAACGCAAAGTGCGCCTGCGAGCCTTTACTGGACGGGTCATGCAGGATTACCGGCCTGCCAAACGACGGTGCCTCGGCAATACGGATGTTGCGCGGGATCACAGTATCAAACACTTTGTCACCGAAATGGCTTTTGATTTCTTCGGATACCTGCGTGGTGAGTGAAGAGCGCGGGTCGTACATCGTGCGCACCAGCGCCTCAATTTCGATTTTGGGATTCAAGTTTGCTTTCACTTTGCGTAAAGTTCCAACCAGATCACTCAAACCTTCCAACGCGTAATATTCACATTGCATCGGGATGACCACCGCGTCAGCCGCGGTAAGGGCATTCACGGTCAACATGTTTAACGCCGGCGGACAGTCGATGATCGCAAAATCGTAATCCGCGGCGATCGCTGCCAGCGCTTCTTTCAAACGGTACTCGCGGCGTTCAAATGAGACCATTTCAATCTCTGCGCCCGCCAGCTCTCGGTTGGCGATCAGCACGTCATATCCGGCCTCGGCCGTTACTCGCGCTTCGTTACACGGATATTCACCGAGCAATACCCCATAGAGCGTTTTTTCGTACGCGTTCTTGTCGATGCCGCTGCCAGTCGTGGCGTTGCCCTGTGGGTCGAGGTCCACCAACAAAACGCGCTGACCGTAGTGCGCCAGCGTCGCCGATAGATTGACGGCGATGGAGGTTTTTCCCACGCCCCCTTTTTGATTTGCCACTGCGTAGGTCTTCATTTTTTCTTCAGTTGTCCCAACATGCGACGTGAGCCGTTTGTCTCGTATCTAGTGCACATTTGCTTCGAAGCGCACATTAAATCGCTCGGCCAGCACGGCCAGGCGCTTATCGCCCGTCCACAGTCTTGCGTTTGGTGTGAGGAGTGTTGACGCCAGCAACACCATGTCAACGATTCCGCAGCCCAGGTCAAATAATTTTTCGCGCTCAATAAACGACATCACTTCAGGCAATGTCGCCTCGTTTGCTCTTTTCAGCAGCGCCAAATCTGCCAACGTTTGTTGGCGAGGTTCGGGCGGCGTCCCACAGGCGATTTCCCCGATCACCAGCGGATGGATAAGGGCCAAATCTGTTTCAATCAAGTTCGTGAGCGCCTTGTCACCCTGGCGGAAGTGATTCACCCAGACCGAAGTATCGACCAGCACCACAATACGTTATCTCAAAAAAATCAACTAGGCCGAGCGTTCGCGAGGGACGTCTTGCATCGTCGGCGCAGCACCGCCTAGCAATGCCAATCGTTTCGCCGCCTGCACCCGGACAAATGTCCGAATGGCCTCTCGAAACAAATCGGCGCGATCCATACCGGGATCAGCAACCGCAAGCGCCTTTTCGTACAACTCGTCTTCGATGGTCACGGTGGTTCTCATGTTTATCCTTGAATAAGGGAGGCTGCTTCAATATTGATGCATATTATCATCAAACTAGGCATCAATCTTTTCAAGAATGACCAGATGGCGCTGCCCCTCGATCTGTGGAACATCCAGTGTCACCACGTCCACCACCTGCGTACCAATCGGTATGCGTGTAATTTCGTCGTGGGGATAAACGCCCTTCATCGCCAACATACGGCCGCCTGGTGCGACTAAGTGTGAAGCGCCCTTGACAAAGTCGGCAAGTTCGGCAAATGCGCGTGAAGTAACAACATCAAACTTTCGTGTTGGCTGAAAGTTTTCAACTCGTTCACACTCCACGCTCGCCTTAGTTAACCCCAGTTCCCCGATGGCCTGTCGCACGAAGGTGGTTTTTTTCTGCAACGAATCCAACATGACAACCTCCAATATCGGCAAGGCAATTGCGACACAAATGCCTGGAAGGCCGCCACCAGAGCCGACATCTAACATTGATCTTGCTTCGTGCAAATGCGGCACCAAGGAGAGACTGTCAAGAATGTGTAAGCCAATCATACGTTCAGGCTCACGCACGGCGGTCAGGTTATAAACCTTATTCCACTTCGCGAGCAACGCGACATAAGCGAGCAATTTCTCTTGCTGCGCTGCGTCCAGCACGAGTCCAAGCTGGTCAATACCCTCGGCCAACAATTGCGCAAGTGTGGCAGATGGCGCTGTTGACATCACGTGCGTATTCACGCGACTTGCTCATCAACTGCGGTGGTCAGCTCACCGCCGCTAAATCCGCGCTTCAGATACACCAGCAACAACGAAATCGCCGCCGGCGTCATGCCTTGAATACGTGCCGCTTGGCCAACGGTTTCGGGTTTGTGTTGATTGAGTTTGAGCTGTACTTCTTTCGACAGCCCGCGGACTTTGGTGTAGTCGATTTCTGCCGGCAAGCGTAACGACTCTTGCGCACGGTTTTTTTCCACCTCGTCGTTTTGTCGATCGATATAGCCTTGGTACTTGGCCGCTATCTCGACTTGTTCGGCCACGGCAGGATCGGTCACACCATGCTCACCGACACCTTCCAACCCCAACGGCAACGCCACGAGCGCGTTATAACTCACATTGGGTCGGCGCAATAAATCGAACAACGAATAGTCGCGTTCAATGTCCTGCCCGATCACGGCCGTCATGGCCTCAGCGCTGACACGACCGGGTTGTACCCACGTGGATTTCAAACGTTCGGTTTCACGTGCGACTGCCTCGCGCTTGGTTTCAAACGCGGCCCAACGCACATCATCCACCAAGCCTAACTTGCGACCCATTTCGGTCAGTCGTGCGTCGGCATTATCTTCGCGCAACTGCAAACGATACTCGGCGCGGCTGGTGAACATCCGGTACGGCTCGGTCACCCCGCGGGTGATGAGGTCATCGACCAATACACCGATGTAGGCTTCATCGCGACGCGGGCACCAGCCTTCTTTATCTTGTGCCTGCAGCGCCGCGTTCACACCCGCCAACAACCCTTGTGCCGCGGCTTCTTCGTAACCCGTGGTGCCGTTGATCTGCCCGGCAAAAAACAAACCGGCGATGGCTTTGGTTTCCAGCGTGGCTTTGAGTGCGCGCGGGTCAAAGTAGTCATACTCGATCGCGTAACCCGGCCGTAGGATGTGCGCGTTTTCCAAACCCGGGATCGATTGCACCAATTTGATTTGTACGTCGAACGGCAGCGAGGTGGAAATACCGTTCGGGTAAAACTCGTTAGTCGTGAGCCCTTCTGGCTCCAGAAAAATCTGGTGGCTTGCCTTGTCGGCGAAGCGGTGGATCTTGTCTTCAATCGATGGGCAATAACGCGGGCCGACTCCTTCAATGACGCCGGTGAACATCGGCGAACGATTGAGCCCGGCTCGAATAGCGTCGTGGGTGGCTTCGTTGGTGTGCGTGATCCAACACGACACCTGGCGCGGATGCAGGTCGCGCGAGCCTAAGTAGGAAAAAACTGGCGTCGGATTGTCGCCCGCCTGTTCGGCCATCTTGGAGAAGTCAATCGTGCGGCCGTCGATACGCGGCGGCGTGCCGGTTTTGAGCCTGCCAACCGGAAGTGAAAGCTCACGCAAACGTGCCGCGAGCGAGATTGAAGGCGGATCGCCCGCGCGACCGGCAGAATAGTTTTCAAGGCCGACGTGAATCTTTCCGGCGAGGAAAGTGCCCGCAGTCAACACCACGGTTTTCGCGGTGAAGCGAATACCCGCTTGCGTGATTGCGCCCGTCACGCGGGGAGTTTGGCTTTCCCCCTCGACGACCAAGTCATCAACCGCCTGTTGGAAAAGCCATAAGTTTGGCTGGTTCTCCAGCCGCTGGCGCACGGCTGCGCGGTACAACACCCGGTCGGCTTGCGCACGGGTTGCGCGCACTGCGGGGCCTTTGCTGGCGTTCAATGTCCGGAATTGGATCCCGGCTTCGTCAGTGGCAATCGCCATCACGCCGCCCAATGCGTCGACTTCTTTGACCAAGTGTCCCTTGCCAATCCCGCCAATCGACGGATTACACGACATCTGCCCCAACGTTTCAATGGCGTGAGTGAGCAAACACGTGCGCGCGCCCGCCCGCGACGCGGCGAGCGCGGCCTCGGTTCCGGCGTGTCCGCCGCCGATCACAATCACATCAAATTTAGTCGGGAACTCCATGATTTTTGGAGGTTTTTTGCAGAAATGTGGGGGAGCGCAAGTTTACGGCAACCCCCGCAAAAACGCTACGGTTTCGGCGTGACTGGAGACTTCTCAGCGCTGTTGGTGCCAGAGGACAGAAACCGCATTAGGTAGCTATCAACATCTTTTTCGGCGGCGATTCGAGCCGCATCGTTGCCGCCAACGTGTACGCCGGAAGCCAAGCCGGGGCGGTTGGACATCCGCACATCGGTTCGAACCCGCACCTTGCTACCCGGCACATCAAAACCATGGTATGCCCCGGGGTAGTCGAAGTACTGCGCGTCCAGCCCGCGTGATTTGTTGAGCGCGATAAGTTCCTGGCAGGGGGCGGGGAGCGTCCAATCGTCATCCGCGCCGATAAATATAGCGAGCGGAATAGCGGGCCTAAGGCGGTTTTTATTCGGGTTGTTGCACCCCGGGTAGAACGCCATGGCTGCACGGAAGGCGATTTTGGCCTCGACGGCGAGCATGTGTGGTTTTCCGTCCGCTTCCACCGCATAGAGTGTGCCCGTCGCGCCGTTGGAAAACCCCAAGAGGAAAACGCGATCTTTGTTGACGAACGGTTGCGCGACCAAATACTTGAGCGCGCCGTAGGCGTCGCGTGGCCGCTCGCGACTTTCCAGAATGGGCCGATTGGACTGAGTACAAACCTCTTTGTGCCCACGCGGGTTAAAACTATCGACCGCCAGCACGACAAAGCCCTTTTCAGCAAAACGCGCCGCCCAATGGGCGATGCCGGCGCGGATTTCACCTTTGGTGTGGATCATGCCGGAGCAGCCGTGGGCCAATACGATGGCCGGCTTACCGTCTGCAGGCTTGGCGGGTTGGTAGAGGTAACCGTCAAGCTTGGTCGGATTGGTTTCTTCGAGGCTCGGGAACGTTACCTTTTTGGGGATAGCGGCAAGCCCTGCTCGGGACAAACCAACCATGAGGATGCCCAAGAGCATCCTACGTTTGACGCGGCAACGCGGCAACGCAGCCACCCATAATCGCGTCGACAGCCGCGATACTTAGGCGAAGTTGCGACGGAAGCTAACTTGCGAAGCAAGTTAAGCCCAACAGGGTGGCAGAAGCCAAACATCGGAACCAAGACTGGTTTCACGTGGAACATTTATGTCCCCTGCTCTTGGACGGACAAACTTAACTTAATGAAATGGACGCCCCCTACCTGCAACGGCATCGAAGTGCCAAAGTGGAAGTGTCATCAACCACCAAAAGTAGGAGGAGGCGTCATGAAAGAGATTAAGGTAATTGGACTGGATTTGGCAAAGAATGTATTTCAGGTG
>JADCIX010000003.1 GCA_020247545.1 Rhodocyclaceae bacterium | reverse complement strand
TGAGTGCGGCTGCATAAGCAGTAGCGACTCCAACATGAGTGCGGCTGCATAAGCAGTAGCGACTCCAACATGAGTGCGGCTGCATAAGCAGTAGCGACTCCAACATGAGTGCGGCTGCACAAGCAGTAGCGACTTCAACGTGAGCGCGGCTTTGCGCTGCCGCTGCTTCTGCCGCCGCCTGCTGACTTTGCACCGCCTATTCTGCGGCTCCCAGCGGCACCACCTGATCGACCTACTCCAGTGCCGCCGCCGCGCGACTGCCCGCGTTGCGGTTGATGTCCCGCTGATCGAAGTTGAATAGGCTGTGGCTTGGCCGTCGGGTCCGGTTCAAAGCCAGGGATCACAACAACCTCAACATCGCGCTTGATGAGCCGCTCGATATCGTTAAACATTTTCTTTTCATCCACACACACCAGCGAAATGGCTTCACCCGTCGCGCCCGCACGTCCGGTGCGGCCGATACGATGCACGTAATCTTCCGGTACGTTGGGGATTTCAAAATTCACCACATGTGGCAGTTGGTCGATATCGATGCCGCGCGCGGCGATGTCGGTTGCCACGAGCACGGCGAGGTCGCCGGCTTTGAATTCCGCTAATGCCCGGGTGCGTGCGCCCTGGCTCTTATTGCCGTGAATCGCCAACGCCGTGATGCCCGACTTGTTTAGCTGTTCGGCAAGGCGGTTGGCGCCGTGTTTGGTTCGGGTGAACACCAACACCTGGTGCCAATCGTTTTCTTTGATGAGATGGGTGAGCAGTTCGCGTTTTTTATCGCGATCAACCGGATGAACTTTCTGCACAATCATTTCGACGGTTGAATTGCGCCGTGCAACTTCAATCAAACCGGGGTTGTCGAGCAAACCGTCAGCGAGTTTTTTGATCTCTTCAGAAAACGTTGCTGAGAACAGCAGGTTCTGGCGCTTTTTTGGTAACAGCGCCAGCACTCGTTTGATATCGTGAATGAAGCCCATGTCGAGCATCCGATCCGCTTCATCAAGCACCAAGATTTCGACGTGTGAGAGATCGACCGTGCGTTGTTGATGGTGATCCAGCAGCCGACCCGGCGTGGCAACCAAAATATCTACACCACGCCGCAATTGACCGATTTGTGGATTGATACTAACGCCACCAAACATCGCCATCGACTTCAGGCCCGTGTACTTACCGTAGGTGGTCACACTTTCTTCTACCTGTGCAGCCAACTCTCGCGTTGGCGTGAGGACCAAGGCGCGCACCGGTGAACGACCACCCTTCGCGGCTGGCGAGGGTGCCGCCATCAGGCGCTCAAGGATCGGTAGCGTGAAACCGGCGGTTTTGCCGGTACCCGTCTGCGCACCGGCTAACAAATCACCACCGTTGAGGACAGCGGGAATCGCTCGCGTCTGGATGGGGGTTGGAACGGTATAACCGTGCTCGGTAACCGCACGAACGATTTTCTCGGACAAGCCGAGGGATAAAAAACTCATGGAAAACTTTCGAATAACCGATTCTGTCGACACATCAAGCATCGCCAGTCTAGAAGCGGTACGGTTTGACAAAAAAACCGGTTTGATAGGTCTCCGCCAGGGGACTGGAACAGGGCGGAGGGAAGCTGATGCGTAATATAGCAGCTAGGTAGGTAATTGGACTGTTCAACGTGGCTCCAAATTGTTACCAGTTCGTCGTTTAACGCAGGGATGCGAGGCAAAATTATCCTGACGGCAGCGTATGATCTGCGCTTCTTGTCTTACCCAACGGGAGCAAAATGAAATATCTGCATACGATGGTGCGTGTCACCAATCTGGAAGAGTCGCTGGACTTTTACTGCAACAAACTCGGCTTGGAGCTAACGCGCCGTAGTGAGAGCCCGGCCGGTCGCTACACACTGGCGTTTGTGAGTGCGCCGGGCGATAGCGCCGCAGCCATTGAGCTGACATACAACTGGCCTCCCGAGAACGGTGAACCCGAGGTGCTCGGTGGAGCGCGTAACTTTGGTCACGTGGCGTACGCGGTCGAGGATATTTATGCGACCTGCCAAAAACTGATGGACGCCGGTGTGGTCATTAACCGGCCGCCGCGTGATGGCCGCATGGCGTTTGTGCGGTCGCCTGACAATATTTCGATTGAGTTGTTACAGGCGGGGCCAGCGCTGCCGCCGCAGGATCCGTGGGTGTCGATGCCCAATACAGGCGTGTGGTGAAAGAGCGATATGCGCGGGTGATGGTTCAACAATTGCGGAGGGAACACGATGAGGAAATCGAGAAGAGATGTACTGGCAATGGGCGCGGCGATGATGGCTGCGCATCTTTCACCAGCGATCGCACAAAGTTCGGGGTTATCCGCAGCTAAGAAAGCGGCCAAACCACTTTCAATTTTGATCCTCGGCGGCACCGGCTTTACCGGCCCGCACCAGGTTCGTTACGCGCTCGAGCGCGGCCACAAGGTGACCCTCTTCAACCGTGGCCGCCGTCCGAAGGAGTGGCCAGCGAGTGTCGAGGAGCTTACTGGCGATCGAGAGACGAATGATTATGCTTCGCTCAAAGGACGCAAGTTCGATGTGTGTATCGACAACCCTACCTCGGTACCGCATTGGGTGCGTGATGCGGCGGCGGTGTTGCAGGGTAACGTCGGCCACTACATCTTTATCTCAACGATCTCCGTTTATGCGGGCAACGACAAACCCGGCGCGGATGAAACCGCCGCACGGGAAAAATACGCGGGTGCCGATGTGATGACTGAGACTAACGCGACACTGCGCAAGAATATGCGACTCTATGGTCCACTGAAGGCGGCGTGTGAAGACGAGGCGTATCGCCAGTTCGGTCGGGATAACACAACCATCATTCGTCCCGCATTGATTGTCGGGCCGGGTGACGAGACCGATCGTTTTACCTACTGGCCGGCACGGTTTGCGAAAGGTGGGGATGTGCTCGTGCCGCCTTCAGCGGACCCGGTCCAGTTCATCGATGCGCGTGACATCGCCGAGTGGACGGTGCGGATGGCCGAAACGCGCACCGCCGGCGACTTCAACGCAACCGGCCCGGCCACGACACTAACCATGGGCGCAATGCTTGATGCAGTCGAGGAAGGAGTGCGGGTCGGAAACAGCGGGTCCACCAAGCCGCCACTCAAGCGACGCGAGGTCAGTGCTGAATTCCTCGAAAAAAACAAAGTCTCGATGTGGATGGACATGCCTGTGTGGGTGCCGGGTGCTGGTGAGACCATTGGCATGCATCGGCGCAGCAACAAAAAGGCCATGGCAGCCGGCATCACCTATCGCCCGGTGGATGTCACTGCGGCAGATACCCTGAAATGGTGGGATGGGCAGACAGCCGAGCGGCGTGCGGCACCGCGTGCCGGTATCAAGCCAGAGCGCGAAGCGGAGCTGCTGAAGTTGCTCGGCTGAGGAAACCCGCTTTGCTTCGCGATGCGGAATTTCTAGCACCCTCAAATTCGCCATCATCCCAGCTGAGTTACCAAAATGAGCTGGAGGACGAAGTGTTTATTGATCCCGCAATTGAACATATTGAATAAATCGCAGATTCCACCTGTCCCCGCGCACAACCACAAGGGTTGCGCCGGGCAGGGACTCAATTTCACTGCGGGCTTGCCGCGCAAAATTAGGCTCCCGCCTGCGCGGGAGCGGGGTTCTTTTCAGTATTCATATTTAGTTGCCGAATCAATAGAGATTCCAGACGGGCAAAGTCCTCATCCGACGGGCATCTTCAGACCAAAACGCGGTATCAACAGCAAATGCCGACCGGCGGAGGGCAATCAAATGCTACCTCAAACGGTGTCAGATAGCCCAGCGCGGCGCGCGGTGTGTGATTGTGTTTGTCCTCAATGCGCTTGATCCTCGCTGGACTGACCTT
>JADCIX010000029.1 GCA_020247545.1 Rhodocyclaceae bacterium | reverse complement strand
TAAGGTCAGTCCAGCGAGGATCAAGCGCATTGAGGACAAACACAATCACACACCGCGCGCCGCGCTGGGCTATCTGACACCGTTTGAGGTAGCATTTGATTGCCCTCCGCCGGTCGGCATTTGCTGTTGATACCGCGTTTGTGCTCGAAAACGCCCGTCCCTATTGCACTTCGCACTTTCCATTGTGCACGTTGCCGATTTGCGAATACACGCTCCGAAACTCATCACCGCTCCCTCCCAGCTTCCTTAATCGCCTTCTGCACCGGCGACAGCAAGTATTCCAACACTGTCCGCTCACCGAGCCGTACTTCAGCGATGACTTGCATGCCGGGCAGTAACTTGAATTCGTGTTCGTCGCGCTTAAGTCGCTGGTCCCGAAGCTGAATGTGCGCTTTGTAGTGGCTCGCCACCGAGAGTCGGCTTTCAGGGTTCAGCTCTTCGGGTCGGCCGCCTGCGGTGTCGGATGAATCCGCACCGACGTGTGTGACTTCGCCATCAACCATGCCGTATTTTTGGAAGGGGAACGTAGAAATCTTGATGCGCACTTTTTGTGTCGGGAAGATAAACCCTGAGTCGGCGTTCTTAACTTGCACTTCGGCAATCAGCGGCTCGTCAATTGGCACGATGGTGAGCAAGATGGTGCCGGGGTTGACCACCGTGCCGATGGTGTGTGAAGCGATATCTTTAACCATGCCCGCATGCACGGCTACCGCACCGCCCCAAACACCCGCCGCAAAATGTCGCTCCCCGCCGCCACCGGGTCTTTGCGAATCTTCTTCTCTTCCTCACCGATCATGTAGTAGAGCCCATCGAGCGCTTTGGCGGTCACGTGGGTTTCCACTTTGCGTTGCTCGGGCTTGAGTTTCACCAGGCCGGTTTGTTCGACCTGTCCCGCCAGCGCGTTGTACTGTTTGGCAAGCCCAATCCGATCAGTCACTGCCCTTACAACAGGCAGAAACTTGTCGTTGAGCGGCTTTTCAGTTTTGCCCTTGAAGAAATCAGTTACTGAGTTATCACCGCCTGAGAGGATCGCTTTCGCGTCTTGTAACGTCATCGACTTCACGGCGTCCGATAACAGCTTCTTCGCTTGTGGGACGGCTTGCTCCGCCGCACGATTGATGCCTAGTTTCAAGTCATCAATGTCGCGGCCTTTGCCGATCATCTTTAATGCACGCTCGGCTTTGCTGATCCATTCGGGCAGGGGAATGCGCACCTTATCGTTTCCCCAAAAGCCGTCTTGTTTGCCGAGTAACTGCACGGCGATGTCCGCACCACGCTCAAGCGCGGCCTTGACCCCGGCGCTGGCGTCCTTTTGTGTGAGCTCGGCAAACGTGAATGCGTGGCTACTGTTCGATCTCGCACCGACCAACAGCGCGGCAACCGCCATTGTGATGCTCACCAAACTATCCCTGCGAGCCCGATTATCCGGCGCATTCAGCGACGCCGAAGAGGTTGGATGTTCATTTGAATTCATATACTTGCCCCATCAAAACAGCTATCCCGATGTGACACACACAAACACCCGGATAACCTCTATAAAAACTGGTTGACAGTCACCAGCGTTGCTAGTAACTTACCGACCAGTCAGTTACTTCTTTTCCAAAATCCCCCGCCTCGCCGCGCGTTCTAGCACGTTCCAGCGCGTTCTACGCACGCTTCAGACACAAAAGACCCCGTATTCAGGACATCCATATGTTTTCTCCACACACCGGCATCAACCAATCCCGCTCAGCAAACGCCAACTCTAACCAATATCGCAGATTCCTAGGCGGAATAATCTCCACGGTAGTCGTGGCCAGCGGACTGGCGGGCTGTGGCAAATCAGAAACCGCTGCACCGACGATCCGACCTGCCCTTGCTTACAAGATCACCCCGGGCGGCGGCACTGATATCGACGTCTACTCCGGCGACATACGCGCCCGTTATGAAGTCGACCATGCGTTTCGGGTTGGCGGCAAGATCGCGCGGCGGCTGGTAGACGCTGGTGCCGTGGTGAAGCGCGGCCAGCCGCTTGCTGAATTGGACCCGCTGGACGTAAAACTTGCTGCGGATGCCGCGCGTTCACAAGTGACGGCACAACAAACCGAAGCTGACTTCGCCGATGCGGAGTTAAAGCGTTATCGCGATCTATTCTCCAAGGGTTTCATCAGCCAATCTGCGCTTGATCAGAAAATCAACGTGGCCAACGCGGCGCGCGCAAGACTCGATGCGCAAAAGGCAACCGCCAATGTTTCTCTCAACCAGGCCGGCTATGCCACCCTCGTGGCACAAACTGACGGCGTGGTTACGCAGGTGGCCGCCGAAGCGGGTCAGGTGGTCGCACAGGGCCACACAGTATTAAAGGTGGCAAATCAGAAAGAACTGGAACTTGCCATCGCCATCCCGGAGTCGCGTATTGGTGACTTTCGCGGCGCAAATCTGAAACGCCCGATCCGCGTGCATCTTTGGTCAAAGCCCGAGGTGTTCTACCCCGGCAAAGTTCGTGAAGTCTCCGGTGCCGCCGACGCCACGACGCGTACCTACGCCGTCCGGATTGCGGTAAACGTTGGCAAAGAAAACAAGGATAGCGTCGGCTTGGGCATGTCTGCTTTTGCGGCATTTGTCGGCAGCGAGGAGCCGGGCAGCTTCGCGGTGCCGCTCTCGGCGCTGTACGCCAAAGGCAACAACATCGGGGTCTGGCAAATCGGCCCGGATGGCAAAGTCACCCTGAAGCCGGTGACCGTCATGCAGTACCGCGAGACCAATGCGTTGGTGACGTCTACCCCAGTCAAGCCGGGAGACACCATTGTCGCGGCTGGTGTGCAAAAGCTGCGTGATGGCGAAGTCGTAAAGCCACTGGTCGACCCGCAAGTTAAGGGTGACGGGAAAGTGGCGCATTACCCAGATTCAATACCAACCGGGCCTGCTACACCGCAACTGGCAGGCGCCGCCGAACCTATAACCCGATAGCAGGCCGCTATGACCAAGACCAATCTGTCTGAATGGGCGCTAAAGAACCAGTCACTGGTCCTCTACCTCATCGTCATCATCGGTATCGCCGGCATCTTCTCATACGGAAAGTTGGGCCAATCCGAAGATCCGCCATTTACATTCAAGGCAATGACCATCCGCACCATCTGGCCCGGTGCGTCGGTCGCGGAGGTGGACCAACAAATTACTGATCGTATCGAGAAAAAACTACAGGAAGTCCCCAATCTTTACTTCATCCGCAGTTATTCACGACCGGGCGAATCGACCGTCTTGTTTTTTGTCGATGATGCCGCCCCTGCCTCCGCCGTTCCAGAGACACAATACCAAGTACGCAAGCGGGTCGGCGATATCCGCGGGACGCTGCCTCAGGGCGTTGTAGGTCCGTTCTTTAATGATGAGTTCGGCGATACGTTCGGCAATATATTTGCCCTGACAGGAGAAGGTTACGGCTACGCCGACAAGAAGGTCTACGCTGACCGCATTCGCCGCGAACTACTCCGCGTGCCGGATGTTGCCAAGGTCGAGTTATTCGGTGAGCAAGAAGAGAAGATCTTTATCGAGCTGTCGAACGTCAAACTTGCCAACTTGGGCATCGATATTGCCTCCATCATCTCCGCGATGCAGGCGCAAAACGCAGTCGCCCCGGGCGGCGTGTTCGAGACCGCGACCGATAAAATTTACGTACGCTCCTCGGGTAGCCTTGCCGACGTCGAGGCGATCCGTAATTTCACGCTGCGTGCCAACGGCCGTGTCATCAAGATTGGTGACGTGGCGGCCGTTAAACGTGACTACATCGACCCTGCGTTCACCAAGATGCGCTATCTCGGCAAGGAAGCGATGGGCTTGGGTATTGCCATGCGCGCAGGCGGCGATATTGTGACGCTCGGACAAAACCTAGACAACGCCTTCGAACGGATTGAAAAAACGCTGCCGGTGGGCATCGAATTGCACCGTGTAAACGATCAGCCGCGCGCGGTTCGTGCCAGTGTTGGCGAGTTTGTACGTTCACTGGCCGAAGCCGTCATTATCGTGCTCGCCGTCACCTTCTTCAGCTTGGGCATGCGCTCCGGCTTTGTGGTGGCGCTCTCGATCCCGCTGGTGCTGGCCGCGACGTTTATTTGTATGAATATGTTTAGCGTCGGCTTGCACAAGATCTCGCTCGGCGCGTTGATTCTGGCGCTGGGGTTATTGGTCGATGACGCCATCATCGCCGTGGAAATGATGGCCATCAAGATGGAACAAGGCTGGGACCGCGTGAGAGCAGCGAGTTTTGCGTACACCTCGACCGCCTTTCCGATGTTGTCCGGCACATTGGTCACGGCGGCGGGTTTCTTGCCAATTGCGACCGCAAAATCCAGCACGGGCGAATACACCATCGCAATTTTTCAGGTGACGACGCTGGCGCTGGTTCTGTCTTGGTTTGCCGCGGTGATTTTTATTCCGTATCTCGGTTACCATTTACTACCCGACTACGTGAACGGCAAGCCGGTCATCACGCCGCGCACTCTTCGCATTGCAGGCTGGATCAGCAGGATTCCGATTGTAGGCGCGCGCCTTGCAAAACGCCTCGTTCCTGACGGCGCCACTCATTCAGCGAACAGCAGCGCACAGGTCGCAACCGCCATCGATAGTCATCACGACGAACACGATGTGTACGACACGGCGTTTTACCGCCGCTTCCGCAGCGCAGTGGCGTGGTGTGTTGACAACAAAAAGACCGTGCTCGCAGCAACGGTGGCACTATTTATCCTATCTTTGCTTTGTTTCCGCTTTGTGCAGCAGCAGTTTTTTCCGTCATCGACCCGGGTGGAATTGATTGTTGATGTGCACCTTGCGGAAGGCTCGTCGATTACCGCAACTGATCGGCAGATCAAACTGCTGGAGGCATTCCTCGACAAACAGAACGACACCTTCGAAAACTATGTGTGTTATGTAGGTACCGGCGCACCACGCTTTTATCTGCCGCTTGATCAGCAACTGCCCAGTCCGGCCTTCGGCCAATGTGTGATTACCACCAAGAGCCCGGTCGCCCGCGAAGCGCTACGGCTTAAGCTGATTGAGTTGTTCGATAAGGACATGCCGGAAATTCGCGGGCGGATTTCCCGCCTTGAGAATGGCCCGCCGGTGGGCTTCCCGATTCAGTACCGCATCTCTGGCGAAGACACCGAGAAGCTGCGTGTCTACGCGACCGAAATCGCGGACATCCTGCGCGCGAATGGCAATCTGTCCAACATCCAGACGGATTGGTTTGAGAAATCCAAGGTCATCAAACTCGATATCGATCAGGATAAAGCGCGCCTGCTGGGAATTTCCTCCGCCGAGCTCGCGGGTTTTCTGAACGGATCGTTGAACGGAACGCAGGTCACGTTCCTGCGCGAAGGTGATAAACAAATCGAAATCCTGCTGCGCGGCCCGTTGGCCGAACGCGCCAAAATCTCCCTTCTCGATAGCCTTTCAGTGCCAACCCATACAGGCCGCTCGGTGCCGTTAAGCCAGATCGCGAAACTGCGTTATGAGTTTGAAGATCCGGTCATCTGGCGTCGCGACCGTTTGCCGACCATCACCATCAAAGCCGACATCTATGTTCCCTCCCTGCAAGCTGCAACGGTCGTCTCTCAATTGCATGACCCGATGGAAAAACTCAGGGCAAAACTCGACTATGGCTATCGCCTTGATGTCGGCGGTGCCGTGGAAGAAAGCGCAAAGGGCTCCGCGTCAATCGCCGCTGGCATGCCACTTTTCCTGCTCGCTGTGCTAACCGTGCTGATGTTGCAACTTAAGAGTTTCCAACGCGTCATCATTGTCGTGTTGACCGCGCCACTGGGGCTGATCGGAGTCACTTTGTTCTTGATCGTACTAAACAAACCGTTCGGGTTTGTCGCGATGCTAGGTACCATCGCGCTATTCGGCATGATCATGCGTAACTCGGTGATTCTGATCGACCAGATCGAGCAGGACATCGCCGCCGGACACGATCGTTTTCACGCCGTGATCGACGCGACGGTGCGCCGTTTGCGTCCGATTGTGTTGACCGCGATGGCAGCCGTGCTGGCAATGATCCCGCTGGTGCGTTCTGCGTTTTTTGGGCCGATGGCGGTCGCCATCATGGGCGGTCTGTTGGTTGCGACGCTGCTGACATTGTTTTTCCTGCCAGCACTATATTCGACCTGGTTTGGTATCAAGCGGGAATCCGAATCGCCTCTCGCTACGTAAGCCGAATACTTCATGGCCCGCCCGCTGCGTCGAAGCGCGTCGCCTCTGGACGGTTGGCATACCAATTTCAACCGCTCGTATTTTGCCGTGGATGGGGGCGGCATGTTCGCTCTCGGGCGAGTGCGCGGCACTGTTTCTGCCAAACAGGCCCCCTCCTCCCACATGCCTTTGGCAAGCACGGCCCTCCATGCTTTGGTCAGTTAGGCGAAAAATCGCTCGCGCACTCGTCGGCTTTCAAGCGCGCCCCATGAAATTTTCGGGCTAGTAATCCAGTACGTAATGCACGACACGCGAGGCACCGTTACCGCTTTGGTGAAAAGACACCCCGGGGCGAATACTCGGATGTTCAAAACGACCGGCGGCGACCACTGGCAGGACGTAAGCCTTCACTGCCGTCGCCCCATTGCAAGCCGAGTCGATTTTCGGCGGCGGTGCAGTTCCGCCACCCCGCGTAGCGGTCGATTCTGTGGAGGGCGAGTTGTGAATTCGACACGCTGGAAGGATGGTTGCGGAGACCCCTATCCTCGCAGACTGCGCTACGCCGCCAGCCGAGATCGCCGGTGTCAACATGCTGACAAGCCCTACGGCAATACAGCAGTGTGACGGTGACCAAGCGAATAACGCGCACCGCACATGACCCCGCTTCCACCGCTGCAAGATAGACATAAGCACCGACCCGTGAGCCCCAGACAAGCGAGGCGATGCACTGATATCGGCAAAAGTTGTCCATTTGTGAATTGACAGAAAAATCTGTTGAAGACATGGGCCTTCAAGTCCTGTCGGGGCTGTCACCCGTCGGCAGGCACACCTAGGCTGAGTACTTCACGGGTCACGGCCTGCCCTGAGGCACGTTGCCGCTGAATGATTGGCAGACTAATCCGGATGGTTTCTGTTTTGCGGTGGATGCGGGCTGAATGTTTGTCCTCGGGCGACTGGGGCGGCCCACTTTCCGCCCGCCTTCGCAGGCACCTCCATAGATGGTGCAGCCTGGGCTCAAAGGCAATGCTACCGCGCTGCTTTCCAAATCAACGGCTAGAGGGGTCGCACACTTTCCGGAGAGGCATCACGGCAGGCTAGGCGGTACATCTATTAAGCGCCGCCATAAGAGGAGATAACATTTTGATTATATTAGGATAATTTACAAAAATTCACATACAATATGACTAATGTTAAAACATACCGCAGTAGCCCTGCTATGATGCCGCGCCTGTACTATGTAGGAAGAAATCCTACAACTTGTCAGGCAGGATTGGACACAAGCACCGGGAATGATCAGGTGATGAGGCGCAGTGAGAGCAATATCAGCGCCCGCCGGGAGCGATAGTGGGACGGTACTGGCGACCATTTCTTCTTAAAACACATTGAGTTAACCAAAAGAACGTGATCCAGCACTGTCTGTTACATCTTACCGAAACAAACTCAAGCGGGCGCCGCCCGTGAGTTCAAACAAGGAGACACAAATGCTTAAGCTTCTCAACAACAAAAGTGTGCTTTCTGCCGCCGCAGTCCTGGCAGTTCTGGCCGCAAGCCAAAGCGCACAAGCGCAAACCACGCTGGGGGTTTCTGCCAGTATTGGTGCCACTTGTATCGTGACCACGAGCAACATGGCATTCGGCCTGTACGATCCAACATCTGCGACCGACCTAAACGCGCCTACCCCGGGCCAAGTTCAGCTTTCCTGCACCACAGGCGCGGTTCCAAGAATCGACATCAACAACGGCTCAAATTTTTCGGGTGGTACCCGTCGCTTGGCTTCTGGTGCCAATTTTTTGAACTATAGCGTCTTCCAGCCAACCAGCAACGCAGCCGGTGCGGCGTGTCCTGCAGTTGGGTCTGGAACGGCCTGGGCATCCGGAACCCCGTTCGTTCTCACTGCGGCACCTAATACGGCAGCGCGCGCCTACAACGTTTGCGGTCGAATTCCTGCCGGCCAAGCGTCAGCAGTCGGTAGCTACGCTGATACTTTGACTGCCACCATCACCTTCTAGTTTAAGTTCGCGTTCGCGGCATTGCTGGTGGCCCACGAGGCCCTCATTAACACCCGGTTCGAGTGCAATCCGAACCGGGTTTTTGTTTTGTCGAGGCGCAGTGCCTTAGCGGTTTTCTGTAGACTCTTTACCGAAAGCTGCCCTTGCGCAGCTGTCACCGCGTTTTCTAGAAATCTACATGATCAGATTAGCTAAAAGTGCCTGCTTGTCAGCAATGCTCACCGGCGTGGTTGGACTCGCTACAGCGGGCTCATTCCAAGTCAGCCCGGTGCGCGTGCAATTGACGCCTTCCAATCCAACCGGCGCGATCTCGGTGCGCAACGATTCCCAGGCCGAAAGCGTTGTTCTGCAGCTACGAGTGATGGACTGGAAGCAGGAGCAAGGCGAAGATATCTATACGCCCAGCACCGAGTTGATTGCCACCCCGCCAATTTTTACGATTGCTGCGGGCGGTGCACAGACGGTTCGCGTGGGTCTGCGCAAGACCGTCCAAACCGATGTGCAGCAGACATTTCGGCTCTACCTCACTGAAGTCCCACCGCCCCCGAAAGAAGGTTTCCAAGGTCTACAAGTCGCGCTCAATATCGGCATTCCGATTTTTGTGGCACCTAAAGTCGTGACCGGTACGCCGCCAGTGTGGCGCGCGGCGATGACGCCCGACGGCAAACTTGGCCTCAGCGCAACCAACGCGTCGAATATGCACGTGCAAATTTTGGATGCGCAACTCTATGATGAGCAAGACGGCGTAGCCGTGGCAGCCTTGCGAGAGCCGCGCTATATCCTCGCCGGACAAACCAGCAGCTGGCAGCTAGCGCTCACGCGACAGCCCAAAGGGATGTTGCGCGCAACCATAAGGACGGATGCAGGGTCGATTGAAACCAAGATTCCGCTCGCGACGCCGATCCCTTGACCACCGGGATACCCAAGACCTTAGTACACGACTTAGGATGTGGACCGCGCGCAGTGACGAGATTCGCCGGGGGTTATGGTGTGTCGGCACCCTTATCGCGCTGGCGTTCATTGTTGGCCCCGCTCGCGCCAAGGGCTTACAAATCACAGCCGTCGCCGCGCCATCGGATGCCTACCCAAGCTTCCTCACCATCCGAATCAATTCACAGCTTGCGTCTGAAAATGCACTGATGCTCCGCGCGGGCAAGACCGGGGAGCAATTCTTTATCAGCACTGCGGACGCCCAAAAATTCCGGCTTGCGTTACCCGCCACCCTGATTGCTGTCGAGTTTGAGGGCGCACAGTATGTGCTGCTGAACAGTGTTACCGGCCTTTCGCTGACCTTCGACGATGTCGCGCAGACACTCTCAGTCGAGGCGGCCCCTACGCTCTTTCAAAGTGCGACAATTGCGCTCGGTGCCACGCAAAGAGTACCGACACCCCAGGCAAGTCTCGGCAGTTTTCTTTCTTATGATCTTTACGCGCAGCGAAGTTCAATCGGTCCCCGCGACATCGCCAGCGGCGGTCAATTCGAATGGGGCTTCTTTTCGCCCCAAGGCGTACTGACCAATCGATTTTTTGCGAACCGTAAGGACGCCACCAAACAGCTATCCCGACTCGAAACCGTATTCACCATCGACGATCCGAGCGCCCTGACCAGCTGGCGGATCGGCGACACCATGTCGCAATCGCCCTCGTGGGGTAGCCCCTCGTTGTTCGCGGGGCTACAGTACGCGACCAACTTTGGTACGCAGCCCGGCTTCATCACCTACCCACTAAATTCACTATCTGGCCAATCCGCACTTCCTTCCGTTGTAAGTGTTTATGTTAACAACGTACTGACCGCCACCGAGCGCGTGCCGCAGGGACCGTTCACGCTGAATAACCTGCCAAACATCAACGGCCGCGGCGAAATTCGGCTGATCGTGCGCGATCTGCTCGGTCGCGAGCAAGCCATCGTCCAATCGCTGTACGGCAGTACGCTGCTACTGCGGCCCGGACTAAATGACTTTTCATTTCAAGCAGGCACCCTTCGTGAAAACTACGGCATCACCAGCAATGACTACGGCCGCGGTTTTGCCTCCGGCGTATGGCGGCGCGGCGTTACCGCTGAACTGACCACAGAAACCGGAATGGAATTTGCGCGGGGTCGCCGCGCGGTGGGTCTGGGAACCACCTGGTTGGCGGGAGGTTATGGCGAGTTTTCAGCGTCATTCGCCCATAGCGTGCAAGCTGCGACCACCGTCGAGCGTGCCCAACTGCCGGTGACACCAACGACCAGCTCAGAATCACCCAGTCTTTCACCCGTCGAATCGCGCAGTGGCCATTCGCGGGCACTGCGTTGGGGCTGGCGATCTTCGCAGCTCACGCTCGGCGGCCAGGTGCGTGTGACATCCCCGGGATTCCGTACCATCGGCAATGGTGGTGATATTCAACGACCACGGCGTGAGCTGAACATGTTCGCAAGCCACAGTAGTGGGATCGGCTCCTTGGGCCTCGGCTTGACGCAAATTCAGCGTGCTGAGACGGGGCAGGGCATATTGGCAACCCAAACCAAGCTGGCACAAGTGTCGTGGTCGAAGGGATTCGGTCGATGGGGACAGCTTTCGCTGAATGCATTCACCTCATTGACCGGGCCGACCAATCACGCAATTACACTCGGCTACTTTGTGCCGCTTGACTTTACGGCGAGCGCCGGGGTTTCGTCGATGCGAACAACCACCAATGACCGTAGTCGAATAATGACTAACACCACCCTCCAACGCAACATGCCAGCCGGCGATGGTTACGGCTATCGCATGCTGCTCACTGACCAGCGCGATGCAATTCTGGGCTTGACCGTCCAAAACGAGGTGGGATTGTATGCGCTCGATGTCTCGCGACTCAATGGAACGGATACTGTACGTGTTGGTGCCTCCGGTTCACTTGTGTACTTGGGTAGCGAAGTCGCCGCCGGCCGCCGGGCTGACGACTCATTTGCGCTCGTTTCGGTACCAGGCTTTGAGAATGTGCGGGTGATGCTCAATAATCAGGAGGTTGGCCGCACCAACGTGCGTGGCAACCTACTTGTGCCGCGCTTGCGTCCCTACGAGAATAATTCGATCACCATTGAGCAGCAGGATTTGCCTTTAAGCGCCGAGGTGGTGTCGCTGAAAATCGACGCGACACCATATCTTCGCAGTGGCCTCGTGCTGAAATTTGCCGTGCGCGAATCGTTCAGCGGCATTGCGAAATTTACCGATGAGAATGGTATCCCCATCCGCGCCGGGACGACTCTGAGCATAAACGGCGCGGCCGAGCTGATACCCATCGCCGAGCGCGGCGAAGCGTTTCTGACGGGACTCACAGAAACAAACCGCATACGCATCATCGTTGACGGCAAAAGTTGTAGCATCCAAATTCCTTACAAGCGCTCCGACGATCTCCAACCTTTCCTCGGCACCTTCACATGCAAGCTAGAAAACTAACAGGCTTAGTGTCAGTGATCGTGATTGGAACCAGCCTACTGCTGGATCCAGCCACCAGCCACGCCGCAAACTGCTCGGTATCAGCACCGACATTAAACTTTGGCAACTACGATCCGCTGAGCGCGTCGCCCACCGATTCATCGACCAACATCAGCGTGAGCTGTTCACGCACAGTGGCATCCGGTACTGAAATCGTCACCTATACGCTCACCTTATCCAGCGGGCCGGGGAGCTTCTCGACGCGCACCATGCTACAGGGGGCATCGACGCTCGGCTACAACCTATACAAAACTTCCGCACGTGATGCCTCATCGGTTTGGGGTGACGGTACGGGCGGCTCCACCACCGTCACAGCATCACTGCCCGCATTGACCGCAACCGCTCCGATACAAACGGCAACCCACGCAGTCTATGGGCGCATCCCTGCGCGGCAGGACAGCCCCATCGGTACCTATGTAGCAAGCGTCGTACTGACGATGACATTCTGAGCGGCAGTTCCCACCCGACTTGGCGGGGGGGCAGAAGCTAGAGGCACCATTGGCACGTCTGCTGCTGCGGGTAGAATGACCGGATGCGAATAACGAAACAAATTGCACTCGTCATTGCGACGTTCGCTTTGATGCATGCCCTGCAAACCGCACACGCCCAGCCGACACCTCCGGCAGCTGACAACCCACCCCTTAATCGCCCAAAAATCGCCCTTGTCTTGTCCGGCGGCGGTGCGCGCGGTGCGGCACACGTCGGCGTGATCAAGGTTCTTGAAGAGCTGCGTATCCCCATCGACATTGTCACCGGAACTTCGATCGGTGCGCTGGTCGGTGCCGCCTATGCTTCAGGAACCCCGCTAAGAGACCTCGAAGAGTTGGTACGCAAGACCGATTGGAATGATGTTTTCACCGATTCCAGCCCTCGCGAAGACCGCAGCTTTCTGCGTAAAGAGGAAGATCAGGTGCGACTGCTGAAACTTGAGATGGGCATCAAGGACTATTCACTACGTTTGCCACCAGGTGCCATTACCGGCCAAAAATTGGACCGGTTGTTTTCAAGGATCACCCGTTTTGCACCTGGTGCGGTGAACTTTGATGGCTTGCCGATTCCATTCCGCGCCGTTGCCACTGACGCGGAAACCGGCAAGATGTATGTATTTAAGGATGGCCGCCTTGCCGATGCGATGCGCGCCTCGATGTCGGTGCCTGGTGCGGTGGCGCCCTTTGAATTCAACAACCGCATCTTCTTGGATGGCGGCCTCACGCGCAATTTGCCGGTTGATATTGCGCGTGAAATGGGCGCCGATATCGTCATCGCTGTCAATATCGGCTCGGGCTTATTGAAGCGGCAAGAATTGCTCTCGGTACTCGGCGTCTCCCTGCAGATGATCAACATTCTCACCGAACAGAACGTGCGTGCGTCCATTGAGTCTCTCAAGTCAACCGATGTCCTCATCACACCGGCCCTCGATAAGGTGAGTGCCACCGACTTTAATCGCGGCACTGATGCAATGAAAATCGGTGAGGCCGCCGCGCGTGGGCTTCTCACCAAACTGGCAGCGTTGAGTTTGTCAGAAGACGCCTACACACGTTATCGCGGTGGCCTTCTCACTGCGCGTGGCCGCCCGGTCATTGAGGGTGAGACCATCGATCTGGTGCAGGTGGTAGGACTGGAGCGGGCGAATGCGAATGAAGTTAAGCGCACCCTCGACATTAAGTCCGGTGAGCCGGTGAATTTCAAAAAACTCGACGCGGGTATCTCGCGCATCTTTGGTACCGGCTACTTTGAGCGGGTCAACTATTCGCTGCTCGACGACAACAACTTGCAGGTGTTGCGAATCAACGCACGTGAGAAACAATGGGGGCCAAACTATTTGCGTGTCGGCCTGTCACTCGCCGCGGACTCGGTTGGCGAAGGACGTTTTAACCTGCTCATCCGTTCCCAGCAAACACAATTTAACCAGGCCGGTGCCGAGTGGCGTAATGACGTACAAATCGGTCGGGACCGACGTTTTGCGTCGCGTTTCTTTCAACCATTCGGTGCCGACAGCTTCGTCAATATTGCGCCGGGTGTTGAAGTCGTACGCCGTCGGGTTGATCTACTTTTTGATGGCAAACGTATCGCACAGTACGATGTATCCTCGGACACTTACGGCGTCGAGCTCGGCGCGGACATCAGCCGGAATGCCATCGCCCGCGTCGGCCTTGTCGGTGGTCGCGACCGGGCTAGGCTTGGCATCGGTCCGCCGGCGTTGTTTGACAACGTATCGTTCAAACAAGGCGGGGTGCGTCTGCGCGCCATCTACGACAATCAAGATGACCTGAATTTTCCGCGCGAAGGCCGTTTGCTCAGCATTGACTATCTGACGAATATGACCGGGCTCGGCGCGAGCGAGAACTACCGAAGGTTGGAGGCAAACTACAGCGACCATATTTCATTTGGTCCTCATACCATCGGCTTTGCGGCCCGATATGGCCGCGCCTACAACAATGAGTTATCGGTTTTTGATCAGTTTTCGCTGGGCGGCTTCCTGCAGCTCTCCGGCTACCGCCCCAATGAGCTTTTGGGTAATCGTGTGACTTTTGGCCGTCTCAGCTATTCGCAACGCCTGCCGTTAACCCAAAGTCTTCTCGCTAGCCGCGTATTTGCAGGGGCTTCCATCGAAGCCGGGAAAATCAGCGAGCCGTTCCAACCGACCGATGAAGCCCGGACGCGCACCTCGCTCGGGATTTATCTCGGTGCCGATACCGCCTTGGGACCGCTCTATCTGGGTTACGGTCGCGCACGTGACCGAGGATCAATCTTCTACTTTTTCTTGGGCCAGCCTTAACCAAAACGCACCGCTGCGCGAGACAATGCCACGCGCATCGACTACAATCGCGCAACTTTATGAAAGCCCAGTGCTGTGCTAAACGTCTTTATCCTCAACAATCGCCGTCTCAATCAGCTCCAAGTTGATTCGCTTGACGACCTGAAAAATTCAGACCCGATCTGGATTGATCTCGACTCGCCCACGGCAACCGAGCGCGAATGGATACGTAGCCTGTATCAACTGGAGTTACCCACCAGCGACGATATGGCCGACATCGAAGCCTCGGCGCGGTTCTTTGAAGGTGACGCAGGTGAGTTAAACCTGCGCTCGGACTTCCTGTTGGAAGTTGACGACGACTCCCGCAACGTCTCGGTCGCGTTCATCCTCAAGGGCAACACCCTTTTTAGCTTGCACATGGAAGACCTGCCGGTGTTCCGGCTGGTGCGGATGCGCGCCAGGACACGCCCTGGATACATCGAAGATGCCCGTGAAGTGTTGCTCGATCTGTACGCCACCGACGCGGAGTATTCCGCTGATGCACTCGAAGGCGTCTACGCTGAATTGGAGAAAATATCGGCGACAGTACTTACCGAAAAGATGACCGATACTGAAGCCAGCAAAGTATTGGCAAGAGTGGCGGCCGAAGAGGACTTGAACGGTCGCATTCGCCGCAATGTGATGGACACCCGCCGCGCAGTGTCGTTTTTGATGCGGCAAAAATTGCTCGACGGTGATCAGGTCGAGGAAGCTCGGCAGATCCTGCGAGACATCGATTCACTCGACGGCCATACCGCGTTTCTGTTCGATAAGATTAACTTCTTGATGGATGCGACGGTTGGCTTCATCAACATCAACCAAAACAAGATCATCAAGATCTTTTCGGTGGCCTCTGTTGCCTTGCTGCCGCCAACCCTCATCGCGTCGGTCTACGGTATGAACTTCAAAGGTTGGTTTCCCGAGCTCAACTGGGAATACGGCTACCCGTTCGCCATCGTCTTGATGGTGGTCTCGGTCTTGGTGCCGTTTGCCTATTTCAGGCGCAAGGGCTGGCTGGACTAAGCCAGGCAGCGCCTCATCGATAAACGGACGCGCGGCCCGGTAATGAAAAAAGTGGTTGCTCAAATCGCCGAGCACCCTACGGTGAGCCAATTGGGGCCCGGCCTCATTTCCGGCGCAGCCGACGATGATCCGAGCGGTATCGCCACCTACTCGCAGGCTGGAGCGCAATTCGGCTTCAACATGTTGTGGACGGTGATTTTCACCTTTCCGCTGATGGCCGGTATTCAGATGGTAAGTGCGCGCATCGGCTGTATTACTGGCCGCGGGCTCGCGGCAAATATCCGCGCGCATTTACCGGCCTTTGTGCTTTATCTGATTGTCGGCCTTTTGTTGCTGGCCAATACCATCAATATCGCCGCAGACATCGCCGCGATGGCCGAAGCATTACGGCTGCTGGTTGGTGGCTCGGCGCATGTCTACGCCGTCACCTTCGGCTTACTCTGTTTGCTGCTGCAAGTGTTTCTGCGCTATGAAACCTATGTTCGCTATCTGAAGTGGTTGACCCTAGCACTACTGTCCTATGTTGCCGTCGTGTTCAGTATCAGCGTGCCGTGGACAACGGTAATGGCCCGCGCGATGTGGCCAACACTATCCTGGAATAACGACACCATCACCATGGTCGTCGCGGTATTTGGCACTACCATCAGCCCCTACCTGTTTTTCTGGCAGGCCGCACAGGAGATGGAAGATCTACGCGCCGCCAACAGCGGTGAGCCGCAGCCGCTCGCCCTCGATGAGGCCAAGGCGCATCTCAAACGCATTCGATGGGACACCATCGTCGGCATGGGGTTCTCCAATCTGATTGCCTTCTTCATCATCCTCTCCACTGCGGCCACGCTCAATGCCGCCGGACTAACGAACATCGAAACCTCGGCGCAGGCAGCCGAAGCGTTGCGACCATTGGCGGGGGATTTCACCTTCCTGCTGTTCGCCCTTGGCATCATCGGCACCGGCATGCTCGCGGTACCCGTACTGGCAGGCTCCGCAGCCTATGCCGTGGCAGAGGCATTCGATTGGCGCACCGGTCTGGATTTGTTGCCTTATGAAGGCCGCCGCTTTTACGCCATCATCTCCGCCGCCACCATCGGTGGGGTGATGCTCTGCTTCACACCAGTGGACCCAATGAAAGAACTCTATTGGAGTGCGGTCATCAACGGCGTAATTGCCGTACCAATTATGGTGGTGATGATGCTACTAGCCAGTAACGAGCGCGTGATGGGTCGGTACACCATCCGCAGGAAACTGACGGCGCTCGGATGGGCGGCGACTGCGGTAATGGCGGCGGCGGTCGTCGCGATGTTTTTGACCATATAAAACTCTCGTATCAGCGGGTGTTTTCAGGCTTTTTTGGCTGGAAATGCCCGCCGATTGGTCACTTTGAATGTTAACTCGCAAGATTGAGTAAATGCTGCCGGTAGTACTTGAGTTCTTCAATCGACTCGTGAATATCCGCCAACGCCTCGTGTTTGCCGTGTTTGGTTAGGCCCGACATGATGGTCGGCTTCCAACGTTTGGCGAGTTCTTTGAGTGTGGAGACATCAAGATTGCGGTAGTGGAAATACGCTTCCAACTGCGGCATCCACTTGGCCATAAAGCGACGATCCTGGCAGATGGAATTACCACACATCGGCGAGGTGCTGGCCGGCACGTATTCACGCAGAAACTCGATCATTTGCCGCTCGATGAACACTTCCGTCAGGGTGGAGGCCTTCACTTTGTCTATCAAGCCCGATTTGCGGTGGGTGGATTTGTTCCACGAGTCCATCGCATCGAGCACGCTATCCGGCTGATGGACGACCAGCACTGGCGCCTCGGCGACAACATTGAGTTGGGCGTCGGTGACGACCATTGCGATTTCGATGATGACGTCGGTCTCTGGTTTGAGGCCGGTCATCTCCATATCGAGCCAGATAAGATTGTTTTGGTCTTGTGCCATGGGAACGTAAAATAGATGGTTATTCAAAACGTAGTTTCTCACGAAGCCCAGCTATGACCGCAGCAAGCTCATTTACCTTTACTCTTATCTTTTTGGCCGCCACCGCCATCAGCCTGGCCTTCAGCGTTTGGCTGAGCCTGCGCCACATGCGCCACGTCGCAACACACCGACACGCCGTACCGGCTGAGTTCGCCGACATCATCTCGCTGGAGGCTCACCAAAAAGCCGCCGACTACACCCTCGACAAACAACGCTTTGGCTTGGCCGAAGAAGCGCTCAACGTCGTGGTGTTGCTTGGCCTTACCCTCGGAGGTGGGCTGGCGTGGCTCTATCTTTCCACCAACGGCCTGTTTGGCAACGTATATGCCGACGGCCTTGCCTTTGTTGCGGCGGTCGGAATCGTGACCGGTCTAATCGGCCTGCCCTTTGATGTTTACCGTACGTTTGTCATCGAAGCAAAACATGGCTTTAACAAAACCACTCTCCGCACCTACATCACCGACGCCGTGAAGGGCTGGGCGCTGGCGGTGGTGATCGGCGGGCCGCTGTTGTTCGCCACGCTGTGGCTGATGGAAAAGATGGGCGGCCTGTGGTGGTTGTACGTTTGGCTGGTGTGGACGGGTTTCTCATTACTGATGATTGCCGTCTACCCAACGTATATCGCACCACTATTCAACAAATTTTTGCCGCTGGAGGATACAAGTTTGAAAACACGCATCGAGGCACTACTGGCCAAGTGCGGCTTTCACGCCAAGGGTTTGTTTGTCATGGACGGCTCGAAGCGATCATCACACGGCAATGCGTACTTCACGGGACTGGGTAAATCCAAACAAATCGTGTTCTTTGATACCCTGATGCAGCGTCTGACGCCTGAAGAAATCGAGGCGGTGCTGGCGCACGAGTTGGGGCATTTCAAACGTCGCCATATCGTCAAACGTATGGTGGCGATGTTTGCGAGTTCGTTCGTCATGTTGGCGCTGATGGGCTGGGTGATTGACAAACCATGGTTCTATGAAGGACTTGGGCTGCCCGCCGCTACCGCGGGGGTGGCAGGGGTGGCAAATGCGACGGCGGCCTCGGCACCGGTTGCGGTCTCGCTGGTGTTGTTCTTCACCATACTGCCGGTGTTTACATTCTGGATGACGCCGCTTTCGAGTTTGGTCTCGCGCAAACATGAATTTGAAGCCGACGCCTATGCAGCCGAACAAACCAATGCAAGGGATTTGATCTCGGCACTGGTAAAACTTTATCGGGATAATGCCTCCACACTTACTCCTGATCCGTTGCACTCGGCGGTGTATGACTCCCATCCGCCGGCCGCCATACGTATCGCCCACTTGCACACGTTTTCAACTTCCACGGTACCAACCACATGAATCTTGCAAACATGCATTGCGCTCCCGGCGGACAGGCGGTTGCGTTGGACGACGCAACCATCAACACCCACCTCACAACGCTTTCCGGCTGGACGCGGGTGGGTAACGAGATTCGGAAAACGTACACCTTCAGGAATTACCACGAGACCATGGCCTTTGTGAACGCCACTGCCTGGGTTTCACATCAGCAAGACCACCATCCCGACATGGGTGTGCATTACAACCGTTGTGTTGTAGCTTACTCGACACACGATGCCGGTGGTATTACGCTAAATGACTTCATTTGCGCGGCCAAAATCGAGGCGCTGACTAAATGACGCAGCCGGCCAAGGCGCAGCCCCTGAAGGCGTTGGTTACCGGCGACTTTGGTCGTGAGTATTTGGTGATGCTGCCGGATCGTACCGAGTGTGTCGCCTCGCGCAAAGGCAAAAAACAGGACGTGACTTGTGGCGATGAAGTCATAATCTCGATGACCGGCCCCAAGGTGGCGCGCATCGACGAAGTATTGTCACGCCGCAATGTGTTGTTCCGACAAGACGTCTGGCGCGAAAAGACCCTCGCCGCAAATATTGACCATGCTGTCATCATTTGTGCACCGAGCCCGCCTTTCTCGCCGACGTTTTTGAATCTGTGTTTGCTCGCTTGTGAAGCAGCCAACATTGCAGTGACGATCATGCTGAACAAAAAAGACCTGCCCGAGTTTGAAGCGGCACACGCAGGATTACGCCATCTCGAGAAAATCGGCTACAACGTGTTGCCGATCTCAGCTAAGTTCGACATCAGCCCGCTGCGCCCGTTACTCGATGGCAAAAAGACGTTGTTTGTCGGCGAATCCGGGATGGGCAAGTCCCGCACCGTGAATAACCTAGTCATGCGCGACGTGGCCAAAGAGGGGGAGATCTCGGTTGCCCTCAATTCCGGCAAACATACCACCACTTTCACACGGCTTTATTGGCTCGATAAAGATACGGCGATTATCGATTCACCGGGTATGCAGTCCTTTGGCCTGTTTCATTTGGAAGACGACGATATCGCCTACGCGATGCCGGAGTTTCGCCCGTACTTTGGTGAGTGTAAGTTCAACGACTGCGCCCACATGGACGAACCGGGCTGTGCGGTGATTGCCGCCACTGAGCTCGGCAAAATCGAGGCGCAACGCCTGACCTTTTATCAGGCATTAATTGAACAGCAGCGCGAGTTGCGTCAGTCACATCCGGAGTGGAAGCGATAGCCAGGAGAGCCAAATGTTGCTAGGCCTACGCACCGTTGCATACCACGTCGACGATCTCGACAAAGCGCGAACTTGGTTCACTGAGTTGGTGGGACACGCGCCCTACTTCGATGAGCCGTATTACATCGGCTTTAATGTCGGCGGTTACGAACTTGGCTTGCTGCCCGATCAGGATGGTGTCGGCACCTACTGGGGTGTTGATGACATCGAGAGCGAAGTCGCGAGACTGGTCGGCCTCGGCGCGACGATCAAGGTGCCGATCAGCGACGTCGGTGGCGATATCAAGACGGCGACTTTGATCGACCCGTTTGGCAACGCAATTGGGGTGATCGAAAACCCCAATTTCAAAATACCCTAACCTTTCTGGTTCACCGTCTTGGCGAACTTCGGCGTGCGCCGCGCCTTGCTGGCCTGTTCGTAGGCATATGCCATCGCAAACAGCGTCGGTTCGCTCCACGCGCCAGCGACAAATGAAATACCTACGGGCAAGCCTTCAACAAAACCTGCTGGCACCGTGATATGCGGATAGCCCGCCACCGCCGCCGCCTGCGAAAACCCACCACCAGAAAAATCACCGCGGATGAAGTCGGTCAACCACGACGGGCTTCCACTCGGCGCGACCAACGCATCGAGCTTGTTGTCATTTAATGCCTTATCGATGCCTTCTTCACGCGAGAACTTGATGTTGTTGGCCAATGCGTCGCGATACTCTTTGCTATCAAGCCCGCCTTTTGCCACCGACTGGACAATAAGTTCTTGTTGAAAATACGGCATCACCTTGTCACGATTTTTTTCGTTGAACGCCATCACATCCGCGAGCGACTTGATCGGCGAATTGGGCGTGTATTCGGCCAGGTAGGAGGCAACACCGGCTTTAAATTCAAACTGCAGCACTTCAAGCTCAGTGGCACCATAGCGTCCCGAACCCGGCAGCTGCGACAAGTCCACCAACACCGCACCTTGTGCACGTAATACATCGAGCGCCTTTTCAACCACAGCTGATGCCAAGTCGTTACGACCGCCAAACTGGTTACGTACCACGCCGATACGTTTACCCTTGAGCCCGTCCTTATCGAGAAACTTGGTGTAGTCCTGCATCTGCGTATTTGCTTCGGCGGTTGCGCCATCTTTGGGATCTGTACCGGATATTGCGGTCAGCAATGCGGCTGCATCCGCCACGGTGCGTGTCATCGGTCCTGCGGTATCTTGCGAGGCCGCAATAGGGATGATGCCGCTGCGGCTGACCAGCCCAAGCGTCGGCTTTAAACCAACGATGCCGTTGGCGTTGGCGGGCGAAACGATGGAGCCATCTGTTTCCGTGCCAATGGTGACCGTTGCGAACCCGGCGGCTGCGGCTGCTCCGGAGCCAGAGCTCGAACCACTCGTATTTCGATCCAACGCGTGCGGGTTTTTGGTCAATCCGCCGCGCGAACTCCAGCCGGACGTCGAACGGGTCGAGCGAAAGTTTGCCCACTCGGAGAGGTTGGTTTTGCCGATGATCACCGCGCCGGCTTCACGCAATTTGGCAACGATAAACGCATCACGATTTGGTCGTGATCCCACCAGCGCCAGTGAGCCCGCCGTGGTCTGCATTTTGTCGGCGGTGGCGATGTTGTCTTTGATCAGTACCGGAATGCCGTGCATCGGGCCACGCACCTTGCCCGCCTTGCGTTCTGCATCGAGCGTACGGGCAATCATCAACGCATCCGGATTCACTTCGATCACGGAGTTGACACGTGGTCCACTTTTGTCCAGCGCCTTGATGCGTGCAAGATAGGCGCGAACCAGCGCTTGGCTCGAAGTTTTGCCGGACTGCATCGCCGCTTGCAGCGTCGCGACGCTGGCATCAGACACGTCAAAGGTGGCACTTGGTGTCGGTTTTGCCGGTGCTGCCATCGCCAAATCTCCTGTCAATGCGGTCGAAGTTGCCAGCGCCGCTACTAGGGCGCTGGCAATAAAATTACGTCTCGTCAGCTTCATTTAAGGACCACCTTTGTGTGTATTGCGCCGGCCTTGTCGTGCCGCGCCGTGATATTCACCTCATCGCCCGCCTTACCCTTTACCATCCACTCCATGAGGGCGCGGTCTGCCGTCGGCGTGGTGTCGGTCCAGAAACTCATGAGCGTATGTTTGTATGCCCTACCCTCAAGCTCACCCATGTTGTCGCGCACTTTGCCATTCACAAGCTCCACACCGGCCGGTAATGAGATTTCAGCAATCACGCCACGCGATTGGTTACGCGCTTTGGCGCGTTTGGAAACATAACTTGGCAAATAGCCCGTGTTTTGCACAACCAGCTGGATGCGATAAGCGCCATCCGCAACTGCGTCAGCGGTGAGTGACACCAACTCCAGCTTCGGTGAAATCATCGCATTGTGCAAAATCCACTCTGGAAATCTTGCAACTTCCTTTTCCAGCAAATGCGGCGGCGGATTACGGAAGGCGAGCAACTTGTCCCATCCGCCGATTTCGACCGGTCCCAACTGCGGGTGGTCAAATTTGTACCAATCGACGTATCCACGGCCTTTTAACTCGCGGTCCGCCCACGCCAGCATCTTCAGATCATCTTCCACCGGATGTGAACGGAACCAGTCGATATACTTGTAGTCGGTGATGCCGGCTTCGCGCATCGGGCACCAGATCTCCACCGTCCACTCATAGATACCGAGATGGTCGTAAATCCAGTTGAATGTCCCGGTGATGACTTCCTTGGGGTGATAACGAAACTCGTGATACGTGCTGATGGCCGGATAACCCGTCATCTCGGTACCCTTCACACCTTGGCGTTTGTACTCCCACAAATCCTCGGCGGGCATATCCTCGTCCGGCGAAGTGCCGGATGGGCGCAACAACACACCACTCCAAGTATGGAAGGTCAAACCACCGGTGATATTGGGGTGATGCGCCATGAAGTGCACCACAGAACGAACTTCGGGCTCTGACGTTGGGTACGGCCCCGCACCAAACTGCTCAAACTCCTGCCGCCAACCCGCTGGAAAATTACGATTGAGGTCGAGGCCCTGTTTATCCTTGTTGACCTTCACCGTGAAGCCGTCGTAATCATTCATACGGCCTTCCGGCAGCATGCGGTAGTACTGGCCGCCGTATTCGGTTGGCTCACGCGGGATCATCAACCGCGTCTCTGTCGGGTGGCACTTCCAATTGCCGTTTGCGTCTGGAATACGCATCGACAGGATGCGGCCGTCACCGTCAATGTCCTCAATATTGAGCCCGTCCACCGGCTCTTCGTCATACGGATAAGGGCGGGTTGAGGAGCGGATGATCTTTGGTGAATCACGCATCGCCCACTCGGCACCATCCGGATTCATCCGCGGACAAATGTAGAACGCACGGGAGTCGAGGCAACGTGTGATGTCCTCACGTTTGCCGTACTGGGTGACCAGTGTATTGATGAAGTACAGCGAGGCGGTGGTAGCCGCCAACTCACTGGCGTGAATATTGCCGTCGATCCAGTAGGCAGGTTTGTCCGTGGCCGGACCGGTCTTGGTGTTGGTGGCGGTCAACACCCAGATATCGCGCCCTTCGAAACTCTTGCCGATGGATTCAATGGAGAGAATTTCGGGGTAGGTTGCGGCGTACCACTGCAAGATTTCAGAAAACTCGGCGAACCGATAAAATCGGTCAAACTTCACTTCCATGTCAGGGACTCCGGCTGGTGGTAGCGCCGAATCGGTGGAGTTTTTGCCACACCGCTCGCGCTGGATGACAGTATTTTGACACTCGACCGCTCAAACCACTGAACTTTTTCGGGTTGTTGTACTCACTTTTGATATGAAGCGTCTTTTCCATTTTCATTTGCAGGGCAAGCGGCTCGTAGCCGCGGTAACCGTATTGTTGCTAAGCGTAAGCCAGCTGGCAGTGGCAATGCACGCTTGCTCGCCGACGGAATCGACGGTTTCGACCGCCGCAATGATGTCCGACCAGGCGGTAGAAAGCGGACGCGACTGTGATTGCCCGACTGAAGAAGCCGGTACAGTGTCAGCAATCTGTAAGCAACACTGCGAGAGCGGCCACCAAAACCTCGCCAAGTCGTTTGTGGCAGACTACATTAGCTTTACTGCGGTACTCACCATCCCCGGCGTCACCCTGCGTGAAACCGCTCGCAGCATCGGGCCGCCCGCAGCCGATCGGGTTGCCACCAGCCCACCATTCCTGAGAAACGCGATTCTGCGCATTTGATGTCGCGCTGACATCGCCGTCGCGATCGCGATTTTGTCGACCGACTGCGCTTCCACCCGCGCGCTCCCCGTGCCCAATGTGGCGCGGCATCTCATCAGCCACTCAGGAATTGTTATGTCTACGCTTTTTTCTCGAAACGCCATTCTGTGCGCCACCGCAATAGCGATCGGCATGGTTGTGTTTGCAACGTCGCCGAATGTCAATGCCAAACCAATTGCCTTCGCGGAGGCGGTGACGATGATGCATGAACGTGATGACACCATGGTCTCCACCGAGGTGTATTACGCGCCGAAGGTTTGGTGGTCGCTGGGAATTGCCGACGTGAAAATGACCTCCGAAAACAATCAGCACGAGATGGATGCGAAGTACGCACAATTCAATTTCTTGCTCAAGCGTTGGAACATGCCGAATGCGCAGGCCAACATCTTTGCGTCGGCAGGTTTTGGCTGGGCGGATTCAGTCAAGCAGGGGGTGACGGGTGTAATGCACCCGGGACACAACGTCTCGCAAACGGCTCGATATAGCGAATCCGCGCGTCGATTTGTGTTGCAAGGCGACTACGAGACAAGGCAGTTCTACTCGAGCTTCAAAGTGGACGTCCAGCAGACGCCACTTTTTTATGACCGACTCGACGTCGGCCAAATTGGTTTTTCGCCAGTCGCACACGACTATGAAGACTTGGCAGTATGGTTTATCGCCCAAGTTAAAAAGTATCGCGGTATGACCGACAAAACCGAAGGCGGCGCATTCGTGCGTCTCTTCAAGAAAAACATCTGGGTGGAAATCGGTGTCACCGAACGCCGCAAGCCCCAGATGATGTTTATGGTTAACTACTAAATAATGATGATGAAAATTTTGAAAAAGGAAATCCAAATGAAAAACTTCAATACGCTGCTTGCTTCTGTCACATTGGCCGCCGCAGTTGCAACACCGGCATTCGCCACTCCCAAAACCATTCAGATTGGGCTTGACGGCTTGGTCTGCGCGTTTTGTGCACAAGGTGTTGAAAAGAAAATGAAGTCGCAGGCCGCCACCGATAAGGTGTTTGTCAGCTTGGAGAAAAAAGTGGCGGTGGTCGCGCTTAAAGACGGCCAGGACATCCCGGACGCCACCATCAAAGCCGAAATCACTGACGCGGGTTATGTGGTGAAATCCATCGCCCGTAGCGAAGAAAGCTTTGACGCGTTGACAAAGAAGATCAAAGCGAGCAAGTAATGCCTGCTGAATCTTCGCTCGACCCCGCGTTGAAACAAAACGCGGTCGCATCGTTTCTATCGCTGTTTACCAGCGGCAGCACGTTGATTTGCTGCGCCTTACCAGCATTACTGGTGTCAATCGGCGCGGGGGCGGCAATGGCGGGCTTGGTCACCACGTTCCCACAGATTGTGTGGCTGTCCGAACACAAGGTAGCGTTGTTTGCGATTGCGGGGGTCATGCTGCTGGCGGCCGGTGTGATGCAATGGCGGGCAAGGTCACTCCCCTGCCCTGCCGACCCGGCCCTCGCCGCTACCTGTAACCGGGCCCGTCGGTGGGCTGCGGCGATCTATACGTTCTCGGTAGTGATGTTCGTCACGGGATTCTTCTTCGCCTTCTTGGCACCAATCATCTTTGGCTAAAGTCGTTTATTGACGGACGCTTTCAAGCGAAAGGGCCGCAAAATGCCCGCCGATACTAGGCCTGCCTTAACTTCTTCCATGCCCACGGCCCGATCAATATCGCTGCCGTAATCGCCAGCAGGCTTGCCGACAATGGTTTTTGCAGGAAGACCAGCCAGTCACCTTGACTGATTGACAGCGACCGGCGCAACTGCGCCTCTGCTAGCGGGCCCAGAATCATGCCGATGATGACCGGCGCGGTCGGAAAATCGTAGCGCCGCATCAGGAATCCGAGCAATCCAATTGCGTACAGCAGGAATATATCGAACGCCGACTGCCGCATGCCAAACACGCCGAGCGTGGCAAAGATCAAGATGCCGGAATAAAGCATCGGCTTCGGAATTTTCAGCAGCTTTACCCAAATCCCCACGAGCGGGAGGTTCAATACCAGCAACATGATGTTGCCAACGTACATTGAGGCGATCAGCGCCCACACGAGGTCGGCAGAATTGACGAATAGCAATGGGCCCGGCTGCAAACCATATTGTTGGAACGCGGCGAGCAAAATTGCTGCGGTTGCCGACGTTGGTAAGCCGAGCGCTAACAACGTCGTCATGGTGCCAGTTGAAGATGCGTTGTTTGCCGCTTCCGGTCCTGCCACCCCCTCTATCGCGCCATGACCAAATTCCTCCGGGTGTTTGGTCAATTTCTTTTCGATGGCATAGGACAAAAATGTTGGAATCTCAGCGCCGCCCGCTGGCATCGCCCCAAACGGGAAGCCAATCGCCGTGCCGCGTAACCACGGGCCCCATGAGCGTTTCCAATCTTGCGCAGTCATCCAGACGGAACCCCGCATTGCATTCATGGTCTCGACTGTCTTGTAGTCCTTCGACGCAGTCCACAGCGTCTCCCCTACGGCAAACAGCCCCACCGCCACGGTGACCACTTCAATACCGTCAAGCAGTTGCGGCACATCGAAAGCAAAGCGCGCCGTGCCCGATTGCGAATCGATACCGACCAATCCAATGGCGAGCCCGATAAACAGTGCGGTTAGGCCACGCAGCGCTGATCCACCGAGCACGGCGGAGACTGTGGTGAAAGCCAGCACCATGAGAGCAAAAAATTCCGGCGGACCGAATTGGATCGCAATGTCGACGACCAGCGGTGAGACAAAGGTCAGCGCCGCCACGGTCAGAGTGCCGGCAACAAACGACCCGATGGCAGACGTGCCCAACGCCGCCCCCGCTCGACCGCGTTTAGCCATCTGGTTGCCCTCCATCGCCGTCACGATGGTGGCGGACTCACCAGGCGTGTTGAGCAAAATCGAGGTGGTCGAGCCACCGTACATTGCACCGTAATAGATACCTGCAAACATGATCAGTGCGCCGGAGGGATCAATCTTGGTGGTGACGGGCAACAGCAACGCGACCGTGACTGCGGGACCGATGCCGGGCAAGACACCGACCGCCGTACCGAGCGTCACGCCGACAAAGCACCACATCAGATTCTGCATGGTGAGCGCGAGGGAGAATCCTTGCGCAAGAGAATTCAAAACTTCCATCGTTAGCCTAATTTACTTCAACACAGCCTGATGCGTTCAACGGCTGATGTCGCATTTGCGACCATGAAACGACTTAGAACGGCAGGATTCCCGCAGGTAGCGCGAGTCCGAGCCCGTACGTAAAGAACGCGTATGTGAATCCGGCAATGGCCATGCCAACCACGGCATTTCGGACATAGGCCCGGCTCTCAAAGCCGCGAGCTGACAACACAAACAGCAACGTACCGGCAATAACAAAACCGGCCGTTACAATCAGCAAACCATTCAGCACAAGTCCAGCGGAAATCCAAAGAAATGCAGGCCAGTTGGTCGGAGTCGCCGCGTGCTCGTCCTCGTCGATACTGTGAAAACCGCCGGTGAGCGATTCCTTAAGCAGCAGTAGTCCCAAAACGAACAGTCCTCCCGACACAATTGACGGCATTAATCTTGGCCCGACCTTGGCGTAGCCACTGGCCTCTGGAAGCTGGCTGGTACCATAGGCAAGTGCCGTTCCCAGCAATACCACGGCGACGCTGAGCAACACCTGGCCGGGATGTTTTGTTGCCTCGGGCGTAGTTGTTGTCGTCATCGCCACTTCCTCCAGTGTTATCGGCGGGACGGCTCGCGGTGGGACTAGTTAAAGTGCAACCGCGAGTCCGATCAGCCGCTGACTTGGTCTGTTACTTCTTCAGTGCCAGTTTGCCGAGGACGTCGCCGATTCTCTTGTTCTCATCGTCAATGTACTTGGCAAAACCATCACCCGCCATGTAAATGTCCGTCCACTCCTGCTTGGCGAGTGCTTCTTTCCAGCCAGCCGACTTCACGGTCGTCTCAAGCGCCGCCAACAACGCTTTCTTTTGCGCGTCGGTGATACCAGGGGCACCAAACACACCGCGCCAGTTAAACAATTCGACGTCGATTCCTTGGTCCTTCAATGTTGCGATATCAATGCCTGAAATCTTCTTGTCCGAAGAAATAGCCAGCGGACGGAATTTACCGGCCTTGATCTGTGCGGCAAATTCGCTGTAGCCGGAGATGCCAGCCGTGACGTGGTTTCCCAGTATCGCGGCTTGCGCTTCACCGCCGCCAGCGTATGGGATGTAGTTCACCTTGGCGGGGTCAACACCGACTGCCTGGGCAATCATGCCCGCCAGAATATGGTCAGTGCCACCGGCGCTGCCACCTCCCCAAGACACGGACCCAGGATCCGCTTTGAATTTAGCAACCAAATCCTTCATGGTCTTGATGGGTGATGCCGCCGGAACGACGATAACTTCATACTCACCAGTAAGGCGCGCCAGCGGCGTCACCATGCTGAGGTTTACCGCAGATTTGTTCAGAATGATGCCGCCGACCATGACCATGCCGCCGACCATCATGGCGTTACCATCACCCTTTGAGGTATTTACGAACTGCGCCAAGCCAATGGTGCCACCGGCACCTCCCTTATTGTCGAACTGCACATTCTTGACCACACCCGCTTTGGTCATCGCTTGTGCAAGCGTGCGTCCGGTGGTGTCCCAACCACCACCGGGATTAGCGGGAATCATAAACTTCACGCTATCCAACGCGGAGGCGGAAAGTGCAAACGACGACGCTAAGCCGACGACCAGCGCGCCGAGAAGGCGGCTGAGCGATATTTTTTTAGTTGAATGAATCACGTGGTCTCCTCGTTATTTGGGTTGGGTTGAAACACAATTGCCAGTCTAACGCGACCGCGCAAGAAAAGAAAAAGCCCGGCGACTAATCTGACGCCGGGCAAACCGCTCTCGGAGGGGAAATTGACGACGATTGCTCATCGTACTGCCATCTTTGCAAACGGCATGCCGGAAAATACATCCATTACACTCAATTACTTGCAGATGATTTTGGGAAATTGTAGCGCACCATCGTTGCGCATCAATTTGATCTGCTGCGCATTCGTCGGGCGAAGGTATGCACAGCACCCGACATAATCGCGCTAACCTTGGCGTTGCCAGTCACGCTGCCAGTCCTTTTGGTAGCGACCTCGTATCGGTCGATAGTAATCAGTGATCTTGGCAATATCTGCAGGCGCGTCGCCGCTTGGCTGAAACACCGGTCCAAAACCAATCACCTTGCGCGAGAAATCAAAGTAGGCCAAACAGATGGGTACCTGCGCCGTGTGCGCAATATGGATAAAGCCAGTCTTGAAACCTTTATCGAGGCGGCGTGTTCCTTCAGGGGCCATGGCAAAGACGATGCGGTCTGCAGCCGTGATCGCGTCAGCAACATCACGCACCACCCCAGTAGGGCGTGATCGATCTACGGGGATACCCCCGATGGAGCGCATCCAACGACCAACAATCCCTCGAAAGAGCGTGTGTTTGCCCAAAAACGAGATACGAAGATCGAGCGCAAATAGCGCCATCACTCCGACGACAAAATCCCAGTTGCTGGTGTGCGGCGCGACGCTTACCAACACCTTGCGAACATCCGGCAGTTGGCCTTCAAACTTCCAGCCCGTTATACGCATCATGCTGCGTCCCAGCCAACGGGTGAAACCGCAGTTGCGGCGTCGGAAACTTTGCGGCACCACCAATTCTATTGGGTGCCTATTGGAAGCGGTCATAAGCAAGCCGTCGCCGTTTCCATCTAGAGGCTGGGCGCGACGCCTGCGTGAGCTTGCAGGAGCATGCTAGCGCCGCGTGAAAGCAGCCAAGGCTTCCTTCAGGCTCTCCTCAGAAAGCGCATTGACTCCCGACGCGAGCGCCTCAGCAAAGGGAATCGCCGACACCGGCAATTTGGCAATGTTGACCTTCTCGACAAATTTCGCCGCAGCACCGGCAACACGTAGTAACGCATCGCGGTCTGAGACCATGAGTTCGATTTCGCTTCGCAACATTTCGACTGCTGGATGGTCTTTGGATGATTTCATATTGTCAATTCTCGCATTGAGATCGGTGGGGGGCGCAATTGTGAGCGCCGCGTAAGCCGGCAATGTACCAAAGGCTAACTTCGCACGGCAATCGGCAGGTTGATTAGTAGATTCTGCGGTTTAAGCTTCAATACATTTTCTTCGTTGATCGCCATGCCAAGATACACCGGTTTGCCTTGTACGTCAGTGCGCATGTCCGCTACATCGAGGAAATCGACGCGGAATAGCCCGACAAGGCGGGCCAGTCGAGACTGGTCCACCTCCCGCCCCTCGTACAGGTCGTTAAGGATCGCTGTTGATTCGACGTCGAGCCCAATGTGCCAGCGCCAGGCATCGTCTTCAATCTTTGGTAGTGCGGTGACGCTCACCTTAACGCCAAAAAAGTGCTCGATCCAACGACTGATGAGCGTGGCCAACGCATCCAGCCCGGCACTGCCATGCGAAAGATCAACGATATAGCGATATCGATTCTCGGAAAACCAATAGAGTTGTGCGTTCTCGTGTGACAACACATCCATGTTCATGGTGCGCATCGGCGTGCCCTGCTGGGCAAATAGGCGGCCCACGTTGCCGAACCCGCCAGATTCGGCAAATACCTGAATCGTCTCGGCGTCTGCACTGAGTACCCGGACATTTTCGGTAGACACCCGTTGACGCCGAAAGAACAACTCTCCGGCACGGACAGCGTACACATCCTCAGTCTGGTCGGCCAAGATCCCACGCACAATCGCTTGTGCTGCCATGTCGATAAACACCGGCGGGAAATCGATCGCACCAGCCTGAAACGCTTGCAGGTAAAACCGTTCCAACGTGACCGCGTCGGTCAAAAGTTTGCGTAAGCGCAGGAAATACATGTAGTTCTGCCGCGTATCCGCGTCTTCAATCGCGCCGAGTTCCTCGGCCGCGACCGCGCGCAGCGGATTCACCACTAAATCCGCGTGCAAGGCTCGCTCATTGGGGCCGGATTCCGCAATCGGCGCAAGTTCCGGACGCATCAAAACCGAGCGCAGGTACTGCGGCGTCACCCGCAGCCAGCCGCGGTCATTTACTGTCAGCTGGCCAAAGCCAGAGTCAACCCAAAAATCTTGCATGCCCGAAGTTTAGCTTGTGCCTGAGCTGGAACCATTTCCTGACAAAACTGCCGAAGTCCGCACGAGGGTTCGTGCAAAGGTAACAGGGTTCTGCCGCTCGCCCAAACGCAGCGGGAAAGCTAAGCCCTTGAAATATTAGCGATTCCCCCAACCTGCTGCGCTAACGACGGACAAAACGCGGCAAAAAAGTTGGAAAAAGCCGATAAAATTGCATTAAACAAGTTATCCACTCTGGGGTGTCACCTATGAAACGCGTATTTCTATTCCTGCTGACCAATATGGCCATCATGCTCGTACTCACGATTGTGACGAGCGCGCTCGGTATTAACAAATTCTTGACGGCAAACGGCCTGAACTTGCCAATGTTGTTGGCGTTTTCAGCAGTTGTCGGTTTCACCGGCTCGTTTATCTCGCTCTTGATCTCTAAACCAATGGCAAAGTGGTCGACTGGCGCGCAAGTCATCGACACGCCACAAAACGAAACCGAACGATGGTTGGTTGCGAGTGTTCAGCGTCTGGCGAACAAAGCCAATATCGGCATGCCCGAAGTGGCCATCTACCAAGGCGAAGCTAACGCGTTTGCGACCGGTGCATTCAAGAATTCCGCGCTAGTCGCCGTATCTACAGGCCTGCTCGAATCGATGACCAAGGAAGAGGTCGAGGCGGTACTTGCGCACGAAGTTGCCCATATCGCCAACGGCGACATGGTCACGCTGACGTTGATTCAGGGCGTGGTAAATACTTTTGTCGTTTTCCTCGCCAAGGTGGTCGGCTACGTGGTGGATCGTATGGTGTTGGGTAATAAGAACGACGCACCCGGCATTGGCTATTACGTCACCGATATTATTTGCCAACTGATACTCGGCGTGCTGGCGTCGATCATCGTGGCTTGGTTCTCTCGCCAGCGCGAGTTTCGCGCCGATGCGGGTGCCGCACAGTACGTGGGTACGCCGACGCCGATGGTCAATGCTTTGCGTCGCCTCGGCGGCTTAGAACCGGGCGAGTTGCCCAAATCGATGGCCGCCTCGGGCATTTCGGATAAAGCCGGCGTGATGGCACTGTTTTCAAGCCATCCTCCGATCGAAGCTCGTATCGCGGCGCTGCAAAACCGCACTTAATGCGGCTCACTAGTGAAACAAAAAACGCCGCCCAATAGGGCGGCGTTTTTATATTGAGAACCTGCTGAGCGGTTTCGTCATTTCTTGAACAAGCCGAATAAGCCACGTTTCTTCTTGGCTTCCTCATCCTCGACCGGCGACGGATCGGGTTGGTATTGAACCTCTCTCGAGCTGAATTTCGGATAGTTACCGCTACCGTTACCAAAAGCAGTTTTGCGATTGTAAATCTCGAAATTCGTTTCGATCTGGCCGATGAACACCTTCGCCAGGTCTTCCAGCGACTTGTCGTTGATCACCGAGGGCTCGAGCGTATACAAGGTCGGGCCGAAGTCCTCGACGTTCTTGAGCTTAAAACGAATCACGCCTTCTTCGTAGTCACCAACAATATCCGCGCCACAGATAACTTCGTTGTTGATAGTAAAAAACTCGTGAGTGATGACGCGTCGATCATTGCGCACCGGTTCCGACGTGAAGCGCATGTTGTTTTGCCATAACAAATCGCGAAAACGTTCAATGCCTTCAGCCTCACGCTTGATGGTGAAAGTGTCGGGCTTGGAACGCCTAAACGTAACGGTTAGCTCTTCGAAATGCTCGGTAGCGTTACGCTGCGAGGTCCGGTAGTCAATACGATAATCACCCTGTGTGAGGCCGTCAATCTTGCCGACGGTGAGCAGGTTGTAGCTGCGCTCACAAGCAGGCTTCACCACATTGAGTTGGCGGAATAACTCATATAGATACTTGAACACTAAACGAAGTGCCTGATCCACTTGCACAGCATTCGCTCTAAGCAATTGTGTGCGTTGCGCTTCTTGATTCTTCAGCGACTCGGCCTCTTTCTTCAGATCGTCGAGTAAACCCATAATCCCAACCCCTTGCTAGCAGTATCCAATTTTGCGTGACTGAAACACTTGCTCTAATCAAACGCTCACCGGCTCGCGCTTCCCTTTGATTTTATCCTCAACCTAAACTAATCTGCATTTTATCGCAGCCCAATTCGCTTGCCGTACCCCATTTGCGTCAACCTCGTCAGAAATCTCACTTCCCATAGACTACCAACATGTCCGCAGCCATTCTCTCGCTAGACCAAGGAACCACCAGTTCGCGTGCCATCGTATTCGGCGAAACGGGGACGACACTTGCCAGCGCCCAACGTGAATTCAAACAGCATTTCCCCAATGCGGGCTGGGTCGAACACGACGCCGCCGAGATCTGGGCAAGCCAACGCGACGTCGCGGCGGAGGCTATCGCCACGTGGCGCACTAAACAAGGCGCTTCCGGTGACTCCATCGCTGCTATCGGTATCACCAACCAGCGCGAAACCACCGTCATCTGGAACCGGCAGACTGGTAAACCCATCGCGCCGGCGATTGTCTGGCAGGATCGCCGCACCGCAGGGTACTGTGACGAATTGATAAACGACGGCCATCAAGATGTGATCCGTGCCAAGACAGGCTTGGTGATTGACCCATATTTTTCAGCGACAAAAATTCGCTGGCTGCTCAAACATATTGCTGGCGCTGAAGGGAGCGCCGCACGCGGGGAGCTAGCGTTTGGCACGATCGACACTTGGTTGGTATACAACCTAACTGAAGGCAAAATTCATGCCACGGATGTTTCAAATGCGTCGCGTACCATGCTGTTCAACATTCAAACGATGGAATGGGACGACGGGCTACTACAACTATTTAGCATCCCGCGTTCCATACTACCCAACATTGTCAGTTCGAGTGGCCTCATCGGTGAAACGTCATGTGACGGTCTACCGCAAGGTATCCCGATTTGCAGCATGATTGGTGATCAGCAATCCGCCCTGTTTGGACAGGGCTGCCACTCACCAGGGCTCGTCAAAAACACCTATGGCACCGGGTGCTTTATGTTGATGAATACCGGCGCAAAACCGGCGCCAGCTTCGCAGGGGCTGATCTCAACGGTCGCATGGCGCACCGGAGTGCCACCGAACGCTGCCACTTCCTACGCTCTTGAGGGAAGCGTTTTCATCGCTGGTGCCGCCGTGCAGTGGCTGCGAGACGGACTCGGCATTATTAACTCTGCCAGAGAGATCGAGGCGCTTGCGGCAAGCGTGCCCTCCTCCGACGGTGTGGTGTTTGTGCCAGCCTTCAGTGGCTTGGGCACCCCCGATTGGGATCCGTCGGCGCGCGGTACGCTGTTGGGGCTTACGCGCGGCACCACCCGCGCGCACATCGCACGCGCCACACTAGAAGCGATTGCATTCCAGTGCGCCGAGCTATTGTCAGCAATGAGAGACGCCTCGGGGATTTCCCCGGCAGAGTTGCGGGTCGACGGCGGCGGCACCGCAAACAACCTATTGATGCAGATCCAGGCCGACCTTGTCGGCATACCCGTCGTGAGGGCCAATGTGCAAGAGACAACTGCACTCGGTGCGGCGCGTCTTGCCGGGATGGCAACCGGCCTATGGAGTGGCGTGACTGGCTCGACCGCCGAACCCGCATCAGGACACCAGTGGCTACCTTCGATATCACGTGATGAAGCGCAGTGCAAGCTGTCCAGTTGGCGCCGCGCGGTGCCGCGCGCGAAGGGCTGGACTTAGGGCATGGCACCCTTGATTAAGGCTATGGCCTATATGGATCAGCGGCGGAATCCAGCTGGTAGAGTAGGGATGTGGCGCGGTAGCAGTAGGTTTTGCATAGCGGTCGCCGCCCCTTTCGTCTGGCGGTGCCTAAGTAGCCTTGCCCTAACCCCGTTTCCACACCCCCCTCATCGAACCGGACGTGCAGATTTCCCGCATCCGGCTCTCGGACAAGACAGCATGCTTTCGCCCACGGAAAGTCGCGGC
>JADCIX010000028.1 GCA_020247545.1 Rhodocyclaceae bacterium | reverse complement strand
GAATTCGAAGGCAAGAGCTATCGGCTAAAAGAAGCCGCCGCCCGCATTGCACAAAACCCGTCCGTCAACTAATAATCAACGCGTCCTGCCCGGGGGAATTTGGGCGGCCATAAGTGGGGGAATTTGAAGTGGCCATCGGGGAGAGGCGGTGCTGTCTTCGCAAATCGAAGGCACGCAAAGTACGCTGGAGGATGTGCTCGCCTATGAGGCGAATGCGACGTACAACAAAGCGCCGAAAGATGTTGAAGAGGTGGTGAATTACGTTCGGGCGATGAATCATGGCCTTAAACGCTTGCCGGAACTGCCGCTCTCGTTGCGCTTGCTGCGCGAGATTCACAAAGAACTGATGCACAACGTGCGGGGTGGTGAGCGCACGCCGGGTGAATTCCGTACGTCGCAAAACTGGATTGGCGCGCCAGGTTCAACGCTCATGAACGCTGCCTTCGTTCCGCCGCCGCCACACGAGTTGATGCGGTGTTTGGGCGAATTTGAAAAATTCATCCACGAGAGCAAGTCAGATACGCCGCTACTCATCCAATGCGGCCTAGCCCACGCTCAGTTTGAAACGATCCATCCGTTTCTCGATGGCAATGGTCGCGTAGGCAGACTGCTGATTGCGTTGATGTTGTGCGAAGCCAATGCCCTGAGCCGGCCGTTGCTCTACATCTCCCATTATCTGAAGGCGAATCGCGCAGAGTATTACGACCGCCTAACCGCCATCCGCCTGCGCGGAGATTGGGAAGGCTGGCTGCGGTTTTTCTTGCGTGGTGTTGCGGACGTGAGCGCGCAAGCCTCAGAGACCGCGCGGCGCATCGTTGCATTGCGCGAGGAGCAGCGTGCGAAATACGCGTCAAACGCGAATGCGCTCAAGTTGATCGACTCCCTATTCGAGAAACCTATTGTGAACGTCAATCAGTGCAGCGAGGTGCTGGACGTGTCTTACGTAACGGCGAATGCGTTGGTGGCCAAATTGGAAAAAGCGGGCTTGCTCCAACAAACCAATTTATGGGGTCGCAACCGCGTGTTTCGCTTTCAACCCTATCTTGCGCTATTCGCCAGTGACGCGGCATCTGCGGGCGCTGGGCCGTAAATTAAGCGGGCCACGCTGTCCGGGGCGACAGTTTTAACGGGGCGGCTGAAGCGAGTGTTGTGTGGGATGCAGGGAAAATTGGGCCCCGTTCTTCAACGGGGCGACAGTTTTAGAGGGGTTGGTGCTGCGGAAGCCGCCTGCATCTTCCGGTTTGACAGAACCCATATTGGGTATTATGATGCCCAATATGGGTATTACCAAAAAAACCACTTCAAAAGCGACAGCGAAGGCGAACGCGGTTGCGCCTAAACCACGCAAGCCACGCAAAACACGCTCGTCGGCAGTCACTCCCCGAAAAGTGCCGCAGGCACGCGAGCAATCTGCCGTCTATGCGGTGCCGCCGGTTGCGATCAGTGGCATCGCTGATGCGCTTTTTACCAATACGCAGCAGCGCGTTCTCGGTTTGTTGTTTGGCTTGCCGGATCGTAGCTTTTTTGCGAATGAAGTGATCACCCTCGCGGGCTCTGGATCAGGCGCAGTGCAGCGTGAGCTCGCGCGCCTAGAGGCTTCAGGGCTGGTTACAACGCGTTGGATCGGTAACCAAAAACACTACCAAGCCAATAAAGACTCGCCTATCTTTTACGCGGTTTGGGATATCGTGCAAAGGACGGTGGGAATGGCCGGGCCGCTCTCTTCAGCATTACGTACGATTGCACCGAGCGTTGAGGCCGCGTTTGTCTATGGCTCGGTTGCCAAGCGATCTGATACGACGGCCAGCGATATCGATTTGATGATCATCAGCGATTCAGTCACGTATGCGGAAGTCTTCGCCGCACTTGAGCCGGTCGCGCAAACGCTTCAGCGTCCAATAAATCCGACTGTGCTCACGCGAGAGGCACTCGCGAAGCGCATCAACGGAAAAGAAGCCTTTATCACGCGCGTGCTGGCGCAACCCAAAATTTGGTTGATCGGAACTGAGAATGACCTCCGCGTTTGAGAATCTCTGCGGGCCGGGTAAGCCGCTGAAGGCAGAGCCGCCGGACGCAGCTGAGTTCGCCGGATTGCTACGGACCGGCAAGCGACGCCTAGACGACGCAAGACAAGAGGTGCTTTCCATCGAGAGTCGCTTCGACGTCGCCTACGGCGCGGCACATGCATTTTGTTTGGCGGCGTTGCGCTGGCACGGCTACCGCCCATCCCATCGCTTCATCGTCTTCCAGTTGCTGCCAAACACACTCGGCCTCGGGCCAGAGGTTTGGCGCGTACTCGCGAAGTGCCACGACATGCGCAATCTGCTCGAGTACGAAGGCGAGGTTCATGTCGACGACCGTATTCTGCGTGACCTCCTAACCGCAACCGAGGCGGTAATGGCAAAGGTCATCGCTTTGCCTGCGATTTAGTTTGTAGATTAAACCGGGCAGGCTGTCCGGGGCGACAGGGCTAGAGGGAGCGATTAAGCAACTTCTGTCTTCCCGGCTCAGTTACGTAACCCCGCCGGGATCCAAGGTTGGTATTGCGTGGGATGCAGGGAAAATTGGGCCCCGTTCTTCAACGGGGCGACAGTTTTAAGGTTGGGGGCTGAAGCGAGTTGTGTGGGATGCAGGATTGGATGGCAATAAGAAAATTATCTCGCCGGCGAAGGCCGGGGCCCAAGTTTGCGAAACGATTGAACATACACCTTGGATCCCGGCCTTCGCCGGGATGACACGCTTAAGGTAGTGCCATGACGGCCAGGCTCGCTTTATCTAAAAAAGCCCGCTTCCAGCGTGCCGTTCCGAGCAAAAATGTCCCAAAACGCCCGCCAATAAAAGACGTTAGGAATTAAACATACCCGGCGAAATTGATGGAATCAAGGTACTCGATGGGGCTCCGCCTTAAGAACATCTTTGCGGACTGGAAATAGAGGAGAAGTCAGTTACCGAGGAATCCTCGATAACTGCCGCCGATGGTAAGAATTACCTCACCAACATCACACTGGTTGGCGATGACTTTTCCGCCTCAGCCCAACTCCACAACAGATTCGCCACCATCTAAGAGTTGAATCGCTTCATGCAGCTTCGCGGTGAATAGCGCCTGAAGAGCAGCGTTGCTCACGTTGCCGGACCTCAGCCAAATCAATTTCGGCGGCGCACCAAGGCGCATCACCAACTCCACGAAGTCGCTATCTTTGCTGATCAGCACGGCATCCGCATTCCTGGCGGCATCAAAAATTGCGCGGTCGGTAGCGTCTCGGAGGCCGATGTCGCGAAGTGCTATCGCGCTGATTTCAAGGGTTTGTTCAATCCACCCTGCGAGATGCGGCGGTAACTGGGCATCAAGCCAAAGCGTCATGCGGCAATTCGGGCGATGCCGCTGCGTTGTGCACCGAAGTGAAGGCAGGCGCGGATATCGTCTGCCTGAAGATCGGGGAAGTCAGCGAGGATAGTTTTTTCCTCGACTCCCTGCGCCAGCATTTCCAGAATATCGGCGACTCGAATACGCATCCCACGGATGCAGGCGCGACCGCCGCATTGGTTCGCGTTAAATGTGATGCGTTCATCGAGGGTCATGGAGCGCTCGCAAAAAGACTATGAATACGGAAATCATAGCAGGTTGCCTGTTGAGATGCCGCCACTTCCTGCCGCGCGTAAAGTTGTTGCGCTTACGCGTTGAATCCGCCCCAAGCTCTAGATGTGGCGGACTTTCTCACGCATAAAGCGACAAAACTGGCCTCGCATTTTTCAACAGTCCCCGCCCAGCTTGCTGTTTCAAGCAAAAAAATGCTTGAAGATGCCCGTCAATATTAGGGTTTGCTAGATCAGAAACCCGCAGCCGCTAAAGCCGAATATGGATGGCGGCTGGGACAAAAAGTCTGGCTTGGTGCGGCATGCCAGGCCGCGCTAGGCGGCAAACTTCTTGGCAATTTTTTTGAACCCAGCCGGACTCGGGTGCAGTTCATCGAGCCATTGGTTATCGGCGATCGTACCCGACGTTCGGACGAACGTGGTGTTTGCGTATTCATTGGCAAGCTCGGATTGCCAGTGCCCGAAGGTGTCGACCAATGTTGCCACTACCTCGCGCCGAAATCCGCCGCGCTGCAGGGTTCCCGGCTGCGGGACGTCGCGCTTGTCCATCGGAGCCTTCAGCCAGTTGCCGCCGCCGATCGCGTGACGTCCGTCCGGGATGGCGTAGTCGTAGTTGTGCAGCCGCACCCGCGCGTTCGGCACGCGGGCGGCGACTTCTTGGATCAGTGTGCCGATGTCGCGGCTGATTTGGTCAAACATGCTCCTCATTGCAGTTTGGTTGTAGCACGCTGCTGGTGTTGGCGCATTGGTGCATGGGTCATTTAGGATCGTCGTGAAATCATCGAGGCCGGCGAAGTCGTTTCCGCCCGCGCTGATAAAAACATGCCTCACTGTTCCTGCGCACTCCGTCAGGGCGCTCTTGAATTGGGCGAGGTACGGCTTCCTCGGATCCACCAGGCCCGCCGCCTCTTCGCCCGATTCACCGATCAACAAGATATTTTGCATCGCGAAGATATTGTTGAGCGTGGGCGTGAGATTTCCGAACGGATGCCAGAACCACGAATCACCGATGCAGATAACGTCGGCTGATGCGCCTGCGGCGGCCATGTCTTCGGGGCGTATGTAGATGGGCATGTGTGTCTCCGTGGGTGATCTTGGTTTTCGGATGGCTATTGTGAACGCGGTTTTGGGAAAATTCCACACCCGTCCGGGTAGGAAACCAAACACGGCGGACTAGCCAATCCATCGTAAATAAAACGGGCTGTCCGGGGCGACAGTTTTAAGGTTGGGGGCTGAAGAGAGCGTTGTGTGGGATGCAGTGAAAATTGGGCCCCGGACTAAATCCTGGGCGAGAGGCTTAAAGTGGTGCTACAAGAATCAGACTCGCATTATTTAGAGCCCCCGCCCGGATTGCCGTTCCAGCCAAAAATGCCCCAAAATGCCCGCCAAGAAACGACTTTAGGAAACTGATACATGCCCGGCGCACTCGATGGAATCAAAGTACTCGACCTCACCAGCGTGATCATGGGGCCGTACTGCACTCAAATCCTTGGCGATATGGGTGCTGACGTGATCAAGGTGGAAACTCACGCGGGCGACAACATGCGCTGGGTCGGGCCGATGAAAAATCCCGGCATGGGCCACATTCATCTTCACCTCAATCGCAACAAACGGTTTATCGTCCTTGACCTGAAAAAGCCGCAAGGGTTGGAGGCATGTTTACGGTTGGCGGCGGAGGCGGATGTGTTGGTTTACAACGTGCGGCCACAATCCATGGCGAGATTGGGGTTGGGCTACGCGGAGGTGAAGAAGGTCAACCCGCGCATTATTTACGTCGGTGCATTTGGTTACTCGGAGAAAGGCCCGTATGCAGGACGGCCGGCCTATGACGACTTGATTCAGGGTATCGCCGGCATCCCCTCACTGAGCCAGCGCCAAACCGGCGGCCTGCCGCGTTATTCGCCGGTGACCATTGGTGACCGCAGCGTTGGCTTGCACACGGCCAATGCGGTGTTGGCGGCATTGTTCCATCGTGAACGCGGTGGACCGAACGCCGAAGGCCAGGCGATTGAAATCACCATGTTTGAGGCAATGTCGCAGTTTGTATTGGGCGACCATATGGCGGGCAAGACATTCGACCCACCGTTGGGCGAGACGGCCTATGCGCGCCTGATTGCGCCGCATCGTCGGCCTTACGCCACGGCCGACGGCTACCTGTGCGTGCTGATCTATAACGACAAGCACTGGGCGGCGTTTTTTGACGCCATCGGTCGTCCCGATCTGAAGTCGAACCCAAAATTTGCGGAACACACGCAGCGCGCAGCCAACATTGCCGAGGTCTATGCGTTTGTGGCTGAAACGATCGAAGCGCAATCGACCGCGTACTGGCGTCAGTTATTGGAAAAAGCAGACATACCTTTTGCCACCATGCACACCATCGATTCGCTGCTGGAAGATGAACACATGCAGGCGATTGGGTTTTTCCCCGAGTTTGACCACCCGACTGAGGGGCGCATACGTGCTACCGCGCCGGTGGGGGAGTGGAGTGAAACACCAACCTCAATCCGTTCACTTCCGGGGCGGCTTGGGGAGCATAGCCGCGAGGTGCTTCGCGAGGTGGGGTATAGCGTTGAAGAAATTGACGCCATGATGGCCGGCCGTGTGACGGTGGAGCCGCCAGGAACTCCAGCTGGTTAGTCACAGCGGCTTGTACCGCTTATGCAACACTACCGCCGCCATAAAGCGACTGAGGCTCGTAAACTCGCCTACTTGTTATTCGTCACACCCATCCAAGGACAAACCATGTTGCGTCGCCTTTCATCGCTGACATTCGCCATCGCCACCGCTCTCTCCATTGCGGCAATCGCGCAAGAGCCCCCCAAATCAGTGGACACCACGAAAGACGCAGCAAAGGAAGCGCCGAAGAAAAAATGGGACGTGAACAACCCTCCGGGTGAGAAAGCAACCGTCAACCTCGATACCAAAACCGGGACGTGGATGACAGTCGATGTCAGCCCCGATGGCAAACAGATCGTGTTTGATCTGCTGGGTGATTTGTACATCATGCCGATTGCCGGCGGTACAGCCAAACCACTCACCAGCACGATGGCCTGGGAAATGCAGGCGCGCTTTTCTCCTGACGGGAAACGCATCACCTATATGTCCGATGCCGGTGGTGGCGACAACGTGTGGATCATGAACGTTGATGGCACCAATGCACGTGAAGTGAGCAAAGAAACTTACCGCATGATGAATAACCCGGTGTGGCACCCGAACGGCCAATACATCGCGGCGCGCAAACATTACACTGGCACACGTTCGGCGGGCTCGGGTGAGATTTGGCTGTTTCACGCCAGCGGCAGCGGTGCAGGTGGCACAGAGCGAGAAAAACAAGACGGTGTGCAGCTCAACGAAAAGCCGAACTGGCAAAAAGACTTGGGCGAGCCGGCGTTCTCGCCGGATGGTCGCTATTTGTACTATTCACAAGACACCACGCCGGGTACCACTTTTGAATACAACAAGAATTCCAACACGCAGATTTACCAAATCTTTCGGCGTGATTTACAACTCGGCAAGACCATCGCCTTTGTCAGCGGGCCGGGTGGTGCGGTGCGGCCGGTGCCTTCGCCCGATGGCAAACAGCTTGCCTTCGTGCGTCGCGTGCGTGAACAAAGCACGTTATTCCTCAAAGACTTGAAGACCGGTGCCGAGACGCCCGTGTGGGGCGAGCTTGAACGCGACATGCAGGAGGCTTGGGCGATGCACGGCGTCTATCCGGCGTTTGCGTGGATGCCGGACAGCAAAGAAATTGTGGTGTGGGCGAAGGGCAAAATCTGGCGCGTTGATCCGTTCAAGACGGGTTTGGGTAACAAGGCCAAAGAAATTCCATTTCATGTCAAACACACCCGCGAAATTCGCAAAGCGGTGCGGTTCCCGATCGAGGTCGCGCCGGATAAGTTCGACATCAAGCAGCTTCGTTGGGTGAATGTTTCGCCGACCGGTGACCGTGTGGTCTATTCTGCACTGGGGCATCTCTATATGAAGGCGCTGCCCAACGGGTCTAGCCCGGGAGGAACACCGCAGCGTCTGACCAAACAGACCACCCACTTCGAGTTCTTTCCGGAGTTCTCGCGTGACGGTAGTAAGGTGGTTTTCACCACTTGGCACGATCAGCAACTCAGCTCGGTGCGTGTGTTGGATTTGAAGTCCGGCAAAGAAACCATTCTCACGGACGAACCTGGCCACTACCTTGAGCCGTCGTTTTCCCCGGATGGCAAAACGGTGGCATACGTGAAGTCGCGCGGCGGGTTTTTGACATCCCCGCTGTTCGGTGCCGAGACGGGTGTCCATATCGTTGCGGCCGACGGTAGCGGCAAATCACAACTCATCAGTGAAGACGGGCGTAACCCACAATTCGGTGCGGACAACGACCACGTTTATGTCACGCGTACTGTCTTCACCGGCGAGGTGGATTGGGTGAATAATCTGGTGCGCGTCAAACACGATAAATCAGAAGAACAGATTGTGGCGAAGAGTGAATTCGCCAATGACTTTGCGCTGTCGCCGGATGGTAAGTGGCTCGCTTTCCGTGAACGCTTCCAAACGTTTGTGATGCCGATGCCGCTCGCTGGCCGCACGATGACAGTCGGTAAGAAATCCACGACGTTGCCAATGAAACAACTCTCGGTGAATTCGGGCGACTACTTGCATTGGTCCGGTGATAGCCAGACGGTACATTTTTCGTTTGGCGACGAGTTATTCAGCCGGCCGCTGAAGGAAGCCTTCGCCTTTATCGACGGCGCGCCGGAAAAACTGCCGCCGAATCCGGAGAAGGGCGTAAAGATTGGCTTAAGTGTGATGGCCGATAAACCCGCCGCGACGACGGTAATCTCCGGTGCACGCATCATCACGATGAAGGGTGACGAAGTCATCAACGATGGTCGCATCGTGGTGAAGGGTAATCGCATTGCCGCTATTGGCAAAGTGGCGGACGTCGCGATTCCTGCAGGCGCCATTCAAATTGACGCCCGCGGCAAGAGCATCATCCCCGGCTTGGTCGATGTGCATTGGCATGGTGGCATGGGCGCGCAAGGCATTGTGCCGCAGCAAAGCTGGGTGAACTACGGTTCACTGGCCTTTGGTGTCACGACGCTGCATGATCCATCCAACGATACCGCTACCATCTTTACGGTGAGTGAGTTGCAGCGTACCGGGCAGGTGGTGGGACCGCGCATTTTCTCCACCGGCACCATTCTGTACGGCGCAAAATCCACCTTCACGGCAGAAGTGAATAGCCTCGAAGATGCGCTGACACACTTAAAGCGCATGAAGGCTGCTGGCGCGTATACGGTGAAGAGTTACAACCAGCCGCGGCGTGATCAACGCCAGCAGGTATTGGAGGCTGCGCGCCAGACCGGCATGATGGTGGTGCCGGAAGGCGGCTCATTGTTTCAACACAATATGAACATGATCATCGACGGCCACACCGGCGTGGAGCACGCTATTCCGGTGGCTAACGCCTACGATGACGTCAAGCAGCTCTGGTCACAAACCCAGGTTGGATATACGCCGACCTTCAACGTTGGTTACGGTGGCCTCGATGGTGAACACTACTGGTACGCCAAGAGTGACGTTTGGCTGCACCCGCTTCTCACCAAATACGTGCCGCGTGCGTTGCTGCAATCGCGTGCAGTGCGCCGCCCGATGGCACCTGAAGAGGACTACAACATTCTCAAAGTCGCCAAGACGGCGACCGAACTGCAACGCGCGGGTGTGGCCGTCAATATCGGTGCGCATGGCCAGCGCGAAGGGCTTGGGTCACATTGGGATATCTGGATGGGTGCGAAGGGCGGCATGACCGCGCTCGAAGCCATCCGTACCGGCACGATCAATGGCGCCAAGTATCTGGGGATGGAGAAAGATGTCGGCTCACTCGAAGTCGGCAAACTGGCGGACCTCATCATCATTGACGCCGACGTGCTGGCGGATGTCTACAAAACCGACCGTATCACCCATGTGATGCAAAACGGTCGGGTGTTTGATGTGGCGACGATGAATGAAGTCGGTGCCACACCAAAAGCGCGCAAGCCGTTCTTCTTTGAGTCGGCGGCGGGCGTGGCGCAGGGGTTTGTGTCGATCACCTCAATGGGTGAGTTGTATGGGCACGATTACGCCGTGTGTAATCATGTGCACTAAACACTAGGCCGGACGGGTGTTTTCAGGCGTTTTTGCTTGGAAATGCCCGTAGATATTAGGGGTGTTTGATAAGAGTGGTCTCAACCTACGGCCTTTATCCCCGGCAGGCTGCGCTATCTTGGTGCGATGACCTCGCCAATTGCCTCATAAGGATGCAGACGTGTCGCGCAAGAACGCAATTCACGCACCAATTCGTGGCGTGATTTTTGCTCAAGATTAGCCGTAGACAACTAATAAAAACACCGAGGAGAGCCCATGGACAATGAATTGCTGAAAAAACTTGCGCACCTGAAAATCCTGCTCAAGCGCAACGGCGGCATTGCCGTCGATATCACTCAACTGATCGCGGACCGCGCGTATGCCCGCGACCTGCTGACAAAAGCCGAGGACATTGACTCGGAAGAAATCGTCTTGCTGGCGCTGGACTTAAAGGACAAGCTGGGCCTGTTAGCACCCCTGCCAGCGTCATCAACCGCGCCGGAGAAGGCGGCTGACGGAGAAGAAAAACCCAAGCCGACACAAAAATACGTGCTGGGTACTCGCGGCTAGCCTGAACATTTCATGGGGGCGCGTTCGAAAGCGGGCGAGTGGGCAAGCGATTTTTTGCCTGACCGACCGCAGCATAGCGGGCTATGCTTCGGTAGCATGGCGGAACATTGCCGTCCAATCGCCCGAGAGCGAACCTGCAGCACGCATCCACAGCAAGAGAGAAACCAGCCAAATTGGTTTGCCAATCTTGCCAGTCGCCCAGAGGCAACTTCCTGCTAAGCAACGGGCAACCCATGAAATATTCAGGCTGGATTGGTTTTGCTACCCCCAGCAAATAAGGCTGGCCCGCCCCTGATTTTTCTCTGATTGTTGCTAGAGATTGTCCGCAACATCTTGCGTACGCCCGCCGCCGCCTTGCGTGGGTAAAGCACGGCGACACGTTAAACTGTACCGAACGCGAGCGCAGGCGTGACGGCGATTAATCCCAAGTTGGCAAGACAATCATGGTCAATTCCCTTTTAGTGAAAACATTGTTTTTCGTCGCCACTGGTCTCGTGTTGTCCCCTCTGCTTGCGGGGGAACTCAGACAATCAAGGCTGCCTTATAGCGTACCCGGTACCGGCCAGCTCGTTGCCTATGACGAGCGTGGCGAAACTCCACGTCCAGGAAAAGACAGCGACTTCTTTGGCCAAGACGCTACCAATAATCTGATTGCGCCAGCATACGTGGACAACAAGGATGGAACGGTCTCAGACTTGGTCACCGGTCTTGTCTGGATGAAGGCGTTAGGCACCAAAATGACATTCGCCGAGGCACAAGACGCCTTGCGCGAACTGAACAAGAAAGGCCCATCAGATTGGCGTATTCCCTCGGTGAAGGAACTCTATTCCTTGATTTTGTATTCCGGCCAAGTGTTTGGTGACAAGTCTATTAAGCTATTCATCGATTCACGTTTCTTCGAACAGCCACTTGGGGATGTTAGCGCCGGGGAAAGAGAAGTCGATGCCCAAGTTTGGAGCGCTACGCCCTTCAACGGGCTGACGATGGGGCGCGATCGGTCTCAATTTGGCGTTAACTTTGTGGACGGTCGCATAAAGGCCTATCCGTTAAAAGATCCCCGCACAGGTTCTCCGCGCCGCATGTACTTCCGCTTTGTCCGGGGTAACCCGGAGTATGGCAAGAATAACTTCAAGGCTAATAGCGACGGCACGATCTCCGATTTTGCGACTGGGTTGATGTGGCAAAAAAGCGATAGTCGACAAGGGCTAAATTGGAAGAACGCGCTTGCCTATTGCAGAAACCAGACCACTGGCGGATTTCATGACTGGAGGATGCCAAGCGCCAAGGAGTTGCAAACTATTGTCGATTACACCATTTCCTTTCAGGTGAATGCGCGGCCATCTGCATCGGCGCTGTTTGATTTTTCGCGCATAGCGGGCCCGGATTCAAAAGTCGATGTCCCTTACTACTGGACCGGGACAACCCTACTTGACGGCCCTCGCCCGGGTAACATGGCCATGTATATCGTTTTTGGCACAGCGTTTGCCAAACCAGTTGACGTGCTCGTCGACGCGCATGGCTCGGGTGCGGCCAGAGCAGACCCAAAGGGTAAGAAAGAGGGGGATAGAACGCCGGTCTATTTCGGCCCGCAAGGCGACCTGCAAGTAGCGCTCAACTTTGTTCGCTGCGTTAGGCCGATGAACAGTATTTCCTGATCGGTGCTTGCTGACCGGTGTTTGCCTAGCGCAGTCCATGCTAGGCACCCCGCACCAATTCGCCGAACTCTTCGGCTGGCAAATTTGAAGAATGGGCGCGTTTAACCCCTGCGCCTCACGGGGGATGAGTGCTGAACGCGCCGTCCAGGAAGGCGCACGAATAGCTGTCGTTGCCCGTCGCACACCCAAAAAAACGCCCGGAACCCATGCGGCAAGGCAGTGGGTTCCGGGCGTTGCCATCAACGCACCTGACGGCTTTCCGAGAATAATCGCCCATGTCATGCGATGTCTTGCACTGTTCTAACAGTTCTGAGGCATGCGACGCACGTGTGACATATGGGCCTGTAAACTTGTAGCGCTCGATACGACGATGAAGGTATTAGTGGCAGATGACAGCGCTGTTACGGTACCGACGAATGGTTATCAGCCGAGCGCGCGCAGACAAGAACCACCTCCTGCGAGACAATGCCCGTCCTGCGCCGCTTGGCTCGGGGCCGAATCTTTGACTCGTCTGACTGCGGGGCTGCTTCTTTGTTACGTCGCGCAACTACTTTGGTACCATGAGAGTATTCGCTAGGGGCAACCTTGGTGATGCAGCGTTTGCGCCGATTGCCGAGCAGTCACTTTTCTACCGTGCTGGTGTGCTAATCGGTTCGCAAAGATAAGATAACATCTGTTGTTATCACCACTGACTTTTAGCGAGCCAAGATGAGACAAATAGACTTTTTTCTTAGACGTGCGTCGAAGTTTGTCACGATCGGCGTGGTGGCACTGCATTTCGCCGTCTCATCCTATGCGCAAGACTCGCCCAACATCGTCATTCCGAAAGACGTAACCCGAGTCCAGACAGTCGAGGGCATCACGGAGTATCGGCTTGGCAACGGCTTGAAGGTACTGCTGGCACCAGATGCATCAGATGACAAGGTGACTGTCAACCTGACCTATATGGTCGGCTCACGCCATGAAGGCCAAGGTGAAGGCGGAATGGCGCACCTGCTTGAACATTTGGTCTTCAAGGGCACGCCGAAAACGCCCGACCCCAAGCAAGAGTTTCGCAAGCGCGGCTTTACGTTTAACGGCACTACGACGTCTGACCGGACGAACTATTTCGCCACCTTTACCTCAAGCCAAGAAGCGCTTGATTGGTACATTGGCTGGCAGGCCGATGCGATGGTCAACAGCTTTATCGCAAAAAAAGACCTCGACAGCGAGATGACGGTCGTCCGCAATGAATTCGAAATCGCCGGCAACAACCCGTTTCAATTGCTTGGACAGAAATTGGCTCATGCGGCCTACGAGACCCACGCATACGGCAAACCGACGGTGGGCAATAAGGTCGATATCGAAAACGTCGAGATCGAAAAGCTGCAGGCCTTCTACAAGCGCTACTATCGCCCCGATAATGCGGTGCTGATCGTGGCTGGCAAGTTCGATGTGTCGCAAACCCTCGCCGCGACTCAACTCTCGCTCGGACAGCTGAAGAAACCGACGATGGCGCTACCACCAGCATACGGTCGCGAAGCACCACAGGATGGCGAACGCACTGTGATCGTGCGGCGTCCAGCCCCGACACAAGTGATCATTGCCAACTACCACGTGCCCGGAGCCATGCACCCGGACGCGCCTGCGCTAAATGTGTTGGCGACTCTGCTGGGTGACGTGCCTTCGGGAAGACTGCACAAGGCACTCGTTGAATCGAAACTCACGCTGGGCGTGTTCGCCGCAAGTGTGCCTAGACGCGAGGCTGGCACCATCAGTTTTGTCACGGGCTTGGCCCCGACAGAAGATGGGGCGAAGAGTCAAAAGATACTAATCGATACCGTGGAAGGCGTTGCCATCGAGGCGATTCGACAAGACGAGTTTGAACGCGCCAAGACCAAGATCCTCAAGAGCTTGGAACTCGGATTTGCCAATGCGGCGGCGGTGGCCGCCGGTGCAATCGATTTCGAGGTTGCGGGTGACTGGCGTGGCGTCTTCGTCAATCGCGAACGATTAAAGGCAGTGACGCTCGACGACGTCAACCGTGTCGCGCGCACTTATTTGCTGCAGAGCAATCGCACATTGGGGCAGCTCATTCCGACAACGTCGCCCGTGCGTGCGCCCGAGCTCAAGATGCCGGACGTTGCTGCCTTTCTGAACGGGTTCCCATTAAGCGAGAAAGGCTTGGAGTCAGTCGCGTTTGACTACAACCCCACGCTGCTTTTCGACAAACTCGCGATCACACAAACGCCTTCGGCAATCAAGATGGCGGCACTGGTAAAGCCGGTGCGTGGTGACTTGGTGAAACTGAATATTGCGTTCAGGTTCGGGACAGCGGCTTCCCTTCGTGACGTTGACATCGCGGCGACGATGGCAAGTTCGATGCTCTATATGGGCACGACTAAGCTGTCGCGCCAACAAATTCAGGACGAGCTGGTCAAACTTGGTGCCTCGCTAAACATGGGCTTTTCCTCCTCGGGCGGCAACCTTTCACTCACGGCGAAAAAAGAAAACGTGTTGCCCGCGTTTCAAATCGCGCTCCATCTGCTGAAGGACTCAACCTTCCCGGAAAAGGAGTTCGAGGAGGTGCGTGCCACGACCCTCAAGGCGCTTGAAGGTTCGATCAAAGATAAGTCTGCTCAAGCAAACAATGCCTGGCAGCGTTATGGTAATCCGTATTCCAAAGGCGATCCCCGGTACGCGTCAACGTTGGAAGAAGCCGAAGCGCGAGTGAAGAGCGTCTCCCGCAAGGAGGCGTATGAGTTCTATCGCCGCTTCTATGGCGCGGCAAACGCGCAGGTCACCGTGCTGGGACCGATTGATGTGAAGGCCTATGAGCAAAACGTGTTGGCAGAGCTGGAACAATGGCAGTCAAAAGAGCCATGGAAGCGGATTGAAAACCCGATGGTAGATTTGAAGCCCGCTCGTCTCACGTTCGATACGCCGGATAAGTCAAACACCAGCATTCGTGCCGGGCACAACTTGCCTGTTTCATGGCGCGAAATGCCGACCGAAGATTTTGCCCTCAGCCTCGCCACCCGCATTTTTGGTGGCGGGCCCGGTTCACGCCTGTGGAATCGTCTCCGCGAAAAAGGCGGCCTCAGCTACACCGTTGGTGCCAACTATGGCGCGAGCGCGTACGAACGCAATGCCAGCTTTTCAATGAACGCCGAAGTGGCGCCGGAGAATGTCAGCGCTGCGGAGAATGCGCTAAAGGAGGAGTTACGGCGATCTTTGGAAGATGGCTTTACTGACAAAGAGGTCGAGAAGTTTAAGGGGCAGTACTTGGCCGATCGCGTTCGCAACCGGTCTGGTGATGGCTTTGCGATGAGCTTTATGTCGGGGCAACTGGAATACGAACATCCGAAAGGTCTTGCAGAAAAGAACGATGCGTTGATTCGTTCTCTCACAACCGCACAGATCAATGAAGCCTGGCGCAAATACATCGATATTGAAAAGCTCGTGTGGGGTATCTTTGGCGACCAGTCGAAAATCAAGTAGCGATCACTACTGATTCGCACGGGTCAAAACCGTGAAATACGGAATGCCTTCAAGGTCTCGGCAGATGCGTCGCCACGCACCACGTTGCTGATTAGCCGCGAAGTCACCCCCGCCAGCGTGACGCCCAAATGTTGGTGACCAAACGCGAAGTAAATCTCGCGACCGTCGGGTGCTTTGCCGATGACCGGCAGGTGGTCAGGAAGCGACGGGCGGAAGCCCATCCAAGTGGTGGCACCATCTACGTCTGCGCGGGGCAGCAGGGCGTGTATATGTTTGCGCAATAAGCCAAAGCGCCTCTCGTCCGGAGGTAATTCAAGGCCGCCAAACTCCACTGTCCCTGTCATGCGCAATCCGCACGACATCGGCGTCATGATGACTTTGCGTTCATACGAGGCGATGGGAATGTTGAATGCAGGTTTGGTCTGTGGCAGGGCGATGTGATAGCCGCGCTCGGTGTCGAGCGGAACTTTGTAGCCAAGCTGCGCGGCGAGTGGGGCAGACCACGCTCCCGCCGCAAGTAGTATGCGTTTTGCCGAGACCTTACCGCCGTCGCTGTCCGAAGCTGTAAAGCCGTCGGAGTGTTGCGCGATGTGTGTGACGCTGCAACGCGAAAACTGCCCGCCGGCTTTTATGAAGGCCGCAAACAACGCATCACAAACGGCGAGCGGATCTTCCACATGGCCGGTACCTTGGTGGTGATACGCGCCTTGTATCGGTGTTGCAATATCGGGCGAGATTTCCCTGACTTGATCGGCATCCAACCAATCGGCGTGAACACCGTGTTTGGCGAGATCTTCGATTTCACGCTTAGCAGATATGAGGGAAGACTCTCGTTCGATGATGACCAGATGTCCATCCATATGCAGCAAGTGTGCGGCATTAGCCTCGGCCAACAACGTTTGCAAATCCGCCGCAGCGGTCGATTGCAACGAAGTTAACGCAGCGACGCCGCTTTTGTAGGCGGATGGTCGCGATGCCCAAAGAAATCGCACCAGCCAAGGTGCAATGCCAAGCAGATATTGCGGGCGCAAGCGCAGCGCACCTTCAGCATCCTTCAACATCGACAACGCGCCACGCACCACCTGCGGCGAGGCGAGTGGGTAAATTTGCTCGGTGGCGATATGGCCGGCGTTGCCAAAGGATGCGCCGTGTCCTGGTTCATCGCGATCGACCAGCGCAACCTTCAGGCCATCATGCTGCAACCGCAGCGCACAGGCAAGCCCGATGATGCCGGCGCCGATAACAACGATATCGGCTGACGTTGAGCTAGAACTTGAGGTCAAGCCGGGAATTGTGGCTTGGTTGAAATTGCATGTTTGATGATGCGTTCAGCTTCCGCTAGTTCATCGCCCACCAGCACCATCCGTGGCGCACGTACCGCCGCGCTGCCCATGCCGACGTGTTCCTGCACCAGCTTAATGAGCTGCACAAACTTTGGCACGGTGTCGAGCTTTAGCAGCGGCAGGAACCAGTGATATAGCGGCTCCAACTCTTTCCACTTGCCCGCGAGCGCCATCTCGAACAACACCACCGATTCACGCGGGAAGGCATTGACTAAACCGGCCACCCAGCCCGTTGCGCCTGCCGCGATACCTTCAACGATGATGTCGTCCACACCGACCAAGATGTGCAGGCGCGAGCCGATGAGTGATTTGATCGCAGCGATGCGGCGAATGTCTGCGCTTGATTCTTTGATTGCCACCAGGTTCGAATATTCACTCGCCAGCTCGGCGACTTGCGGCGGCAGAAAATCCGTCTTGTAGGCGATCGGATTGTTGTAGAGCATACAAGGTAGATCAGTTGCGGCGATTACCTGCGAGACGTGGTGTTTCATCTCGCGCCAATCGCTGGTGTACACGTAGGGTGGCAGCACCATCAAGCCACCGCAGCCAACCTCTTTGGCCATTTTGGCGAAATTGACGGCCTCTGCAGTGGAAAGCGCTGCAACGCCTGGAACAACAGCTGCGCCTGCTTTGCCCGAGGCGTTCACGGCTTTCACCACCGTCTGCAAGATGGCTTTCTTTTCATCAAACGTGAGTGTTGCGGTTTCTCCCAATGAACCCAGCGGTACGATTCCTGTACTGCCAGCTTCCATCATCAAGCCGACGTGTTTGGCGAGGAAGGCGTGGTCGACGCAACCGTTAGCGAGAAATGGGGTGGTAATCGCCGGGAGTACGCCGTTCCAGAATGGTTTGCTCATCGATGACTTTCCATGCGTGAAGGTGTGAGATGTGTTGGCAGTGCCGCAAGGTTAGCGGATGCCGAATTTGAATGGGTCGTCAGCGTCAATTAGTAGCGATCCCTCGCCACACATGTAGGCGCGACCGCTGATGATGGGAACGATGCCGTTGGCAGCGCGACGATAGCTTGCCTCAAAACAGCTACCGACGATGCTCTCTTGACGCCACCGTTGGCGTTCGAGCAATTTGCCGTCATCGGCTAAACACGCAACCTTGGCGCTGGTGCCGGTACCGCATGGCGAGCGGTCGTATTCGCTTCCTGGGCAGAGCACAAAGTTGCGACAGTCGAAATTCGCTGAAGACGGTGTACCAAATAACTCGATATGGTCGATGACGGCACCGTCCTTGCCCGTGATGCCTTGTTTGCCGAGCGCATCACGAATGGCACGAGCGAAATTGAGAAGCTCGGGGATATGTGAGCGACCAAACGGGCGATCGTTCGCGTCAACCAAAAAAAACCAATTGCCACCCCAAGCGATATCGCCGACCACCTCGCCATAACCTTCCACATTGACCGTCACCGTCTTTTGGTGGCGGAATGAGGGGACGTTTTCGATTGTCACCATGCCGTCATCGGTAAGCGTGCAGGCGACGGTGCCGACCGGGGTGTCCAATCGATGTACGCCGGGCTGGATCCGCTGTAGATAGTGCAGGGTGGCGATTACCCCGATGGTGCCGTGGCCGCACATGCCAAGATAGCCGACGTTGTTAAAGAAGATGACCGATGCAACCGAGCCCGCCTCGATGGGGGGAAGCAATAACGCGCCGACGGTAATCTCGGAAGCACGGGGTTCGGTGCATACCGCCGCCCGATAGTGATCGTGGTGCGTGCGTAATGCCGCGAGTTTTTCAGCCAGGGTTGGCTGCGGTAGATCGGGGAATCCATCCAGGACCACGCGCGTGGGCTCGCCGCCGGTATGCGAATCGATGACGGGTATTTTTTTCATCCCTCGATTTTGCAGGGATTCTGGTGTTTCGGGGAAAAGCAGTATCGATGTTGGACGCGCTACAAATCGTGCGCGGGGTGGTGCAAACAGACCAAGAGCGGGCGTCGTCTTCTCCCATCGTCACTTACGTCGCAGTTTTTGAATCGTGAACACGACTGATAAACAAACCGCGCCCGCAATTACCCCAAACACGCCATCCAGAATTGTCGGGATCACTGCATCGAGAAACAATCCGATGTAGGGAACACCGCCCGACACCAAGCCCACAGTACCAAACAGGTGTTGGAGTGCCGGCCAACCATGCACCAAGATGCTACCGCCGACCAAGAACATTGCAGCAGTACCGGCGACGGAGAGCAGCTTCATCAGCCAAGGGGCCGTCTGCAGAATCCGCTGTCCGAGCCAGCGAACAAATGCATCGAAACGTGCGGAACCTGCGCGTTTCATCATGTGCAGTCCAGCGTCGTCGAGCTTGACGATGCCCGCGACTAGTCCGTAGACACCGATTGTCATGGCGATTGCCACTACCATTAGCACTGTCACCTTTTGCAGGAAGGGTGCGCTGGCCGCTGCGCCTAGCGTGATGACGATGATCTCAGCCGACAAGATGAAATCAGTGCGAATGGCACCCTTGATTTTTTCTTTTTCCAACGCGACCAGATCGGCCTCGGGATTCACAAGTGCCGCAGTTAACGCCTGCCGATGGGTGGCCGTTTCCTCGGCCGGATGTAAAAACTGATGGGCGAGTTTCTCGACACCTTCATAGCAAAGAAACGCGCCACCGAACATGAGCAGCGGTGTAATAGCCCAGGGTGCGACGACGCTGATGGCAAGTGCGGCGGGGACTAAGATCGCCTTGTTCCACATCGAGCCCTTGGCTACCGCCCACACCACAGGCAACTCTCGTTCGGCTCTCACTCCTGCCACCTGTTGGGCGTTAAGCGCAAGGTCGTCGCCGAGTACGCCGGCGGTCTTCTTGGCGGCAACTTTGGTGAGTACGGCGACATCGTCGAGGATGGCGGCGATATCGTCGACGAGTAGAAGAAGGCTGGATCCGGCCATATGCGTGTGACCCTGAAAGATGATGTGGGCGGCTGCGGAGGGGTGTCTGCGCAGCAGGGCAATTGTATGTGAGGGACGCGACCGCATACAATTCATATCACTCGCAAGTCGTTAACTTGCGTACAAATTGCTGAGCCCGCGCCTTTTCGGCTAAACTACCCAACTTCAGGCGCATAGCTCAGCTGGTTAGAGCACCACCTTGACATGGTGGGGGTCGTTGGTTCGAGTCCAATTGCGCCTACCAATTTAGATGACGAGACAAAAATGGTTATGACACCGCTGACTACGCTAGAAAGGTTGATTCGCTAGCCGCGCGGCGTGGTGTTGTGTTGTTCATTTCTAAAAAGCGCGGTGCCAGCCGCGCTTTTTTTTTCTTGGTTTCTTCGAGGTCCTCATGGTTTCAATCACACTCCCTGATAACTCCGTCCGACAATTCGACGCGCCGGTTACCGTCGCCGACGTCGCCGCAAGTATCGGCGCGGGACTCGCGAAAGCGGCGCTCGCCGGCAAAGTTGATGGTAGGGTGGTGGACACTAGCTACTTGATCGAGCAGGATGTAGCGCTCGCTATCGTGACCGATAAAGATGCTGATGGGTTGGAAGTCATCCGGCATTCAACCGCCCACCTGCTGGCCTACGCGGTCAAAGAGTTGTTTCCTGAAGCCCAGGTGACAATCGGCCCAGTCATCGACAACGGCTTCTATTATGATTTTTCGTACAAGCGGCCGTTTACGCCTGAAGACCTTGCCGCCATCGAAAAGAAGATGAGTGAGCTCGCAAAAAAAGACGAAAAAGTCACCCGCCGGGTTTTGCCGCGCGACCAAGCGGTAGCCTACTTCAAAGGGATCGGCGAAGCCTATAAGGCGGAGATTATCGAATCGATTCCTGCTGATCAGGATGTTTCGCTCTACACCGAGGGTAATTTCACCGACCTGTGTCGTGGTCCGCACGTGCCGTCTACCGGCAGGTTGAAGGTCTTCAAGATCATGAAGGTCGCCGGAGCATATTGGCGCGGCGATTCCAAGAACGAGATGCTCCAGCGCATTTACGGTACGGCATGGGCGAAGAAAGAGGACCAAGAGCAGTACCTGCGCATGCTTGAGGAGGCCGAGAAACGCGATCACCGCAAACTCGGCAAGTTACTTGACCTGTTTCATATGCAGGAAGAGGCACCGGGCATGGTGTTTTGGCACCCGAAAGGCTGGACAATCTGGCAGCAAGTTGAGCAGTACATGCGCCGCGTCTATCAAAACAACGGCTACCAAGAAATTCGCTGCCCGCAGATTTTGAACCGCTCGTTGTGGGAGCGTACCGGTCACTGGGATAACTACCAGGACAACATGTTCACCACCGAGTCGGAAAAGCACGACTACGGCATCAAGCCGATGAATTGCCCCGGCCACGTGCTGGTGTTCAACTCTGACTTGCGTTCCTATCGCGACCTGCCGTTGCGTTACGGCGAGTTCGGCTCGTGCCACCGCAATGAGCCGTCGGGTGCGCTACACGGCATCATGCGTGTCCGTGGCTTTGTGCAGGATGATGGTCATATTTTCTGTACTGAAGACCAAATCCAACAGGAATGTACCGACTTCAATCGGCTGGCACTTTCTGTCTATAAAGATTTTGGATTCAAGGACATAGCAATCAAGATCGCGCTCCGCCCGGAAAAACGGGTGGGTTCCGACGAAACCTGGGACCGCGCCGAAAATGCGCTGCGTAACGCCCTCACGTCCTGCGGTGTGACATGGGAAGAATTGCCGGGCGAGGGTGCCTTTTACGGCCCGAAAATCGAATATCACCTCAAGGATTCGATCGGCCGCTCCTGGCAGTGCGGAACCATGCAGGTTGACTACAACACTGCCGCTCGCTTGGGCGGGGAATATGTCGACGCCCATAGCAACCGTGTCGCCCCAGTCATGCTGCACCGTGCGATTGTGGGATCGCTCGAACGCTTCATCGGGATCCTGATCGAAAACCACGCCGGTGCTTTGCCACTGTGGTTGGCACCGGTTCAGGTGGTCGCCATGAACGTCACCGAACACCAAGCCGCCTATGTTTCTGAGGTTGTCGACGCCCTAAAAGTGGCCGGAATCCGGGTCCATGCCGATTTGCGGAATGAGAAAATTTCCTATAAAATACGGGAACATAGCTTGAAAAAAGTTCCCTATCAGCTGATTTTGGGCGATAAAGAAATGCAGGCTAATACCGTGACTGCACGGCTTCGAGATGGCAAAGGCGGTGGTGAAAATCTCCCCCCGATGCCTTTGGAAGAATTCGTTTCTCGCTTAAAGGACGAAGTGTCGGCCAAGCAATAGTCGGCAGTGACCTCTTTACGCTTTAAGTTTCGTCCTTGAGGCGGCCCTCACAAGCCGCCCAAGATTGTCGTTAATTGTCAGGAGAGTTCTATCGCTACCGAAAAAGAAGTTCGAATCAATTCGGAAATCAGAGGTATTCCGGAGGTTCGATTGCTTGGCCCCGAAGGCGAGCAAATTGGCATTGTGAGTCTGATGGACGCACAACAGCGTGCCGAAACAGCTGAGTTGGATTTGGTGGAGATCGCGCCGACCGCGAAACCACCGGTTTGTCGAATCATGGATTACGGCAAATTCAAATACCACGAGGCGAAGAAGGCGCACGAGGCCAAACTGAAGCAGAAGCAAATTCAGGTCAAAGAAGTCAAGTTCCGCCCAGGCACTGATGATGGTGACTACAACATCAAAGTCCGTAACTTGAAACGCTTTCTGGAAGACGGCGATAAAACAAAAATCACGTTGCGGTTCAGAGGGCGTGAAATGGCGCACCAGGAGTTGGGCTTGCAACTTTTGAAGCGTGTGGAAGCAGATTTAGCGGAGCTGGGGCAGGTTGAACAGTTTCCAAAAATGGAAGGCCGTCAGATGGTGATGATGGTCGGTCCGCGTAAGAAAGCATAAGTTTGAGAGGCGCGTCCCCTCGGTATCACGAAGGCGCACGGTAGTACCAAACAAGCCGACTTCAGGTTCAAAGTGTGGAATGGTTCCACCACCTGCTGCGGTAACGTAAAGATGGGCTAGGCGAGTCCAGAGTGCAGGCATGACGAGGCGCGCTGAGCAAAAAAATCCGGAATTGCCTTAAGCGCAATGAGGAATTTTGAGCGAAAGCGCAACAACGTCAGGTCAAGCGAAGACGAGCACGGTTCAGAAGAGAGGTCATGTAAATGCCAAAAATGAAGACCAAGAGCGGAGCAGCCAAGCGCTTTAAAGCGCGTGGCTCAGGCTCGATCAAGCGCTCACAGGCGTTCAAGCGCCACATCCTCACCAAAAAAACGACGAAGTCCAAGCGCCAGTTGCGTGGGACGACGGAGATTCATGCAACCAATATGGGCCATGTCCGTGACATGCTGCCCTACGCGTAAAGGAGACCGCCATGCCTAGAGTTAAACGTGGTGTCACCGCCCGCGCCCGCCATAAGAAAGTCCTGGACCAAGCCAAGGGTTTCCGCGGTCGCCGTTCCACCGTCTTCCGTATCGCTAAAGAGGCGGTAATGAAGGCAGGACAATATGCTTATCGTGATCGTCGTAACAAGAAGCGTGTATTCCGTTCGCTGTGGATTGCCCGTATCAACGCCGCCGTACGTGATGGCGGCATGACATATTCGGCATTCATGAACGGTCTGAAAAAAGCCGCCATTGAAGTCGATCGTAAAGTCTTGGCGGACTTGGCGGTGATGGACAAACCCGCGTTTGCGCGATTTATCGAGCAAGCCAAAGCCGGGCTTGCCGCGTAATCGCAAAGTAACGCAACGCAAAAGGCCCGCAGCAGCGGGCCTTTTTGTTTATGTTCATGCAGTCTGTCAAAGTGTTCGCCGTGTTACAAGCCGCGTATCAAGAAAGAAACCATGACTCTCCACGAAATCCTTGCTGATGCCAACACCACTTTAGGCGCCGTGACTTCTTTGCCTGAGTTGGAACAAGCCAAAGCCAAGTTCCTCGGGAAAACGGGTTCGTTGACCGAACAACTCAAGGCATTGGGTAAGTTGCCGCCGGAAGAGAAGAAAGAAGCAGGCGCGGCAATCAATGCGGTGAAGGGCCAAGTTGAGGCGCTCATCAATGCCGCCAAAGCGCGCATCTTGGATGCCGAGCTCAACGCGAAACTCGCAGCCGAGGCAATCGATGTCACCCTGCCAGGGCGCTCTATCGGACTGGGCGGTTTGCACCCCGTCTCGCGCGCGCAAGAACGCATCGAAGCGCTATTCGCCACAATGGGATTCAGCGTCGCTGACGGCCCGGAAATTGAAAACGACTATTTCAACTTCACGGCGCTCAACACGCCGGAAAATCACCCGGCCCGATCGATGCACGATACTTTCTACGTTGAAGGCTCGAAGAATCTGCTTCGGACGCACACATCGCCAGTGCAGATTCGCTACATGCAGAGCCACAAGCCGCCGATACGCATTATCTGCCCAGGGCGAGTCTATCGTTGTGATCACGATGCCACGCACTCGCCGATGTTTCATCAACTCGAAGGCCTATGGGTTGAGGAGGGGATCAGTCTTGCCGATCTAAAGGGCACGTTGACGCAGTTTCTTAATGCCTATTTTGAACGTGATGACATGCATATTCGTTTTCGTCCGTCCTACTTCCCGTTTGTCGAGCCGGGCGTCGAGGTCGACATGGAGTGGGAGAACAAGGGCGGCAAGATCAAGTGGCTGGAAATTGGTGGTGCGGGCGTTGTGCATCCGCAGGTGCTCCGAAACGGCGGCATCGATCCGGAAAAATACTCAGGCTTTGCCTTCGGCATGGGGTTAGACCGACTTGCCATGTTGAAGTACGGCGTAAACGACTTGCGGTTGTTCTTCGAGAACGACTTGAAGTTTCTTTCCCAATTTCGTTAAGAGTCAATAACATGAAAGTCTCCGTAAATTGGTTGAAAGAATTGGTTGCCGTGGATCTCACGGTGGAAGAAATCGCTCACAAGCTGACCATGGCCGGCCTCGAAGTTGAGGAAGTCACGCCGGTGGCTGCGGCGTTTCACGGCATTGTCGTGGCCGAGATTAAGTCAGTTGCCGCGCACCCCAATGCCAGCAAACTCCGTGTGACACAAGTGGACGCGGGCACGGGTGCATTACTCCAGATTGTTTGTGGCGCCCCCAACGTCGCGGTTGGCATGCGCGTGCCATGTGCAAAGGTCGGAGCCGAACTGCCCGGCCTCCCGATCGAGAGACTCATTTTGCGCGATGTGGAATCCAACGGCATGCTTTGTTCGGCCAAAGAGCTTGGCCTATCCGATGACCATGGCGGTCTACTCGCGCTAGCCCAGGATGCACCAATCGGCAAAGACATCCGCGAGTATCTGGATCTCAATGACGTTGTGTTGACATTGAAGATGACGCCCAATCGCGGCGATTGTCTGTCGATGATTGGTGTTGCACGCGATTTGGCGGCAGTCACCGGTGTCGCGCTCAGATTGCCCGCGATTGAACCAGTGGCGGCAAATTCATCCGAGCAACGCGCGGTTTCGATTGATGCGCCAAAGGCGTGTGGGCATTACCTTGGTCGAGTGATTTCGGGAATCAATGCCAAAGCGCCAACGCCCGAGTGGATGAAGCGGCGTATCGAGCGTGCGGGTTTTCGCAGCATCTCGCCGTTGGTCGATATCACCAACTATCTGACGTTGGAACGCGGTCGTCCCATGCATGCATTCGACAACGACAAACTCACCGGCGCAATCAATGTGCGTTTTCCTAACACCGGTGAAGAAATGAACCTACTCAATGAGCAACACGTGGCACTTGCACCCGATATGTTGCTGATCACTGATGCAGCCGGTCCGGTTGCCATTGGCGGCGTGATGGGCGGCCTGGAGTCGTCGGTCACTGATTCGACGACAAGCATCTTCTTTGAGGCCGCTTATTTTGATCCCGACGTGGTGCAAGGCAAGACGCGCGTGCTCGGTATCAATTCTGACGCCGCGTATCGTTTTGAGCGCGGCGTTGACCCGGCCTCCGCCCGCGACGGCATGGAATACGCCACTAGGCTTGCCGTGGAGATTTGCGGCAGCGCCGATACAAAGGTGGGGCCAATTACGGAAGCCGTCGGGCAGCTTCCCGAGCGGCAACCGGTTAGCGTACGGGCCGAACGCGTCTGCCGTCTCATTGGGATGCAAATCCCGATCGCAGAAATGAAGACGATTTTGCAAAAACTTGAGTGTAAGGTCGCCGCTGAAAACGACGTGTTTCAGGTAACAGCGCCGAGTTATCGTTTCGACCTGAATCATGAGGAAGACTTTGCCGAAGAGATCGCACGCATCAATGGATATGAAAATGTGCCGGCGACGCCACCGAAGGCAACGGTGCCGATTACAGCTATTGCTGAGGCTACGCGCAGTCGAAGCGCATTGCGGCATGCAGCCGCTGCAATGGGCTACCAAGAGGTCATCAACTACAGTTTTGTCCCAGAGGAGCGGGAAAACGGTCTGATGGGGAACGCTGCGCCGGTACGTGTGGCGAATCCAATTTCGGCACACATGAGTGTAATGCGCACCAGCCTGCTCGGCGGACTAATCGAATCGCTCCAGCACAACCTCAACCGAGGGGAGTTACGCGCCAAGTTTTTTGAGATTGGCCGATGCTTCACCAGTGCGGAGGCGGACTTGGCAAACCAGCCAGAGCGTATGGCTGGGCTGGCCTATGGTGCAAGGTTCCCGGAGCAGTGGGGCGAGGATAAAGCGGAAAAAGCCGACTTCTTTTCGGTAAAGGGGGATGTTGAAGCACTACTCGCTCCGCATGTTTGCAGGTTTGTTCCGTTGCGTCACAACGCCCTCCATCCCGGACGTAGTGCGAGCATCGTTATCAATGAAACAGAAGCGGGTTGGATAGGCGAACTTCACCCGCGCTGGCAGCAACACTTTGACCTACCAATGGCACCAGTTGCCTTTGAAGTCGACCTCGCCGCGATTGCTGTTGGGTCCGCGCCACGCTTTCACCCCATCTCAAAAATGCAAGCCGTTCGCCGTGACGTTGCTCTTTTGGTCGACGATACCGTGCCGGTACAAGCCATGATTGACCACTTTTCGGCACTCAAAACAGCCAATTTAGTCGATCTTATGTTGTTTGACGTTTACCGCGGCCAAAACTTGGATTCCGGGAAAAAAAGCCTTGCGTTTCGGATAGTTATGCAAGATACTGAGAGAACTTTGACAGATGTGGAATGCGACACAGTTGTTGCCAAATTTGTTGAAGTAATGTCTCATAAATTCGGCGCAACTCTCAGAAAATAAAGAGAAAAGTTAGATGACATTGACAAAAGCAGAGCTTGCCGATCTGATGTTCGAAAAAGTCGGGTTGAACAAGCGCGAAGCTAAAGATATGGTTGAGTCTTTTTTCGAAGAAATCCGTATGGCGCTGCAACGAGGGGAGAGTGTCAAGCTGTCTGGTTTTGGTAATTTTCAGCTTCGCAATAAGCCGCAACGCCCGGGTCGCAACCCCAAGACCGGAGAAGAAATTCCGATTACGGCGCGTCGGGTTGTGACATTTCATGCCAGCCAAAAATTGAAGACGCTCGTGGAGAAGTCCTTTAATGGAAACGCTGCCGTCCAATAATCTCCCCACTATTCCCGCGAAGCGCTACTTCACGATTGGCGAAGTCAGCGATCTGTGCGGCGTGAAGCCGCACGTGTTGCGGTACTGGGAGCAGGAATTTACGCAATTGAAACCGCTGAAGCGTCGCGGCAATCGGCGCTACTATCAGCACCACGAAGTACTCCTAATTCGCCGTATACGCGAATTGCTTTATGAACACGGCTTTACCATCAACGGTGCCCGTAACCGGCTAGATACGGTTGAGGCACCAATGGCAGCACCAAAGCCAGCGTTGCTACGTTCATCCACCCGCGTGCTCGAGATGCGCGAAGTCCGAAGTGAGCTGAAGAGTATCCTGACGATGCTCGGCAGCCCGTAGCCGGTATAATCGAAGTCAGTCGGAGCGTGGCGCAGCCTGGTAGCGCACTTGCATGGGGTGCAAGGGGTCGCAAGTTCGAATCTTGTCGCTCCGACCAAAGAACTCAGAAGCCAATCAACTTGTGATTGGCTTTTTTGCTGGTAGCCGTTGCGGGCGAATCACCGGGATCGATTTCGCTAGAGGCTCGCCAGATCAAGAATTCCGTCGTCAAAGATTGCGCGCTGAATACGAGTAAGGGTGTCAGTTCCGCCGGCGCGACCAACTGGCCGCGCTTGGATAGTGTCGCCTAGCTTGGTCAACGCCCAGTCAGCGCGTCTACCCGGGTAAACGACGGTATTTACGCCAAGACCGCCATCGATGGTGCAGTCCGGATCGTCCCACGCGCGCTTGATAACGTCATCTCCCGCAAAAGTGCGGATGCGTTTGCTGCCATTGCGGGTTTCCACGGTGAGATTTCGCCGGAAATCCGTTGCCAGATTTACATCCAGAGACAGGCTCGCAAGCCCCCAAGTTCCACGGGTAAATTGTCCGGGTGAGTTTTGCAGATCGACGGGCGTCAGTGCCAGAAAGTTAAGTCGGCCTGCCGCATTACGATAGGCGATGAATTGCTGGGTGTAGGAAGAGTCAATAAAGGCCGTGGAAGGAAATTTGGTCTTGAGAAAGTCTCCGACGGCAGTCCGCATAGCGCGAAACTCTTCGCGCATCGCGGCATAAAGCCGGCCCGTACCGTCATTCACGAGAACATAATTCCCCTGCTTTAGGGCGTCCTCCGTAGCTGAATAGGACGGCCGAGGAGACATAAAGATCGAGTCAATACCGCTACCGTCGACATCTACAAATCTCACGTTGTAATCAATATAGGCGTCTTGGCTGTACTCTGGGGCGAGTTTGTCTGTCTCGTCAGTAAACGACATATTGCCGCGGTTGACGAGCAACTGAAACACAGACTTTTGCAATCCCTGCGGGCCGGATGTCCAGATTTCTTGCCCCGCCATGATGTCGAGCAGGCCGTCTTGGTTCAAGTCTGTCGCCCATAGTCGCGACGTATGCGTTTTTGAATACGGGTCCCACTCGCTGATGAATCGTGAGAAGGCTGCTTTGCCATTGAAGTAGGGGGTTGGTAACGGGATGGCTGGCAGGGTAAGCGTCCCGTTGAACTTATAAGCGAAGTTGAGCATCGGGTTTGTTGATGCAAAGGGAACCCCGGGGACTCCTCCAAGCGTGCCGCCGATCATGAGCCAGTTGTCGCTATTGCCAGTAAATGGCCCAGCCAGAACGGACATCCCTCCGGCAAAATCTCGCAGACTTAGGTCGATTGTAAAGTTGCTGCCATTCCAGTCATAGATGGCGACAAACCCTGGCCCATTCCCATTGTTCCCACTTCCGCCAAAGGACTTAGACAGGATCTTTCTCCGCCCATCCAGCGTCACCACCTTCGCGTCGTGGTTCATCACTGCGTCCGGAAGCGTGATTTTTTGCAGACTACCGTCGGCTCTAGACATCCACGCGGTACTTGCTTTCCACAAAAACGGACTCTCGTTGTGCGCTGGATAAACCAAATCGTCCTTGCCATCGCCGTTGAAATCAGCGACAAGCACAGAACCAGCACCATTGGTTGATGTGTTCCCAAGTAGACGGCTGCTGGCATCAAGCAACGTGCCGTCGCTTTGTTGTTCAAAGACTGCGGCCGGGACAGGTGTCACCTCTGGATTGGACGATTGGAATGAACCGTTGAACATCCATCCGCCGAGGGCAACACCTTCACGTTGCGTATTGCCCAGCCTGACCACGTTCCAGAACGGGCCGACGATCCCAACATTGAGTCCCGAAGCCGCCTCAAACGATTTCCAACTGCCGGCAAACGCAAGCTTTGAGGTAACGTCATCGACCAGCCAGCGCTTAACATCGCGTCCTGGCAGCTCCCTGAATGACGCGCTTGCCGCAGTGACACCACCATTCTCGAAGGCCGCATAGAAACCAGACGGGGCCACGCCAGCGTTGGGCACCACTGTTGGTATGGCGGGAGAAGTCGTCGCCAGCCACAACGTGAGGGTTCCATCGAGATTTAGCCAAACAATGTCGTAACGCCCATCACCATCGTAGTCACTCGATGCGTAAAAACGTGCTCCGCGCGGTGCAGTCGGCAATTCTATCGACGATGTTGTTATTGCTTGGGTGGTACCAGTGCACGACGCGTTTTGATCATCAGGAGCGCCGGTATATGTTGGCAGTGCAAGGCCGGTTGCATTGAGTGCCAGTAAGCGCGCTTGGCCGGTCGTTGCGTTCCATAGCAATATCTCACCCCGGCTCGCGCCGAGATAGTCCGCAAACTTCAATGGTGTAAATCCGGCCGGGATACTTCCGGCACTGAAATTGGCGCAAGTTCTTCCAGACGTTGCCACCAGCACACGTATGGCACCGTCTGGGCTGATATAGACCATGTCAGCGGCACCATCGCCGTTAATATCGGCCGCGCCAAGCAGTGTCCATGTCAGCGGTGCCCCGCCACGCTTCCTCACCTGCGCGACGTTTGTTCCCGTTGTGGAGGTCGCGCCATTTCCAAACCAAATATAGGATACGCCTGTATCCGGCGATTCGGTTACAACATATCGCCAGACGAGATCGCCCAGCCCATCGCCATCGAGATCGCCTACTGACTGAACGTCCCATACCTTTTTGACGTTTCGCAGCAGTCGAGACCTGGCGGGGTTGTAATCCAGCCACGTTGTCACCTCCCCAAACTCAAATTGGTTCAGGTTTTGGAACGCAAGATCCGAGCGCCCGTTGCCGTCGAAGTCACCAATGCCGACAAGGCGGAAATTGATTCCCGGATCTGGCAAGGATGAGAACTGAAAAACGTTATTGCTGGATAGTTTTCCCGCTTGCGTCTGACCAAAAAGTGATCGAACGACAATTGCGCCCCGGCCGTTACCATCAAGATCGATCCCTCCGCGCCGCGCAAGGTTAGGGTTTGCCGCGTGGGCCGTGCCGAGCTGAAAACAAACCAATAAGGTAACTGCAAGAACGAGAGCAGGGCTCATACGCATCGTCATGTTTTGGTAATCAGACCATGAGTTTAAACGTAGTAGTCTAACCCGCATATTTCACCGTCGTCCCGATACTTTCCTGAAGCGGGGCGCAATCAGCCATTGAAATGGAAATTTGGGGTCTTGGAGGCGGCATTTGGAGGTGGATTTTGTCTGCGGCCAGCTG